>JBDHVW010000029.1:0-88145 GCA_039809865.1 Vulcanimicrobiota bacterium
TATGATGCGGTGAATTCGGTTGCGCTCGACTTCGGCCAGCTCGATGAAGCGGCGGACCAGGGTGTCGGGACGACCCTCCTCGCGGCGGCGCTCGCCGTCTTCGCGCAGGTTGCGGAGCGTGTTCTCGACGTCTTCGAGGGCGTCTTGCAGAGCCTCGAGGCGAAGCTCGGAGAGGCGGTCTTGCGCCAGGTTGAGCAGCTCTTCGAGGCGGCCTTCCTCGTCCAGACGCGTCTGGTAGGACGGAGTCTGGTCTTCGTCGAGGAACATGACCTCCAGGGCCTCCGCCTCCTTACGCAGGCGGGCTGCCAGTTCGAGGATGGTCTCATTCATCCGGGGCTAATCCTCCCAAAAGCTGCTCAATCACACGGTTCCACCAGCCCGACCCCCGATCGGACTCTTAGGTATACGATGGGACCCGAACAAAACCTTTAAAGGCAGTCAAGTTGTACTGGAGGAAATCGAACTGTGTAAGCAAAGCCAGATCAATGGCTGCTAAAATAGAAATCTACACCTGGGAGACCTGCCCCTACTGCGTTCGCGCGAAGAAACTTCTTCAGTCCAAAGGGGTCGTGTTCGAGGAATACCGGATCGACGGCGACGAGGGGGCCCGGCGGAAAATGTCGCAGAGGGCCAATGGACGCACGAGCGTGCCTCAGATCTTCATCGACGATCGACACGTCGGTGGCTGCGACGACCTGCACGCCCTGGACGCGGCCGGAAAGCTCGACTCGTTGTTGGGGTAATCGGCCCGAAGCGCCGAAGGTCCTCGCCCTTCTTGCTGGCGGTGCTTCTGTGACCTCGGATGAGAAGTAAATTCAATCCGGAAACAAAGGGATTTTGGATTTGTTGTGGAATTAGCCCTGTCCACGAATCGCGGCTGGGGGAGGCCTGGATGTTCCGACGGTGTCACCTTTTGGTTCTGATTGTCTCCATCCTGGCGCTGACACTTACTGGTTGCGGGGGGGGGGGCAGGGTTCTGGCCCCGAATCCCGATTCACTCCAGCCGGAGACAGTCCAACAACCATTTTCGGGTGATTTCCAGGCGCTTGCCCTGGTGGAATTTGCCGTTCCTACCCCGGACGGGTGGGCTCCCATCGAGCTTTCCCGACTCAAGTCCAAAGACCCGCGCGTAACTTTACGGTTCTCCTCGCCGACGAAGGAGAAAGTTGCGGCCCGCGAGGGTGGTTCCAAGCTTATGCAGTTCGTAACCCTACCCGGGGGGCAACTCAAGGTCTATCCGTTGGAAGGTGATGGTGCGCCTTTTGGCGCTTACACACCCCAGGACCCCAAAATGGTCAGCCAGTTCGGCCATATTGCCCCGAACGCCACCTTCCCCCTTGCCAATACAGGTCAAATGGTCTTTCAGTGGCGTCTGCCGTCAGCCGTTCCTTCCGCCGTTGGACTCTTGGACTCGGAGAGTTCGGCGCCGACCCAGTTCTTCCCCAGCGAGGAAGCGGTCAGTCTGACTTATCTCTACTCCGTGACGGACGCTCCGGATCGAGCCGATGGCATTCACGTCGCATTGTTCTCGATTCGGGCTGTCCTTCAGGGTATCGAGGTCTTGAACCTAACCGACCTCGCCGTGGAATACACCGACCAACAGGGCGCCCCGCCGTTCCCGCTTTTGCCGGTGTTCGGCTGCTCCTTGTCGGGCGCCTACAACTTGACCCAGGTCGTGAATGATGAGGTCATCATCAATGAGAGTTACGCTCAGCGCGGGCTGACCTTTGCGCCCGAGTTGCCTGACTACTCGGAGGTGCAGGGAGAGGCCGTGAGTATCGACTCGACCCTGATTTGGGACTTCGGGAGCCCGGAAGTAAGCCAGGCCTCTTGGGATATGGCGATTTATGACGCGGCGGGAAGGCTTGTGCGCCAGCCCGAGCGAGCCTTCACTCCGCATATTCTGGTCAGTTGGGACCCGGCCTCCTTCATTCTAGCTCGCCACAATGGCCCCCCCGTCGATCCGCCCCGGTTCAACTATGCGGTGAGAGCCGATGCCGCGACTTACCAGGACACAACTCTTCCCGACGGCTTCGTTCGCTATGCCAGGCCGGGAGGAGGGGGCGTGCCTGGAAGCCGAGCCGTAGTTCTATCGGGAACCCTGTTTCCCGGGTCCACTTTTGACCCCTCTCGTGGAGAGATGGTGGACGTCCGAGCCGGGATTGCGACGATCGGCTACGACCACCCGGACGTTCATTGGACGGTGCAGGTCGAGGACGCCCTGGGTCAGGTCCTCTGGTCGGCCCAATCGCCTGAGGATGCTTCCAGTCGTGCCATCTTTCTGACCTGGGATGGCCGAGGCGATTCGGGCGCCCTGATCGGGCCGGGCAATTACCGTTTTGTCCTGCATGCCGAGGCTTGCGAAGGTGCCGATGACGGGGTGATCGATGGCCGACTGTCGCAAAATCGGCACACCGGTGATCTGTTCTGCCGCGAAGCCACGCAGGAGCTTCCTTTCTCTATCACTGCCAGAGCGGCCACACTCGACCTGGTGAGCTTCACAGCGGAGCCGTCGTCCTTTGATCGGGCCACGGGACAGCCCATCCAATTCCGTGCTCGGGCCGAGACGACCGGTTTCGACGAGGCGCCCACGTATCAATGGAGCTTGACCATCAAGGATGGGGCAGGGCAGATCCTGCAGACCACGAGCCTGCAAACCTCGGAGCCGACCTGGGAGCACTCCTGGGTGCCCAGAAATCCTGACGGTACGTTGCTGGGCGACGGAACCTATCAGGCGACTCTGACGGCTCGGGCCAGCGGCGGCACTCTGGCAGCCGAGGATACGGAGAGTCTGTTCCTGACGGGCTCCAGCAGCCCGCTGCCGTCCAGTCTGGAGGTCGAGATCGTCGAACTGAGCGCCACCCAACCGTATGTGCCCAACTCAGGCCGACCCCTTCACATTCGGGCGGTGGCCGAGGTTCACACCCTCGACGATAGCCCAGCCCCTCCGGCCGGATATGGCTACCAGTTTGTCTGGACCGTGAGCGGACGACCTGTGGCCGGGCCAGAACTCTTTCGCCGGGTCGTTAACAGCGGAAATACGCCGATTCTGGCTCTGGATACGACCGACATCCAGCAAGAGGGCATCTACGAACTCGAAGTGCAGGTCGAGGCGACGCTGGTGCCGTTGATCGCCTCCGACCCGCCGCCTCCCCCGGGCAGCCTCCCGTCCGGGCGCGACCTGGCCCAGGCCACCATCACCGCGGGGGTGGCAACGCTTGAGGTTTTCGATGCACGCCCGGGTTCTCAACAACGGGCCCTCGCAATCGAGCCGGCTCCGCCGTCGCCTGTTCCGGGAATGCCTCTTCCCGCGGACTGGCTGGCCCATCGCGACCGGCTGTGCTCGGTTTATCCGTTCTATCCCCCTCCCGCCGTCCCCAGCGTGCGCCGAGACCAGTTGCTGATCAGGGCCAAGAACCTTACCTTTACTGCGGCTGCGCCAACGACTATCACAGTTTCGCTCTCGGGCATCAATACCAGGCCAAAGAAGATTACGCTGACCCAGAAGGCAGCCGGCACCTACGAGTCGGCTCCCTTTGCACTGGACCCGGCCCTGCTGCAGGGCGCATCCGGGAGCACGCCCTACACGGTCTCCGAGTTCTCGGACCTCTCTCTCGTCAATTCGACCGGCCAGCCCGGCGATCACACCAGGGCTATCCTGGATGCGGCCCCGACCCTCTTTCCCAGTCCGGAGCGCAATGGGCTCTATCGCGAGGAGCTGCTTTCCCCGGCCCGGGTGCCGCTGCCCGACCCGGACCAGGCCTGGTCCAAGCCTGAAGACGTTTCGTCGCGAGGATTCGGCCTTCTGAGCGCTACTCTGGCCGATCCTCAGTTGAGCGTGCCGCCCATAACCGCTTTGTTTAAAGCCCGCAAACCAGCGCGAGTCCTCTTCTTGATCCACCACGGCGCTCATGATGGCTCGGTTCTCATGCAGCAATTCACGGGCGATTACGGTGACCCCGACCTGGCGCTGGCTGACAACTTGATTCCGGGCAACAATCTCACGGCCGACCAGGCGCAGGCCAACTTGGCCCTCGACACACTGTTTCTGGTCACTTGCGATTCTCTGGATCGAAACGACTACAACAACTTCTTCGCCATTCCTGATCCGGACCGTGGGGAGCCAGCGCTGCACGGGCCCACAGATAGCGTAGCGGTTCGGGCCCCACTGTCCGGAGGGGCCCGCTGGCACGCGCTGACAGGCGGCCGAGCGAAAATGCTAGGCTTTAACGGTTACGCTCCTCTGTTCCAGATCGAGAATATTCTGCTCGAGTTCACTTCCGAGTTGCAACGGCTCAAGACCGTGTCGCCACCCGTTGCGGACGAAAAGCTGCTCCAGTATGCCTGGATCTCGGCCAACCTGGAGATTGCGTCGCGTCGGGCCCAGGTCAGCCTGGATGACCCCGGCTTGCTGGCTCTTAACGCCTGCGCCTGGGATGCGACCGACTACTACTACATTGCCTATACACGGCTTGTGGACAAACGCTTTCCGGATGCGCGGGTGCCTGCGGCAACCGTTCATGTGCCGCTGACCGCCAACGAGGCCGGAGTTGACTACTTGCGCATCCCGGTAAAGGTTGCCCAACCACTCAATCTTCCATAGCAAGGAGGCGGAACTCTTGTCCCCCAGGTCACAAAGACAAAATTACCTCGTTTTAGCAATGAGTGCATTGCTGGTCCTATTCGCCTCGGCCCAGCCGTCCGGGCCCATCCGGCGCTACGAGCCATTGCGTCATACCCCTGCCTGGTGGGAGGCGGACAAGAAGGCCCACTACGGGAAGTACGCTGAAGCGGCTCAGGCCTTCCTGGCGATCGCCGAACAGAACAAAGGCACCACCCTGGGCGCAGAGGCCGCCTTCGAGGCCGCATTCTGGTCGGGGAGAGGCAAGGGTGTCCCAATTTACGAGCAGATCATTCACGACTACCCGCGCTCGCGTTTCGAAATGCACTCTCGGCTGGCGCTGCTCCAGATCAAATATCCGACCGGGAGCCGCCGCACCGATCTCGAGGGGGTGAAAGCCCGTACACGCGGGTATCTTCTCGAGGTGGACCCCCTGGTACAGTCCTATGGAGGCCCCTCCTTGCGCGCCGTGACCTCCGCGCGTCAACGCGAGCGCGCAGCATCTCAGCTTCGCGCCCTTCACCCGGAGTATATCGAAGGACTCTATGCTTACTATCAAGACATCAGAGGCGCCTACATGCAACTCGACGATCAGCGCAATGTCCTGGAGGTGGCCAAGTTTCTTCGGGTAGCCTTTCCGGAATATTATACGGGGGCAACTGGCGACATCGAGAATGCGCTCATCGCCTTAGGAGTCTTACCGCGAGTCTCGGATTCTCAGATGGCTTCGCCCGACGTGCGTCTGCGTTACCCCCGCGAAGGCGCAGTGGTCTCGCCCCGACCGAAGATTCGCCTTGAGACCTCAGTCGGCGATTACCGCTTCAACCAGGTAGACCTGCAACGCTCCAAGCTGACCATTGACGGGCAATCTTTGCCCTTCAACCGCATCCGAGCCAAATATGATCAGGCTCTGCGCCTGGGTCGACCCTTCGAGAAGCTGCGCATTGAAGCCCAGCCCGCCCAGCCCCTGGCGCCAGGAACACACACCCTGCAACTCGAGTTCATTGTCGGCGGCTATCAGCCCGAGTACTCCGCCGGAAAGACCATCCTCACAAGAACCTTCAAAGTTCGGCAAGATTGCCGGGACAATGATGACGACGAGTGGGAACGCTGGGAAGGCGAGGACTGAGCCCGCTACCACACTGGTGTTCGCGAGGAAGCCAAGGCACGCCGTGCGAAGCGGCGGGCCGTGAAGAAAGAGATGCCGCCCCCCGCTCCGGTGCTGAAATGGGCCGGCGGCAAGCGGGCCCTGCTGCAGCAGTACGAAACCCACTTCCCACTGGAGTTCGGAGCCTACCATGAGCCGTTCGTGGGCGGGGGAGCGGTCTTCTTTCACCTGCGTGGCCGGATGCGCCGCGCCGTGCACCTCAGCGACGTGAATCCCGAGTTGATCAACCTCTACACCGTGCTGCGCGACGAGGTCTCCAAGATCATCCGCAAGCTGGGCGAGCACCAGCGGCGCCACGACGAGGTTTATTTCTATCGCATCCGCCAGCAGCACCCCAGCGAGCTTTCGCCGGTGGAGCGCGCGGCCCGTATGGTCTATCTGAACAAGACCTGCTTCAACGGGCTGTACCGCGTCAACTCGAAGGGCTACTTCAACGTGCCCCTGGGGCGCTACACCAATCCGACCATTCAGGACAAAGACCGGCTGAAAGCCGCCAGCCAGGCCTTACAAGGCGTGGAGCTCCGCGAGGAGCCGTTCGAAAAGGTCCTCAAGCGCGCGCGGGCGGGCGACCTGGTCTACTTCGACCCGCCCTATCAGCCGTTGACGCGCACGGCCAACTTTACGTCTTACACGGCCGACAGCTTCTCCGAGGACGACCAGGCCCGTCTGGCCAAAGTCTTCGACAAGCTCAGCCAGAAGGGCGTTCACGTGCTGCTCAGCAATTCGGACACCGACTTCGTGCGCAAGTTGTATGACAGTCACGAGCTGAACATCATCCAGGCTCCGCGTTTCATCAACTCCAAGGCCAGCGGGCGAAAGGCCATCGGAGAACTGCTCGTGGTGGGCCTTCCCGCGCCGGCTCTGGTCACCGCGTAAAACCCCTGGTAGCGATCTACCAGCATCCAATGATACGTCAGTGCCTTAGTTTTGTTCTGAACTAAGTGTACATTGGGAATGGAAGAAGCAATTCTTCCGGCCCTCGACGGATGACCCCCCCCGACCGTCGGGGGTCTCTTATTTCTTGCGGTTGGCGGCTCGCACCAGGCCCAGCACCATCAGGACCAGTCCGCTCAGGAAGCCGGAGCCGATCAGGCCCAGCAGTGCGCCAATCATCGCCCCGTTGTAGCCGCCGCCCATGGCCAGGCCGAGGAGGGCCATGAACAGGGTGCTGACCACCACGAAGATGCCCTGGTACAGGTTGTCCTTTGCGTTCAGAGAAGGCACGACGCCCACGGTCTGGGCGATGGTCTCATAGTCGGACTGTTTGTTCGGGTCTTGTCCGGACACGGTTGCTTCCCCCTTTTCGATCTGGGGAGACTCATTCGCCGTGGCCTTACCCGAGCTCCCGCTCCACGGCGTAGGTGCTGCACCGGATGGCGCCCTCGAGCTTGGAGATGGCCGCCATTTCCAGGGGCACGACCTCGAAGCCGTTGCGCTTGTAGGTGTCGACCGCGATCTTGTCGAGCGGGGCGCAGCCGTAGGTGGGCAGATACACCTTGCGGGTGTCTCCGTAGACCTCTTGCATGCAGTTGTTGTAGGTCAGGTAGGGCAGGCTCCAGGTGGTGCGCAGTCCGATCATGCTGGGGATGCGCTCGATCTCGTAGCCTTCCTTGCCGAGCTGCCGGGCGACCGAGTCGTAGTTGGCCTGGGCCTCGGGGGTGCCGTTCACTTCGATCAGCTTGCCGATCAGGTCCGGGTTGCCCTCGATGCCCGCCTGGGCCGCCATCTCGGCGTTCACCCGGGCGCGCTCTTCGGGGGAGAGCGCCTGGAAGGCGGCGATCGCCAGGCTCGGGTCGCCCACCAGCACTTTGTTGTCGCCGATCGGCGTAACGGCCATGTCGATGTGGAAGGCGGGCTGCTCTTCCTTGATGGCCGTGCCGGGGTCGTCCGCGCCGATGACCAGCACGTCCTTTTGGAAGGCTTTCTCGAAGACCAGGCGGGGCACGTCCTCCCACATCGTGGCGAGGCTCTGGGCGTCATTGACCTCGTTGCCCGACCAGGCCTGATAGAACTGGGTAATGTCCTTCAGGCGCTCGGGGTCCTGGGCCAGCTCCTGGAGGCGGGCGCGCGTGTGCTCGATGGAATCGTGCCCGACGAAGATCTGGTGCCGGTTGCTGAGGATGTTGCCGCCGTCGATGCGCAGCGCCGGGTGCGGGCTCGACTCGAGGCTCTCGTTGGCCGCGTCGATCAGCGGCGGGACGCTGGCGTCCTCGGGGCCGGGCCAGTAGGTGCGGTCCTGAATCATCAGCAGCGTCTTGCCGTCGGGCATGCGCACCGGCAGCATCGAGTCGCGGATCCAGATCGAGAAGCCCTTCTGCGCCTGGGCGTTGACGACCGTGACGCGAGCGGGATCGGTCTGGGTGTCCTGCACCAGCTGGTTGATCGAGTCCACCCCGCGCTGGTCCGCGCAGACGATGGTAAAGCGACTGTCGGGCGCCATATTGCGCATCAGCTGGCCGTACATGCCGAGCACCGCTTTGCGGGTCTCCTCGGGCAGGGGCCGGTTGAACTCCACGTTCCCGAACTGGAACGCCATGTGTTTGATCTTGCCGTGCGAGTCGGGGAAGATCATCCCGGTGCTGGCAAAGAGCGCCGGCAGTCCGGAAGCGGCCACCTGACTGGCGAGGCCGTGCTGATCTTGCGCGACCAACTGGGGCTTCAGGCGGCACTGGGGTCCGTGGCCCTCGCTCCGCGTCACCTGGTCCTGGGGCTCGACCGGAGCCGAGTCGCGCGCGGAGGCGGCCGCCAGAGGGCGGTACGGAATGCCAGAGCTAGAGCTGAGCGGTGACAGCATAATCACAATGTATCTCTCCCTGCTGAAAGAAAGCTTACAGCCAATGGCGCAGGGCGCGACAGGTCGAGCGTGTTAAAAGTTCGTCTAGCGTCCGAGGCGCATGAGGCCGCCCAGAGCGATAGCGCCGCCCGCGGGCAGGCCCAGGTTGAAGCCGACGCCGTTGACGCTGACGCTTCCCTGCGAGGCGAGGAGAATCGCCAGGGCCGCCTTGGGCAGGGCTTTGAGCGCCTCGCCCCCCTGCCCGCCGACGCGGCTGGCCTGGGCGTCGAGGCGACTCAGCCCCTGTTCGGCCACCCAACCGCCGGCTTTCCAGCCGCCGTAAGCGATGGCGCCCCCCACAGCCAGCACCGAGACCAGCGCGATGGCCCCGGGGAGGCCGCTGAGGCTGACGTGGGCCGTGGAGCCACTCAGTTCGAGCAATTTCTCAGCCCCCCAGGCGGCGCACTGCAGGGCCCCGGCCCCACCGCCCAGCTTCGCTTCGAAGCGCAGCAGGGGGTCGGCCACCGCGTTCATGCCGGATAGGAAGCCGTCCGCGGCCCGATTGGCCGGTTGCGCCAGCGTCTGGAACGGGTTGGAAGCGGCCGCGCGCGGCTGGGCCGCAGGGGTCGAAACGGCAGTGAGAAGCATGGGATCCCTCCGAATTGTGTGTGTTTGCTTCGGAGCTTAGGGGGCGAGTCTGAAAGGGTGCTGAACCGACCTCAAGCGCGCTTGCGGAGGCGGACGCCCCCGACCTGCAGCAGCCCGTCGCGCTGCACCACGCCTGCGGTGGGGCCGCCGGCTTTGGGCATGATCCGCTCGATCAGCTCGGTGCGGACCGACTCACGGGATTCCCCGGCCGCCACCCGCGTGCCGAGCTCCTGGGAGAGGGCGTAGGCCTGCTCACGCTGCAGGGGACCCACCAGGCTCAGCAGGTCGGCGAAATCGTCCAGCGCGCCCGGTTTCAGGCCCGCATAGTCCTGCAACGAGAGCTGACTGGCTTCGAGGTAGTGCCAGCCCAGGTCGGGCGGGTGAGGCGCGGCTGTCAGGGCCTGATGGGTCTCGATCACGTCGCGCTGCGAGCGCGACAACTCTTGCTCCCAGCCATCGCCGTGGGCCAGCAACGCGGCGCGGACCGGCTTGCGGTCCAGTTTCGCGGCCGCGCAGAGCTCGTCCAGGCTCCGCAGCGCCGTGGTGCGCTCGGCCGGCGTCAATCCTGGCAGTTTTTCGGCCTGCCGGGCTACCAGCGCTGGCGCGAGCTCGTCGTAGAGATATTGAGCGCAGATCTGCTTGCCGGGTTGATCCTCGCGGTAGAGCAGCTTGATCGCCGCCGGGGCGAGCGGCAGCAGGCTCGGGTCGTGCTCCGCGGCCAGCAGCGCGCTCAGGACGCGGGCAGTGCCGGCGCCGTCCAGATTCGCGGGGGCCGGCAGGTTCTCCAGCGTCTTGCGCGCCCCCGGATGCTCCTGAAGCGCCGCGCGCCAGGGCCGTAGCGTCGAGCGAGCGATTTCGTCGCTCAGCGCGAAGTCGCAGGCGGCCTGCAGGCCGAGCGCGGCGGTCTCCAGCGAGGGCCGCCGGGTGGCTTCGTGCTCGACGCACGACCAGGCCAGGAAATCGGCCGCTTTGGTGGTGCGCCACGAGAAGGCCTCGCGGAGCTGCGCGAGCTGGGGCAGCACCTCGGCCGCCTTCAGCTCCACGCCGGGGCAGCGCATGAACGTGGCCAGCTCGTAGAGCGGCACCAGGTGCTCGGTCTCGGGAACCTGGGGGATGGCGGCCAGCCGGGCCGGCAGCTCCGCCAGCAACTGATCCGCGTGCAGTTGCAACGCTACCGGCGACAGCGTGGACAGCGACTTGACCAGCGCCTCGGCCCCCTGGAGCTGCCGTTGCTCGGTCGGCATCGTGTACATGTTGAGCCCCATCCCGAGCATCTCGCGCCCGATGGAGAGCCGCTCGGCCATCGAGGGCTCCTCGGCGAGCTGAGCCTTCAGCTCGTCCCAGCGCGGCACCCGGACGCGTTGATCGACCACGTCGCCCAGCCAGTTGCGCTCTTGCAGGCGCTCCTGATAGAGAATTCCCTGCAGGCGCTTGTCCTGGGCCTCGGTCAGAGGCAGCGAGGCCAGCACCGAGACGCTCGCCTTGTCCGCCCTTTCCATCGCTTCCGTGGAGCCGCGCTCGGCGTAGGCCGACTCGACGCGAGCGAGCAGCTCTTCCACCATCGGAGGCTCGGGCTGGATGAGCGCGTAGTAGTTCTCCAGGTTGGGCCAGGAACCCATTCCGCGCTGATTGAGAGCCGAGCGCGCGCCTTGCGGGTCGTTGACCAGGCGGTCGACCAGGGCCCGCGAGACCGAAACCATGCGCCCGTGGCTGTCGGGCAGCTCGGAGCCGGGCGGCAGAACCGGCACGGTCGCGAGGAATTTGTGGAACGCCCTGTTGTGCGCCAGGCCGTCGTCTTCCTTGCCGGGATGGAAAGGCTGATACAGATTGGCCAGCGGATCGTCGGTCGCGGGCAGCTCGCGCCCCAGCAAGAAGCAGGCTGCGCGAGCCACGAGGGGATCCTCCGACGACGCCAGCGGCTCGGGGTCGCGCCCCGCAAAGAGCTCCGTCAGGGTCTGGCGGCGCTCGGCCTGCTTGAGACGAGCCTGGAAATCGTCAGCCGCCGGGGGGGGCGCAGCGGCCTCCGGCGGCGGCGGAGCAGGCTCTGCGATCGGAGGAGGCGCAGCGGGCCGGGCCTGGGGCGCTCTGGGCAAAGCCGGCGCCGAGCCCAGCGCGACCTCGTCGGTCGGGAGCGCAGGGTCGGGCGTCCCGGCGGAGCGCTGGGGCAGCTGATGGGCCACCGCTCCGGTCAAACCCTGGATCTGCATGAACCAAGAAGATTCTAGGCGCGCTCTGCTTCTTCCCGCACGATGCGCGCGATGGTCTCCATGGCCCGCTCGACCCGGGGCGACCAGTAGGCCGCGTTCAGCCGGAGGAAATGCTTGTAGCGCGGCGAGGCCCCGAAGAGGTGGCCGGGAGCCAGCGAGATGCCCTCTTGCAGGCAGCGCGCGTAAACCTCCAGGGCGTCGACCTGGCGCGGCAGCTCCACCCACAGGACGAAACCGCCCAGGGGGTGGGTCACCCTGGTGCCGGGCGGGAACAAGCGCCCCACCGCGTCGGCCATGCGGGCCGTCTGGCAGGCGTAGATCTTGCGCACGCGGCGCAGGTGCTGATCGTAGCCGCCATTGGCCAGAAACTCGGCGACCGCGATCTGCGTCAGCACCGGGCAGGCCAGGTTGGTGAACGTCTTCAGCTGCTCCACTTTGGTGCGGTATTTCTCGCCCGGCACCGCCCACCCTATGCGATAGCCGGGAGCCAGGGTTTTGCTTACCGAGCTGCACAGCAGCACGTTGCCCTGGCCCTTGTCATAGGCGAGGGCCGCGTGGGGCCGGTGCAGGTCGAAGCACAGATCCCCGTAGATGTCGTCCTCGATGAGAGGAATGCCGCGCTGGGACAGCATCTCCACCAGGTGGACCTTGGCCTCCTCGGGCATCCGGGAGCCCAGGGGGTTGGAGAAGCAGGGGGTGCACAGCACGGCTTTGATGGGATGCTGATCCATGGCGAACTCGAGCGCATCCAGGCTGATGCCACTGTCCGGATGGCTCGGGATCTCGATCGCTTTCAAGCCCAGCATCTCGATGGCTTTGAGGTGGCCATAGAAGGCCGGTGACTCGACCGCCACGGCCTCCCCGGCCGCGCAGGTGGCTCGCAGGCAGAGCACCAGAGCTTCCTGGCAGCCATTCGTGATCACGATGTCGTCGGGGGCCAGCACGCAGCCCGCGTCCAGCATACGGCGCGCCAGCTGCACGCGCAGCTCCTCCGAGCCGGGGGAGAATTCGTAGACGTTGGATTCCTCCACCCGGTTGCGCGCCGCCGACGCCAGACAGCGGTTCAGGCGCTGGGTCGGCAGAATCTCCGGATTGGGCACGGCCGCTCCCAGGTGCAAAAGCGTGTGATTGCGGTGATCGCGCACGAAACGCATGATGAGCTCCGAGATGGAGACCTCACAGGGGCCGTCGCAGGGCTGATTGGGCTCGGGGGGAGTCGGCTTCTCGGGACGCGCCGCGCGCACGTAGTAGCCCGACTGCGGACGGGCTTCGATGACGCCGCGGTCCTCCAGCATCCGGTAGGCCTCGAGCACGGTCGTGACGCTGACCTCCATCTGCTTGGACAGCACCCGGACCGACGGGATGCGCTCCCCGCTCTTGAAAGTGCCGGTTTGCACCAGGCGCTCGATGTTGTGCGCGACCTGCTCGTAGAGCCGCTCCCGCTCCGTGGTGATACTCAAGATGGCCCCCAGACCAGTACAGTTTAGATGTTGAAAAACTGTTGCCTGAACAGATATTGTTTCCTACTTCTGTTCTATCACGAGCGTCAACCCGGGGAGTACAGTTTGCCTGAGCGGATTCTGTTATGGATACAGATTGACATGGTTGCCTCTGTTGGCAAGCGGGAGACTGCCTCATAATCGAGCCATGAGCTTGCAAACCAACACGATCCTCCGGGTGAAAACGGCCATCCGTTGCCAGACCGGCCTCCTCTGGGTGACTCGCGAAGGCGACGCCCACGATTACCTGCTTCTTCCCGGCGAGGAGCTGACCGGGCCCCTCCTGGCTCAAGCGCTCCGACCCTCCGAGGTCAGCGTAATCTAACTCACAGAATACTGGCTTCAAAGCGACGACAATCTGTCTGTTTCCACCCGGGAGGCATTCCCAGGCGGTTATGGAATCGTTCCGGACTCTTCCGGAGAGAGGTTGATCGCTTTGAAGCTCCAACATTGGATGTTGGCCGTGGCCCTGACGGTTTGCACCGCCGGCAGTCTGAACGCCGATACTCCCGAAAAAGACCGCATCCTGATGGATGGCGTCATGCAGCGCCTGATGGCCGTGTCCGAGCCTCCCCAGGGCGTCGCCTGGCCCCCCGTCCTGGAGATCCGCGAGGAGGACGTGGTCAACGCCTACGCCACCCTCAAAGAGGACAATCCGGGCCAGCCGCCCGTGCCGCACATCGTCTTCTACCGCGGCCTGCTGGACAAGGTGATCGAGGGGAAGGCCGACCGTCTGGCCTTCATCGGCGGGCACGAGCTGTGCCACGTGCTGCTGGGCCACTGCAAGCTCGAAGGGGACAAAGGCAAGACCGCGTTCATGAACGTCGTCTTCACCCGCGAGCAAGAGCTGGCGGCCGACAAGAAGGGCATGGAGGTTGCGCTGGCGGCCGGCTACAATTACAAAGCCGCGCTGGGCGGCGTGATGCGTATGCTGGACATGGATTATTCCAGCTTTGAAGGCCTTTCGGCCGATCATCCCAGTTGGAAAGAGCGTATGGCCCTGCTCGATCCCAAGCAGGGCAACCTCTGGCGTTCGATGGGCGCATTCGAGAACGGCTCGGTCTTCTTATTGATCGAGCAGTACAAACCGGCCGCGAGCTGCTACTACGAGGTCACCACCCAGTTCCCCGACTGCGCCGAGGGCTGGTCCAACCTGGGCTACGCGCTTCTCATGCAGTATTGCGACGGGCTCGACGCCGATCAGTTGCGCAAGCTGAACGTCGGTCAGATCGTGTGCGGCGGCTTCTACCGGCGCTCCAAGACCCTCGAAGGCGCGCTGCGCGGAGGGGACGAGGAGCTCTGGATGGAGGCGGTGGAGTCGCTCGAGAAGGCTCTCAAGCTCAATCCCAACCTGACCCTGGCCCGGGCCAACCTGGGTATCGCCTACCTGGTGGATCCCAGCGGGCCCAAGCTGGACAAGGCCTCGCAGAACCTGCTCGAGGCCGCCAAGATGGCCGAGGGCGACAAATCGCTCGATGACCTGGCGCGCGCCTCCGTGCTGGTCAATGCGGGCGTGGCCGACCTGGCCGGCGGTCAGGTTTCCCTGAGCGTCAGCCGGATGGACAAAGCCGAGGCACTCGGACGCTCGTTCGCCGGGCGCGCCTCGCTGGCCCCCAACGAGGCGCTGGTCACGGCGCTGCTCTACAACCGCGCCCAGGCGCTGGCCAAGAGCAACAAGCCCGCGGACGCGATCAAGATGTACGAGGCCTACCTGGTGCGCGCCAACCAGAGCTCGGCCTGGTGGAAGCTGGCCCTGGAGAGCTACAACACTCTCTGCAAAGCGCAGAAAGTGCCGGCCAAGACGTTCCAGGCCGGCACCGCCGTCACGCGCTTCCGCCCGCTGACCAGCGTCGAGGTGCAGCCGGGCAAGCTGGTGACGCTGGCGGACCCGGTGGACCATCTGCCCAGCGAGGCCAAGAGGGTGCCCGTGGCCGGCCCGGCCAACCTGGCGGCCTATCACCTGCCCGGCGTCGACATGCTGGCCACCGATAAGGTGATGGGCATCCGCTTGAGCGGCCCCGAGGCCCCCAAGCTCAGCCTGAAGGAGTCGGGGCTGGGCAGCAAGGCCAGCGATCTGACCATCGGGATGGCCAAGGCCGACCTGGAGAAGACGCTCGCCAACCAGACCTACGATTTTCGCCAGTTGGACAGCCCGGAGGTGAACTACCGGTTCTACCGCGATCTGGGACTGGCCGTGCTGGTCAAGCAGGGGAAGGTGGCCGAGCTGATGGTCGTCCAGCTTCCCAGCGAGATGTAGTCCAGTCTTAGAAAGGAATCTTAGGAAAACCGTGCGCTACCTGACCACTCTCATGCTTTCGATGCTGCTCCTCGTCGGAGTCGCTCAGGCCAAGTCCCTGGAGGACTATCTCAAGGAGGCCCAGATCGAGTACACCAAGCTCGAAAGCGGCGAGCTTAAGATCCCCGTCACTCTCGACAACGACACGGTGGTCGTGATCGCCAAGGAGGGCGCCATCGGCGACGGCACGGTGGACTCGCTCAAGCTGTTCCATTTCTACACGCTGGTGACCGAGGTTCCGAAAGGCACCCCGATTCCCCCCGAAATGTTGAAGAAAATGGCCGAGATTAACGACCAGTTACTGGTCGGCCGGGTGAGCCTGGGATCGGAGAACCTGATCTTCTACAGCTCATCCATGTGGCAAACGCAAGCCACGGCCGAGCTGGTCATCCAGGAGCTGGTGTTGGCCCACATCCAGAGGGGTCAGGCCAAGAAGGCCCTGGATCCATTCGTGCAGGAGGGATAAACATGCGAAAGACAATCGAGCCGCGAGGCGCGCGGAGTCCGTGGTTTCTGGGAGCTCTACTCGCGGTCAGCCTGGTGGGGCTGGCCGGGGCCGAAGTGACGCGCGACGGCCCCGATACCTTCAAGCCCGGTACCGCCAGGGCCAACCAGCTCAAGGACATCCCGGCCGCGCATAACCTGGGCAGCGGCCAGCAGGCGGAGAAGGTCGCCGTCAGCCTGCAGGGCAGCCTGCCGGCCTACCTCGAGAAGCAAAACCTGGATACCGCGGTTCATCGCGCCAGCGATTTCCAGCCGGCCGGAAGGGGCAACGCCGTGGCGAGCAAGATCTCGCCGCAGGCCGCTCTGGCGGCAAGAAAGCCGTCAGCTCGAACAAGCTCAATCCCATCGACCTGTAAACCGGTCGCGAAGCGCTTCGAGGCCAGTCCGCCTCGGAGCGCTTCTGGCTGTACTAAGGGCCGTCCAGCTTCCAGTGACCGCCCTCGCTCAGCAGCATGAAGGCCGCCTCGTTGCCGTCCTTGTACTGCACCAGCACCCGCTTGCGCATCGGGTCGGGGCCATCTTTGCCCTCCATCGGCTGCACGGCCACGATCTTGTGCTCGGTCAGGTTGGCTTTCTGCTCGGGGGTCTGCACGCTGTAGGAGAGCGATTTGACGTGCTGCTCGAACGTGAGGAGTTTTTTGGCGTTGCTGCTCAGGCAGGCGTAGGTCGACTGGAAGTCGCCGTTGACCCACATCTTGAGGTAGTAGTCCACGAACGACTCGGGGCCCTGATCGGTGGGTTGAGCTGTGGCTGACAGGACAAGCAAGACGCATCCCATCAACACCGAAAGAAGCTTGCGCATGACGAGCAAGTCTTCGGTTCCCCAGGGGCGGACCCTGCGGATTTGTCTTGGCGATCCCGGGCCCACACGGATGGGTCGCGAGGCGCGCGAGGCGCTGGCGGGTCATGAGCTCGTCCCGATGGGGGAGGAGCCGCCCTCCGCCGACCTTCTGTTGCTGTTCTCGACCCAGCTGGGCCGGCTGCCGCGCTGGTTGCCCGCGGTCGAATGCCCCTCCTTGCTTCTGGTCGCCTCGCGGGATTGGCGGCGCCTGCTGAAGAGGCTGCCCGTGGACGCCCTGCGCCCCGTGCCCGTGGGTTACGATCCGGCGCTGCACTACCCCCTGGACTCGCCGGCCTGGGAGCGCGACTTCGGCCACCCCGGTCCGCCTCCCGACGATCTCCGCGCGCAGTGCTCCGCCGCCTCGCTCGGTTCGGCCGAGTTCGTGGCCGGGTTGGACGACTCGCGGAAAGCCGATTTCATGCGGCGCACGCGCATC
The DNA here is from genome assembly GCA_039809865.1 of Vulcanimicrobiota bacterium. GTDB lineage: Bacteria > Vulcanimicrobiota > Xenobia > Xenobiales > QWHO01 > QWHO01. The sequence continues at coordinate 16,994 of JBDHVW010000029.1, forward strand.
ACCGTGACCTCTGAGCGCGAGCTTGGCTACCAGGCGCTGGCCTGTGGCTCGTTGCCGCTCGCCCGACCCCGGGCCATGGGAGAGCCAGAGCGCCTGGCCGAGGTGGCGCGCTTGCGAAGCTCGGTGCCCACCTGGCGAGAGGCCTGGGAGCAGTTGCTGGCTGCCTTGCCGGTGCGCGGAGAGCGGCGTTGCGATCGCTGGTGGTGGGAAAGGCACGTCTACCGCTCCGAGCGACGGGGAGCCCTGTTGGAGGCCCTGGATTCGGTGCGCGGAGGCAGCCTGCGCGCCTGGAATCTGCGAGGCTGCCTGCTGGCCACCCTGGCCGACTACGAGCCTTTACAGGACCGCCAGCTCGCCCTGCGAGACGAAGCGCTGGATTGCTTCACGCGCGCCCTGCCTCTGGGCCGGGTCGCGTCGCTGAACCTGGGCCAGCTCTACCTGCGCCGGGCGGAAAATGAGGAGGCGGTCACGGTCCTGGTGGAGGCGGTGCAGCCCGACACTCCGTTCGAGCCGGTGGAGTTCTACCCGCGCCTGCGCAACGCTTTCTCGCTGCGCTGGGTGCGGTATCCCGAGCAGCGCGAGCGCCTGGTTCTGTGGAAGGCCTGGTTGCTGATGGCGGAGCACTGTCCGCCCTTCGGGCACCTGCTGGCTCGCCAGGCGCGCCGGGCCCTGCCGCAGCCGGCCGAGGCCCACTGGCAGCGCGCTCTGCGTCTGCGCACGGAGCCAGCCCGCCAGCTCCGGTTGCTCGAGTGCGTGTTGCGTCGTCAGCCTCTCAAGATGGAGGCGCGATTCGTGCGCATCCGCAAGCTGTGGGAGCTGGGGCGCAAGCTGGAGGCCTCGGGCGAATACCACGAAGCGCGCGCGCTACTGAAGGCTTTTCCTTACCTCGAGCGCGAGCCCCGCGACCTGGAGCGACTGTGGCTGGACGTCACGACTTCCCAGGGCTGAGGCCTGTTTTCTTGGGCACCCGCACGTGTCCGATCGTCACTCCGCGTGAGCTCTCGCTGACCTGGTTGGCCGGGGCCAGCTGGAAGTCGTCCAGGTCGGCCGCGAGGCCGCCGGGACGCAGGGCGATCAGCTCGTCGTCGCCGGCTACGTAAGCCGTCCGACCGTCGGTGACGATACTGCCCTCGACCCAGAAGCCCACGTCCTGGGACCACTTCTCCTGGCCGTCGGGCCCGAGCCCCCAGACCTTGCGGGCGTTGCTGCCCACGATCACGGTGCGATCCTCGAGCACGGCCGGCTCGCAGTCGACCAGGTCGCCGCAGTCGTGACGCCAGAGCTCTTGCCCGTCGCGGTCCACGGCGTAGAGGTTGTGGTCGAAGCTGGCGATGTAGACCTGGCCCTCGGGGGTGACGTGCGGGGCGGCCCGCACCGCTTTGCGAGCTTTGAAGAACTCGCTCACCCGACCGTCATCGGGCTCGAGGCGAAAGACCTGGCCACGCTCGTTGCCGATGTAAACCTCGCCCTCGGGGCCCAGGGACAGATGGCCGTTGAGCGCGTTGCTCAGCCGATCGCCGAGCTTCTGCTGCCAGCGCTCCTGGCCGGCGGAGTCGAGCGCCACGACGCGATCGTCGTCGGTGCGAAAGATGACGCCGCCCCGACCGTCGGGCAAACAGGGGCCCGAGCCGAAGAACGGCAGCTTCGCTTCGAAGACCGGCTCGGCCCGGTCGGCGCGCAGGGCGGCCAGCACGGAGCCTTCCTGGGTGCGAACGCAAACGTACACCGTCCCGTCCTCGGCCACGGTGGGAAGAGTCGTCTGGGTCGAGTGCTCCGCGCCCCAAACTTTGGTGGCGGTGCCGCACGAGTCGTAGAACGTGATCCCCTTGCCGCCGGGCGACCAGACGGCCCCCCCGTCGGGCAGCGCCGCGGGCCGGAACGGGGTCCACTTTCCGTTGTCCACCTTCCAGGCGGGGTGGCCCTCGGAGTCGAGCTTGATCAGGCGACGCCCGTCGCTGACCACCACGGACCCGCTGGGGTGACGGCAGGAGTCGCCTTCAAACTTCTCGCGCCAGAGAACCACCTCGTTCTCGCGTCGGGAACGCACGGCGTAAAGAGGATGCGACGAGGCTACGGGCTGGAGCATAGTCTGGGATAGACTACGGCTGCTGGCTGAAAAAAAGCTGACTCAGCGTTTGCGAACGGGGACGGGCACGCGGCAGAGCTTGCCGCCGCCGGGGCCACCGATGGTGGCGAAGAAGAACATAGAGAGGATGGTGAAGGCCATCATGACGTCTGCTGGCGTGAGTTCCATACCTGTCCTAATGTTACTCCAGTACCTACGGGATGCCTGCTGACTCCCCTGGGTATTTCCTACCATTTCTTGGAGCGGATGGCGGGGATCGAACCCGCTGCCTCCACGATGGCAACGTGGCGCTCTATCCGATGAGCTACAACCGCATTGAGGGAATCCTGGCTGGTTTCTCGCGGTCGAGCCAGCCCTCCCCGGCCCGTGCCAAATCGTCGACACTTGATCATTAGCAATACTCCATGAATGGAGATTTTTTGAATACAAAGTTAGCAAACCGCATTCGCTGGTGAGAGTCCCCAGAATCGAACTGGGCGTTGCGACCGAAGTCGCTCCTGGGTTACAGCCAGGTGGAACTCCCTTGTTCCTTGACTCCCATGGGGCCGGTTTTACCCGGCCGGCGGAGTTGCTTTACCTGTGCTCCTCACAGATGCCAGGGGCCTTGACCGGTCTGGTCGGAGTGGCCGGATTCGAACCGGCGACCTCTTGCTCCCAAGGCAAGCGCGCTAGATCCAGGCTGCGCCACACTCCGAGGTCGAACGGACCGGCGCGGTCACCGGGGACAACCGACTCCCCGGTGACCGCCAGCCCTGCAGCCGACGCACCGGGGCAAGTCGATGCTCAGCTGCTACCGATATTCAGCCCGTCGCGGGACGGGACGGGTCCGGGGGGACGCTGTTCGGCGTGGAACCGGTAACGGTCGGTCCCCTCGCCGGGCAAGCAGCCCGGGGGCCGCTCGGCGCGCGCGTCACTCACTCCGGCCGCCCACGGTCGGGGCTGCTCGGTCAGGTTGAAAATCTGTTTCGTTCGGGTCGCCACCATCGTCAGAACTCCCTTACAAACAACTTCGCCCACCCGGGACTTTCCGCGGGTGGGCGAGCTTGGACGCATCTCTTCGGGTCGGAAGCTATGCGAGGGGCTCACCCTCCCAGATACCGGGGAACATCCGATTGGCCAGGGTCCAATCGACAGGGGTTCCCGGATATTCTTGGCGGCTATGGCACTGGGACGTTTTCATCTTGGAGCAAGAATAACCGATCTCGTCATTGGAGTCAACCCCCCTGGAGAATTCCGCCCGGAAAATTTGCATTGGTTCAGCGACCCCTCGCGTGCTCGAGCTGGTACGTTTGCTGATGGTTCTTCAGCACGTCGGCCAGCGTCACGTAGCCGACCATCACGCCGGCCGAGTCCACGACGGGCAGGCGGGTGGCGCCCCCGCTGGCCATGCGGTCGATCAGCGAGCGCAAGGTCTCCTCGGGATGGGCGACCTGCGGTTCGGACGTGGCCAGTTCGCTCAGTTTACGGCCGGGCTCGGTATCATCCAGCCGTTTGACCGGAATTACCCCCACCAGGCGACCGTCCTGGTCCTGCAGGCAGAGCAGACGCAGGGGCCTGCCGGTCAGCGAGGCCACCGTCGTCTCAGGGGTCGCCGACCACCACTCGCGCCGCATCACATCACGCACCAGGCCGAGCTCCAGCGGATCGATCCCATACTCGCGGGTCAGGTGGTGCCCGCGCCGGGCCAGCTTCTCGGTCAGGATCGAGCGGCGCATGGTCAGCACCGTGAAGCCGTGGGCGGTCACACCGGCGAGCAGCAGGGGCACCAGCGAGTTGCCGTCGTGGGTCAGCTCCAGCGCGAAGACGACCCCGGTCAGCGGTGAGCGCATGGTCCCGGCCAGGATGGCCGCCATGCTGATCAGCGGCCAGAATCCAGGGCCCTCGTCGGGCAAGAAGCAGGCCTCCACCCCGCCCAGCGCGCCGCCCATCATCAGGAGCGGGGCCAGCACTCCTCCGGAGGTGCCCGAGCTGAGGGCGGTCAGCCAGATGGTCGATTTCACGAGCAAGACCCCCACCAGCAGGCCGGACGAATCATCTCCCGTTAGCAGCGCGCCGATCACGTCGTAGCCCACGCCCAGCGCGGGCGGAAAGAGGTAGCCGCCGAGCCCCACCACCAGGCCGCCCAGCGCCGGCCACCACATCCAGTGGATGGGGAGCTTCTGGAACCAGTCCTCGCAACGGTAGAGCGAGAGCGTGAGGGTGGCGGAGAAGGCGCCGGCCAGGAGGCCGCAAGCGGCGCATCCCAGGATGCCCAGGGGGCCCAGGTACGTGGGGTGCTCGGGGGTGGGGAAGAGAGGGCCGAGTCCCAGGAGGTGGCGCCGCATGACCGCGGCCGTGACGGCCGAGAAGGCGACCGGGATGAAGCTGCGCGGCTTGTATTCGAACAGCAGCAGCTCGACGGCCAGGAGGCAGCTCGAGACGGGGGCGGCGAACGTGGCCGACATCCCGCCGGCCGCCCCGGCCACGAGCATGGTCTTGCGCTCGTTGGCGCTCAGGTTGAAGAAGCGACTCAGTACGGAGCCGACCGCTCCGCCGGTCAGGATGATGGGTCCTTCGGCGCCGAACGGGCCGCCCGAGCCGATCGCGATGGCCGAGCTCAAGGGTTTGAGCAGGGCGACTTTGGGGTCCACCCGGCTGCCGTGCATCAGGATGGCCTCCAGCGCCTCGGGGATGCCGTGCCCGCGGATCCGCTCGGAGCCGTAACGGGCCATCAGGCCGACGATCAAGCCTCCCAGGGCCGGCATGAGGATGATGGCCGGACCGTGAGCATGCCCCAGGAAGAGCCAGGTGAAGAACGCGATCAGCTTGAGCAGCGCCAGGGCCACGAAGGCGCTGATGATACCCAGCGGGATCGCCATCCCCACCAGCGGTAAGAGACGGAGGTCCGTCGTGAAGTCGCCCTTCTGCATGCCAGGCCATTATATCGTAATACGATATAAAAGCAAGATCGAGAAGCGCGGCGAAGGGGGGGGCATGTCGGAGATCGATTATGCGGCGCTGGCGGAGTGGCGCTACCTTTTGCGCCAGTTCTTGCGTTTCAGCGAGGAGGCGGCTTTGGGCGCCGGCTTGAAGCCGCAGCAGCACCAGGCGCTGTTGGCCATCAAGGGCTCCCCGCGGGAAGCGCTGACCATGGCCGGCCTGGCCGAGCGTCTGCAGGTGCGCCACCACAGCGCCGTGGGCCTGGTGGACCGGCTGGAGGCGGCCAGGCTGGTCGCCCGCGCGCAGGGTCCGGTCGATCGACGCCAGGTGATCCTGACGCTGACCCCGCTCGGCGAGCAGAAGCTGGCGGGCCTGAGCGCCGCTCACCGCGCCGAGCTGCAACGCCTCGCGCCCCTGCTCCGCGAGGCCCTGGACCGCTTCTGACGCTCTAACCCGGAAGCGGTAGATTTTCGCGAATTCGGGTAGAGGGATACCCGGGAAGCGTAGATTCTACCCAAACCGGGTAGACCCGGGCACTCTACCCGGAAACAGTAGATTCTCGCGAATCCGGGTAGAGGGCTACCCGGGAAGCGTAGATTCTACTCAAACCGGGTAGACCCGGGCACTCTACCCGGAAACGGCAGATTCTCGCGAATCCGGGTAGAGGGCTACCCGGGAAGCGTAGATTCTACCCAAACCGGGTAGACCCGGGCACTCTACCCGGAAACGGCAGATTCTCGCGAATCCGGGTAGAGGGCTACCCGGGAAGCGTAGATTCTACTCAAACCGGGTAGACCCCAAACCGGGTGGCCCCGTCCCCTCCAACGCGGCGCAATCACGCGACAGGGCCTCCCTGGCGGCGCAGCGCGGCCCTGTCATGGAATTTTCCGTGACGACGCCTAGGTTGGAGGCGTGAAGATCGGTCCTCAGCTTGCTATGCCAACCTGGACGGCGCCGCCCGCCGCGAGCACGCCCGCGGCGGACCGCTTCCTGCCGGGCTCCGAAGTCCCGAAACGCCCTGTCTTCGGGCTGTCCCCGGAGATGGAGCTGAAGGCCGCTCTAACCTCCGAGAAGGCGCGCAAGGTGCTCGAACGGGTCGGACATGCCGACTTCGGCACGCTGGATGCTTACCTCGACAACGCCAACGTCCCCGCCGCCGAGCGCCTGGCCGTGGCCCGCGTGGGCCTCAAGCATGCTCCTCCCGACAAGCTGGCCGCGCAGGCCCTCATCGTCTGTCGCCTGGACGACCCCGACACCGCCCGCCGGGCCCTCACCGAGCTCGGCGAGCACCACCCGGGCGTGAAACGCGCCCTGAGCGAGCTCGAGCCGGACCTCCCCGGTTCGGGAGGGCGCAAGCTCCTCTACGAGCGCCTCCTGAGCAATCCGAAGGTCGGGGCGGATGACGCCGCCCAGATGCAACTCGCGCAGACGTTGTTGAGCAACGCCAATGGCCTTCCGGCCGCCGACCGCATCCCCCTGGCGCGCGCTTGCCTGGCCCGGCTGTCCGAGCGCGGCGCGGTCGCCTCGATGGCCACCTACCTGCTCCAGCTGGGCGACGTCGCGACGGCCCGAGCCACCCTCGGGAGCCTCGCCGAGCAACCCGAGTGCGCCGGCCTGAAGCAAGCTTTGGAGCTCTTCGAGCCGGCCTGCACCACCCCGCGCTCGCGCGAGCAACTTTACAACCGCCTGCTGGCGCAGCCGACGATGAGGAGCGAGGACGGCTCGCTGGTCACCCAGCTGATGACCTACCTGGAGAGCGAGCCCGGCGTGCGTAAAAAGGTGGCCGCGGTCTGGCTGGACCGGCTCCTGGAGGGCTCTCCGCCGGTGGAGGTGCTCGCGGCCCACGGCAAGGTCTGCCTGGAGGGAGGCGACGAGCCCGCGGCTCGACGCGCCCTGGAGCGCCTGAAGACGCGTCCCGAGTGCCTGGGGCTGGCCCTGGCGGACCGCGAGCTGGGCCCGATCTGCCCGTCGCAGGACATCCTGCTCGAGCGCCTGCTGGCGACGCCCCGGCTGGGCGCCGACCTGAAGTCGCAGGAGAAGATGTTCACCACGGTCCTGAGCTCCATGCAGACGATGATCGTGCCCGAGGATCAGCGCAGGGCGTTCGCGGGGGCGCGGGTGGATCAACTGATGCAGCTGCCGCTGGACGACACGGTAGTCGGCGCGCTGGCCTACCGGGCGCGGTCGGCCGTTTCGCTGTTCGATTTCGAGCGCGGTGAAAAGGCGGCTCTGCACCTGATGACCGCCAGCCCGAAGGCCCGCGCGGTGCACGCGGATCTGTCCGGGTTGCTTTGTGACCGAGTCGCGAACCAGCGGCTGATGCAGCGCATTTTGGAGGACCCTTTCGTGCCGGACCGCGCCGCCTTCATCAGCGAGCTGGGCACCGCGCTGACGCGCAGCGGCGTGGACGTCCCGGTCCGCCAGGAGTTGCTCCGCCGCGAGTTGGATCGCGCCCTCGCCGGTCTGCCCGGCACGGCCGCCGAGGTCGGCACGCTGGCCGAGCTGGCTGCCAGGCAGGGCGACAAGACCGCTATCGAGCGCGCTGTGAAGGGGCTCCACACCGTCGGTCCGGTCAAGAACCTGCATCAGGATTGGGCGGCGTTGACCGAGCACCCCGACATCCGCGAGGCGCTCGTCGAGGTGCTTCTGCGCGAGCCGCCCGGCTCGGAGGAGAGCGCCGCCCGCCAGCGTGTCCGCGACCGCTGGGTGAGCGCTTGCGAGAGCCGCGGCCTGCCCGTGGACGAGCTGAACACCTCGCTGGACCTCTTCGAGTCCGCTCGCGCCGCCCGCCTCGCGGTCGCCAGGATGTCCGGCGCCGAGCGCACCACGGGCGTGGCCGAGCAGGGCGGACGCGTCGTCATCGGCGGGATCGCGGTTCCCCGCCGCCAGAGCTGAACCGCCCCGCCCACGACGGGTTCTCCTCGTACGACCCGGGTAAGGCCGTATACGCTCGCACGAAAGTCGTACGACGCCCACAGCCCCGTAGACCGCCCTACCGCGGTCGTACGACCATTTTCCGTCGTACGACCCGCGCTCGTCGTACCACGAATTTCCGTCGTACGACCCGCACACGTCGTACGACCCGGGTAAGGCCGAATACGCTCGCACGGAAGTCGTACGACGCCCACAGCCCCGTATACCGCCCTACCGCGGTCGTACGACGAAATTCTGTCGTATCGACCCGCGCGCATACGCTCGCGCGCCAGGACATCCGCCCGAGCGCCGACAATCCTCCCCGGCATGGAAGGCTATTACGACGAGCTCCTGGCCGCGTTCGTGCGGGGCAAGCTCTCCCTCGACCCGGAGGTTCCGCTCGAGGAGCTCGTTCAACACGCACGCCAGAACGAGCTGCGCACGCACAAGTTCAAGCGCGCCGCGGCGCTGCCGCGCGTGCGCAAGGTGCTGGGCGTGCTGCAACAGCTCCAGCCTCAGACGCTGCTCGACTTCGGAACCGGACGCGGCGTCTTCTTGTGGCCCCTCCTCGACGAGTTGCCGCACCTCGAGGTGACCTGCATCGACCAGAGAGCCGACCGGGTCCAGGACATCCTGGCCGTCAAACGGGGAGGCGTTCCCCGCCTGCACGCGCTGCAGGCCGACCTCGCCACCCCGCTGCCGTTCGACGACGAATCCTTCGACGTCGTGACCGCGCTCGAGGTGCTCGAGCACCTCGAGGACCCGCTTCCCGCCGCCCGCGAGGCCGTGCGCCTGGCCCGCGGACACGTGCTCGTCAGCGTGCCCTCGCACGAGGACGACAATCCCGAGCACCTCCGCCTGTTCACAAAAGACTCGCTGACCACGCTGCTCACCCAGGCCGGCGCGTCCCGAGTGCGCATCGACTACGTTCTGAACCACATCGTGGCCGTAGCTCATGCATAAGTATCCCCGCACTCACCACCTGGAGGGCTCACGCCGACAGCCCGGCGACGAGGAGCTGGACGACATCCCCTACACCGCCGTCGAGGGCCGTCACCTGGTCGTCGAGGAGAAGCTGGACGGCGCCAACGCCGCCCTCAGCTTCCACGAGGACGGCGAGCTGCTGCTCCAGAGCCGCGGCCACTACCTGACCGGAGGCCATCGCGAGCGCCACTTCGCGCTCTTCAAGACCTGGGCCGCCTGCCACCAGCAGGCGATCTTCCAACGCATCGGTCACCGCTACGTCGTTTACGGCGAGTGGCTCTACGCCAAGCACACCGTGTTTTACGACCAGCTCCCGCACTACTTCATGGAGTTCGACGTGCTGGACACCGAGACTCACGAGTTCCTCTCCACCGGGCGGCGGCGCGAGCTGCTGCAAGACCTCCCGATCGTCTCCGTGCCGGTGCTGCACGAAGGCCTCGCCCCGAGTCAGAAAGCGCTCTGGGCGATGATCCGCCCGTCGCTCTACAAGTCGCCCGAATGGCGCACCCGAATGCGCCAGGAGGCGGAGCGCCACAGCCTCGATCCCGAGCGCACCGCGCTCGAGACCGACCCGGAGGACCTCAGCGAGGGGCTCTACCTCAAGGTCGAGGAGGACGGAGTCGTGCGCGAGCGCTACAAACTCGTGCGCCCGAGCTTCCTGACCGCGGTGCTCGATTCAGGCAGCCACTGGCTCAGCCGCCCCATCCTGCCCAATACCCTGGCCGACCACGCGGAGCTCTATGTTTGAGCCGATGCCGCGTCCCCCCGAGTGGAAGGTCTCTCCGGCCGACTACCCCTGGCTGGAGCCGATGCGCGACTGCCAGCAGAATCCTCGCTATCATGCCGAAGGAGACGTCTGGACCCACACGCTCATGGTCTGTGAGGAGCTGGCCGCAGGCCCGAGATTCCGAGCGCTGGATGAGAGCGACCGCAAGATCCTCTGGGCCTGCGCGCTGCTCCACGACGTGGCCAAGCCCGATTGCACGCGCATCGGCCCGGACGGAGAGCTGACCTCGGCCGGCCACGCCCGCCGCGGAGCCGTCATGGCCAGAAGGATCCTCTGGCAAATGGACGTGCCCTACGCGGCCCGCGAGCAGATCTGCGGCCTCATCCGCCATCACATGGTGCCGTTCTGGGCGCTGGAGAAGCCGGTGCGGCTGCTGCTGGAGGTGAGCCAGACGGCCCGCTGCGACCTGCTGTCGATCCAGGCCGAGGCCGACGCCCGCGGGCGCCAGGCACCCGACCGTCAGAACCTGATCGACGAGGCCGTCCTGTTCGCCGACTACGCCCGCGAGCACGGTTGCGCCAGCGCGCCCTACGCGTTCCCGACGCCCCACACGCGATTCGCCTACTTCCGCTCGGACACGCGCGCCCCCGATCAGGAGGCCTACGACGACACGCGCTGCCGCGTGCACGTGCTGAGCGGTCTGCCCGGGGCTGGCAAGGACACCTACCTTCAGGCCAACCTGCCCGACCTTCCCGTCGTCTCGCTGGATGCGATCCGCCGCGAGCTCCGCATCAAGCCGACGGACGACCAGGCTCCGGTCGCCGAGCGCGCGCGTGAGCTGGCGCGCGAGCACCTGCGCGCGAAACGAGAGTTCGTCTGGAACGCGACGAACCTGAGCCGCGATCAACGCGAGCGCTGCCTCGGTCTGATGGCGGATTACCATGCCTGGATCCGGCTCATCTATTGCGAGACGTCCTGCGCCGAGCTCATGCGCCGCAACGCCGAGCGCGAGCCGCCGTTCCCCGGCGCGGCCCTCGAGCGCCTCCTGGACCGCTGGGAGATCCCCGACCTGACCGAGTGCCATGAGCTCGTCGTGGTCAGGTCCGAAAATGGCGAGACAGCTTCCTCGTGATCGTGCTAGAGTGGCTTCGATGCTCGATTCTGACACATGCTACCGCGCGCTCTCAGCCAGGGATGCCCGCTTCGATGGACAGTTCTTCACGGCCGTCAGCACCACGAAAATCTACTGCCGGCCCGTCTGCACGGCCCGACGTCCCGGGCGCGACCGCTGCACGTTTTATCGCACGGCCGCCGAGTGCGAGCAGGCGGGGTATCGGGCCTGCCTGATCTGCCGTCCGGAGCTGGCGCCGGGGAGCGCTCCGGTGGATTCCGTCTCGCGCCTGGTGCGCAACGCCGTGCGGATGATCGACCAGGGCTACCTGAACGACCATTCCGTCACGGAGCTCGCGGACAGGCTCGAGGTCACGGACCGCCACCTGCGCAGGTCGGTTCAGAGCGAGCTCGGCGTGTCCCCCGTGCAGCTCGCGCAGACCCGACGGCTCGCTCTCGCCAGGCAACTCCTGAAAGACTCGAGCCTGGGATTGACGGAGCTGGCGTTCGCCTGCGGCTACGGCAGCGTCCGACGCTTCAATTCGGCGTTCCAGGACCAGTTCGGCAAGCCTCCGGGCGCGCTGCGCAAAGAGCGCGCCGCCACGCAGGACGGGATCACGCTCCGACTGGACTACCGGCCTCCCTACGACTGGCAGGGCTTGCTGGAATTCCTCCGCCACAGGGCCGTTCCGGCCGTCGAAACGATCGGCGCCCACGCATACCGGCGCCGCACCCGCAAAGGCGAGATTACCGTGCACCACCATCCCGGCAAACCCGCGCTGCTGGCCCACCTGCCGCTCACGCTGGCCCACGAGGTGCTGCCGCTGACCGCGCGCCTGCGCCATCTCTTCGACCTGGACGCCCACCCGGAGAGCATCGCCGAGGTGCTCGGACCGCGCTACGATCCCAGTCTGCGCGTTCCCGGCGCGTTCGATCCGTTCGAGATGTCCCTGCGGGCCGTGCTCGGCCAGCAGGTCAGCGTGCGGGCCGCCACCACCCTGGCGGGCCGGCTGGTCGACCGTTATGCTGGCTTCTTCCCGACGCCCGAGCAGCTCCAGCAAGAGGATCCCGACGAGCTGGCGGCCATCGGGATGCCGCGCACCCGCGCCGCCAGCCTGGTCGCGCTGGCCGAGGCGACCGCCCGCGGCGAGCTGCGCCTGGACGGTCAACTGCCCGTGGAAGAGGCGCTCCAACAGCTCGAGCGCCTGCCCGGCATCGGCCCGTGGACGAGCCACTACGTCGCCCTGCGCGCCCTGCACTGGCCGGACGCGTTTCCGGCCGGCGACCTGGGCGTCAAGAAGGCGCTCGGATCCCGGGCCGCGGAACGCGCGGAAAGCTGGCGTCCCTGGCGCGCCTACGCCGTCATGCACCTCTGGACCCGCCCCCAAAACCTGCTCGAAGGAGAATCCCCATGATCAAGCACGCATTCTGCCCCAGCCCCATCGGCACGATCGCTTTTACGGCCGAGGACGGAGCCCTCACCTCGCTCATGTGGGCCGGCGCCACCCCGCTCGGGACGCACGCGCCCGAGGAGCCGGTGCTGCAAGAGGCCGTCCGCCAGATGAACGAATACTTCGCCGGCCGGCGCGAGACGTTCGACCTGCTCCTGCGCCCGAAGGGAACGCCGTTCCAGCAAGAGGTCTGGATGGCTTTGCGCCAGATTCCGTTCGCGGAAACAAAGAGCTACGCCGACATCGCACGCGAGATCGGACGCCCGAAAGCGGTGCGCGCCGTGGGCGCCGCCAACGGCAAGAATCCGCTCGGGATCATCGTGCCCTGCCACCGCGTGATCGGCAGCAACGGCACCCTGACGGGCTTTGCCGGGGGGCTCGACGTCAAGCGCTGGTTGCTTTCCCACGAAGCCAGTATCCGGGTCCCTGCCCTCTGCTGAAGGGGAGGTTTACCATAGGGTCATCTCACCGAACGAAGGAGGATGACCCGATGCCTGATCTGGCAAGCCGCCGCGATACCGCGGAGAATATCCTGATGGAGCACCTGACCAGCGTCGAGCCCGAGGTGAAACGGGCCATCCTGGCGCTGTATGACCTGATGAAGGAAGAGCTCAGTTGCTCGCAGTGACCGAGAACGACCAGATCAGCTTCTGGCCGTTCACCGTCAGCGCGCAATCGTAGGTTTTCCCGACCACCAGGGGCGATTTGGGAAGCAGGACGATCGTGTCGCGGGCGTTGAGAATCGCCCGTCCGGTCGCCTGATCCTGGGCGTTCGGGTTGACGTAGTTCGTCTCGTCGAACTCCGCCACCGCGAGCGCTCCGCCCCCGGCCTCGGTCACCGAGAACTCGGACACGTCGGGAGTGATCGCGCCGCTCCCCAGCATGATGTAGAGGGGCGGCCCCGTGGGCGCACTGTAGCCCGAGAGCCCGGCGAGCGGATCGGGCACCTCGCCGCCCTCGTAGGAGCGCAGGTTGATCACGGCGCCATTGCTGGGGAACAAGACGGGGAAGGTGCCGGTGCCGAATCCGGACAGGACATCCACCGCGAGAGCGGTCTGGATCCGGTTGCTGCCCAGGTTCTCGGTGTAGTAGCCGATACCGGTCTGGTGCAGGCGCGGGTCGATGAAGCCGGGCCCGTGGAAAGGACTGGTCATGAGCTGGTCGATCATCGAGACAGCCGAGGCGCGCAACGCCGTGGTGGCAAACAGATTGCTCTGCTGCGCGGCGCGGGCGCCCTCCTCGGTGAAGGCCTCCAATGAGGGATCCTCGGCGTGGCTCAAGGTGTTGTTCTTGACCATGTAGAGGGCGTGTTTGGTGCAGCCGTCGGTCAGCTCAGCCACCTCGGTCAGGTTGTCGAGCAGAGCCGCCTGGCGCAACTGGTTCAAGCGATCCAGCGCGTTGGTCACGACCGGGCTGTTGCCGCCCCCCACGTCGGCGAAGTTGGGGTCTTTGATCGTGACGGTCGCTCCGGCCGACAGCACCACCGCCTGGCCGTAGGTTCCGACCACGGCGCCGCCGGCGAGATACTCGATCTGCAGGTTCGTCATCGTGATGGGGACGGCCAGCTCGATGCTGTCCGCCTTGGCGCGCGTCTCGGGGCCGAAGACCACGGCGCCGGTCACGTCCCGCCCGGTGAAGCGGAGATCCGTCACGCTCGACGGGATGGCTCGCGCCTGCACGAACGTCATGCGCAGGGTCGCGGTGTTGCCGGGGGCGGGAGTGGACGGAGCGTCGGGGGTGGAGGGAGTGGAGCCCTCCGAGGAGGCGCTGCCCCCCGAGCAAGCCAGCAGGGAGCCGAGCAACAGAAGCGACACGAGGTTGTGAATTTTATTCATAGCCCTGGCGATTCCGCGGCCGGGGCTGGATTCCTGGCGAACACGCGCACGGGAATGCCCGGCTCGACCTGGAGCCGAACCGCGTAGGCCGCCTCGAGAAGGTCCTCCGTGAGCACTTCCGGAGGGGTCCCCACGGCCAGGATGCGTCCCGCCTCGAGCAACACCAGCCGCTCGCAGAACATGGCGGCCAGGTTGAGATCGTGCAGCGAGACGAGCAGGGCCTGCCCTGACAACGATTGGAGCAGCCGCATCAGCTCGAGCTGATGGGCGATGTCCAGGTGTGAAGTCGGCTCGTCCAGCAGTAAGATCTGGCCTTCCTGGGCCAGGGCCTGGGCGATGCGGACGCGCTGCGCCTCGCCTCCCGATAGCTCACTGAAGCGGCGGTTCGCCAGCGCCTCGGTGCCGGTCGCGCGCATGGCATCGCGCACGGCGTCCTCGTGGCGGGACTCGTCCAGCCCGGCTCCCTGCATGCGCGCGTAGCGGCCCATCATGACGAGCTCCCGGCAGCGAAAGGGGAAAGGCAGCTCCACCTTCTGGGGCACGAACGCGATGCGCCGGGCCAGCTCGCGGCGAGGGTAATCGGCCAGGGGACGGCCGTCCAGGGTCACGTGGCCGCCGCCGGGCTGGAGCACGCCGGCCAGCAGCTTGAGCAGGGTCGACTTGCCCGACCCGTTGGGACCCAGGACGCCCGTAAGGCCGGGGCGGAGCTCGAGCGATACGCCGTCCAGAGCGGGTTTGCCGGCGGTGTAGGAGTAGCTGAGCCCGGTGGCTTTCATGCGAGGCGCCTCCGCGTGTAGAGCAGCCAGAAAAAGAACGGCGCGCCCAGGAGGGCGGTGATGACGCCCACGGGCAACTCCTGCCCGGGCAACAGGGTGCGGGCCAGCGTATCGCACAGCATCAGGAAACTGGCTCCGCCCAGCGCCGCCGCCGGCAGCAGCAGGCGGTGGTCGGGGCCCACGAGACCGCGGCACAGATGGGGGACGATCAGTCCCAGAAACCCGATCAGCCCGCTGACGCTGACGGCGGCCGCGGTCAGCAGCGTGGCGCCGAGCAGCACCCAGAGCTTGGCGCGCTCGGCGGGGAGACCCAGCGGGATGGCGGCCTCCTCGCCCAGCGTGAGCAAGTTCAGCGTGAGACTGGCCAGGAACAGCCCTCCCAGGCCGAGCGCGAGATAGGGGAGGATCATCGGCAGCTGCGACCACCGCGCGTCAGCCAGGCTGCCCATCAGCCAGAACACGATGCGCGGCATGTCCTGGTGGGCCAGGGTCAGCAGAAAGCTGACGAGCGACCAGAGGAACGAGCCGACGACGACCCCGGCCAGCAGGAACGTGTCCACGGGGAGGGTGCCGCCGATGCGCGCCAGGCGCACGATGAAGGCCATCGCGGCCACGGCTCCCGCGAACGCGGCCAGTGGCAGGACGGCGGTCAGCCCCAGCAGGATGGCCAGGGCCGCGCCCAGAGCCGCTCCCGAGGAGGCGCCCACCACGTAGGGGTCGGCCAGTGGATTGCGCAGCAGCGCCTGAAAAGCCACTCCGGCGGTCGCCAGGCAGGCGCCCACCGCCCCCGCCAGCAGGGCCCTCGGCAGCCGCACCTCGAGCAGGATGACCCGGGACGTGGCGTCCAGGTGGAGCAGGTCGAGCGTGGCGCTGCCGAGGGCCAGCGAGAGCGCCAGGCAGCCGGCCAGGACGGCGAGACCCGCCAGCACGACCCGGACGAGCCGCATTCTCATCGAGGGTGCAGAGCCTTCTCGAGCTGCTCGACGGCTTCGCCGAAACGCAGGGTCGGGCGGACCAGCAGATCCGAGCTGATTTTGAAGACCCGGCCCGCCTGGACGGCCTTCAGCCGGTTCCAGCCCGGGCGCGTGCGCGCTTCGTCCACTTCGCCGACGGTGAGCACGATCACGTCCGGTTGGCGTTGCAGCAGGTCCTCGATGCTGACCTGGGGATAGGTCCGGACAAAATCCTGATAGACGTTCTCGCCTCCGGCCAGGCCGATCAGCTGGTCCACGTACGTGCCGGAGCCGGAGGTCATGAGCGGGCGGTTCCAGATCTCCACGAACACCCGCACGCGCGGCCCCGAACGAGCCCGGAAGTGGCGCAGGCGCTCCTTTAGAGAGCTCTCCAACTCGGCCGCGCGGGCCTCGGTCTCGGTGACCGCCCCCAGGCGGGAAAGAGCGCCCTCCAGGCCTTCCAGGGACTGGGCGGGCAGGCTCAGCACGGGAATGCGCAGGTCGCGCAGGCGGTCGATCTCGCGCGGCTGCATGCCCGGATCGGCCACCACCAGGTCGGGCTCGAGGGCCAGCAGACGCTCGTAGTCGGGAACCTGGTCGCCGACGCGCGGCAGAGAGGCCACTTCGGGGGGGAAGTTGTCGTTGGCGGTCACGCCGACGACGCGAGGACCGGCACCGAGCGAGAACAAGACCTCCGTCAGGCTCGGCACCAGGCAGACGATGCGCCGGGCTTGCGCCGGAGCCTCGGGTGGGGGGGAAGAGGCGCAGCCGCACAGCAGCCAGACCAGGATCAACAACCAGCGTCTCATCCGCAGCGCCCTTCCAAGCAAGCTCAGCGGCGCCCTGGCCGCCTCTTGTCCGGAGGGACCGCTGGTCAAAACGCCCGGGCAGGTCTCCTGACTCCGCGGATCGTCACCCGAGTGGACCGGCCTTCCCCAAAAAAGGTGGCCGATCCGGGCTCCCCGCTGACAGTGGCGGCAACCGTGCCGGATTCTCACCGGCTTCCCGAAACCACAAGCGCTCCGCTTTCTTCGGGCGAGAGGGAAACCGCCCCTGCGTAGGGGGCGTTAACGGCGACCCAACAAGGTATTCCGATACTGTCTATGCGACAGGATTAGAAAATCGGGCCTGTCGAACCGCAAGCTTTATGAAATCCTTAAAAACAGCCTTTCTCTTGTTGTTGCTGTCCGCGTGCTTTCCGCTCGCGGGTTGCGGCGGAAGCGGCGACGATGGCTTCTTCGTCGACGTTCCCGACGACTTTGGTGTCATCTCGCTGGCGGCACCGCGCTTTTACGTGATCGAAGGCCAGACCGCGACGGTCAACGTCGGCCGGGCCGGCGGGTCCGACGGCACGGTCACCGTCAACGTGGCCACCTCTGACGGCACCGCCGTGGCCGGGGTCAACTACCAGGCCACCAACTCCACCCTGGAGTTCCCGCCTGGGAACGCGCTCCAGGTGTTCAGCGTCCCCACCATCGACGACAATGTCGACAGCGGCCCGCGCACCGTCAACATCACGGTTTCCGCCTCCTCGGGCGGCGCTGCGCTGGGCCAGCAGGTCACCGGAACTCTGGTTATCTTTGACAACGACGCCACCCTCGTGGGCCTGACGGCCGATCAGCAGCTGGTCCGCTTCGCGGCCACCTCGCCCGGCTCGCTGCAGAGCACGGTGGCCCTCACCGGCCTCAACGCCGGTGAGACCGTGCTGGCCATCGACTACCGCCCCTCCGACAACGTGCTTTACGGTGTCACCACAGGCGGCCGCCTGGTCACCATCGACGCCGCCACCGGCGCCGTGGGCAACGTGGGCAACCTCGACCCCGTCCTCGTAGGCCAGGCTTTCGGCCTGGACTTCAACCCGGTCGTGGACCGTCTGCGCGAAGTCAGCAACCAGCAGCAGAACTCGCGCTACAACCCGGCTACGGGAATCGGCACGGGCGACCCGGGCCTGACCTACGCCGCCGGCGACCTCAACGAGCAGAACACTCCCAGCATCGCCGGCGCGGCTTACACCAACAACTTCCCCGGCGCCACCACCACGCAGCTGTATGACATCGACAGCGTGCTGGACGTGCTGGTGCTCCAGAACCCGCCCAACAACGGCACGCTGACCACCATCGGCTCGCTGGGCGTCGACACCACCGATCAGATCGGCTTCGACATCACCGCGGGCGGCTCGCCGTTCGCGGCCCTCAACGTGCCGGGCGAGGCCACCTCGCGCCTCACCGGCATCGACCTCGAGACCGGCTTTGCGGTCAACTACGGCAACCTGGCCGGCGGCATCCAGCTGATCGGTCTGACGGCCGTCCCGCCGGCACTGGTGCAGAACCGCGTGGTGGGTCTGACCACCGACAACAACCTGGTGTTCTTCGACCCCGCCAGCCCGGGCACCATCGTGCGCACCGTGGCTCTGCAGGTGGGCGCGGAGCTCCCCCAGGCCATCGACTTCCGTCCCGCCGATAACACGCTCTACGTGCTGGGCGTCAACCAGGGCATCTACTCGGTTGACCTCACCACGGGCGCCATGACGAAGATCAACAGCAACTTCGTCCTGCAGGGCCAGTTCTTCGGCTTCGACTTCAACCCCACGGTGGACCGCGCGCGCGTGACCGGCTTCTCGCAGCAGAACTTCCGCATCAACCCCAATGACGGTGCGGTGCTGGACGATGCCATCCTGGCCTACGCCGCGGGCGACGTCAACTTCGGCGCCGTTCCGGCCGTGGGCGGCTCGGCCTACACGAGCAACTTCCCGGGCGCGGCCACGACCACGCTCTTCGATATCGACGCCAACACCGACGTGCTCGCGATTCAGAACCCGGCCAACTCGGGCCAGCTGAGCACGGTCGGCCCGCTGGGCGTGGATACCGGAGGCCTGATCGGCTTCGACATCGACCTCGCCGGACAGGCCTGGGCCTCGCTCACGCCCGCCGGCGGCACGACCTCCACGTTCTACAGCGTCAGCCTCACTAGCGGCGCTGTGACCGCGGTGGGTGCCGTGGGCGGCGGAGCCGCCCTGCGCGGGCTGTCGGTCGCTCCGGCCGGCACGCCGTAATCCCGGCGCGTCCCTGAAAAGGAGGCCGCGGACGAGAGCCGCGGCCTCCTTTATTTTTCGAAACAAGTTGTTCACAATGGTTACACTCTGTTAGCTTCGGCCCCAGGGGAGGGCCGTTAACGGGTGGTAAGATGTCCTCAACAGCAAGGGAGGTTCGTGCTCGATGGATCCACTCGCAGCGCTCGGCCAGGTCGGTGGGATCGGTGATCCCTCGATGAGCTATATGTCGCCCTTCGGCGGAATCGGAGCGGCGCAGGCCCGACTTGGAATGGACCCGATGGGGATGATGGGCCAGATGGGCCAGCAGAGCCAGCTCCAGCAGTATCTGCTGGGAATGCTCCTGGGGTTGATGGTCGGTCAGATGGCCCAGCAGCAGCAGGGCGCGGGTGGCGGCGGCTGCGGTACGGGGGGCGACATCGCTCCGGGCGGACTGGCGGGCGTGCCCCTGTTCAACAACGGCGGCTCCAGCTCGCCGTCCGGCAGCACCGGCTCGAGCAGCCCGTCGGGCAGCACCTCCAGCGCCGGCAGCAGCGCTCCCAGCGGCCCCTCCGGCAGCGACGCCGTGGAGATCGGACGCAGGTATCTCGGCCAGAACGCCATCGACATCAAGGGCAAGATGCCGCATTTTACCGCGGCGGGCGGTCAGACGAACAACTGCGCCGACTTCGTCAGCTCGTGCCTCGAGGGCGCCGGCAAGCTCCAGGGCCACCACGTCAACGTGAAAGAGATGGAGAAGGCGCTCATCAAGCAGGGTTGGCGCCAGGTTCCGGCCAGCCAGTCCAAGCCCGGCGACGTGTGGATGAACCACTCGCGCGGCCACGTCGAGCTGGTCACCCAGGCGGGCGGCACGCGCACCATCGGATCCAACAACGATCGGCCCGGCCACCAGGTCATTTCGGAACGCGCGAAGGATCCGAACAGCGGCGTCTACTATACCAAGGGATGACGAGTTACCAGAGCGCCCCGGTCGATCTGCAGAATCCCAGCTTTGCGTCGCTCCTGTCGGCGCTGAAGGAAGTGCACGAGGGCAAACATCCTCCCGAGATCCTGCTGACGTATCAGCAAGCCCTGAACGCGGAGCTGGCCGAGTCGCGCACGGGTATCGAGGGCCTGCAGGCCCCGCCCGACGCCGATGAGGCCACGGTGCAGGCCATCGAGGACCAGAAGCGCATGACCGACACCGCGCTGGGGATGTGTCAGCTGGTGGTGGATTCGCTGGGAGAGTACGTGGTGAATCCGTCCAACGAGAAAATGGCTCAGTGCGTAGATTACTTCCTGAAGGCCCAGACGATCATGGGCCAGTTGCACGAGTATCTCGACGGGGTCGCGGCGGCGGCTAACTCTTGACGGCCTGGTAGAGGCCGTAGGCGATGCAGCCGACCATCGCAGCTCCGCCCAGCATCGCGACGGTGGGCATCTGGCCGAGCAGTCCGATGGCGATGGGGACCGTGCTCCAGAACGCTCCGTGCATCGCCGCAAAAGCCTTCAGGTCGCGGTTGTCCATCGACTCGGCCATGCGCTCGGCGCCCTGCGGAGTGTACTGCTCGAACATCCCCAGCGTGGCGTCGGCGGCGCTTCGCAAGCCGCGCCCGACGGCGTTGCAGCCGCGCTCGAAGATTCCGGGGCCGTGGTCGATACGAATGCGGATCGGGTTCATGCCCAGAGTCTACCGGACTCGGCTGAAAAGTGTCTAAATCGCGCCGTCTTTGCGGACCGTGCTCAGCAGCCGGTGGTCCCAGGCGGCGGCGATGATCTCGGTGGCCGCGGCGCTGGCCGAGTTGGGTTTGCCCATCTTGAGCGCGGCCTGCTCCATCTGCTCGCGCGCCTTCGGGTCGGCCAGAAGCTTGCCGGCCTGCACGACCATGTCGTCCATGTCCTTGGCCCAGACGCCGACGCCCGCGGCCGAGAGCCGCCGGGCGTTCTGCACCTCGAGCCCGGGGATGGGGTCGATGATCAAGATGGGCCGACCGCGCGCCAGGATCTCCGACGAGGAGAGCCCGCCCGGCTTGGACACGATCAGGTCGCAGGCGTCGATGTAATCCACCACGTTGGTGATGAAACCGAGCGAGCGCACGTCGTGCGTGAAAGTATCCTGCTCCAGCGCCTTCTGCGCCTTCTCGTTGCGCCCGCAGATAACGGCGGCCTGGAAGTCGTTCGGGAGCGCGTCCAGCGCGTGCGTCATGCCGTTGAAGTCGGCGGTGCCCCCGGCGCCTCCCATCACCAGCACGAAAGGCTTGTTGGGGTCGAGGCCGAGCTGCTTCTTCATCTCGGCGCGGTCCTGGGGACCCCGGGAGAACGAAGGCCGAATCGGGATGCCGGTAGGCTCGATCCGGTCCTTCTGCACGCCGAAACGCACCAGGTCCTTTTTGGCCGCCTCGGAGGCGACGTAGTACTGGTCGACGGCGTCCTGGCTCCAGATCTGGTGGGCAGCGAAATCGGTGACAACGGCGTGGAGCGGCTGGTCGATGAGCTTGCGCTCGCGCCAGTAGCTGAGCAGGTCGGTGGTGGGAGCCTGGGTGGCCACCAGGATATCCGGCTTCTCGTTATGGATGCGCTTGAGCAGATCACCCGAGAAGATCGACTCGTAGGCGATGCTCCAGCGCGAGGCCAGGTGCAGCAGCGGATTGCCCTCGAAATTCTGCTCGAAGCCCCACTCGCGCACGGCCTGCGAGAGCTTGCCATCGGACAGGGCGCGCTCGGCGGCGGTCGAGACGGGCCGTGGATTCTTGGAGAGGGCGGCGTGGTTGATGACCTCGACCTGGGCGTCCGGAGCCTTGAGCAGGATCGCTTCCTTGACCGAGTTCGCGGCCGACGCGTGCCCGCCGGTGAAGCTGCCGTGCAGCAGCCAGATCTTGAGCGGCCGGTTCTCGTCGGGCTCGGCAGGCGTGAAGTGATCCCCCTTCGGGACCTTCCGCTTGGAGGCCGACGATTGGGGCGCATCGAGAACATGCCGGTAAGCCAGGGCTGACGTCATCATCTTGCCGGCATGATGCTCCTTGCACCTGAAAGGTATCTGAAAGGTAATGAGCCGTTAACCAACCCGAACTGCTCTTCTGGGATGATGCGTCGTGAAGAGATAAACAGGAGGAACCCATGCTCGTTACCACCGCCACCACCACTCCCGCCGGCGCTTTTCGCAGCGCCCAGGCTCAGTCGCAGACGCCCAGCGTCAGCACGAAAGACTTCGTCTCCCTGAGCGCCCCCCAGGATCAGGCGCCCCGCAAGGGCAACATCGGCAGCGGCGTCGCTCTGGCCGTCATCGGCTGCGGCCTGGTGGCCGCCGCCTCGATCGGAATTCCCGCCATGGCCGGCCTGCCCGGTATCGCGGCCGTCCCGACCGGCACTCTTTTGAACAACGCGATGCGCTTCTGCGGCCTGCTCGCTTTCAGTGGCGCGGCCGAGCAGTGGGGTCAGGGCGACGACAACCGCACCCTGCGCGGTTCCTTGCTGTGCGCGGGTGGCGTGCTCGGAATGGCCAGCGCCGCGGGCGCCTTCGGCCACATCGGCGGCCTTACGGCCGTGTGCATGGGCATCGGCGGCTTCCTGACGACCCTGCAGGGCATCAGTAAGCTGAACGGCGAGAAGCAGTAGGACTATTCGGCCCGTTTCCGCAGGCGGCTTCCGCCGACGGTGACGCCCGCGTCCGTCTCCTCCACCAGGGTGGAGCGCTCGGCGCTGACCAGTCTTTTGACCTCGGAGCGCGCATCGACCTGCGGAAGGCGCGACAGCACCAGGTCGCGCTCGGCCATGCGCCCCCGGTCGTCGTCCGAGCGGCGATCGTTCCGGTTGGCCTCTCGCAGCGTCTCGGCGAACCGGTCCAGGTCGGACCGCTCGAGCGGGCCGTGCGAGTGCAAGAAGAGCGCGACTTCGTGCCGGACCGAGGTCTTCAGTCCCTGCGCGAGCAGCGCCCAGCCGGCGGCGTTGTCCTGGCCGCCCGGCAGCTTCTGTAGCTGCGCCACGGCCGCATCCGTGTCGGAAACGTGCTTGAGCAGTGCGGGCGCCAGCTCCTGGGCCGTCCGGGCCGAGCTCACCGCCAGGACGTCGCGGGCCAGGTCGAGCTTGCGCTGCACACCCGGGAGCAAGCTCAGGGCGGCTGAGGCCGCCGGCGAGGTCGTGGCGCGGGTCAGCAGGCGTGCCGGCAGCACGTCTTCGTCGCCCTCGCGCTCTCGCCAGAACTGACTGTTGAGGCGGCTCAAAGCCTGGGAGCCCAGCGTGGCGAAGTGAGCGGGGTCGCGGGCCGGACCCTCGGCCAGCCACACGCTGGCGACCGCGGCCGGACCGCCCGCCGTCAGCCCTTCGGTCAGGGAGCGTATCTCGGCGATGGACGCCTGCAGCTCCGGATGCGCCTCCAGGAGCTTCAGGGCCGCGTGCGCCGACTCGGGCCGGGGGTCCAGCTGCAACATCTGGCCCGCCAGGGCGGCCAGCTCCCCGGGGGTGCGGGCCTCGGCGCCCGCCAGTGCGGCCTGCAGGGCCAGGTAGGTCTTGGCGCTGGGCGCGCCCTCGGTGAGGGCCAGGGCGAACGAGGCCGCGGCCCGAGTGGCCTGGAATCGGGTCATCGCTTGCAACACGGCGCGCTGCGAACCCACCCGTTGGGTCTGGGCCCGGTCCCGCTCGTCCATTTCGCGGAAGGTGTCCTTCACCTCCAGGCTGGAGCGGAGATCCAGCAAAGTCTGAGCGCTGGACGCGTGCTGTCCGGCCCAGTCCAGCACGGCCGGGGCGTCCTTGAGCAGGCACTCCGTCAACACGAGGTCGGCATGACGCGGGTCGAGCCGCTCGATCAAGGCTTGCTGGCAAGCCGGCGGCGAGCTGGAGGGCAGGGCGCGGGCTCCCAACCTGGCGATCTGGGCGGGCGTCTCGGGGGGAGGCGCCTTGAGCAGCACTTCGGCCAGCGACTTGATCTGGCGCTTGTCGGTCAGACCGGCCAGCATCGCGAGCCCCACGGCGTTGCCCTGCAGCGCGACCTCCGCCAGCGTCTTGAAGTTCTCGTCCGCGCCGTCGCGCAGCCAGTAGGCCTCCTCCAGCATGCGGGCGCCGGCCCCCTCGCCGGGAGCGAGCAGCATCTTGCAGAGCGCCCACTGCGAGGTGGGCCAGAGCTTTGCATCGCGGGGAAGCCTCTCCAGGACCGGGTTTCCCCGCAGCGCCTCCAGGGCCGCCTCGGCTGCCTCCTGGCCGGGGTCGGCCGGCAGCACCTTCAGTAACATCTGGACCCGGTCGGTTCCACCCGATTCGAGGTATTTCAACGAGGCGCTCAGGATGGCGTGACGGTGCCACGCCCGACACCCCGCTCCCAGTTTCTGGGCCAGTTCCGCCGCGGGGCCGACCTCGGGAAAGTCCTTCAGACGGTCCAGCAGTCCGTTGAGCACCGGACTGACGCCCCGCTCGTAGCGCTCGCGGTCGTCGGACCCTCGGAACGAGTTGCGATTCTCGGGCGGAATCTGGGCGAAGACCTCTTGCGGGCTGCTCAAGCTTGCCGTGGCCTGCCGCATGGCGACCTCGCGCTGGGGTGAGCTCCACCGGGCCAGCTTGACCAGCGCTTCTCGAGGGGAATTTTCCGCCACCGTCTTCCAGGCTTCCAGAGTGGTCTTCAGCTCGCCACCCCCCAGCTCGTGGTGCAGCGCCTCCAATTCGGCCAGGCGGCCGCCCGCGATCTTGAGGTGGCCCAGGTCGACCGTCGGCTGGTCGTAGACCTGCAGACCGCTCGCCCGATTGCCCTGCTGGAAGAATTGCAGTCCGAGCGCCTCCAGCCGGAAAGCCGGCGTGTCGATGAACTGGCGCAGCCGCGCGGCACCGGGCTCGTCCAGGGGCAGCTCCAGCTGGCCCGCGGTCGCCTTCACCGGCTGGTTGCCCAGCACGGCGTCGTAGGCGCCCTGAGGCTGCACCAGGTTGCCCTCGTGATGGAACTCGAATCCCTTCTCGGATAGCTCGCGCAGGTTGCGCGCCAGGGCCGGCTGGCGGGCGTGCTCGTCGGGTAGCTTCTGGGCGAAAACAGCGGCTTCTTGCAACTGGGCGAAGTCGTGCAGCGGGACCGCCGCCACGCCGGGCAGGCAGAACAGCACGACCTGGGTGCCGATGCGGTCCACGACCTCGGCAGCCGGCAAGCTCTTCGTCAGCGGCGTGGGGATCCCGAGCAGGCTCCGGGTGCCGCGGAACTCGACCCCGTCGCGCTGCAACTGCTCCACGACCTCGCGCTGCCGCGCGGGGGGGGTGGGAGAGGCGCCGGCCGAGCTCACGGGGCGGATCATCCTGAGGGATTTCGCCGGGGGCGCGATGGGGGCCTCCGAGGCTCGGATCAGGCCCCTTTCCCCTTCAGCCAGCCCAGCAGGCGCTGCCAGAACGTGAGCTTCTTGCGGCGGGCCGCTTCCTCGGCCAGCAGAAAGTCGCGCTGCTGCTTCAAGCGGTCCAGGACCTGCTGGGGAATGCGGATCTTCTCCCCGCAAAAGAGACACTGCACCGTGTCGCCGGCCGTGAGCGTGTCCAGCGGCAGGTCGGACATCCGATTCTTGCAGTTGGGGCAACCAGGCGCGGCCGCCAGGCCGACTTTGGCGAACTCCGTCACGAGGCGGAAAGTTTCCAGCGCCGAGGGTCTCAGGCCTGCAGGGCGGGGTGCCGGCGAAGGCCCGCGGTGAGGCTGTCGAGCAAGAGCCGCACCTTGAGCGACTTCCTCCGCGCCTCGTGATGCAGCACGTGGATCGGCCAGGGGTCGCGCTCGTGCTCGGGGAGCAGCAGAACCAGCCGGCCGGCCTGCACCGACTCGGCCACCTGATAGGACAGGTGACGGGCGACGCCCCACCCGGCCAGGGCCGCGTCCAGGGAGGCCTGAACGCTGTTGACGTTCAACCGCGGCCGAAGGCGCACCGAGGTCGTGCGGAACGTCCAGCGAGACTGCTGCCCGAAGGTGCCGATCAGGCGGTGCTGGCTCACCTCGGCCGGCTCGCGCGGGGAGCCGTGCCGGGCGAGATACTCCGGCGACGCGACCAGCACGCGCCGCACCGTTCCCACCGGGGTCGCGAACAACGCCGAGTCAGGCAGCTTGCCGATCCGCACGGCCAGGTCGTGCCCTTCCTCGGGCAGGCTGACGACGCGGTCGAGCAGCATCACCCGCGCCTCGACGCGCGGGTAGAGGTCGAGAAAGTCTCGCACGATGGGCAGGACGAAGCTCTGTCCAAAGAGCACCGGCGCCGTCAGGCCGATCATTCCCTGGGGCGCGCCTTGCTCGCCGCGCATCCACTCCTCGGTCTCCTCGACCTCGTGCAGGATGCGTCGGCAATCCTCCAGGTAGCGCGCGCCGGCCTCGGTGAGCGACAGGCTGCGCGTGGTGCGGTGCATGAGCCGGGTGCCCAGGTGCTTCTCCAGCGCGGCCAACGAGCGGGTCACGGCCGGGGCCGACAGGTCGAGCTTCTGCGCCGCGCCGGCCAGACTGCCCGACTCGGCCACCGTCACGAAGACTCGCATTGCAAGAAATCGGTCCATTCATGCCCTATTCTTGCATCCTGTGCAAGAATGCCTTTCGCCGCGGACCATTTTTTTGCGAGCGTCGGGCGGCTAAGCTGAACCCATCATGGCAAGAGCATTCACCAACATCGCCTTCACCCCCAGCGTCAAAGCCGAACAGGAGCGCCACGGCAGCCGTAAGTCCTATGCGCGGCTCGAAGGGGAGGCCGAGGACGTCTTCGGTCCCGCCGAAAGAGCGTTCATCCGCGCCCGCGACGGCTTCTACCTGGCCACGGTCAATCAGGACGGTTGGCCCTACATCCAGTTCCGGGGCGGCCCGAAGGGCTTCCTGGAAACTCCGGATCCCCGCACTTTGAGCTTCATCGACCTGACTGGCAACAAGCAGTTCCTGACCGTCGGGAATCTGAAGGACAATGACCGCGTGGCCCTCTTCCTGATGGACTACCCAAACCAGAGGCGGCTCAAGATCTGGGGCCGGGCCCGGGTGGTCGAGAGCCCGACCGAGCGGCGCATCGTCATCGACCTGGCGGCCTTCGACTGGAACTGTCCGCAGCACATCCCCCGGCGCTTCACCCTGGAAGAGCTGGAAGAGCTGGGAGCCTAGCGCTCGCGCAGCACCTGGCAGGCCACCTCGTAGTCGGCCGGCTCGTCCACGTCGATGGCGAGCTCGGGGTAGGGGCAAACGATGGGGACGAGCTTCAGCCCGAAGTGCCGGCCCGCGATGCGGGCGAACGTCTCCATCTTGAGGCGGTGAAAGAAATGCACCCCCAGCATGTAGACCAGCCCCAGCCCGGGTCCCAGGGCCATGGCCGAGCGGACCGGGCTCAGGCGTTGCTGGTAGACGGGGTCGATGCGATCCATCGCCTCGCGCACCTCGAGCACGTCCGGATTGACCAGCGCCAGATTGCCGTGGCACATGACGCCGTCCTTGAACGGGCTCATGTACTTGCGAATCTGGTTGAAAGGCGCGTGGAAGCGCTCCTCGGGCACCATCGCCAGGTAGAAGTCGCCGCGCGGACGTTGCTTGCACAGGGCCAGGAACTGCTCCACCATCGGCTTCTGGACCATCGGGAGGTCCCCCGGAACCAGCAACACATAGGGGTCGTCGGGAAACATGCGCAGTGCCTGGATCAGGCTCTCGAGTAGATTCTTGCCCGGGGGAGCGAAGGTGTGCGGCCCGGTTACCGGAGCCAGCAGCTTCTCGTCCCCCACGATGCCGATCTCGTCCACGGCGCCATCCAGCGCCTCCATCACGTAACTGATGAGCGGACGGCCGGCGATCTCGACCAGGGCCTTACAGCCTGGCTTGTAGCCTTCGTAGAGAGAGCGTCGATTGACCCCTCCGGCCACGATGACGGCGCGCATGATTTTGCCTTCTCCCGAGGACGCCCGCACCCTGCGTGGAAACTGCTGGGTATGAAACGTTTCCTGGCACTCATCCTTTTGCTCGCGGTCGTGGCCTGGGCCGAGCCCGTGAAGAAATCTCACGTGGAGTCCGAGCTCGTCAGCGATCAGACGGTGGTGGCGCCGGGCAGCACGTTCTGGGTGGCCCTGCGGCTCAAGATGGATCCGGAGTGGCACACTTACTGGCAGTACGTCGGGGACGCGGGTCTGTCCACCACGATCGAATGGACCTTGCCCGAGGGCGTCAAGGCGGGAGCTTTGCAGTGGCCGGTCCCGAGCGTTCTGGCCGTGCAGGGGGTCGTCAGCTACGGCTATTCGG
This sequence comes from Vulcanimicrobiota bacterium, assembly GCA_039809865.1. Taxonomy (GTDB): domain Bacteria; phylum Vulcanimicrobiota; class Xenobia; order Xenobiales; family QWHO01; genus QWHO01. The sequence goes on from JBDHVW010000029.1 coordinate 44,975, forward strand.
GCGAGACCTACCTCCTGACGGAGTTTCAGGCCGCTCCCGACCTCAAGCCGGGCCCCCTCCCGATCAAAGCGAAGGTAAGCTACCTCGCTTGCAAGGAGTCATGCATCCCGGGGAAGGCCGACCTCGAGCTGACGCTGCAGTCGGGGGCCGCGGCGCAGCCCTCACCGCAGGCCGCGACGCTCGAGCAAGCGCGCCAGAGCCTGCCGGAGCCTCTCGCCACGACGCCCAGCGTCTGGCTCGAGAACGGCTCGATCGTGGTTCCCGTGAGTGGCGCCAAAGCCAGGTTCTTTCCTTACGGCGAGGGGCAAATCGTGCTTGCCAGCGAGCAGAGCCTCGTGGATGCGCAGCTCCACCTCAAGCCGGCCGACCCACCCCCGAAGCGGATTTCCGGCGTGCTGGTGGTGGACGACAAAGGCTTCGTGCTGGACGCCGCCATCGGGCCGAAGCCGGAGGCAGGGGCCACCCAGACCGCCCAGCCGGCGGCGACCTTCTGGCCGGCCCTGCTCGGGGCTTTCCTGGGCGGCTTGGTGCTGAACTTGATGCCCTGCGTGTTTCCGGTTCTCTCGCTCAAGGTGCTGAGCCTGGTCGAGGCGGCCGGCGAGGACAAAGGCAAGCCCTGGGTCCACGGCGCCCTGTATTCGCTGGGCGTGCTTCTGTCGTTCTGGGTCCTGGCGGGCGCGCTCCTCGCGTTCAAAGCCGCCGGCCAGGGCGTGGGTTGGGGCTTTCAGAACCAGTTTCCGGCAATCATCATTTTCCAGGCCCTCCTGTTTTTCGGGGTCGGTCTCAACCTGCTGGGCGTGTTCGAAGTCGGCGTCGGCCTGACGCGCCTGAGCGACGTGGCCGACCGCAAGTCCGGCCTGGCCGGGGCGCTCTGGGGCGGAGTGCTGGCCACGCTGGTCGCCACCCCCTGCACCGCGCCGTTCATGGGCGCCGCCATCAACTTCGCGCTGGGCGCGCCCGCCGTCCAGACGGTACTGATCTTCACGGCCCTGGGTCTGGGCATGGCCTTCCCCTACATGTTGTTGACCAGCGTGCCCGCGCTGCTCAGCTTCGTGCCCCGGCCGGGTCCGTGGATGGAGAGCTTCAAGCAGTTCCTGGCTTTCCCCATGCTGGCGGCGGCGGGCTATATGCTGTGGATTCTGGGCAAGCAGAGCGGCGTCAACGCGATGGCTTACCTGGTGGAAGCCCTGGTCCTGATCGGGATGGCCGGGTGGGCTTACGGCCGCTGGGGATTCGCCGTCAAAGCGGGCACCCGCGCTAAGGGAATGGCCTTCGCTTTTCTCATGCTCTGCTGTGGCCTCGGGTTGGCCTACCTGGCCGTGCAGGAGCAGCCTGAGGACGGGCCCAAGCAGGCCCACAGCAACGAGATCTGGCAGCCGTTCTCGGCCGAGAAGCTGGCCGAGCTGCGCTCCCAGGGCAAGCCCGTGTTCGTAGACTTCACCGCCGCCTGGTGCTTCAGTTGCCAGGTCAACGAGAAGAATGGGCTCAAGCCCGCGGAGGTCCAGAAAGCCTTCAAAGACCGCGGCATCGTTCTGCTCAAAGCCGACTGGACGCGCTACGACGAAGCCATCACCCAGGAGCTGAAAAAATTCAACCGCGCCGGTGTGCCGCTCTACGTCCTGTATCCAGCCAAAGGCGAGCCCTACGTGTTGCCGGAAGTGCCGCTCCTCACGCCCAGCGACGTGCTCAAGGCTTTGGAGCCGATCCCTGTCCTGACCAGCTCTTCAGCTGGCTAGACCAGTTGCCGGCCTTGCTCTCGCTGACGTACTTCACCAGCCCCACGCCGGGCGCGTAATAGCTGGTCTGCTTCAGGGAGCCCCCGGCCTGGGTCGTGGTCGTCTCCACGACGAGGCAGGTGAACGTGCCCGCGGGTACCTTGATCTGAGACGTGGAGACGATCTTGTTGCTGTCGGTGATGTCCGCGCTGGGCCCCAGCTTGCCGGTCCAGGTCCAGGTCGTCCCGGGCTTCAGAGGCCCCTTCAGATAGGGCCGGAACGGCTTGTACTCGGCCTTCGTGCCGTCGGGATCCTCCATCCCCGTGAGCTCCAGGCCCTCGGCGTCCTTGAGATACCATTCCTGGGTCAGCACGGCCGGCATGATGGTGCGCACCAGGGCCTTCTGGCCCTCCACACGGGCCACCTCGACGGTGTACTCGAACTTTTGCGCCCCCACGAACTGGTAGGTCCACTTCATACCCGTCTTGAGGGGAAAGTAGTCCGGCTCGGCCACAGCGACCGCGATCAAGAGCAACAACAGCAGGCGTTTCATCGCTTGTTGTCCAGCAGGCCTTCCAGCACTTGCAGCCAGAGCGGCGTCTGCTTCTTCTCCGGCTCTTTCTGCCTGGGCCCACCCAGAGCCGCCGGGGGCGGCGGGGGGGGAGTGGGCGTGGGAACCTTGCTGCGCCGGTTGGAGCTGCGCCGCTTGGAGGGGGCGGGGGGCGGCGGGGCGGCCGCGGGCGCCGCGGGAAACGCGTTCTTGAGCAGCTTCTCCACCTCGAGCCGTTCCAGCCAGACGCCCCCGCAATGGGGACAGGTCTCGAGCTGCACGCTCGATTGCTGCACCGTGCGCAGCAGGGCGGCGCAGCTCAAGCAGCGGCGCCCCGGCGCGCTGACCGCCATGGTCGCCGGATGCGAAGCCGTCAGGCCCAGCAGGGCGCGGACCTCGGCCACGTTGGCCGGACGATTCTGGGGATAGACCTCCAGCAGCTTGCCGACCGCGCGCCAGACCTCGTCGGTGACGGTGGCGTTGTCGTCCGGCTTCTTCAGCTGCGGGTTGGTGACGCGCAGCGGCGCCTCGGGCAGATGCTTGCCCGTCAGCAGGAAATACATCGTGGCGCCCAGCGAGTACAGGTCGGTGCGCTGGTCGGTGCCGCCCCCGCCGTACTGCTCCAGCGGCGCATACCCTTCCGAGCCCATCCCGCTGACGATCGCCTTGGTGCGCGATCCGGGCGTCATCATCTTGGCCAGGCCGAAATCGATCAGGCGCAGGCGGTTGTCGGCTCCCAGCATGACGTTGGCGGGCTTGAGATCGCGCACGATCACGGGCGGATTGCGCGTGTGCAGGAACTCGAGCACGTCGAGCAACTGCCCGGTCCACTCCAGCACCTTGCGCTGGCTGAGGCGGCGCGGCGCCAGCTCCACGATCTGCTCCAGGGTGCGGCCCTCGATGAACTCCATCACGAGGTAAGGCATCTGCTGGTCCATGAAAAGATCCATGATCGCCGCCAGGTTGGGATGATCCAGCGTGGCCAGAATGCGCGCCTCTTCCTGAAACTGCTCGACGAAGCGCCACTGCTCGGCCGGGTCCTGGCTGAGCTGTTGCAGCATCTTCACGGCGACCTGGCGGTCCAGCCCGAGATGCGTGGCGAGATAGACCTGGCTCATGCCCCCCTGTCCCAGCATGCGCTCGATACGATAACGGCGCTGCAGCAGCGAGCCGGGTGGCAGCACGTTAGCTCAGCAGAGGCCGGTAGACGGCCTCGTCACCCGCCGAGAACACCACGAAGCGCACTTCGTCGAGCCGGCCCGGGTTCTGGGCCACGAACTCGCGCACCGTCTCGACGGCTACTTTCGCGGCCAGCTTGATGGGGTAGCCGTAGGCTCCGGTCGAGATGCTGGGAAATGCGATCGTGCGCGCATCGTTGGCCAGCGCCAGAGCCAGCGCGTTGCGGTAGCAGCTGGCCAGCGTCTCGGCCTCCTGGGAGCGGCCGCCCTCGAAGAACGGGCCCACCGTGTGCACCACGTAGCGAGCTTTGAGGTTGCCGGCCGTGGTGAGGACCGCCTGACCGGCGGGGCAGGGAGGGTGACCTCGCTCGGCCCGGACGGCCTTGCACGCTTCCATGATGGCGGGCCCTCCGGCCCGGTGGATCGCCCCGTCCACTCCGCCGCCGCCAGCCAGGCCCGAGTTGGCCGCGTTCACGATGATGTCCACCTGTTCGGCGGTAATGTCGCCCTGCTTGAGCACCAGCCTCGTCATGAGAAGCCTGGTTCGCCCGGGGGGAGTCGATCCCTCGCCTACCGCACGCCCAACAGCGTCGCGTTGCTCAAGATGATGCTGGCGTTGGAGCCGTCGATGTTGCACTGTTGGACTTCCCAGACGCTTGAGCTGGGGGTGGCCCAGGCCACCGAGTAGAGCCGCTGGCCGTCCTTGGAGTAAAAGCCGTTGCCCACGATCGGAGTGGGATTGAGAAACGTCCCCGCCCCGCCGGCTACCGGTTGCAGCAGCAAGCGGTCGCCCGCCTGCATCACCGGCCCCGGAGGACCCATCACCGAGCAGCAGACCTGACTGTTGTCGCGACTGAGGTTGATGGCATCGGTGAGGCCGTTGCCGAGGTTGACCAGGGTCGAGACCCCGCTGGTCGGCACGTCCAGTTGCTGCAGCAGAATGCCGCCCCCCAGAGCCACGAACAGCACCTTGTTGGCGTTGGGCCACAGGGCCTGGCTGAACATCATGCCGGCGCCCGCATTGACGGGGGTGGAGGTGCTGGTGGTACGGTCCCAGATCAGCGCGCTGGCGCTCATGCTGGGCACCGCGAAGAGCTTCTTGCTGTCCGGGCTCCAGGCCATCGAGCCGGCGGTCAGCCCGGGTTTGACCACGGTAAGGGGTCCATTGAGCGGCTGCACGACCAGTCCGTTGGTGGTGGTGACCGCGGCCACCGCCGTGCCGTCCGGCGACAGCGCGTAGGGGCGGGGTGAGCCCGAGCCAAGACCGGATACCAGCAGGCGCAAGCCCGAGCCGTCCATGTTCACGACCCAGAGCTGGTCAGGGCCGCTGGTCTCCACCTCGACGATCATCCGGTCGCCTTCGGAGCTGATGAGGACCGTGTCGAAATCGGTTACCGTCTGGGAGATCTGATTCTCATCCAGCACTTTGACCCACAGGCTCTGATCGCTCGTGACGCGCCAGAGGCTGAGCCGCCCGTTGCTCTTGCGGGCCACGATCAACTCGTCGAGGGGATCGCCCACCTTGCCGGTCACCGTGGCCACGCCGGCCGTCCCCTCGACCGCCACGTTGCCGAACTCGTCGACGACCTCGCACTGGAGCTGGAACGGGGCGTCCTTGGCCAGACCCACGGGCCGATAGGACCAGGTGCACGTGTAAGCCGCGGCCGCGGGATCCCAGACCATCCGCTGCGCTTCGGGCGACCCGAAGACGCCGCCCTCGGGGCACGTCCAGCGGCAGTAGAGCAGCGCTCCCTGCGGGCTCTGGGCCTCGGCCCGCAGACTCAGGGTGCGGTCTTGCGTGGCCAGTGCCTCGACGCCGCCGGTGGGTTTGGGCTCGACCATCACCTTGGTGAGCACCGGCTGCGCGGTGGCGGGCGGGGTCACGGTGGGAACGGCCGCCACCGGGCCGGCAATCCGTCCCGAGGCGAGCATCGCGCTCCCCGCGCCCGGCAGCCCCTCGATCACGCGGATGGTGCCGGAGGGAGAGACCACGACGGTATTCGGCGAGGAGGCGCGCGTCATGGAGAACGCGGCCGCCGGGGAGGTCAGGCCGGGGCTGGCCGGCGCCGGCGTGCCCGCTCCAGTGTCGGCACCGGCCGTGGCCACCACGTGATAGTTGTTGGCGTGGCGCACCAGTCCATTGGCGACCACGCGTCCGGTGGGGAGAAAGACCAGCAGGCCATCGGTCGGATTGGGCGCGCTCCAGGCATCGAAGGAAAACGTCGTCCCGCCCGCCGGCATGGCTTGCGAGACCGCTTCGCTGGTGGCCCAGGTGCCCGTGAAGAAGCCCACCGAGCCGTCGCTGGTGACCCGGGCCACCCGCCGGATTCGGGGATTCATGTCGCCCTCGAGAATGTAGTAGCCCTCGGCCAGGGCCATGGCTCCGTTCTGGGTGGGAAAAGCCACCGCCACGGGCATGCCCTGCGAGATCGCGCGCTTGCGGGCGGCGCGCAGCTCCTCGGCCAGGCTGACGGCCGCCGAGCGGGTCGAGGCGGACGCTTTCTGGCCGCCGGACATCATCAACCCGATCGCCGCCAGCCCCATGATGAGAGCGGCCACGACCATCAGCTCCAACAGGCTGAATCCTCGCTTCATGGCTCGATCCAGGCTCCTTTGTCGATGAAGTTGATGATGTGCAAATAGTCCGGATTGACCGCGCTGTCGTCGCGCAACCGGGGGGAAATATCGACCTCGGCCACCAGGGTGCGGCGCACGCGCGAGGCGCCCTCGGCGCCCACATCGCCCACCGAGACGACGCGCATCAGGCGGTGCGGGTCGCCCTGCAGGCTCAGGTCGAGCGTCACGGTGTAGCGACCGTAGGGCTGCCCCGCCAGGTCGAGCAAAGTCTCCGAGTAGCTCAGAGCCGTCAGCGTCTCGGCCGGAAGAAAAGAGGGGTCCTTGAGCAACTTCTCGCGCGCATCTTCGAGGCCGGCCTCGGCCACGGCCCGAGCCGCGATCTCGTCCTGCAAGCGCCGCGCCCCTTCGTTCCGACGCCCCGACTGCGACGAGAGCCCCATGCCCAGCACCAGCAGCAGCGTCAGCAACAACAACGAGAGGATGATACTGCCGCGCCGCCTCACAGCCGCAACACTCCTCTGGCGCGGCAAGGATAGATGGCGTTCTCGGGCTGCACCGAGACCGTGACCACCACCAGCGGGTCGTTGCGCTGGACGCTCAGGCCCTTGGCGCTGCCCAGGCTCTCGACGGTCGTGCCGTCATCGCGCAGGATCTCCTCGCCGACCACCTGGTAGGTGCGCGTGACCAGGTTGCCGGCTGGATTCCAGGGGGCGGTGGCGCTCGACGGGTTGATCCGGGTGGGATCGAACGGGTCGATCATGGTCAGCTCCAGGACCGAGGAGGTCGCGCCATTGGCCGGTTGCACGATGGACAGCGCCTGCTCGGCCTCCCAGGCGATCTGGGCGGCGATCACGCTGCCCTGGTAGAGCTCGGAGCGATCGGCGGAGTGGAAGGCGCGCCAGTAGCCGGAAGCCAGCTGGCTGACGACCAGCAGCATGATGCCCATCAATCCCAGTGTGAGCATCAGTTCCACCAGGCTGCTGCCACGCCGCTTCACGGCGACAACACCATTTGCGGACCGACGTTGCTGTGGATTGGACCCCCGTAGTTGCTGGTGGCGCGCACCCAGCAGGTGCCCGGCACCTGGATCGTGCTGCCATCCTTGAGCGCGTACCGGTTGATGAAGCGACACGAGCGCTGATCGCGGTGGACCCAATCGAGCATGCCGTCGCCGGTGCCCGCCTCCACTCCCCAGCGAAAGCCGACGTCGGGGATGGGGTTGTTGTTCGAGTCCAGAATCTGACCCTGGAAGTCGGCGGTGGCTCCGGCGGCCAGCGGATTGGCCAGCGAGGTCGCCTGCACGTTGATGGCGGGCGAGGCCAGCTGCCGGGTGGGATCGCCGACCAGCGAGACCAGGCGATAGGCCTGGCCTCCCGACCACGAGACCGTGATCTCGACCTTCCGCAGGGAGCGCGTCAGGAGTCGCTGCTCGGTCTGGGTGGACTCGAGCTGGGTGGAGAGACTGCCCACCGTCTGATCCTGGGAGCGCACCGTGACCGTGAAGACGGGCTCGTCGGGGTCGGTCACGGTGACGTTCGTGTAGGGCGCCCAGTTATCGAAGTTATAGGCTCCCGCGCTCTGCCCCGCCGCCCACTGACGAATCTCGGCCAGCTTCGACTGGGCCACCATGGCGGCCCGGGCGGCCCGGCCCGAGTCGGCGTTACGTCGCAGACTGGTCTGAAACAGCTGCGCCACCACGATGATGCCGGCCGACAACAGGAAAAAAGAAAGCACCAGCTCGGCCAGGCTCAAGCCTCGATTCCGGAACACGCAACTGATTATACCAGAAGAAGCGGTAACGGTCCGCGTCAGGCGTTGACAGTCTGCTCTTCCAGACGCGCGGCCAGGTCGGCCAGCACTTCCGCCTCGGTGTCGCGGCCGAGCAACCCGCTGAGCTGGCTCAGCTTGCGGATGGTGGCGGGCAACTCGGGGTGCTGGTTGTCCTCGCGAATCTTCAGGGCGCGCCGCAAATGCTTCTCGGCTTCCTCGAAATCCTCGGTCGTCATCTGCAGGTCGACCAGCTTCTCCAGGCTGCGGGCCACCTCGGCGTGGGACTCGCCGTATTTCTTCTCTTTGAGCTCGAGCGCCCGGCGCAGCGAGTTATCGGCTTCGAAGAAGTCCTCGGTCTGGATGTAGACCTCGGCCAGGCCCATCAGGCGCTCGCTGACATCGGTCTCCTCCTCGGCCGCCTCGGCCAGCTCGAGCGCCCGCTTGAGCAGGGGCTCGGCCTCGGAGGCGCGTCCGCGCGTCTGGTAAAGGCCGGCCAGCTTGTCCAGGTGCGGCACCAGCGCGGGCGAGCTGGCGCCCGACTTGCGCTCGTGAATCTCGACGGCTTTCTTGAGCAGGCTCTCGGCCGCGTCGATATGCTCGCGCGAGGTGTAGAACTCGACCAGGGCCTCGATGCTCTTGTCGGCGGCCGGGTCGTCGGCGTTGGCGCGCAGCTCGACGGCCTGCGCCAGCAGCGGCTCGGCTTCCTCGACCTTACCCAGCTGGTTGTAGACCTCGGCCAGCCCTTCCAGGGCGGGCGCCAGGTCGGGGTGCTCCTCGCCCAGCGTCAGGCGCTGGATGGAGACCCAGCGCTCCATGTAGGGCTCGGCCGCGTCGAAGCGCTGCAGGCCCACGTTGATCTGACCCAGGCGCTGCAGCACCGGCACCAGCTGCGGATGGTCCGGCCCGAGCTCGGTCTCCTGCACCGTCAGAATGCGGCGCAGCATCGGCTCGGCCTCGGGCAGCTTGCCTTGCAAAATCATGACCTCGGCCAGACGGAACGAGGACGCCAGCGACTCGGGATGCTTGGTATCCAGCTTGGAGCGATGGGTGGCCGCCACTTTACGCAGCAGCGCCTCGGCCTCGGCCAGGTTGCCGCGCGCCTGCTGCAACTCGCCCTGAGCCAGCAAGACCTGGGCCACCAGCAGGTGATTGGAGCCAAACTCCGCCTGACGCAGCTCGAGAGCCCGGTCGAGCGAGATCTCGGCGTCGTCCAGCTCGGACAGCGCCAGTTGCACCTCGGCCAGCTTGAGCAGGTGCCCCGCGAGCTCGGGATGGTCGTTGCCGAGATTGGCCTCCTGAATGGCCAGGTTGCGCTGCAAATGGTCCACGGCCTCTTCGAAGCGGCGCTGGGCCACCATCAGGTCGGCCATGTTGGTCAAAATCGTGCCCGTGTCGGGGTGCGTGTCGCCCAGGACCTTCTCGCGGATGGACAGCGCCTTCTGGTAGAGCGGCTCGGCTTCGGCGTAGCGCTCCTGGGCGCGGTAGAGCTCGGCCAGATTCTTCAGATCAGTGGCCACGTCGGGGTGATCCGAGCCCAGCTCCTTCTCGTCGATCTCGAGAGCGCGCTTGCAGAGCGGCTCGGCTTCCTCGAAACGCTTGTCCAGGTAGCAGATGGCGGCCAGGTTGTTGAGGGTGGCGGCCAGACCGGCGTGGTTGGGACCGTGGGCCTTCTCGAGGATCTCCAGGGAGCGGGTGTAGAGCGGCTCGGCCTCGGTGTGGCGGCCCTGGGCCATGCGAATGGAGGCCAGGTTGCTGAGCTGCTTGGCGACCTCGGGGTGGTCGGGGCCCAGGCTGGCTTCCTTCAGCATCAGGGCGCGCTCGGAATGGGCTTCGGCGGCGGTAAAGTCGCCCCGGATGCTGGCCAGACCGGCCAGGTTGTCCAGCGTGCCCGCCAGCTCGGGGTGGGCCGGGTCGACGGCCTCGAAAATCTCCAGGGCGCGCCCGCTGAGCGGCTCGGCCTTGGAGAAATCGCCCTGGGTCGTGTACAGGTTGGCCAGCCGGCTCAGACTCGTGCCCAGGCGCGCATCCTGCTCGCCGAAGTTCTTCTCGGCCTCGCGGACAGCAGCCTGATACAGCTCCTCGGCCTTCTCGTAGAGCCCCTGCTTGAAATACTTGTTCCCCGAGTCGAGGTATGTCTGCCAGACTATCATCGAAGGCCGTCCAAAGTGAGGTTGCCGATCGCCATTCTTGCCCCCCTGACTTTTCCCCTACACGGCCGTCAGCTCGTCCCAAATCTTCGTCAGAGATTCGCATTCCTCGCTCATGGCCTGATAGCGCTCCTGCAAGTCCTTGAGCCGCGGGCCGCTCTCGGGGAGCGCCATCTCTTCCACCAGAGCGGCCAACTGCTCTTCGAGGCCGAAGATCTTCTTCTCCAGGGCGGGCAGCGTCCACTGGCGCGGCGTCGGGCCGCCCCGCCGGGCTTTGGGCACGAGATCGCGACCCTTCTGGTTCTGCTCGGCGATCTCCGAGGTCACTTTGACTGGAGCCTTGCGCCGGCGCGCGAAGTCGGAGTAGTTGCCCGGGTAGCTCTGGGCCTGCCCGTCTTGCATCTCGAGGACGCGGGTGGCCAGGGCGTCCATGAATGTGCGGTCGTGGGAAATGAACACGATCGTGCCGGGATACTCCAGCAGTGCTTCGGTCAGAGCCTCACGGGCGGACAGATCGAGGTGGTTGGTGGGCTCGTCCAGGAACAGCAGGTTGGAGGCCCGCACGATGCAGCGCGCCAGAGCCACCCGGCTGCGCTCGCCGCCGCTCAGCACCGAGACTTGCTTGTGGACCTCGTCGGCCTGGAAGAGCAGGCAGCCCAACAGGGTGCGCAGGCGGGTCTGGTCGGTATGGGGCGGAGCCATCTCCTCCAGCGATTCGAGCACGGTGTGCTGGCCGTGCAGCGCCTCGGCCTGGTGCTGGGCAAAGAAGACCGGGGTGAGACGGTGACCGTGCTTGACGGTGCCGGCGTCCGGCGCTTCGTGGTTGGCCAGAAGGCGCAGCAGAGTCGACTTACCCGAGCCGTTGGGGCCGACGATGGCCACCCTCTCCCCGCGCTCGACGGTGAGGCTGCAGTTCTTCAAGACCCCGATGGCGCCGTAGCTCTTGACCAGACCTTTGGCCGTCAGAGCCTCGCGCCCCGAGTCAGGGAACGTCTTGAAGCTCAGCCGCATCGGCCGGGGATCGTCCTCGGGCGCATCCACCAGGTCCATCTTCTCGAGCAGCTTCTCGCGGCTCTTGACGCGGCTGGCCAGCGTGGCTTTGTAGCGGAAGCGCTCGATGAAACGCTGGTCGTGGGCCAGTTTCTTCTGCTGCGTGGCGTAGGCGGCTTCCTGCAGCTCGCGCCGGCGCTCGCGCTCCTCGAGGTAGAAGGTGTAATTGCCCGGATAATCCTCCAACTCGCCGCCCCACAGCTCCACCACGCGGTTGACGGTGCGGTCGAGGAAGGTGCGGTCGTGCGAAACCAGCAGCACGATGCCGGGATACTTGGAGAGATACTGCTCCAGCCATTCCACGGCTTCCAGATCGAGGTGGTTGGTCGGCTCGTCCAGCAGCAGCAGGGTGGGGGCCTGTAACAGCAGGCGAGCCAGGGCCCCGCGCATCTGCCAGCCGCCCGAGAACTCGCGGCAGGGGCGGTCGAAATCGGTCTGCTTGAAGCCCATGCCCGCGAGGACGGTGCGGATCCGGGCGTCGATGGTGTGTGGCTCGGCGTGCTCGTAACGGGCCTGGAGGCGCGCGTAGCGGTCCATCACCTCCTTTTTCTCGGAGGCCATCTCGTGCTCGAGCTGCCGCAGCTCTTGCTCCATCGCTCGCACCGGGTCGAAGAGGGCGTTCATCTCCTCGTAGAGCGTAACGTCGGGGTGAAGCTGGCCCTCCTGGCCGAGATAGCCCACCTGGGCGCCGGGCCCCAGCGCGACATGGCCGGTGTCGGGCTCGAGCTGGCCGCTCAAAATCTTGAGCAGCGTGGTCTTACCCGTGCCGTTGCGGCCGATCAGCCCCAGGCGCTGGCCTGGAACCAGGGCCAGGTTGATCTCGTGCAGCACGACGTGGCCGCCGTAAGCTTTGTTGATGTTGACGAGCGAGATCACAGCGTGGAGAGCACTTTCTTGGCCAGCCGGATGCGCAGCTCGTAGAAGTCCTTCGGAGCGGGCGGGGGTTGCGTGATCAGCAGCGCAAAGTAGACCGGGCCGTCGGTCCGATCCTGCCAGCCGACATACCAGCCATACTCCATGGCGGGGGTACGGGCCCAGCCGGTCTTGGCGTGGATGCCCTCGCCCTGGTCCATGATGCGGATCAGCTTGCGCCGGGAGCTTGCGCGCACGGGCAGCTCGTCGTCGTGGAGCCGTCGCAAGAACAGTACCTGCTCGCGGGGCGAGATTTTCAGGGGGCCGTCCAGCCAGAACTGGTCCACCCTGTCGCCCACGTGCATGTTGCCGTAGTCGAGCTTCACGACCCAGGATTTCTCTCGCTCCAGGCCCACGCGGCGGGCCATCTCCTGGTAGTACCAGGCGGCCGAGGCTTTGAAAGCCGAAGCGAGGTCCTGGTCCCTGTCCCAGCCCGGATTACCGCGCACCACCCCGTCCCAGGCCAGCTGCATGGGAAGCACGCCGGTCTCGAGCCCGATCAGGGTGTTGGGAATCTTGAACGTGGAAGCGGGCACGAAGCGCTCGTGCGTGAGCTCCGGGCGGTATTCGCGCCAGCCGTGGGCCTCGTCGTACAGGGCCATGCAGCCGGTGACGCCCTCCTCGCGGAAGCAAGACTCCACGGCGGCCGACGGGTTTTGGGCTCGAACGGGCAGCAGGACGGCCAGGAGGCAGAGAAGGATGCGTGCGAACACGGGGCAGGCCCTTCGCCGCAAAGCCCGTGAGGCCTGCGGCCAGAGGCAGGTTCGGCGCCCCTGACAACGAACGCCCCTCCGGGCGGGGAACACACCAAACAGGAGACAAAGGCATGCCTCCCTTTAGCTCGGGTTATCAGCTCAAGATCATCGAGGGGACCGGCCGCGGGCAGGTTTTCCCGCTCGACACCAAGGAGCTGACCATCGGGCGCGCCGCCAATCCGGGCGAGCGCGCGCCCGGCTACGTGTTCCTGTATGACGACACGGTCTCGCGCATCCACGCGCAGCTGCTCTGGAGCGAGGACGAGAACCTCTACATCCTGCACCACCGTTCCCAGACCAACCCGACCGTGGTCAACAGCCTGCCGCTCGAGGAGCCGCACAACCTCGAGCCGGACGATACCATCCAGATCGGCAAGATCGTGCTGCAGATCCAGCAGATCGAGCGTCGCTGGGCCCAGAACGACGAGTCCCAGCGCATGCGGATGCCCGCCACGGCGCCCCAGTCGACCAACGACCCGGGCCTGGCCCCGCTGCAGAAGCAGCGCCCGGCCGTGCCGATGCCCACCGAGACCCGCAAAGTGGCGGTGCGTATCTCGATGAACGCCAATAAGACGGGCACGGCCCGCATGGAGTTCCGTTTGAAGGTGATCGAGGGGCCCGACGCCGGTCAGGTCTTCCCTCTCCGCGGCACGATGGCTCTGGGCCGCGCCACGGCCGGAGCCGACACGGCCAATCAGGTCTTGCTGACGGACGATATGCTGAGCCCGGAGCACGCCCTGCTGCGTTGGAGCGAGCCCGACGGCAAGTACCAACTGGCCCCGGCGGCCAGCTCCATCGCCATTCAGCGCTCGATCGACGGGCTGGTCTGGATGACCACCGTTCCCACCTCCTCCCGCGTGCTGCTCGAGCCGGGCGATCTGCTCACCCTGGGCCATACGCGGATGGAGCTGGTCCACGTCGCGGTGGATGAGGAAACCGGCTCCCTGACATGAAGCTCGCCTGCGCCGCCAGCTGCGCTTTCGGGCTGGAAAGCGTGGTGGCGCGCGAGCTGGAGGCCCTGGGGGTGGCCGACATCAAGCCCGACAACGGCAGCGTCGCTTTCCAGGCCCGTCTCGAGCAGATTTGCTCCGCCAATCTCTGGCTCCGCTCGGCCGATCGCGTCTGGGTCATCGTGGGTCGATTCCCCGCCGCCACCTTCGACGAGCTCTTCGAGGGCACGCGGGCGCTGAATTGGGCCGATTTGCTGCCCAAGAACGCCGTCTTTCCCGTGGAGGGCTTCAGCCACAATTCCCAGCTGACCAGCGTGCCGGCCTGCCAGGGCGTGGTCAAGAAGGCCATCGTGGAGAACCTGAAGGCGAAGCACAAGGTGGAGTGGTTCCCCGAGGACGGCCCGCAGTTCAAAGTGCGCTTTCAGCTGGTGAAAGACGTGGTGACGATGTCGCTCGACTCGAGCGGCGCCGGGCTGCACAAGCGGGGCTACCGTAAACTCACCGCCGAGGCGCCGCTGCGCGAGACGCTGGCGGCCGGGCTGGTGCTGCTGAGCTATTACTCGGCCGAGCGCCCCCTTTACGACCCGTTTTGCGGCTCGGGCACGATTCTGATCGAGGCCGCCTGGATCGCGCTCAATCGGCCTCCCGGGCTGACGCGCAACTTCGCCAGCGAGGGCTGGCCCTGGATCGGGCGGGCCCGCTGGGAGCGCGAGCGCCGTCAGGCCAACGACGCGGTCGTGCGCGACAAGCGGCTGGCTCTGCTGGGCAGCGACGCCGACCCGCGCGTCCTGAGCCTGGCCCGCTATCACGTGCACGCCGCCGGGCTGGGCAAGACGGGGGTCTCGCTGCTGCGCCGCGAGGTGCGCGATTTTGCCCCCACGAACGACTACGCGGTGCTGATCACCAACCCGCCCTACGGGGAACGCCAGCAAGACCGCCCCGCCGCGCGCCAGCTGGCGAGCGAGCTCGGTCGCGTGACCGAGCGCCTCGAGACCTGGTCGCTCTACGCCCTGACGTCGGACACCGAGTTCGAGCGAGCCTTCGGCCGCAAGGCGCAACGCAAGCGCAAGCTCTACAACGGCATGCTGCAGTGCACTTACTACCAGTATCCTGGCCCGCGCCCCCCGGAGGGCTTGTCCCTCGTGCCGGCCGAGGTTCCCGAAGAGGTCTGAAGAAAAAGCACGACCCCGGAGTTGTCTCCGGGGTCGTGGCGCACACCTTTCTTGGGCAGGCCTAGCAGACCACCGTGTATTCGCCGTCCACGACCATGCTGGGGCGGCGCCGACAGGTCGGCCGGCTGAACAGCACTTCGGCCTGCGCGTAGTCCTTCGGGTCGGGCGGCGTCGGAGCGGTGCGGCGGCGGAAGGCCGCGTTCAGCAGCGAGCCCATCACGCCCCCGTTGACGCTGGCTTCCTCGGCGGTGGCGGCGAACCACACGAACACGCCGATCAAGCAGAGCATCGGGTTGACGAAGAGGCCGGCGATTCCGAACACCCAGGCCATCGCGCGGCCCACCCTGGCCGCGGTGCGGGTGGAGCCGACATAGTCGCCGGACTTCAGGGTCAGGAAGGCGCGCAGCAGGCGACCGCCGTCCATCGGGAAGGCCGGCACCAGGTTGAACGCCGCCAGCACGAGGTTGTAGAACAGGAAGTAGTCCGCGACCACACCCGCCAGACCGGTGGTCACCAGCGTAAGCGGATAGGCCAGGGCGGCCAGCACGAGGTTCACCGCCGGTCCCGCCGCGGTGATCAGCAACTCGTCCTGGGGACGCGACGGCATCCGGCTCAGCGTGGCGATGCCTCCGATCGGCGTCAGGAGGATGTCGCGGGTCGGGATACCCAGGCGGCGGGCCGTCAACGCGTGGCCCAGCTCGTGCAGCACCACGATGCTGAACACGATGGGCAGAACGAGAAAGAGCTCCGGCTCGAACAGCGCCCAGATCAGGTATATCAAGAAGGTCGAGTGCAGCTTGAGCTCGATGCCCGCGACCTTGCCTAAGGTGTAATTACGAAACATATCTCCTGCAGTCTAACCGCTCGCCCAACGTTTTGGAGTATGCGGGGTGTTAGCATTCCGTTTGACCGCCGCGTTAACATCGTGGCAATCCAGTTTTTCTAAAGCTCGCTTAAAGTGGGCTCGTGAACGTCCGTCCTGCCTCGTTCTTCGACTACAAGCCGCGCGAGCGGGTTCCCTTCAAGCAGCACCGGGACCCGATGGCGGAGCTGCGGGAGGAGAACCCGCTCAGCTCGCAGGCCTTCGAGGTGGCCCACATGGGCACCGACATCACGCTGGACTACGCCCATCACGGCGTGGCCGGAATGGCCGCGGGCGGCGCGGCGCTGGGCGTCGCGGCGGTCTCCGCCTGTTGGGGCGTGGCGCGCCTGCGCTCCTCGGCGCTGCCCGACAAGATCGACGGGATCGGCCACCTGGCGCTGGCCGGCTCCAGCGGGATGCACGCTCTGGAGCACCTCGGCGGCGTCCACCTGCCCGGCGGACCGGCTCTCGAAGTCGTGCACGGACTGGCCACCGTCGGCCTGGGCGTCAGCGAGCTGATCCGCGCCCGCCAGGAGGGCCCCGCTGGCCCGTAAGGTGGTGGGCGCCTCCGAGATCGCGATCGGGCTCGCCATCGCGGGCTCCGGCGTGTTCGGCCACCTGGCCCCCGGACTGCACCTGGCCGCCGCGGCCGCGCTGGTCGTGAAAGAAGTCGCGCTGAACCGCCGATAGCACGAGCGGGAGCGAAGGGCATTCGAAAGGAAGCCCCCCACGATGACGCGCGCTCTGTCGATCACGGTCGTGGCCCTGGCTCTGGTGGCGGTGTTCTTGCACCGGCTGGGCCCGGTGGTGGATTATGACCTGTGGTTCCACCTGCGCATGGGCGAGGAGATCGCCCGGACGCACAGCGTTCCCCACACTACGAGCTTCCTGGCCATCGATTTCCCCCCGCACTACACACTGAACGACGAGTACGGCTTCCGCCTGCTGTGCTGGGAGGTCTATCGCGCTCTGGGGGTGCCCGGGCTGGCCTGTCTGCTGTCGGCGCTCATCGCAGCCATCTGGCTGGCGATCTTTCTGGCCGCCCGCGCCGGCGGGCTGAGCACGCTGCCGGCCCTGGCGACCTGCCTGCTGGCCGACCAGGTCATGCAGACGCGCTTCGCGCTGCGCCCCCAGTTGATGACCGATCTGTTCCTGGCGTTGATGCTCGCGTTGCTGCTCAAGGCCGAGCGCAGTAGCGCTCGCTGGCTCTACCCGATCCCGGTCCTGATCGCGATCTGGAGCAACTTCCACGCCGGCGTCATCCTGGGCGTCGGCGTGCTGGGCCTGTGGTGGCTCACGCAGCTCTATCGGCCGCGGATCGCCCTCAAGCCCTTCACGATCGTCACCGCGCTCGGCGTGCTGGCCATGATGGCGCGTCCCGACGGCTGGAAGCTGCCCGCCTACGTGCACGACGTGTTCTCGCGCACCGCGACCCTGCAGTGGATCCAGGAATGGGAGCCGCTCACCCGGGCGCTGCCGCACTGGCTCACCGGTCCGATCGGGCTGCTGCTCGCCGCCGCAGTGGTGGCTTTCGCGCTCAGGCCCCGCCTGCCGTACATCGCCGTCGGGCTGGCTCTGACGCGCTTTGCCTTTCAGCACGTCCGCGCCGTCGGCGAGCTGGGCGCGGGCCTCCCCCCGCTCGTGGGCGCCGCTCTGGCCGACCGGTTCCCGGTCTTGAGCCGGGAGCCGGGCCCCCGCTGGCTGGCTCTGAACGCCGCCCTGCTGGTCGCTATCCTCGTGATGGTGGCCCCCAAACAACCCATCGCGTACGGCCCGAGCCCGGACATCTACCCCGCCGGTGCGGCGCGGTTCCTGACCCTGCATCCTCCGCCCGGGCCCGTCTTCTGCTCCTACCAGTTCGGCAGCTACCTCGTGTTCGAGCGGGTGCCCGCCTACTTCCACACCATGACCACGACGTATCCCGACTCGGTGCTGCTCGACTATTTCGCGCTGCGCGACCATCCCGAGAAGCTGGCCGAGATCGTCGGGCGCTACAAGTTGGGCGGCTTCTTGCTGCACTACGAGTATTTCGATGACCAGCATCGCCTGATCGAGGCGCTGCAGCGGGATCCCGCCTGGTCGCTGGTCTATTTCGACAACCTCTGTGTGCTTTACATGCCGGCCAGCCTGGGCCTGCCGGCCTACCACCAGCTCAACCCGGCTCTGGCGATCCCTCTCGGCCCCAACCCGCAGGAGGAGCTGGCGCGCTACACGAGCGAGAATCCGCACGTCGCCCGCGGCTGGATGCTCCAGGCCCTCTACTGGCACAGCCAGAACCGGCCCGAGGACGAGATGAAGGCCTACAACCAGGCCATCGAAGCCGACCCGGACAACGTCCAGGCTCGCCTCGCCCGCGCCACGCTGCGCTTTCAAGCCAAAGACTTCGAGGGCGCCCTGGAGGATGCCCGCAAAGCGGTCGAGCTGGCTCCCCAATACCCTCCCGCCCACTACAACCTGGCCGTCGCCCTGGCTCAGACCGGGGACGTCCAGGCCGCCAGGCGAGAGCTGACGAAGACCCTCGAGCTCGACCCTCACTTCGAGTCCGCCGCAACGCTGCGCGATCGGTTGCCCTGAGAGCGGGAGCCACGTGGGGGAGTTCATCTCTTGCTCACATGCCGAAGCCTGATTCAACGCTGGATCAACAAGGGCTCGACGTCCTCGGGTTCTCATGGGACGATGATCGGCCCTCTGAACACCACGCTCCCACGACTCTCCGCGCCTCGGACCGCTGTGGCGGCCTCCCCGGCCGAGACCACGGCCCCGGACACGGTGAGCCTCTCGACCCCCGCTGCTCCCCCTTCGCGGCGCACCGAAATGTGGGCCGCCCTCAAAGCCTCCGAGCTGCTGACGGCCAGCCTGGTTCCTGGTCCGCTGGGGGCCGGGCTGGCGGCTCATCGAGCCGAGCTGGGACACCTGCTCGCGGAGCTGGAAGGAGCTGGCATCGGGCTCTACGCCGAGAACGGAATCGGCCGGACCCTGCTCTCGCTGGGCAAGACCGAGCGCCGGGTCGAGCCCGATGAAGCTCTGCGCGAGCTGACGGCGGGCACCCGGTTGAGCCTGCGCTTTCCCGGAATGGACGCGCTGGTCCCGGTGGGGAGCCTGGACGTCCTGGCGGCCGCCGACGCCTTCACGCTGGGTGGCTCGGCCGACTCCACGGCCGCGCCTCACCGGGTCCGAGCCCTGCAGAATTTAGGGCGGGCCGGCTACGTCTTTCAGGACGGGCTCCCGGCTGCCTACTGCGCTCAGTATCCCAAGGCGACCACCCCCGCGGGGCAGAAGCAGACCTTTTCCGGCGCTCAACTGGGAGCCGAGGACTACTTCAAAGTCACCCACGACCCTGCCGCGCTGGAGCATCCCGAGCTGGCTCGTCTGCTGGAGGATTCACGCGAGATCCTCGAGGACCCGCCCGAGCAATTGTATACCGACGCGCATCAGAGCTGGTCGGTCAACCTCACCGCCCGCGACCTGCGGCTCGTCGAGCCGCGTGGCACCTCCCAGGACGAGTGGAAGCAGGCCCTGGCAAATCTGAGGACGGGCCGCCTCATCCTCGAGCAGGTGTTTCCTGACACCGATTCGGGAGCCGCTCGGGTCACTCGCACCGTCTTGCGCCACGACGGTCAGGTCGACCCGGTCGAAGCGGCCCGGGTTTTGCGGCGGTTGCAGGCAACCGCCGGCGAGAAGTCGAGGGTCGATGTCGATGACCTCTACGCCGCCGAAGTTCAGGCCGGCCATCGGGGGGAGACTCTGATGCACCGACTCGATTTGATGGTCCAGGTCGGGCATGCCGTGGGGCTCGCAGACGCGCGGGCCTCGGCCGACTTTCTCACTCAGCCGCCACCAGGACTGGCCGACCTGACCCGGGTCGAGCGCGTCCAGGCATACTCCGCTCTGTCCAGGGCGGTGGGGGGAAAGACCTGTCGCTCGGTTCTGAGCACCTTGTTCGAGGAGCCCCAGAAGGATAGCGCCGAGCGGCTGGACCTGCTGGCCCGGCTGGCGTGCGCATCGAGCCTGGCGGGCACACCCGCTCGTGGATTGACCGACAGCTATCACCTGCTCCTGCTCGTGGCCCCCGCCGCGGAAGCGGCCCGGGCCGTGGCGGAGGCGTTCGAGCGAGGCATCCGGGACGGGCACCACTGGCAAACCTCGGCCCGCGCCCTGGCCACGCTCCGCCAGGTCGATCCCGAGCAGTTGCAGGCCCTGGCGCCGCGCGTCGAGGACCCGGTCACCGACCTGCCGGCCGCGCTGGCCGGAATGCAGCCGGGCGAGACGCTCGAGCAGGCGCTCGAAAGCTACTCTCGATTGCAGGCCGAGTTGAGGCAGCACGATTGCGCCGGGCAGGCGGCCCGAGTCTTCCCGCATACCGGAAAGCATCGCGGGGAGTTGCTCGACCTGGCCCGCGCTCTGGGCGGCTTCAAGCGCGCCCAGGAGACCGCCGATGTCTTCATCGGCCTCAAGGCGCTCGGTGAAGAGAGTCTGAGCGCCAACCTCAAGCAATTCCTGGAAGCCCTGTTGCTGACCGGCAACCCGGCCGAGGCCATGAAGCACCTCCAGGCCACTCGCCGGGGAGCAGCCGTCGCGGTCGAGCAGGACTTCGTGCGGTTGGGCGCCGTCTCGGTGCGGACGCGCCAGCCCGCCCGGGGGCAGGGCTGAGCCTGGCCGGGCCGAATCTCTCTTGGTGGAGATTCAGCTCTCACCCGGATCCAGGCCCTCGCTCACCGGACCGAGGCGAGCCTTCGACGCCGCGTTGCCCACTTCCTCGACCGACGTGGTCGAGCTGGGGCAAGCTCGCGAGCGACCCCGGTCCGTTCTGCTCGAGCGAGCCGTAAGTCGACGGGTCGACGAGAGCCTGACCTTCCAGTGTGGCCCCTGGTCGGGCCAGTGCCGGCTCTCCCCACCCGATGCGCCGCTCTCTCCGCAGCAAGCCGAGCAAGACTTCGGCGCCTACCGGCAGATGGTCCATGACGACGAGGCGGCGGCCGCCTGCGTCGACCTCGAGCAGAATGCCTTTCAGGGTCAGCCCGAGCGCATGGCATTGTTTCGCAATCTGGTCAGTTTGTTGCGCAGTCCGTGGCATGCCGTCGGGATGCATCAAGAGCTCGAGAGGCTGCCGCCCGACCGCCGCCAGGAGGGCTTGCAGGTCCTGACGCAGTGCGTCGCAGGTTGGCGGCGCGAGAAGGGGGCTCCCACCACCGCCGCCGCCCTGGCCGAAGAGGCGAAGACCCTGGCGAAAGGCGGACGCCAGATGTTGCTGGCCCTCCAGTTGCGTCGTCCCGATCAGAGCTTCGAGCAGAGTCGCAGAGAGGTCCAGCAGGCTTACAGCGACCTCTTTCCGGAGTTCAAGAAGAGCTACTCGACCGAAGCCCTCCGCGTGGCGGCCGACCTGCGCAAGCCGGGAGAGGACCTGGCCGACGGGGCGGGCTCCCTGCTGGCCGGTGTGGTGACCCTCAAGAATTCCCTCGAGGTCGGCTGGATCGAGGGGGTCGATCTGATCGCGAGGATTCCCCGCAAGGACCGACGCGAGTTTCTGGACCAGTTGGAGGTCTGCGTGCCGCAGCTCAAAGGGATGCCGGCCGCCGCCGCGGGCGACGCTTTGCGCGAGGCCTTCGCCGGCGACTCTCCCTCGGAGGCCCTGCCGGGCTTACTGGCGGATTATCGGCTGACCGGGAAAGTCGGCGGTTTGCCGCTGGCCAGGGCCAGCCTCCAGGCCGCGCTCGACGAAGGCCGCATCCACGGCACGCTGGACGAATGGATGGAGCGGCTCGAGAATCGTCTGCACCAGCTCAAGCTGTACCAGGGAAGCGGCTCCCTGGCCGGAGTCCTGGAGGAGCTGATTTCAGGCCCCTCGGCCGGATCGGCTCTGGGCAGCCACGGCGGGTTCTTGATGGTGGGCGGCGCCCGCCTCAAGCAGCGCGGCTCTTAGAAGATCTCGGCCAGCGGAAAGGTCTCCGCGACGTCGATCTGGTCCATCGTGCAGGCCGAGGCCGGCTTGTCGTGCCGCCAGCGGTGGAAGGTGGCCGCGTGCCGGAACCGTCCGAACTGGAATTTCTCGTAGGCCACCTCGCAGACCAGCTCGGGGCGGAGCTTCTCCCAGCTCAGGTCCTTGGAGCCGGTCCAGCGACTGGGCGAGCCCGGCATGGTCCCTCCCCCGAAGCTCTCGCCCCCGAGATAGGGCTCGAGGAACTTGACCAGGTCGCGCTTCTCGGCGGCCTTGAAGCTGGACGTGTGGCCCACGTGGTGCAGCACGCCCTGGTCGTCATAGAGCCCCAGGAGCAGCGACCCCACGGCCTGGCCCTTGAGGTCCTTGGCCCAGCGAAAGCCTCCCACGACCACCTCGCAGGTGCGCTGGTGCTTGATCTTCACGAAGTCGCGCACGTTGGGCCGGTAGACCTGATCGGTGCGCTTGGCGATGATGCCGTCGAGACCGGCGCCCTCGAACTTGACGAACCACTGCTCAGCCAGAGCGCGGTCGGTGGTGGAGGGCGTCACGTAGACGGGCTTCCCCACGTCGCGCAGAGTCTTCTCCAGTAAGGCGCGGCGCTCGCCCTGCGCAACCGACATCAGGTTGTCGTCCCCCAGCGCCAGGAGGTCGAAGGCCACGAACGAGGCCGGGATCTCGCCCGCCAGCTTGTTGATCCGCGAGGCCGCCGGGTGGATGCGCATCTGCAGCGCCTCGAAGTCAAGCCCTCCGTCGGTGATCACGATCATCTCGCCGTCGAGCACCACGCGGGGCGGCAATACCTCGCGCAAAGCCTTCTCCAACTCGGGGAAGTAGCGCCCCATCGGCTTGAGATCGCGGCTCTGCAAATAGATCTCCTGGCCGTCGAAGAAGACGATCGTGCGGAAGCCGTCCCATTTGGGCTCGTAGTTCCAATCGGAGCCGGCGGGCCAGGACCGGTTGAGATTGGCGAGCATCGGCTCGATGGGGGGCTGGAGGGGAAGCTTCACCCGGCCTTCTTTTTCTTGTGGTGGTGCTCTTCCTCGTCCTCTTCGGCCTTACCGCCGCCCGAGCGCTTCTTCTCGGCCGCCTCCACGCTGGCGCGCAAAGCGGCCATGAGGTCGACCACCTTGGCCGGCTTCTTGGGCTCGGGCGTCTCGACGATCTCCTCGCCCGCGATCTTCTGGTCGATCATCGTCATCAGCGCGGTCTGGTACTCGTCCTTGTACTGCTTGGGGTCGAACTCTTCCTCGGTCAGGAGGTCGATCAGCGAGGTGGCCATCTTCAGCTCTTTCTCGGACACGTCTTGCTGCTCGGGCACGCCCTCGGGCATCTCCTTGACCTCGTCGGCGTAGAGCAGCGTGGAGAGAACGATGCCGTCGTCCTTGGCCCGCAGCGCGCAGATGCGCTCTTGCTGGCGCAGCGCGATCTTGCCGATACCGATCAGGCCCTTTTCCTTGAGCGACTTCACCAGCAGCGAGTAGGCCTTCTTGCCGATGGTGTCGGGCGCCAGGTAGTAACTCGACTCGAAGAAGACCGGGTCCACCTGCTCCAGCTTCACGAAGGCCGTCAGCTCCACGACCTTCTTGGAGGGCACGGGCAGCTTGTCGAAATCTTCCTCGTCCAGGATGACATACTGATCCTTGGCATATTCGTAGCCTTTGACCAGGTCGCTGCGGGGCACTTCCTTCTCGTGCTCGGGGCAGAAGACCTGATACTTCACCCGGCTCTTGCACGACTTGTGCAGCAGGTTGAAGGACACGTTGTGGCTCGACGTGGCCGAGAAAAGCTTGACCGGGATCGTGACCAGCCCGAAGCTGATCGTCCCGCTCCACATCGCTCTTGCCGCCATGGTGCAACCTCCCAGGGAATGATGAGTCTTGCGTTCGCCGCCTCCAGGCGCGGTCCCTCATGGTATGCTGAGGCCGATGGAACGTGAGGATTACTATACCGCCCTGGAAGGACTCTACTCCCGCCTGGACGCCGCCCTGCCCAGGTTCGAGGGCAACGCCTGCGGGACGTGCAACCTGTGCTGCACGGCCCGAGGCCTGACGTCGCACGTCGTGAGCGATCTGGAGCTGGATTATCTGCGAGCTCGGGTCGGCCCCTCGAAAGTCGAGGCGTTTCGCCGCTTTGCGCTCCGAGAAGAAGGCGAGGTCTGCCCCTATTACGAGGGCGGCTGCACTGTCTACGCTCACCGGCCTTACTCGTGCCGCACGTTTGGACATTATCGCGAGCGGAGCACGCTGCTGCCCGAGGTGTGCGTGTTCAACGGGCACGAGCGCCAATTCGAGACCCGCGCCTACTTCGCCGAAGTGCCCGAGGCGGGTGCGATCCACCAGCTCAAGCGGGATTACCTGGTGCTGCGCGAGCCCGCGCCCGTGACCGCGCGCGCGGGCCCCGCCCCCACGAAGCTCGACCACCTCAATCCGGACGATCCGCTGGACCGCGCCTGGATGCAGCTGCTCCAGGGAGACTTCGTGGCCGCCGAGGGCTCGGCGCTGGAGGCCCCCGAGTCGCCCACCCGGCAGATGTCCCTGGGGCTGGCGCGCTCGGGCCAGGAGAACTGGGAGGGCGCCTGGGACGCCTTCGCGCGCGCCGTGCAGCTGGCGCCCCGGGCCGCCGACCTGCGCTACCAGCTGGCCCGCGCCATGCTCGAGCTGGGCGCCCTCGACCCCGCCGCCGCGGAGCTCGACGAGGCAGTGCGCCTCAATCCCCAGCACGCCCCGGCCCTGGCCTACCGGGGCTACGTCGAGATCGCCCGCGGCAACCTGGCGGCCGCGCCGCCCTGGCTGAAACGATCGCTCGAGGTCGATCCCGAGCAACCGCTTGTCCAGCAACGCCTCCAGGCCGTTCAGCAGCGCCTCGCCTGAAACTGCTCACCGTCATGGATTTTTCAGCCCCCTCGATTAGATTGAGCACGAAGCAACAATCTCGGAGGCGAAAACCGTGGTCAACTCGATGTTCATCCAGCCCCAGGCCGTCAACCAGCGCGACGCGAGCAAAGGTTACGTGGCCAAGTTCGATAACCTCAAGGAGGCGATGGGCTACCTGAAGGCCGTGGATACCGTCGAAACCGCCGTGGCGCTCGACCCGCTGGTGCAGCTCGCCTCTTTCGGTCCGATGGACTCGCCCGAGGGAGCCGTGCTCGGCCAGATCAGCGCCGACGCTCTCAACGCTCAGGGTTATCGCAGCGCCGTCAATGGCTCCAACGCCCACGGCACCGAGTGGACCCTGAACGGCCCGGCCGGCCTGGTCAGCTTCCACGACGGCCCCAATGGCATAGCCGCTACCGTGGCCGACAGCAACGGATTCCGCCAGGTAGCCATCTCCAACCAGAACAACGGGATTCTCTACCAGGAGTTCACCTAAGCTGCACCCCATCTTGGCGGACTATCTCGAGCAGCTCCGGGGAGAATTCCCGGGGCTGCGTCTCGTACGCCACTGTGAATCGCCGCTGATGACGTTGGTGGCCCGGGCGGTGCGGCTCTTCACCGGCACCACCGACTTCCACCGCACCTACTGCGTGATCGGAAACGCCATCTATCTGCCGGATGACTGGCTGGAGCAGGATCCGCTCAGCGTCAAGATCATCCTCTGCCACGAGCGCATCCATCTGCTCCAGGTGCGGCGCTACGGCATGCCGCTGCTGAGCTTCCTCTACTTGATCCCGTTCTTTCCGCTCGGACTGGCCTACTTTCGCGCCCGCCTGGAGTGGGAGGCCTTCGAGGAGACCCTGCGCGCCACGCGCGATTTTCGCAGCCCCGAGGCGATGCACGACCCGCGCTTGCGCCGCGCCATCGTCGAGTGGTTCGTGGGGCCGCGCTACGGCTGGATGTGGCCCTTCCCCAAACAGGTCAACGCCTGGTACGACCGGGCGCTTCAGCGGCTGAGCCCCAGGAAGTAGGTCACCTCCTGCACCAGCGCGGTCAGCTCGGGGCCGCGCACGAAACGGAAGTGCGAGAGGTCGAGCGGCAGGCTGCCGGTGGCCACGATCCCCTCGGCGTAGAGCTTGCGATCGCTCACCGAGGGCTGCACGGTCTCGACCAGTGCCCCATCCTGGATGAGCCGGATGTTGTTGGAGCGGAATCCGGCCGTCAGACGGTGCTCGAGGTTGCCCGTGTAGTCGAGCATGATGGCCCAGCCGCGGTACATGGGAAAGTCGCCCAGCGTGATCTTGTCCGTCCGCACGGCGCCCGGCGGCGCGGCCACGGGCCGGCGGGGGAAGGTCAGCTCGTGAAAGCCCTCCGTCGAGGAGCGCATCCAGTAGCGCCCCTGGGGAAAGATGCCGGCCGTCTCGGGCCCGGGCACGCAGATGGCCGGATCGTCGCCGGCGGGGGCCAGCGCCACGCGCAGCGGCAGGCTGTGACCGGCCGGGATGTAGAGGCGCGTGCGGCCGTTCTCGGTGCGCGGCGAGTATTGCCGGATGCCCAGGAAGGGACGGCTCAGCGCGTCTCCGTTCAGGAAGATGGGGATCTCCGAGAAACCGCAACGTTCGTTCACCAGCTCGACCTCGGGTCGGACGAACGACACCAGTCCCGACCAGGGGCTGGGCGAGCTTCCCAGGCTCCACTTGTAGGGAAGCCCGCTGACCTTGACTCGGTCGAATTTCTGGAGCTTCATCGCCTCACAGCGGTCCGTCTCGCCGATCACCCGCAAAACCTTCGATTGGCTGCGCACCTCGACGCGACGAGGAGCCAGGGCCTGCACCGCCAGAATGGCCGAGGCCAGATGCACCAGGCGCCGCTCCGGTCCGGTCGGCGACGCCAGCGCGAAGCGGATCAGGTCGGGCAGATGGTCCCCGATCGGCTGGCCGTTGTGGGTGATCTCCACCGAGCCGGGCCAGATCGTGAGCGAGACCTTGCTGGCGCGGCTGGCCACGGCCCACTGCACCAGCTTGACGGCGTAGAAATAGGGGTTGGGGAACTGCGTTCGGGCCAGCTTGCGCGCGGCCGAGAAGCGATCCAGGGTGAAGGTGCCTTCGGAATCCTGCACGCCCCCCGAGCGGATTCCATCCAGGAGCTCCTGGAGCTGCTTATTTTGAGTCACCCAGAAGAGTGCGCACCACGAATTCGGCCGTGGCGGGCCCGGCTTTCAGTTTGACGGCCAGATCGGGCGGCCCGGCGGCCTTCTTGACCACGCCGACCTGCGAGAAGTTGAGCCCCTTGCCGGCCAGGCTGACCTCCACCGAGCGGCCCGAAGCGGCGTCGCCCACCTGGGACGGGCCCTGCGCCTCGGCCACCAGGTTGACGACCAGGTTGGAAATCAGTCGCGTCGGCAAAAGGTTGAGCGGATCGAAAGGCAGGTCGCCCCTGGCCTGGGTAAAGCGGACGTTCTTGCCGTCGGGGGCGATCTCGAGCTTGCCGTCGTGCACGCCGACATCCAGCGGAATGACGACCCCGGTATGCACCGTGGGCCGCGTGGCGTGGTCGGTCACGCCGTCCACCACGGCTCCGGCCGTGTGGTCCACGACCGCCTTGGCGCCCCCCAGAATCTTGTCGGCCACCCAGAAGGGGGAGCGCAGCACGCCGCCGACCACCTCGCCCACGCCGCCCAGCTCTTTCTTCATGCCCTTCTGGAGCTTGCCCATGCCTTTGTCGAGCGCTCCCGAGCCGTCGGTGATGACGCCCGTGACGCCCTTCACAGGCTTGACGCCCTCGGCGCGCACCACGATGTCGAAAGAGACGGCCGGCTTGCCGGTGGCCGGGTCAATCGTCAGCGTGGGCATCAGCGTACGCCCCGCGCCATCCTTTCCAAAGGACAGCTCCAGCAAATTCTGCTTCTGCTTGATCTCGCTCAGCATCGAGCCCCAGTCGAGGTCTTTCAGGCGTTGATTGAGCTCGGAGCCGGACAGCTTGACGCCGACGTCGCCCGCGCTCAACTGGAACGGGAACTGCAGCGTCTCGGCCTGCGGCCCAGCGTTCCTTCCGGTGCGCATGTCGGCCACCAGCCCCTGCGGTCCCACGTCGACGTGGCCGATGCTGTAGTGGACCTGCTTGCCGCCGCCGGTGAGCCCCGGCACCTCGAAATCGAGCCCGCGCGTGTAGGCTCCCGCCAGGCGCTGGTTGCCCTCGTTGGCGGCCCAGGGGGCGCCCTGGTGCAGCTCCTGGTCGACCCGGGCCACCGCCATCTTGCGCAGCACGTCGGTGACCTGCGGCAGCGCCTCGCGCACGCCGCTGGCAAAGCTCGCCTGCACCTTCTCGTGCACGAGCCTGGCCACCATGCCGTCGGGCGTCTGGGACGGATCGCCCTTCAGCTCGCGCAGGTCGACTCTGAGCCCATCCAGGGCGCCAAAGTCGGTCTCGGCCGCCAGGTGCGCGTCGGCGCGCCCGTCGCCGGTGACGTCGGGGCCCACCCAGACGTGATAGGTGGCCGAGGCCAGCACGCCGGTGCCGGTGTGGACATCGGCTTTGAAGTTCATGCTCTGATCCTGGAAGGCATCCTCGAGCATGCTGAGGTCCTGCCCCTGGAGCGTGTGCCCGTGGGCCAGGCGCTGCTGGTGCTGGCCGATCAGCTCTTTCAACTGGGCGGCGCGCGGCGAGTCGGCGGGGACTCCCTTCAGCTTGGACTGCAGCTCGGCAATCTTGCCCTTCGTGGCGGCGCCGTCGAGGTCGAGGCCCAGCTGGATCTTGCCGTCGATGGTCAGGCTTTCTTGACCGGGGCTGAGGTTGACCTTGATCGAGCCCAGGTAGATGCCGTCGGGGCCAACGCTGTCGGGCCTGATGGGATTCTTGGCCTGAAAGGTTTGCAGGCCCAGGTGCAGATTGGGCGCCACCGGACCGGTCTGGTAGCTGACCTTGAGCGGGACGTCCTCGGTCTGGAACTGCTGCACCCCGAAGGACGGCAGATCGACGTTGCCCACGTGGAAGAATGCGCGGTCGCCCGTGGGCAGCGGCAGGCGCACGTTCAGCAGCACGTTGCCGTCGGGCACTTTCATTTGGGAGAGCAGCCCGTTGAGGTTCCTCTCGGCCTCGGCCGCCTTCTGGGCCAGAAATTTCTTGGCCAGGGGCGTCGCCTGCACGTCGTGGGCCACCTGGCGCAGCGTGTCGGCGGGCACCAGCAGAGCCACGCCGTCAGACGCCACGCGCACGGTGTGCGAAGTCAATTTCCTGGCGGCTCCCGGAGCTTTGCCCGGCGACTCGGCGCTGGCCGGATTCTGATCGGCCAGGATCGTCATCGTGGGCTGATCGCGCAGCGCCGGATTGCCCACGTAGCCGAGCGTTCCCAGCGAGGCCACCGTGAGGGTGACGGCCGTGGCCGTCCAGGCGGCCGTACGGACGAGCTTGCTCAGCAGGGAGCGCGTCGGCCTGGGTGGAGGTGCCTGGGCCAGGAGTTTGGGCCCCTTGAGAAGCTCGCCGCCGCCCAGGATGGGCGTGTCGACCGGATCGGCCGGAACGCCCTGGCCCGCGGGAGAGCCCGACGGGCGCACAGGTGGGGCATTGAGGCCATAGCCGTAGGTGACGTTGGTCTGCAAGACTCGCTTACTTCGCCCTGAGAACCGAAAACCCCGTGTCCGGCACTCCCGTTTGCCCGAACCAGTACTTCCGTCACATTGACGTTTCATACAAGTGTTTGATACAAGTTTTTCAGATGAGTGTTTCATCCGAGTCGGAGAAGACGCGGGACCGGTTGATCGAGGTCGCGGGACGGATCTTCGCCGAGCGCGGCTATCGTGCGGCCACCATCCGGGAGATCTGCGATCAGGCGGGCGCCAACCTGGCGGCCGTCAATTACCATTTTCGAGACAAGGAAGGCCTGTACAGCGAGGTCATCGGCAGCACCATCCGCAGCTCGCTGGAGCGCTACCCGGCCGACGGGGGCGTGAGCCGCGAGGCCTCCCCGGAGCAGCGGCTGGAGGGCGTCGTGCGCGCCTTCTTGCAGCGCGCCCTCAGCCTGGAGGAGCCGCCCTGGAAGGGCGGCCTGATGGCCCGCGAGATGGTGGAGCCCTCCGGCAAGCTGCCCAAGATCATCCAGGAGGTCGCCCGTCCCGTGCACGACCTGCTGCTGGAGATCATCGCCCAGCTCGCCCCCGAGCGCAGCGACGAGAGCCGCTGGCTCTGCGCCCAGAGCGTCATCGCCCAGTGCCACTTCTTTCGCCACGCCTCCAACGTGCTCGAGGTTCTGCGGCCCGATTGGGGACAGCTTTCCGTCTCCGAGCGGATCGTCCGGCTCACCGAGCACATCACGTCGCTAACCCTGGCCGGGTTGAGAGGATAGAATGACCGAATCCGAATTCGAAAGAACCCACGCCAAGCGCACGCCGGCCAAGACGGCCCTGGCGTTCTTGCTGGTGGGCGGGCTCATCGCGATCTTCGTGTTTACCGTGATCGTGATGGGGCGCGCCAAACGGGCGAAGGAGGCCGAGGCCAGCAAAGCCGCCGCCTCCCCGGCCCCGGTCGTGACCGTGGCCGCGACCCGCGTGGTCTATCGCGATCTGCCCCACGAGCTGGTCGTGACCGGCACCATCTCGGCCGTGGACCCGCTGGCCGTGGGCTCGGAGATCAACGGCCTGCGCGTCGAGACGATCGACGTCGAGGAAGGCGACTACGTGCAAAAGGGCCAGGTCCTGGCCCACCTCAACAGCTCCATCCTCGAGGCCCAGATCGCCCAGGCCCAGGCACGTTACGACTCGTCTCAAGCCCAGGTCTCCAAAGCCATCCAGCCCAATCGGCCCCAGGATATCGCCGGGCTGAAGTCGGCCGTGGCCCAGGCGCAGGCCAACGAGCAGCAGATGAAGGCCATGCTGGCCCAGGCGAAGACCAATCTGCAGCACGCTCAGGAGACCTCGAACCGCTACACGACGGTGCTCTCGCAGGGCTTCGTGACCGCTCAGGAAGCCTCCGACAAAGTGGCCGAGACCGAGCGTCTGCGGCAGCTCGTGTTCGCCGCCGAAAGCCAGCTCCAGGCGGCCAGCTGGGCCTCGGAGCAGGCCCGCCAGCGACTCGACCTGGCTCTGGCCGGAGGGCGCGCCGAAGACGTGACCATCGCCCAGTCGCAGGGCCAGGAGATCGCCGGGCTCATCCAGCAGCTCACGGCCCAGCTCGAGCAGACTTACATCCGGGCCCCGGACGACGGCGTCGTGACGGCCCGCGACATCCACCTGGGCGAGATCGCCTCCTCGGCCAAACCCTTCTTTACGCTGGCGCGCAAGGGCCAGCTGGAGCTGCGGGCCCAGGTGCCGCAGCAAGACCTCGAGCACCTCAAGATCGCTGACCGTGCCAAAGTGGCGGTGGGCAGCAAGACCATCGGCGGCAAGATCTGGATGATCTCGCCCCGGGTCGATCCGCAGAACCGCCTGGGGACGGTGCGCATCATGCTCGACCACGAGCGCGGCGTGCTGACGGGTATGTTCGCGCGGGCCTCCCTCAACCTCGGTCGCGAGAAGGCTCTGGTGGTGCCCATCACGGCCGTGATGGGGGATGAGGAGGACCGCTACGTGCTGGTCCTGACCGACGACGACGTCGTGCATAAAAAGTCGGTGAAAACGGGCCTGCGCACCAAGGACGTGGTGCAGGTCGTGTCCGGAGTGGAAGCCAACGAGAAGGTCGTCACGCGAGGGGGAGGATTCTTGTCTGACGGAGACCACGTGACCGTGGGTCCGTCCGCCGAGTCCGACGGCGCTTCGGGTAAGGACTGACGCCATGAATATCTCCGCCTGGGCCATCCGCAAACCGATCCCTTCCATCGTGCTGTTCCTGATCCTGATGGTGGCCGGATTCTGGTGTTACGGCCGACTGGGGATCGACGAGAACCCCAACATCGACGTGCCGATCGTGACGGTCACCATTACCGAAGTCGGCGCCGCGCCCTCCGAGCTCGAGACGCAGGTCACCCGTAAGGTCGAGGACGCCGTGGCCGGCATTGGCAACATCAAGCACATCACTTCGACCGTCAACGAGGGCGTCTCGCTGACGGCCATCGAGTTCGAGCTGGGCACCAACTCCGATCGCGCCGTCAACGACGTGCGCGACGCCGTGACGCGCATCCGCCAGCAGCTTCCGGCGCAGATCCAGGAGCCGATCATCGCTCGCCTGGATTTCGTGGGAGGCCCGTTCGCCACGTATACGGTGGAGTCCAAGTCGTCCAGCGTCAAAGACTTGAGCTGGCTGATCGACAACCAGATCTCGCGCGAGATGCTGAGCGTGCCGGGCGTGGGCCAGGTGCTGCGCTCGGGCGGCGTGGACCGGGAGATTCGCGTCAACCTCGACCCGGTCAAGCTGGAGGCCCTGGGACTGACGGCAGACACCGTCAGTAACACGATCCGCGGCCTCAACATCAACCTTCCCGGCGGTCGCGGCGAGGTGGGTGCTCAGGAAGAATCCATCCGCACGCTGGGCAGCGCCGAGACCGTGGACGAGCTGCGGGCCGCGCGCATTCCTCTGCCGGGCGGCGGCTGGGCGCGCCTGGACACGATCGGCAAAGTGGTCGACGGCTCCTCCGACCCTCGTCAGGCGGCGCTGATGAACAATCAGCCCGTGGTCTCGTTCTCGGTGGTCCGCTCGACCGGCAGCAACCTGGACACCGTCTACCGCGCCGTCGAGGCCAAGATGGAGAAGATCCGTCAGGAGGTCGGTAAGACGCTCCCGAAGGACCTCGTGATCCGCCGCGTCCGGACCAACGCCGACTACGTCAAGCTTTCCTACGACGCCTCGATCGATTCGCTGTGGTTGGGCGGCCTGCTGGCCGTGATCGTGGTCTGGATCTTCCTCAAAGATTGGCGCGCCGCCCTGATCTCGTTCATGGCGATGCCTATGTCGGTCATCCCCACGTTTGCGATGATGAAGATCGCCGGGTTCACCCTGAACAACATGAGCTTGCTCGGCCTGTCGCTCGTGATCGGCATCCTGGTCGACGACGCGATCGTGGAGATCGAGAACATCGTCCGCCACATCCACATGGGCAAAGACCCCTATAACGCCGCGCTGGAGGCCGCCGACGAGATCGGGCTGGCCGTGGTGGCGACCACGGCCTCGATCATCGTGGTCTTCGTGCCGGTGGCCTTCATGGGCGGGATTCCGGGCCAGTTCTTCCGCCAGTTCGGGCTCACGGTCGCGCTGTCGGTGTTCTTCTCCTTGCTGGTCGCGCGCCTCATCACGCCGATGATGGCGGCCTACTGGATGAAGGAGCCCAGCAAGGAAGAGCCGCGCGGCTGGCTGGTGGACCAGTATGACAAGATGCTCGACTGGGCGCTGGCTTACCGCATCCCCACGCTGGCCTTCGCGTTCATCTTCTTCGTGTTCAGCCTGTTCCTGGCGGGGGCCATTCCCAAGACGCTCATCCCCCCCATCGACCGGGGCGAGACGCAGCTCACGGTGGAGCTGCCGCCCGGCGCCACGCTCCAGGAGACCCTGTCGCTGTGCAAAGAGATCACGGCCGTCCTGCTCAAGGAAAAGGTCGTCAAGAGCGTCTATGCCACCGTTGGCTCCGGTGGGGGCCAGGGGCGCAACTCGACTGCGGCCGCGGTCAACAAAGCTTCGCTCTACGTGACCATGGTGCCGCGCAACCAGCGCAACATCACCCAGAAGCAGTTCGAGGAGACGGTCCGCAGGAAGTTCGACCACGTGCCGGGCGCGCGCATGTCCTTTGGCTCCTCGATGGGCCTCTCGGGCAAGCTCAAGATCGTGCTGACCAGCGAGAACGCCGAAGACTTGCAGAAGACCGCGGCGGCGCTGATCGGCGAGATGCGCCAGCTGCCGATGCTGTACGACGTGACCTCGTCGGCCGCTCTGCAGCGCCCGGAGATCATCGTCAAGCCCGACCTGGCGCTGGCCGCCGAGCAGGGCGTGTCCATCCAGTCGATCGCCCGCACGGCCCTGGTGGCCACGCTGGGCGATGTCGACCAGAACCTGGCCAAGTTCGACCTGGACGAGCGCCAGATCAACATCCGCGTGCAGCTCGACCCGATCTACCGGGGCGATATGCAGCAGATCGGCTCTCTGAAGGTCATGGCCACCGGGGGCCGCCTGATCCCGCTCGACAGCGTGGCGGACATCGAGATGAGCCAGGGCCCCTCGCAGATCGACCGCTACGACCGCAAGCGGCAGATCAGCATCGATGCCAGTATGCGCGGCAACACCAGCCTGGGCGACGCCATCGCCCAGGTGCACCGGCTGAAGGCTTACACCGGTCGGCCCGACACCGTGCAGGAGGCGCCCGCGGGTGACGCCGAGATTCAGCGCGACGTGTTCAGCGGTTTCACGGCCGCGATGGGCGCTGCGGTGCTGTTCATCTACGCCGTGCTGGTGCTGCTGTTCGGTGACTTCCTGCACCCCTTCACGATCATGATGGCCCTGCCGCTCTCGATCGGGGGCGCCATCATCGGACTCCTGGTCACCGGCGAGCCGCTGGGGATGTATCCCCTGATCGGCATCGTGATGCTGATGGGCCTCACGACCAAGAACTCGATTCTGCTGGTGGAGTATTGTCTCACGGCCATGCACTCGGGCATGTCGCGCGTCGAGGCCATCTTCAAGGCCGGCGAGGCGCGCATGCGCCCGATCCTGATGACGACCATCGCCATGATCGCGGGCATGATGCCCATCGCGCTCGGCATCGGGGCCGGCTCGGAGGTGCGCAAGGCGATGGCCATCGCGGTCGTCGGCGGGCTGGTCACCTCGACCTTCCTGACGCTGCTGGTGGTGCCGGTGGTGTTCACCTACGTCGATGACCTGCGGCTCTTCCTGGCAAAGTTCGCGCACAAGCGGGGCGACCGGATCAAGCGAGAGGACCGCGAGGCGTGAGGAAGCTCGTCCTTCTGGGCCTCCTGCTCGCGAGCGTCGCGGCAGCGCAGGAACCCGAAAAGCCCTATGTCCCCCCCAAGGTGGACTTCGTGCTGCCGACCGAGCTCGTCATGCCGGCTCCGGCCACCAAACCCGAGGAGCTGGGCGCGGCTCCGCTGACCGCCGACGAAGCCGTGCGCATCGCTTTGCGCTATCAGGGGACCGTGGCCCAGGCCCGCACCCAGATCGACGCGGCCGCCGGACGCACGCAGGCCACGGGGGCGGCCACGATGCCGCGCCTGAGCCTGACCGCGGGTTACCAGGATACGCTCTACAGCTCGATCTCGAGCAGCCTGGCCGGCGCCACGGGCGCGTCAGGCGCGCTGACGGGCAACAACACCGCGTTCCAGTTGAGCGGCTACTCGGCCAACGTGACGCTCAGCCAGTTGCTCTTCGACTTCGGCCACACGCGCGATCTGGTGCGCCAGAGCCGGGCCCTGGAGGAGGCGGCGGCCTATGGCTTCACGCGGGCTCAGACCGATCTGACCTTCTCGGTGAAGGAGGCCTTCTATCTGGCCATCCAACAGGAGAAGCTGGTCGAGGTCAACGAGAACAACGTCAAGAACCGCCAGGCGCAGCTGGCGCAGGCGGAGAGCCGTTTCAACGCCGGCCTGGGGTTGCCCGCCGACGTCGTTCGGGCTCAGACCGCCGTGTCGACGGCCATCTTCAACCTGTCGCAGGCCCAGACCAACTCGGGGTTGGCTCGCCTGAACCTGAACAACCTGATGGGCATCGACCCGCGCACCCCGCTGCAATTGAAGGACGATCCCGAGCAGGGACCGGCGACGGACAAGCCCGAGGAGCTCTTCGACCTGGCTCTGCTGCACCGTCCGGAGCTGGCCCAGGCGCGCGCCCAGCTGCAGGCGGCCCGCTACGGTCTGGACGCCGCCAATACGACCAGCGCGCCCCGGCTGACGGCGGCCCTGGTCTACGGACTGCGCGGCGATCCGTTCTTCAACTCGCTGGGCATCCAGGTCGGCTTCAATTTCGACATCTACGACGGTGGTCTGCAGGCGGGGCGAGTGCGCGAGGCCGAGGCCAACCGCGAGTCGGCCCAGGCGGGTCTGGACGTGGCGGCTCAGACGGTCCTGACCGAGGTCGGCCGCGCCTACCTCAACCTCAAGACCGCCGCGGAGCGCATCCGCTCGGCCGAGCAGGCGGAGGCCTCGGCGGCCGAGACGTTGCGCCTGGCGACCGGACGTTACCAGGTGGGTCTGGGCATCTTCCTCGACGTCCTGGACGCGCAGGCCGCGCTGCTGACGGCCCAGACCGATCGCGTCAACGCCTACCTGCAGTCGGACGTCGCGCGCGCGGCCCTCAACCGCGCCATCGGCGTGACCCCGGCCGAGGTGCAGCCGGTGGTCCGCAAGGACGATCAGCCCTCGCCTGTGAGTCCGCTGCCGGCCCCCGAGGGCAGCGGTCCGCCGCTCCCCTGAGGCTGGCCAGCGCGGCGCAAGACCTCGTCCACGAACACCATGTCGGCGCGGGCCACGCTCTTCGAGATCGCCGGGATTTCTTCGTGCGCGGGCTGGTAGCTGCGGCCGACCTCCAGCGTGAAGCTCAACAGGCCGTTGGCACAGTGCACTCCGTCCGAGCTGCCCGAGTTGAGGTAGACGTCGGCGCTCTGCAGTACGCGGAACGGGGCCGTGCCATCCTGCGCGAGGGCCGAGTTCATGCGCTCTCCCAGCGCGTGCAGAGCGCCCTGCTCCGGGGGAGGCTCGTGCTTGTGGCTCCAGCCGTAGAGGATCATCTCGCCGTAGCCGTGATGGTCGAGGACGCCCCGCACGTTGCCGCGGCCGAGCTCGAGCCCGAGTAGGGCCTGCACTTCCGGCTCGGAGTTGCCGGCGGGCCCCCGGTAGTTCTGCGAGGTCGGGTCGTCGGACGTGTGCTCGAAGTCATCGGCGGTCGAGCACGGAGTGTCGCCTTCTGGACGATACATCTGCGGGTCCAGGCTGGAGTAATAATTGCGATTCAGGTCGGTGCCCACGGCTCCGGTGGGCTCCCCGCAGGCGGTTTGGCCCACGGGACGGCGATTCTTCTTCCACAGGCTGTCGACCGTCCGACTGTACTCGTAGCCGTCGGGATTGACCACCGGAACCACCCAGATCTCGGCCTCGTCCACGCGCCGCTTCATGGCGGGGTCGTTGGCGTAGCCCTCGAGCAACTGGCGGGCGACCTCCAGAGGCGGTTGGGACGACATCCACTCCCGCGCGTGGTGCAGACCCGTCAGCACCACGCCGGGGCGCCGGGACGTGTCCACGCAGCCCGCACCCCGGCTGATCTGAAGCGCCCAGATATCGCGTCCCTCACCGCTCTTGCCCAGACTGACGCGGCGTGCCAGCGCCGGATAGCGGCGCTCGAGCGAGGCGAGCTCGCCCGCGATCTCATCGGACGACGGGTAGAAGGCCGCCTCGGGGTTGACTCCCCTCCTGGAAGGCGGCGCCAGGTGTGCGGTTGGACGAGCAGCCGTGAGGATCACGGCTGCAGCTTACGCACCATGACGGCGCCAGGTGTTGCCGAAAGGCTACAATTCAAACGTTTTCCGTTGGACAGTTGAGGTTCTCCACACAATATCCTGCGAGCAACGGGCGATGCACCAGATTCGTGCTGGGCATGGCCGTGGGAGCCTCGCTCAGCGGGTGCGGTGGAGGCTCGGTTCAGCCCGGAGGTGGGGGAGGTTCGGTCACGCCTGCCCCGCTGGCCTACGAGTTCATCCCGGTCATCCGGTCCGGGCAAGAGCTCCCCGTTCAGGCGCCCTTCATCGAGTTTCTGCGCAGCTGGGGCGAGGAGGAGTGGCTCGAGCAGACGCTACTCTGAGCGCCAGTTGAGCTCGTCCCGGAGGAGGCTTTCTCCCGTTTTTCGGTAGTGCAGCTCGGTGTAGTCGTCGTGGGGCTCGCTCACGATCTCGCGCCAGTGCACGGGCATGCCGTCCCAGTCCTGAGTGTAGCCGACCATCAGGGTTGCCTGGGGCCAGCCGAGCAGCTTGCCGATGGTGAAGTAGTTGCGGCCGGCGAAGGCCTCGGTGAGCTCGTTCCGGGGCGCGAAGGTCCAGAGCTCGGGGTGGCCCCGGAAGGGCTTTGCAGCTTCCTCGTCCTGGAAGTGAAACCAGGGGAACTCTCCGCTGGCATACTGGTCGACTCTGGCGCCTGCTCGCCAGAGCTCGAGCGCGAAGACGCAGCTGTCGCTCATGACCACCATGACCGTGTCGGCCAGGTGCGAGAGCCCGGCGGCGAGGGCTGTGAAGGGCTCGTGCTGCACCGGGCACATGCCGACCGTATCCCCCACGTGGAGCCATTCACCGGGTGGCCCGAGGACGAGCGATCTGGTGGCCTCCTCGGGCGTGCAAGCCTCGTAGCCTCCGTCGCGCAGGTGCTGCTCGAGCCAGCTCGCCACCTGGAGTTTGTCGGCGCGGTGCAGCTTGAAGGCTGAAAAGTCGTCTCCCATTATCGCGCTACCCGGCTAGAGCTTGCTGCTGCGGCCCCGGCGCTGGCTGACCTTGGTGCGGTGACCCAGGAAGTCGCACAGGCGGTTGTGCTCCAAATCGCCCATCTCGTTGAAGGCCACGCCGCAACGGACGCCCACGGTGCACCACATGATCTTGGCCGAGAGCTGCAGAGGCGGATCGAGGTGCAGCTCGATCTCCACGCGGTCGCCCACTTTGAGCTCGTTGCCCTTGTCGATGGGGAAGGACATTCCGCCCAGGGAAACCTCGGCGTTGCGGCGGAACCTCTTGCCGGCCGGGCCCTGCAGGTCGGCCGGCAGGCTGAGCCCCAGGCGCGGATAGCGGCGCCGCTCTTTCTCCAGGTACTCCACATGGAGACAGACGCGGTTGGTGCCGGTGGCCCGGGCGCGGTGCAGCGAATCCTCGGCGCGTGACA
The DNA here is from genome assembly GCA_039809865.1 of Vulcanimicrobiota bacterium. Taxonomy (GTDB): domain Bacteria; phylum Vulcanimicrobiota; class Xenobia; order Xenobiales; family QWHO01; genus QWHO01. The sequence goes on from JBDHVW010000029.1 coordinate 83,205, forward strand.
GCAGCATGCTGATCACCGCGTCGTTCTCGAGCTCGGAGCTCCAGTCGGAGCCGGTCGGATACTCGTACCAGGAGGCCCCCACGCTGACGGTCACCTTCTGCGAGCCAACCCGCTGCTCGGCCACGGTCGAGCGCAGCTTCTCGGCCACCTTGACGGCCCCGTTGCCGTCGGTGGAGGGCAGGATCACCACGAACTCCTCGCCCCCGAAGCGCGCCACCAGGTCGCCCTTGCGCGTCAGCGCGATGATCTGCTGGGCGACCATGCGCAGGACGCGGTCCCCCTCGCGGCTGCCGAGGCGCTCGTTGAGGCGATCGAAGTGGTCGACCTCGACCATCAGGCAGGCGAGGGCGCGCGGACCGGGCCGTGAGAAGCGGCTGACGTGCTGACGCAGCGACTCGAACAGGTAGCGCCGCGAGAAGACGCCGGTCAGCTCGTCGCGGATGAGCCGGTCGTGCAGCCGGCGATGGCTGCGATAGAGGCTGACCAGGGCGCTCAGGCGGGCCGCCAGGAGCGCGCCCGAGACGTGCGGGCCGATGACGTCGCAGGCTCCCGCCTCGTAGGCGGCGATCTGCTCGTCCTCGCTCAGAGGCGCGGGACTGTAAACCACGATCGGCACCGAGCCGACCTGCTCGTCCGTCCGCAGGGCTTTGCAGGTGGCCAGGTGGCTGACCACGATGCAGCCCGGCAGGTAGGTCTGGGCCCGCGGCAGCGTCTCGCCCGCCGGCGCCTGCTCGACTTCGAAGCCCCGCTCGACCAAAAGCTCCGCCAGCGCATCCGATTCGGCTTCGGCCACGAGGATGCGCCCGGGATGCTCCTTCAGCGAAGGCGGAGCCAGACGGGGGCGGGGAGTCTTCACGAAGTCAAGGTATTCCCAGGGAGCGGGGGGAAACCTCCTGTTACCCGGCCGGATACTCCGGCTCGGCCAGGCCCGTCTTCCAGTCGTCCTTGAACATCGTGCCGAAGGCTCCGGCGACGTTCGGGTCGATGATGTCCACGTCGGCCTCGCGGTTGTAGGTCAGCCCGGCGCCCGACCAGTTGGCGCTGCCCAGAATGACCTCCTCGCCGTCGAAGATGCCCATCTTGGCGTGCAGCTTGCGGCCCGTCTTCTCGTCCAGAGGATACCATTTCACTTCGCCACCCGCGGCCTTGAGCTTGGCGGCGCCCGCCTCGTTGAGCTTCTTGCCTTCGATCTCGAACGGGTTGAGCAGCACCTGGACTTTCACGCCGCGCTCGGCGGCCTCGCACAGCGCTTTGGTGACGCTCCAATCGGACATGACGAACATCTCCACCTGGATGCTCTTCCTGGCGTCCTTGATGGCGCGGTGCAGGGCGGCTTTGACCGAGCGGTCCTTGGGATCGTCCGAGGTGGTCAGCAGGCTCACGTAGCTTTCCCCTTGCTCGGGCGTTTTGGCGATGGGGATGAGGTCCTTCTCCTTGCCGCCCGACTTGAGGTAGTCCTTGCCGAACAGGGCCTCCATCTTGTCCACGATGGGACCCTCCACCAGCACGTCCACGTCGTGGTTCATGGGGGAGTGGCTGCCCCAGTTCATGCCGCCGATGATGGCGCGATCGCCGTCCATAATCATCATCTTGACATGGTTGATCTGGTCGAACTTGTTCTTGCCCTCGCCGCCCTGCTGAACGGGATACCATTTCACGTCCACGCCGTTCTTCTTGAGGTAGTCGGCGCAGACTTTCTTCTCTTGCTCCCAGTCGAGCTCTTTGTTGACGGGATCGAGCACGACCTGGACCTTCACGCCGCGGTCCTTGGCGCCGACCAGCGCTTCGGCAATGTCCATCTGCCCGAAGCCGAACATCTCGAGCTGGATCGAGCTCCTTGCCGCGTCGATGCCCAGCTTGACCTGGCGGAAGATCTCGTCCTCCCTGTTCTTGGGCGTGACGCGCGCGTCGTAGAGGGGCGTGACCTTGTTGCCTTTGGTGAACCACTTGAGCTTGTCGTCCGGGGCGCTGGGCGTGAAGGTCTCGGGCGGAGCCTCCTTTTTACGCCGGGGGGCAGCGCTCTGCGGGAGCGTGATGGGGGAAGCGGCCAGGGTTGCAATCATCGGTGGTCACCTCTCTCTTCGGGTGACCGGATTATTTCAGGAATCTTTCAGGGCGGGGTTAACGATTCTTTGCCTTATTGCGCTTGCGAGCCAACTCCGGATAGCGGCGGTCCAGGACGCGCATGAACGCGTCCAGGAGCTCCGGATCGAAGTGGGTTCCGCGGCCCTCGAGCAGGATGGAGCGCACCTTCTCGATCTCCATCCCGGGCTTGTAGGGACGCGCCGCCGCCAGCGCGTCGAAGACGTCCGCCACGGCGATGATGCGCGCGGAGTAGGGGATTTCCTCGGCCTTCAGACCGTCGGGATAACCCTTCCCGTCCCAGCGCTCGTGATGGCCGCGCACGGCCGGGCACAGATGGCGCAGGCTGGCGATGGGGTAGAGGATCTGCTCCCCATAAATGGGGTGCATCTTCATGATGTTGTATTCTTCCTCGGTCAGGCGGCCCGGCTTGTAGAGGATCTCCGGGGGGATGCGCACCTTGCCGATGTCGTGCAGCAGACCGGCGCGGATCATGTCCTGACTGCCCAGGAAGTCGCCCATTTTCTCGAGCTTCTCGTCCGACTCGCCGCTGAGCAGCAGGCCCATCTCGCCGATGTCTTTCAACAGCGCGCCGTGCTTGATCTCCTTGCGCTTCTCCTCGTCCTTGATGCCCAGCTCGTCGGCCAGCTCCATCGAGAACTCGAGCACGCGCGCGGAGTGGGCGTAGGTGAACTCGCCGCCCATCTTCAAAACGAGGCCCAGGCTGTTGACGGCGGTTTCCTCGTCGAGGTCGCCCGCTTCTTGCTCGCGATAGGCCTTCTTGAGGATGGCCTCGATGGAATGGTTGGCGTGGCGCGTCGCCAGCTCGGTCAGGGCCTGCGAGGGCGGGCCCGTCTGGCCCGTCTGGCGGTTGATGCTGATGCGGAAGATCTCGTTCTGAGTCGACGTGCGCAGCGCCGCCATGTTGGCCCGCTGGCTCTGCGTCAGACCGCCCTGAGTTTGCTGCTGGGGCTGCTGCGGGCTCTGCTCCTGTTGCTGGCTCTGCTGCTGGCTCCCGCCGCCATGGCCGCCGCCGCCGCGTTTCTCGTCGCTGACCACCTGCTGGGGTGGCGGTTCGACGTGGGTCTGGGTCTGGGGCTGTGGTTGCGGCCTTAGCGGCTCGGGACGCGGCGTCGGCCTGTCCACCATCTGCGACATCGTGCCGGCCAGCTGGCGCTGCTCGCCCATCTCGTGCAGGACCTCGGAATGACTCTTGGGCTGTTCCTCGGTCGGCTCCTCGCGCAGGCCCAGCAGAAAGCTCTTCTCGGAGCGGCTCTGCGGCAGGGCGGAGCGCTTGGAGTCCTCGGGGGGCGCGAAGGCGCGCGCCGCCCAGCCCGTGGACGTGCTCTCCAGGGTGCCGGCGGAGCCGCTCAGGGACATCTTGATGGGGGCGATCTCGTCCACGGCGGCTTTGGCGGCATTGCCCCTGATCGCGTGCAGGCGGTCGAGCGTGGGGTTGTAGACGGGCACGTTCGAGGTGACGGGACGCCCGCCGGTGGTCGTCCCGCGCGGGGGAGCGCCCGTCGCTCGCGTGCTGAGATCGGTGATGTGGCGCTCTCCGATGGCCACGGTGCTGACCTCGCGCCCCTCGCCGGGGAGGTTGGCGTGCATGAGGTGGGCCGCCGGCCCCTGGCTGCCGGACATGAACTGGGGACCCTCGGGCTTCTGGACCGGCTGGCCGGGCGGTTGGGCGCGCTGGCGCAGCAGCTCGGGACGCGGCGCGTCAGGCTCCTCGGTGGGCAGGCGATGGCTGTCTAAAGCCCTGGCGGCGGAAACGGGATCGTGCTTGCCCAGAAGCTGCGCTGGAGTGGGCGCATCGGGACCGTCGGGGATCTCTCCAAAGCGCGGATTCTGGGAGGCATTCTGAGGAATGCCGGTCCGCCCCGGTTGGGTGCGCGCGCCGCTGTGCGGATCGGCGGGCGCGGGGGAGCGCGAGGAGCTGGCGAAGCGCTCGGGGCGCAGCAGCTCGGGTTGGCTCCGGCGCTGCTGTTGTTGCTGCTGTTGTCCGCCACCCTGGCCTTCGCCGCCACCCTGCTGGCCGCCGCCTTCGCCGCCACCGTGACCGCCCTGGCCGCCCTGGTCGCGCTGGCGCTCGGGGGCGTCGTCGTGGATCTTGCCCGCCGACCCCGTGAGGGCGGCCGCAACGTTGCGAATCGGGGTCAGCTCCTGGCCCTGACCGCCGCCCGCGCGGGGGCGCGAAGGGCCCGCGCCGCTCGAGCGGGGGCCGTCTTCGACCTCTCTCACGCCGGCGTTGAGCGCGTCGTCGCGGCGGGTCGTGGAGCGCGGCTCGTTCATGGCCATCGGATTGAGCGGTACGGCCGCGCTGGCGGCCATGCGGGAGGGCTCGATGGGCGCGTTGCGGACGGTGTCCTCGACCACCCTGGCGGCGGCCTCCTCTTTGGGCTTGGCCTCGGTCGCCTGTGGGCGGACGGTCTCGGTGGGGCGCGGCGTGGCCTTGGGGGCCTCGAGGGTGAGCGCCTCCGGCGGGGCCTGCGGTGGCTCGGGCTCGGGCTCCGGACGCTGGATGGCGGGCCGCGGCGGCTCGGGCGTCTTGGGCGTCTCCTCGGGCTTCTTGGCGAGCTTGGCGGCGTCGGCCTCGGTCTTGTTCTTGAGGTTGGGTGGGTTGGCCGCGGCCGGGGGCGGGCCGTCGGCCGGATTCAGGCCGCGCCAGCCGCCCGAGTCGCCGGAGCGACGGCGGGTGCCGGGCTCGGCCCCAGCCGGCTCCGATTCGGCCGGACTGATGCTGCGCCAGCCTCCCGATTCGCCCGCGCGCTTGCGCGGGGCCTCTGGGGCCTGGCTCTTGGGCGGCTCGGGTTTGGTCTCGGGACGGCGCTGGCCCGCGTCGGCGTCGGCGCGGCC
>JBDHVW010000030.1:0-84158 GCA_039809865.1 Vulcanimicrobiota bacterium
CCCTCCGCACAAAGAAAAAAGCGGGGGCCGCACGGCCCCCGCACCACGAGCTCCTTTTACTTCCGCTCGCCCAGCACGGCGATGTTCTTCAGCCCGATGCCCTCGCGCGGACCCGACAACCGGGTCACCAGGTTGAACTGGAAGCGCACGTTCTTGCCGTCGAAGGCGGACAGGTCGACCTCGCGCGGACCCCAGTCCGACTGGCCGGTCAGGCTGGCCACGGGGCTCCAGGTCTGCCCGTCGCGGCTGGCCTGAATCCACAGGACATCCTCCTCCTGCAGCCCCAGCCGCGCGTCGAACACGAGCGTGGCATTCGCGATGCCCTTGAGCGAGATGGGCGGGCTGGCCAGCATGCTGGTCCGTCCCGGAATCGCGCTCTCCTGCCAGGCGCCCTGGGCGTCGCGCGCCCAGCCGCCCTCGATGCTCCAGCCCTTGCCGTCGTCCTGGAAGGCGGCCTGCGAGGCCCGCACGGTCCCCTGCGCGGTCACCATCGGCGAGACGTTGCCCACGTTGTCGTAAGCCTTCAGGGCCACGTGCAGGGGCTGCGCCTGGCTGCCCGGGCGCACCGGCACCACGGCCGTCTCGCGGCTCCCGGCCGCCCGCGGACCGCTCACCGGCACGCGCCGCGCCTGCTCGAAATTCTCCTCGGTAATCGGACGGTCGCTCACGCGCAGCTCGTAGTAAGCCGCCGTGCCCGAAGTCCCGTCATCGCCCGGAGCCTTCCAGCCCAGCGTCAGGCTGCGCGAATCGCTGGCCGATACCGCCAGTCCGCCCGGCGCCGAGGGAGCCACGCTGTCGTTCTCCAGGCTGTTGGCCGCGTTCAGGCGTCCGCCCGTGGCCACCACGCCCCGCAGCGACTCCACCTTGTCCGTACCCGCCAGCAGGCGGCCCCGGATCTCCTCGTTGCTCGCGTTGGGATACACCGTGGCGATCAGCCCGGCCACCCCCGAGACGTGCGGACAGGCCATGCTCGTGCCGCTCAGCGCGGCCGTCCCGCCGCCCGGCACGGTGGACACGATGTCTCGCCCGGGCGCCGCCAGGTCGACCGTGGTCGCGCCGTAGTTCGAGAACCCGGCCCGCGAGTCGTCCGGCGTGGTCGCCGCCACGCTGATCATGTTCGGCATCTCGTAGGCGCTGGGGTAGTGCGGCTTGAGGTCGGTGTTGGTGCGGCTGTTCCCGGCCGCCGCGATGTGCAGCGCCGACGAGTTGGCGAACGCGTCCCGGATGGCCGGGTTGAACTGCGTCCCACCCCACGAGTTGGAGGTGATGCGCGCGCCCATCTTGTTGGCATACTCCAGCCCCTTGATGATGGCGGCGGCGTTGGTCGAGCCCTGGTCGTTGAAGATCTTGATCGGCATGATCTGGGCCTGCCAGTTGACGCCCACCACGCCCTGCCCGTTGTTCCCGATGGCTCCGATGGTCCCGGCGGTGTGCGTCCCGTGCCGGTGGCCGTCCTGGATGTTGCCGTTGCCCTCGTGCGGGTTGAACCCGTGCACGTCGTCCACGGCGCCGTTCCCGTCGTCATCGATGCCGTTGCCGGGGATCTCGGCCTTGTTGGTCCACAGGTTGGCCTGCAGGTCGGGGTGCTGCAGGTCGACGCCGGTGTCGAGCACGGCGATGATCGGCCCGGTGCGCGAGCCGGTGCTGACGGCCCAGGCCTCGGGAGCATGAATGGCGTTCATGCCCCACAGCGACGGGCTCAGATCGTTGGGCGTCTTCACCTCGTCGAGCTGGAAGATGTGGTTCGGCACGGCGTAGCTCACGCGCGGATCGTCGGCCAGCTTCTCCATGGCCTGCTCGGTGCTGACGCTCTCGGGCAGTTGCAGGTGCAGGACGGTATCCCCGCCCTCCACATGTCCCGCTCCCCCGAGCTCGAAGCGGTCGAGCACACTGGCCTCCAGCTCGGATACGACGTCGCCCTGCAGGCTGGCGCCGGGCTTGAGCTTGAGCAGTAGCTCGTGGGGTTGGTGGGCTCCCAGATCGGTGACTTTCATGGTCTTTCTCCTCGCAATATTTTTCAGATACCCGGGATGCGCACCAGCTTCTGGTGGCCTCCCCCCGTGCCCACGAGGTAACCCGCGTAGGGCTCCGCGGAGGCGGTCAACAGCTCCTCGCTCCCCTCGGGCCGGATGGCCCGCTGGCTCACCTCTTGCCGGGCCAGCTCGACCGACTCGGCGTCCACCGGCTCGTAGAGGCGGTGGAAGAGCTTGCCGTCGCGGTCGTAGCCCAGCGTCAGACTGGCGGCCAGGTCGGTAGAGGTGGTCTCGTTCAGCTGCACTTCCTGCACCGCGTCGTAGCGCAGGAACGTCTCTCCGTTCTTGTTGGTGACGGTCGACTCGAGCTGCATGCCGGCCGGCACGGTGTCGTCGAGCTGCTCCTCGGGGGCGGTGGGCAAGAGTCCGCGCCCGCCCATCACCTCGCGCAACAGCTGCCCGTGGCGCCCGCCCAGGTAGCGCTCGTCCGCTTTCACCATGGATTGCGCCATCTGCGAGAGCCGTTTGAGCCGGTTCGGGCCCAGCTCCACGCCGTGGGCGCAGAGGCTCTGCAGGCTGTCGCGGGCGGCCACGATGGCCTGACGGGCGTCCTGGCCCGACTGCATGTTCTCCTCGGTCATGCGAGCCATCAGCTCCCAGCACGCGCCGGTGAAGATGCGTCCGAAGCTGTGGGGCTCACGCGAGAGCACTTCAGGCGGGGCCTTGTCGGGCAGCCGCGAGGGATCCAGGTAGATGAAGTCGTTGTTGGCGTCGCGCATGGCCCAGTCTTCGGGCCGGCTGCTCTTGAGGTAGACGTGGTTGATCCCGGCCGACATCTCCTCGGCCAGTTTGGCCACCTGGTTGGGGCGGCGCAGGTCCCCGGCGGTTTCGGCCACCAGGGCGGTCAGCACGTTCTCGTCGTGGAGGCTGGTCAGGATGGCCGCCAGGTCTCCGAACGACTCGTGGAACGCGGCCGCCTGCTCGCTGCCGAACCAGCCCACCAGGCCGGGCTTGAGCGCGTCCAGCACGGCGTGCCCGGTCTCGTGGCTCACCACGTCCAGGGACTCGCTGCCGGCCACGGTTTTCTTGGCCACGGGGTCGACTCCGTCGAAGAAGTTGATGGAGTGGTCCTGCCGCAGGTAGAAGGCGTTGAAGCCCTCTCCATAGTGGGGGTGGATCGCGAGCTTACCCCGGAAGGCCCAGGGGATCTCGTGGCCGAGCTCGTCCTCGAACAGGCGCAGGGTGCGGGTGGCGCAGGCCATCGAGTTGGTCTGTTGCATCTCGCGGCTGCCGGGGGGGAAGATGTAGTTGCCCTGGGCGTCCGGCCGGGCCGGCTCGCCGTCATCCATCTTGATGCGGGGTCCTTCGAGGCGGTCGCCCACCTCGCTCCGGTCCAGGCTCATCTCGGCCGGGCGGCTCGCTTTGGGGTCTTGCGGATAGTAGCTGACGCGGATCTTCATTGTCTCAACCTTTCAGTGTGTCCGTGAGGAACTGGTCGTAGCTCATGACGAAGTCGACGGAGTGCTCGGCGGCGCTGGCGGCGCCATTCTGGTAGCCGTCGCGGGCGCCTTCGTAGGCGCCCGCGACGAATCCGAGCCCCGCAGCCAAAGGCGTGGCCAGGGCGGCCGCGGCGGGGATGATCAGGGAGGCGGAGGCTTTGTAAGCCAGGGTCTTCTCCGAGCTCCACAGGTCACAATAGGCTTTGGTGACGGCCCGGGGAGTGTGGATGAGGGTGGCGCCTCCCAGGCCCACGCTGTCCACCACCGCTCCCACGACCGAGCCCGCCACGCCGTGGGCGATGCGCACGGGGGCGGGGGCGAACGAGGACTCGATCTTCACGGCTGCACCTCGCGCCAGATGCTGCGGGCCGCGTCCCGGGCCAGCTTGAACGGCTGCAGGGCGACGGTGTCGACCACTTCCTTGGGGTGGTCGTAGAGCATTTTTCCGGCCAGCAGCGTGTAGCCGCCGGTGCTGAGAAAGGCGCCCACGAGCGGGCTGGAGACGGCGGCCACGGCCAGGAGGCTGACCGAGACGCCCATGTGCAGGGCTCCGTCGAGCACCTGGTGGATGTCGCTCGTCTGCATTCCCTCGCGCACCTCGCCGTAGCCGGCCACGAGACCCAGTCCGCCCACGAGGCTGCCGACCAGCTTGCCCGCCGCGGGGCTCAGCACGCCCGGCGTGGAGGCGGCCAGGGCCGCTCCGAACAGGAGGTCGCGCTTGGCGCTGCGGGCGCTGTCGCGGAAGAGCCGGTCGGGCTCGGGTTTGGGCTCGGGCTCGGGCATCGGTGCCGGGGGCGGCTCGGCCTGCTGGCGCGCGGCGGCGCGGGGGAGCAAGGATTGGCTGATGATCACGGTCGGGGGTCCTCCTCGGAAGTTTCTCTGCCGGGAGAATGCCTTACCCCCGCCACCCGACCGTCATCCGACCGTCACGCTGGCGCCGCCCCTGTGAACGAAAAGCAACCGGATTTTTCAGTGCTGGTAGATTCGAACTTCACCGGACTTCTCGAGGCCGTGGGTGGGGACTCGACCCGTTAGCGAAGGAGGCCGGAAATTTTCCCCTCTCGAACTTCGACCGGACCCTCATGATCCGCATCCTTCTCATCCTCGTGCTGGCGGGAGTGGCGGCCGCCGTCCCAAGACTGCAGCCGATCCGTTCCCTGACCGTGCCCTACTCTCCGAGCCTGGCTTTGAGCTCCGATGGCCGGTGGCTGGCCATCGCCTCCGAGGGACGGCTGCGCATCGTCGACCTGAACACCGGGCGCCGCGTTCTGGAGGCCCCCGTGGTCGACCAGGACCAGAGCTCACCGTGCGCGTTCGCTCCCGGCCTGTGCGCGGTGGTCTCGGGGGGCAAGTTGACGCTCTACGGCCTTCCCGGTTGGCGTCCGACTCTCTCCCTGGCGGCCGATGGCCACCCGCAATTCAGCGGGGACGGCGTGTTCGTCACGTCCGGAAGCAAGGTTTTTCGGGTGACTGATGGAGCGCCCGTCCAGGTTCCCGAGATGACGCGCGGACTCATGAGCTCCACCGGCCACAGGATGCTGGCCTGCACCCCCACTCGGGCCACGCTGGTCGACCTGGAGACCGGTGCCGTCCTGGGCCGTGTGCGGACTTTGACCGAGGGGGACCGCCCCGTGCTTTCGCCCGACGGTTCTCGCTTCGCGGTGCTGCGGGGGGGACAGGTGGTGCTGGATGAGGCCGCGCTGAGGGTGGAGCGCTACGTGGACGATGTCGTCCTGAGCCCCGGTTGGATGGCGGTGTACTGGACCGAGGGCGGGGAGGCGAATCACCAGTTCACGAGACTCTACGGACTGGACGGCCACCCTCTCGGTCGGGTCTACGACCAGGCCTTGCGTCCGGCCGCCGATTCCGAGCCTGTGTGTCCGGGTCCGGTCTCCTTCGCGGGCGGTCTGGCCATCGCTCTGCCCGAGTCTCTCGTGCTGCTGGATGCGAGCCTGCGCGAGCAGTCGTTCCCCCATCCGCACTGGTACGGCCCGATGGTGGCCGTCGGGCCGTTGCTGGTGACCACGGCCGAAAGGCAGCTTCAGCTCTGGAGCCCGCGCGGGCGGGTAAGCGAGACTCCCCTTCCGTTTCGCCCCACGGCCATGCTGGCGCGGGGTTCGACCGTCGTGCTCCACGCCGATGACCGGATCGCGGTGTTCCGAGTCAAGTACTGACCACCAGGTAGACGGACGCGGTCGTGGCACCGTTCAGAGTAATAACCCGGTCCACCATCCTGTAGAGTCGGTCCGCGGCGACGAACGTCTTGGAGGCCACGGAACGTAGCTCAAAATGAGCTCTCTCAGCGAGTGTAATCCACCGCCACCCCATTTAGGACTGGGGACAGGAGCGGCACCCGTAGGTCGGGCGTGGACGAGGTCGAGCCGGCGTTGAAGAAGGTCAGGTCCATCAACCCGAGGGACAGCGTCCGGTTGGTCAGCGGATCGAACACGGCGTGGGTAGTGGGCAGGTTCTGGTTGCGAACCACCAGTTGGTCGGCCGGCACGTCGCCGAGCACGCCCGTGCGGCTGCCGTTGCTCAGAAAGGTGGCCATCGACGAATCTCTATCTATCACGACAAGTGCCGCATCGTTGGCCTCGCCGGCCTGGCCACCTCGGGAGGTGTCGAACAGAACGGAGTAGTCGGAAAGCAGCCCGGTAAACGGATTGGCGCCCTGCAGGCGGCGGACGGGAACGGTCAGCCCGTTGGCAGTGCTGGCCGACCCGACCACGGCTACCTCTTGCTCGATGCTACTAGCACGGGAAATATAGAGCTCGTCGCGGCGCACGTCCAACCGGAGGTCCTGAACATTCAGGCTGGTGGTAGAGGTCGTGATGGTGCGGTGCGGAATCTGGGTCAGGTCCCCGTCGAGCGTATCCAGGTTGTCCCAGACCAGGGTCTCTCCAAACCTCCCCAGGTAGAGCTTACGGCGCATGAAGTCGATCTCCATGCATTTCGGGTTAAGACCTGGCAGGCTCAGCGTCCGCGGGGCAATCGTGCTGTCCTGGACCAGCGTGCTGACCCGGTCGATCACATGGACCTTGCTGCCCTGCAGAATGTAGAGTCGGTCTGCCGCGACGTCCAGTCGCAAGTCGTCGGGTACCGCACCGCTAGTGAAGTGGGGCTCGAAGCTCGCCAGTTGGACCCCGGTGAGGCCATCGAAACAGAGGACACGCTGGGATGTTGCAACGAGCCCCACGCTATAAACCCGGCCATTGGTCGGCACGTTGGCCGAATAGACATCCAGATTCGTGTTGAGGTTGTTGGGCACGAGCTTGGAGTCGGCCGAGGCAAAGGCGACCCGGCGGCCGTTGCCCGACAAAGCGGGCAGCGAGTCGGCGCTCTGCTCGGCTCCCCCGATAACCGCGGTGCCATCGTCGGAGACGTTGACCCGGCTGGTCTGGCCTGTGGCCAGGTTGCGGACGAAGACGTCCACCTTGCCGTTGAGGTCGTTGGGGACGATATCGGCCCGGTCGGAGAGAAAACTCAAGATGCGTCCGTCGTTGGAGAGGTCGACGCGGCCGACCAGCCCGACTCCGATGGGGATCAGGTCGATGGTCTGGTTGATCTGGTCGATGACGGCGGGCCGGGCGTTGGGGGCGCTGGCCACGATAAAGCGTCCGTCCGGGCTGATCTCGCTGTTGACGAGGCCCTGGTTGACGGCCAGCCGGGTCGTGCTGCCCGCCACCCGGTCGCGCAGGTAGGTCCCCCGGGTGCCCCCGGCGATCAGGTCGGTGGCCCGCGAGGAGAACACGACGAAACGCCCGTCGCCCGAGACGCTGGGGAAGCCGCTGTCGGCGTTGGCAAAACCTCCCGAAGTGCTGCGGCTGATGAGGTCGAAGGAGCTGGTATTGAAGTCGAAGAGCACCACCTGGGACACGCCGTCGATGACGGTCGAGAAGACGACTTTACTGCCGTCGTTCGAAAGCCGCGGAACCGAGCCCCCGTTAATGGTCTTGCCCTGCAGGGTGCCGGTTGCCTCCAGGGTCTGGCCGAGGGTGCGGTCGCGGCGGAAAACCCTGCCGGCGCCGCCCCGGGCTCCCAGCCGGAAGGAGACGAATCGGCCATTGCCGGAGAGGTCCGGGTCCGACTTGTCCAACCGCAGGCGCGAGCCGTCCGGGGCCTGGGCGCTCACCCGGCTCAGGGTCGAGGTCCGGCGGTCGCGCACCATGATTTCGCGGGTGCTGACGCCGGTCAGGCTGGGGGCGCTGCATGCAAAGGCTACCAGGCGGGCGTCAACCGAAAACACCGGTTGGGTGGACTCGCCATCGGAAGGCTGGCCATTGGAGCCCACGCTCAGGAGGCCGATCTCGCTGGTGTTGCCGCGCGCGACCAGCTGCTGCACCTCGATTGTCTGGGTCCGCTCAGCTCGACCTCTTGCACGAAGGAAGCCAGCACGTTGCCCTGGTCGTCCAGCCCTTCCACGACAACCCGGATCGGGCCCAGCCGGATGGCGCCCAGGCTCAGCTCCTGCTGGTCGCCGGCGCGCGCCTGGACCCGCTCGGGAACGAGGTCGACAAAGCCGTCCTCATCGGTCACGCTGATCCGATAGCTGACCACCGATGGGTTCAGCGGGTCGGCCGAGAAATCCAGTCGGAGCTGCACTTCGGCGGTCTGGACGACGGAGCTGGTCGGGACGGGTGCCGGGACGTTCGAGGAAGCCACGCCGTCCGCGCCGCCGCAGCTCCACAGACAAAGAGCTGCCAGAAGGAGCAGGATGGGTTTACGCATGGCGCTCGCTTCGTGGGCCTGTCGTCCAAAGCCTCTGACGCCCCTTCACGGCTGAATACGATGCCGGGAAAGGACCTCGGTGATCACGCCCGGGCTCGGTCGTGATGGACTGTTCCCCGACAAATCGGGCAGCGACTCGGCTCTCTGCACTCTCTCCTCATGCTCTCGTTGCTCGTCCGACTGGCGGTCGCGCAGCCCTCGCCGTCGCCGACGACCGACCCCTGGAAGCTCGGCGGCGACATCCGCCTGCGCTCGGAGTTGGACACGCATCGCCCCGGCAAGCCCGAGCGCGAGCGCGGCCGCGTCCGTTTGCGCCTGCGGGCCGCGGGCGGTCTCAGCCGCGAGGTCAAGGCGGGCCTCCAGGTGCGCACGGGCGCCCCGGACGTGCCCGTCCAGGCCAACTACTCCTTCTACAACTCGCTGGGCGAGAAAGAGGCGTTCGGGGTCATCCTGGACACGCATATCTGCGCGCCACTCCCGAGGCGGGCGAGCCCTTCACCCTGTGCGCCGGCAAGTCGCCCCAGCAGTTCACCAGCCAGTCTCCGCTGGGCAAGCTGCTGTGGGACACGGACTACTTTCCTCCCGGACTCTGGCTCGGCTGGCTCGAGCGCGACCAGGAGGTCACCGCGGGGGCCTACGTCCTGGAGAAGGTCGGGCGCGCGCAGGTGGAGATGGTCGAGTCGCGCCAGAAATTCGCTCTGTCCGAGTCGAGCAACCTCGTGCTCGAGCTCGAGCTCAACAGCACATCGACGGACCCGGCGCCCTGGCGCTCAACCGCGGCAACGCCACGGTGGATCAGAACGGCGACGGCTTGCCCGACGCGTTCCAGAGCGGCTTTACCCTCCTCAACCCCACGCTCATCTACAACGACCGCCTGGGGGATGTGCCTTTGCAGCTCACGGGCCACTACATCCGCAATCTCTCCGCCGCCAGCCGCAACCAGGCATACGCGCTGGGCTTCACGGTCGGTCCGAGCAAGGAGCCGGGCGACGTCAGCGGCACCTACCGCTGGCAGTCGGTGGATCAGGATGCCCTGTTCACGCCCGTCGCGCAGGACGACCTGCCTTTGACCTCCAATTTCCAGGGTCACGTCGTGGGCCTGCGCACGGTCCTGGCACCCGCCACGCTGCTCGACCTCTGGCTGCTGACGGCCGCTCCCAAGACGCCCCCGGGCCCTGCCCAACTGCGTTTTCGCGTCGATCTGGGCTGGAGCTTCTAGGGGCTTTCAGGCCTTTTTGGGGGGCTTGCGCTAGGCTCCAGGGGTGATCACAGGTTCTTCATTTCCGCGCCGCCGCGTCGGCGATCTGGTCCGCCGCGCCGGGGTCAGCCTGGCGTTGCTGGCGACCGGCACGGCCTGCCGCGAGACGCGCACGTCGTCGATAGACGGAAGACTGGAGACGGTAGACGGCAGAACAGACGGGAGACGGCAGACGGGAGACGGGAGACAGGGGACGGGAGAGTCGAGCACGACCACGACGCCCCCCAGCACGACTACGACCCCGTCCACTACAACCACCACGATCCCGCCGACCACGACCACCACCATCCCGCGCGAGCCCGTGCCCACCACGTTGGTGATCCTCGATCCGTCGACCACAACTACGCTGGTGATCCTCGATCCCACGACCACCACCACGCTCCCCCCTGAAACCGAGGCCCCCGCGCCCGATTTCTTCGAGGCCGGCCGGGCCGCGCTGACCTTCGGCGTGGACGAGCCGCGCGTCAATCCCGACACGGGCACCACCAACTGGAACACCTACTGTCTGGGCTGGGTCCACAACGCGCTGAAGGCGCAGGGGGTCGACCCCTGGGAGTTGCAGGCGGGCACGGCCGTGAAGGCCTATCGCCGGGCCGAGCAGCGGGGCCGCCTGGAGTATGGCAATCCCCCCGCGGGCGCCATCGTGTTCTTCCCCAACATGGGCTCGCTGGGCCACGTGGGCCTGTCCAATGGCGACGGCACCTATCGGGGCACCATGCCCCCGAAGGAGAACCCCCTCACCATCGGAGATCGCCCCATCCGCAACCTCGACTCCGTCCCCTGGATGCTGCCCTTCTAGCCACCTCTTAAACTCACGAGAGCCGCCCCCCCCCGCGCCCCCTTGCAGGTGTTCCCCCAAACGACGATTCGCGCGTCAGGGGAACGACGCGGGCAGCGCCCCCCCGCGCCCCCTTGCAGGTCGTTCCCCCAAACGACGATTCGCGCCACGAGGGAACGACCTCGTTCCCCCCAACGACGATTCGTGCGTCACGGGAACGAAGCGGGCCGGCCCCCCCTTGCACGTCGTTCCCCCCAGCGACGCAGCGACTCAGTTGCCGAGGTTGGTCACCGTGACGAGCCCGGTCACGAAGTCCTGGTTGAAGCCCGTGGGGGTCAGGATGAAGCTGCCGCTCAGCAGCTCCGAGGAGCCGCCCACCGTCGGGGTCATCAGGCGGCAGGAGACGCCGGCGACGATCTCGGTCGGGCCATACAGACTGAAGGACAGCCCTCCGGTCTGGCCGGCGAAGGCCAGCGCCTTGACGTTTCCGCCGCTGACCGAGTTCGGGTTGACGGGTCCGGCCGAGGTCCAGGTGCCGGTGTAGACCCCCTCGTCGCTCGAGTAGCCCGTGATGCTGATGTTGGCGGTATAGCCGATCCCCTCCGAGTCGCGAATGTCCAGAAAGAACTGCTCGGGAATCGAGCCTTCGCTCGGCTGGAAGTCGAGCATGCGCGCGCTCACCCTCTCCTGCCAGGTCATCGCGCCGCTCTGGTGGCGTCCGTTGTCGGTAAAGTAGCCCGTTCCGCCGGAGAGGGGAGCCGACACCGCGAGCACCTCCGTCGCGGGGTCGTTGTCGTCGGGATAGAGGCGCAGGCTGAGACGGTCGTCGATCAGCGTGCCCCCGACGTGCACGAGGTAGGCCAGGGGCCCGCGGAACACCATGCCGCGGCCGGTCACGTTGCCGTGGCTGTCGGGCGTGACCACCACGCTCACCTCGCCGGGATCGTCCGCCAGCGTGCCCACGAAGCTCCGCGCGGGCGACGCGGCGGTGGGCTCCTGGGCCTGGACGGCCGAGGGCGTCAGCGGCACTTCCTGCGAGCCGCAGCCGCTGACGAAGGTGGCGAGGACAAGAGCGTAAAGAGCTTTCTTCATCCCCGGAGATACCAAGAAAGCGACCCTATTCCTGCGGATCAGGCAGAAAACCATCTCCGCATGCGATCGCTGAGCTCGGGAGAGATGCCCAGAGGACTGAGCTCGGTCAACAGGTCTCCCGCTTCCAACAGGTCTTCGTGCATGGCCCCAGTTTACCCCGGGCCGGCCATCGGGCGGTGAACAACCAGGACGGCTTGTTGCCGGGAGGTTGCCAACTTGTGTCCGGTTCGAAGGAGATTTCCAGGATATTGCCAATATGTTAACAGCGCCTTAAAGCGCTTCGCACGTACGTTCGTGCGCGACAGTTTCGCCAACTCCGGCCCAGGCCCACCGGAGTCGGCAGCGGGTCCAGCCTCCCGCTCTTTACTCCTGGAGCAAGTTGCCGATAGGGAATTCGGGGGAGTCTGGGGAGGTGTCCGAGCGATGCGTGGTGCGCGCGGCTTAACCGCTGCTCTGGTGCTGGTCATGGTCGGTCTGGTCGCGATCCTGGCCTTTGGCTCGGCCGGCCTCTGGACGCACCATCTGGCTTATACCCGTCATTGCCTCAACGCTTCCCAGGCCCGCGGAGCGGCCGAGTCCGTGCTGGCCCTGGCCATCGACCAGGTTCTGAACGCGCCCGAATGGGGCAAGAGTCCCACCACGCCCATCCTCACCTGGCACGGCCAGGAAGGCGCCAGCGGCAGTCTGTCCTTTCAGCCCGGCGACGAGCCCTATTCCACCAATAATCTGGCCAGCGAGACCTCCATGTCGGGCTGGAACAGCGCCGTGGTGCCCGACAACACCGTGCGCCTGATCGGCCTGGGGCGCTGCCGGGGCGTCGAGCGCCGCATCGAGATGGTGCTGCATGTCCCCCCCTACCCGTACGCCATCGCCTGCTCGGGGCGCTTCGACTCGGACGGCAACCTGCTGCTCGCGAGCCTGCCCGCCGGAACCGACCTGGGCACCGCCCTGGCCGAGGGCAAGCTCACGCCCAGCCGCCTGGCCGCCAACGCTCCGGGGGCCGACGCCCTGCGCCTCGGCCCCGGCACCCAGATCATCGGCGACGTGCGCTCGGCCGGCGACGTGACCTACGATCCGGCCCGCACCGACATCCAGGGAGAGGTCATCCGGTTCGGCGATCCCGTGCGCCTGCCCCAGGTCGACCTGACCGCCTATGATCCGCTGACCCAGGGGCGCCAGGGCGTGCAGAGCCTGCCCGACCTCGTCTCCTCGCCGACGCTCGAGGGTTGGACCCGGCGCAGCGGCGATCTCAACGTGCTGGGCGGCCTGGTGCTCGATGGGGGCGTCCTGTTCGTGGATGGCAACCTCAACGTCCAGGGCGGCGTCACCGGCACCGGGGCCCTGATCGTCACCGGCCAGACCACGCTGTCCGGGGGCGCCAACCTGGCTTCCGACAACCGCATCTGCCTGCTCTCGGGCGGGCGCATCGCGGTGCGCGGCAACGGCATCCGCAGCTCCTACTTCAACGGCCTGATGTACTCCAGCGGGGGTCTGGAGGCCTCCGACGCGACCCTGGTGGGCACGTTCATCTGCAACAGCTCCGACTGCGACAGCGTGGTCAAGATCGGCAACGCCACCGTCGTTCAGGATCAGAGCACGGCCAAAATGGAGTTCGCCGTCGGTCAACCCTCGTTCGGGTTGCGCAGCGTGACCTCCGACGGCTATGTGACCGAGGTCTACCCGGTGCGCTATCCGCAGCTCTGGAGCAAGGTCTCTCAGGCGAACAACGGCTCGATCACTCTGGCCGGCGTGCTTTCGTTCCTGAGCAATGCGAGCAAAGCAGAAAAGAGCTCGCTGGCGCGGACGGCCGTTGCGAACGTCAACCCGGGCTTCAAGCTCTATGACCCCGCGGGCAACGAGCTGGCCGGCGGCAACCTGGTGCAGATGGTGACCACGCTGGCCAAACGCAACCTGCGAGCCGAGAGCTGGACGCTCTTCCCCCTGAGCGGCGCCCAGACCGCCGAGGTCTACGGGCCCTCGGCCCCCACCTTCACCTTCGATCTCAATCGCTTCTTGCCCCCGGAGGACAACATGGAGGTGCTGCTGTGCCGGCCGCTTCCCGGTCCCTAGCGGGCCTGAGCCTGATCGAGAGCATCCTGGCCAGTTTCCTGCTGGTGCTGGTGCTCTTTGGCCTGCTCAATCTCTACCCGGTGCTGAGCCTCTCCGCCCACCAGGGCAAGCAGATGCTGCAGGCCGACAATCTGGCCTCCTCCACCCTGGCCGAGCTGCGCTCCGGGCCCTTTACGGCGCTCGTGCCCGGCACGGTCCGCACGCTGTCCCCGGTTGTCCTGGACGGCCTTCGCTACGACCGCGAGGTCACGCTGTTCCTGCCCGACAAGAGCAGCTCCAAGCGCATGGTGGGCGCCATCCTGACCGTCCGTTGGAGCTACCGGGGGGTGCGCCGCCAGGTGGTGCGCGAGCTGGTTCTGCACCAGGTGAGCTTCCGATGAGCCAGCACGAGCTGGTCCCGCTGGCGCTGACCTGGGTCGAGCGAGCCGTGCGGCCCATGCGCTCGGCGGTGCTGCTGGTCAAGGCGCCGGGCGAGGTCGAGCTGCTGGGCTCGCGGGGCTTCGGTCCCGAGGGCCCGGTGGCCGACCCCACCTTCAACTCCGAGCTGGTGCGCGAGGTCATGGCCACCGATCGCGCCATGGTCTTGTGCGACGACCGGGGCCCGCAGATGCGCTCCAACCTGTGCGTCCCGGTGCGGCTGGCCCGGGGGCGCTACCTGCTCTACGCCGACCACCGGGCGACCTGGCGCCCGTATTACTCCCGCGACCTGACCCGGCTGCGCCAGGTGGCCCGCCAGCTGGAGGCCAAGTTCGGCGCCGCCCCGGCCAGCCGCCCCCTGAGCCTGCGCCTGGGGGTCGGCGCCCGCACCCGGCCCCGCGTCGCCACCCGCGAGCTGGTGGTGCTCTTGCGCTCGCTCCAAACTCTGTACGGAGCCGGGCTGATGCTTGATCGCGCGCTCCTGGTGCTGAGTCGTAGTCTCCCCCCGGGCCCGCTGGCCGAGGCCTGCGACCAGATGCTGCTGGACGTGCGCCAGGGCAACCCCCTTTCGCTGGCGATGAGCAAGCAGCCGCAGCTCTTCAGCCCCAGCGACTCGGCCCTGGTGCAGGTGGGCGAGCAGAGCGGCAGTCTCGACCGCGTGCTCGGCCTGCTGGCCGACGCGGCCGAGCGCCAGCGCGCGCTGCAACAGCGCTGGTTCTCGGTGGCCATCTATCCGGCTCTGCTGGCGGGAGTCTGCCTGTTGCTGCTGCTGGGCCTGCTGCCCCTCCTGCTGCGCGGTCAGGCGCGCATGCTGATCGAGTCGGGCCAGGCTCTCTCTCCGGTCACCCGGGTTGCCTTCGCGCTGGTCGGGCTGCTGCAGAGCCCCTGGCTCTGGCTGCTGCTGGGAGCCCTCGGCCTGAGCCTGACGCGCGTGCCGGCCGTTTCGTGGCGGCGCCTCGTAGCCCGGCTCCCCCTGCTGGGAGCGATGGTCCGCGAGTCCGCCCTCAGCCAGTTCTGCTGGGGTCTGGCCACGGCCCTCGAGACCGGCTACAACTGCCGTCAGGCCCTGACCCTGTCGGCCGGCACGCTGCGCGACCCCGAGCTGGAAGGGGCCGCCCGGCAGGCGGCCGAGCGGCTGCAGGGCGGTCACACGGTGGCCGAGAGCCTGAAGCTGACCGGCCACTTCCCCCGCCTGTTGCTCGAGACCGTGGCCGTGGGCGAGGAGTGCGGACGGCTGCCCGAGTCGTTGCAGAACGCCGGACGCATGCTCGAGCAGACCTTCGAGACGCGTTGCAGCCTTCTGGCGCAGCTGCTCGAGCCCGCCGTGCTGCTGGTCATGGGAGGCGTGTGCGGCTTCTTCGCGCTGGCCACGCTGCTGCCGATGCTCAGCTTGCTGGAGAGCCTGTGAGCGCCGCCCGGGCTTCCTCGATGGTGGCGAAACGGTCCTCCGGAGCCCGGGCGATCATGCGCATGATCGCCGCGGCCAGCGCGGGGGGCGCGTCCGGACAGAGCTCGCGCAGATCGCGGGGGTCCTCGGTCAGATGCTGATACAGCACCGTGTTGGGCTCGTCGCCTCCGAACGGCCGCTGGCCGGCCACGATCTCGTAGGCCACGATGCCGCAAGAATACTGGTCGCAGCGCCCATCCACCTCGGCCCCACGGATCACCTCGGGCGCCATGTAGGCCGGCGTCCCCAGCGCCGAGCCGTCCCGCGTCAGGCTGCGCGACTCGACCAGGCGGGCCAGCCCGAAGTCCATCAAGCGGGCCGGACCGGGCGCCGGCTCCAGCTCGACCATGATGTTCTCGGGCTTGACGTCGCGGTGCAGGATGCCGCGCTGGTGGGCGTAGTGCAGCCCGGCCATGGCCTGGCCCAACCATCCCAGCAAGACTTCGACCGGCTCCTGGCCCAGCAGCTCGCGCAAGGTCTTGCCGCGGATGCGCTGCAGCACCAGGTAGCGCAGCCCGTGCTGATCGCCCACCTCGTACAGCATGGCGATGTGCGGATGGCGCAGCTGCCGGTAGACGCGGCTCTCGCGATCGAACCGCGCCAGCCGGTCGGGGTCGTCGGCCGAGTTCATCAGCAGCTTGATGGCCACCTCGCGCGACTCGTCCAGAGTATCGTCGGGCAGCGCGCGGTAGACCACCGAGCTGGCTCCGCGCCCCAGCACCGAGACCAGCCGATAGCCTCCCAGCAGCATCATCAGGTAGGGGTCGCCCGTGTTGGCCCGCGCCTCCAGCCGCTCGAGCAAGACCTGCCGCTCGCGCAGCTGTTGCTCGCGCTGGGCCCGGGCGCGCAGGTTCATGGCCACGCCCACGACCAGCAGCACGCCGGCCCCGATCCACAGCGAGCCTCGACTCAGGAGGCGCACCAGGGCCATCGAGCGGTTGGCCGGCTCGAGCACGAGGACCCCGTTGGCCGGGTAGCGCCCGCTTTCCATGTCGCCCAGGGTCAGGCGCGCGTGGGTGGTGAGGTAGCCGTCGGCCTCCAGCACGAAGCTGGCCGAGCCGCGGCTGCGCAGCAGCGCGCGCGGCACGCGCACCGGCTCGGAGGCCAGGCCCAGGAACTCTCCCGGGCCGGGCTTGGAATCGCTCACCTCGAGGTAGACGCGCGTCTCGGCGGGCTCGGTCCGAAACTCCACGAGATAGTCCTGCTCGCCGGCCCGGACCAGCAACGTGAGCAAACAAGCGAGGCAGAGTAAGTTGAGACGCACGTGGCCGATCCTTCGCTCGTCGCGGGGCCTCACCCTGGTCGAGCTCATGGTGGCCGCGGCGATCGCGCTGGTGGTCCTGGTGGTCGCCTCGGAGATCTACGGCCGGGTGATGCGCCTGTCCGCCCGCGACACCGCTCTGGCCGAGATGCAAGAGTCCGGCTCGCTGGCCATGGAGCGCCTGGTGGATGATCTGAGCCACTGCTCCGCCGCCAGCGTCAGTCCCGGACCCATGCGGAGCTCTGGCGTGGATTGCCTGGTGTTGCAGCCCATCGACCGCGTGGCCGTGGACAGTCGCCTGTTGTTCGCCAGTCAGCTGATCGGCTACGCCTGGGACGCCCGGAGCAAGCTGCTGCTGCGTCGGGAGTGGAGCGAGCAGCTGGCGGACCCGCGGGCGCCTCTGGTGCTGGCCCCGGACCGGGCGGCCGAGCTGGCTTTCGGGGCCGGGCCCCGGGTGCTGGCCCGCGGGGTGGAGGAGTTCCGCCTGGAGACCGACGCGCTGGGTCACCTTTCTCGCCCGCTGACCATCCACCTGCGGCTGCGTCGCGACTTGCCCTATGGCCAGCGCACGCAAGAATTCGAGCTCCAACGAGCCTACGTGTGGGAGAACTGAGACGATGGAACGACTTCTGGGCCGACCCCCCAAAGCCGAGGAGCTGGAGTATCTCACGCTCCTGACCCGAATCGGACGCTGCCTCAACGCGCCGGTGCAACTCGAGGAAGGCCTCGGGCAGGCCATCGACCTCATCATGCATGCCCTGGACGCCGAGCGGGGTTGCATCATGATCGACCGGGGCGGGGAGTATCCCGACGTCATCGCCATTCGCGGCGCGGCCGAGGTGCCGGTGGGCCTGGCCGACTTCCCCTTCAGCCGCAGCGTGGTCACCCGGGTGCTCGAGGGCGGTCCGCCCGTGGTGACCGCCGACGTCGAGCGCGAGTGCTGCACCGAGAGCCTGATGCTGCTGGGCACGCGCACCGTGATGTGCGTCCCGCTCGTGTGCGAGGAGCGCACGGTGGGGCTGCTCTATCTCGACAACGCGACCAGCGCCCGCATCTACACCGCCGCCGACCTCCAGTTGCTGGGCATCCTGGCCGACATGATCTCGTCGGCCGTACAGCGCGCGCGCTGCCTCGAGATGCTGGTGCAAAACGACAAGGTGGCCGCCATGGGAACCATGGTGGCCGGCATCGTGCACGAGCTGAACAATCCCCTCACTGCTCTGTCCATGGTGACCAGCGCCATCACCTTGATGTGTCCCGACCCCGAGCTGCCGCAGATCATGGAGAGCGAGATCCGGCGCTGCCAGGATCTGGTGAAGCGCTTGCTGCGGGTGGCGCATCCCCAGAACGCCGAGCAGGATCGTCTCGAGCTGGCGCCGCTGGTGCGCGACGTGACGCGCCTGGTGCGCGCCCACGCCATGAGCCGCGGGGTGCAGCTGCTCGAGGACCTGCCCCACCCGTCGCCCCGGGTGCGGGGGAACCGCGACCAGCTGGTGCAGATCTTGCTGAACCTGCTCAACAACGCCGTGGACGCGTCCGCGGGCGTCCCCACGCCGGCGGTCACGGTGCGCCTGCGGTCGCTGGGCGGTCGGGTGCGCCTCACGGTGGAGGATAACGGCACCGGCATCGCGCCCCAGAATCTGCGCCGCATCTTCGACCCCTTCTTTACCACCAAGCCCCCCGGCCACGGCACCGGATTGGGCCTCAGCCTGGTCACTCAGCTCGTACGCCAGCACCAGGGACAGATCACGGCCCACAACCTGCCGGCCGGGGGGGCCTGTTTCTGCCTCGAGCTGCCCCTGGAGAGCGGCCAACCTTGACCGAGGGCCGCCGACTGCGCTGGCTGGCGGCTCTGCTGCTGGCCATGGCGACCCTGGCGTCCTGGCAGAGCGACCGGCTGCAGGCCGAGGTCGACTTCGAGGGCCGCTCCGGCCGTTTGCTGCAAAATCTCAAGCTGCAGCTGCGCCGCCTGCAGTCTCCCATGCTGGAGGGATCGGTCGGGGCCCCCACCGAGCAGGTGCTCTGGATCGAGCGCCAGGGGACCGAGGTGCTGGTGACGCGCGTTCTTCCCGAGCTCCCGAGGCCCGGCTTTCAGGTGGGGGACGCGCTGAGCCAGGACGCTCACCTGTCGCGCCTGGTCGAGCGGTGCGACCGGCGCGGCCAGACGGTCGGCAGCGAGCCGCTGCGCTGGCTGGGCACGGGGTTCGCCGTGCTCTGGCTGAGCCCGCTTCCGGACGGGCGCCTGCTCGGCCAGGTGGTGCCGGCCTCCTCGCTGGTGTCGCCCGAGCTCGACCCGGTGCATCCCGAGGCGATCAGCCTGGTCGACGTGACCGAGGGCGTCACGGGCCGCGTCCTGTTCGAGAATCCCCCTCAGGGAACGCACGACTCCTGGCTGCGCGAAGAGACCACCTGGCCCGTGGGCGGGCGGATCTGGTCGCTGACCCTGGGCGGCGCGGCCCCGCCGCTCGGCGCCTTGACCACGCTCTATGCCCTCCTGACAGTCCTGATGACCGCCTGGGCGATGGCCGGACTCTTCGACCGCGGACCGGAGCAAGCGCTGGTGGCCCAGCTCTGGTCCGAGGTCGGGCAGCTCGGGCCCAACACCTGCTCGCGCCTGGTGCGCCTGGCGGTCGAGGCCTCGCATGTCACCCAGGTCAGCCTCTGGCTGCTGGACGAATCGAGCGCCACCTGCCGCCTGCGCTTCGATCGCCGTACGCAGAGGGAGACCGGTGGCCAGCGAGTGGCCCGCGCGGCCTGCGTCAAGTTCCTGCGGCTGCTGGAGGAGGAGACTCTGGTCGCCTCGCGCCGGCCCCTGGAGGATCCGCGCCTGGAGGAGTTGCGCTCCCTGCAGCTCGAGTCGGCCGGCACCCGCTCCTTGATGGCCGTGCTGCTGCGCCTGGGCCCGGACGTTCTGGGCCTGCTCAGCTTCGAGGACTGCGAGCGGGAGCGCGCCTGGACCCCGGCCGAGCAGCGGCTGGGCCGGTCGGTGGCGGGTCTGATCAGCCTGGCGCTCGAGCGCGAGCAGAAGGTGCTCGAGTCGGGCGACGGGTCGCTCGGCCGGCGACGGCGCGACCTGAGCCGGCGCCACACCCGGGTGAGCTTCTTCGAGCTCGACCCCGCCGGCGGCCGGCTGAGCCTGGACCGAAATTTCGTGACCTCGCTGGGATTGCGTCCCGAGGTGGCGACCGATTTCGAGGGCTTTTGCCGGTCGCTCGAGCGTCTCGACCGCGAGCGCTTCGAGCTGGCGTTGGGTCGCCTTCTGCCGGGCCAGCAGGTGGAGCTGCGGCTGCGGATGCGCACCCTCTCGGGGCGCCGCGTCTGCGTTCAGCTCGACGCCACCCGGCAGGCCGAGGGCCGCTTGCTCGGCAGCCTGCGCGATCTGAGCGAGCTGGAGCAGTGGCTCGAGCTGGCGGGCGGACCCGTTTTCCGCCTGGGGCGAGGCGGAGTGCTCGAGCCCCTGACGCGCCGGGCCGCCCGCCTGCTGCAGGGCGGCACCGGGCTGCTGGGGGACCGCGCGCAGCTGGCCCGGGCGCTGCGTCGCCTGCGCCGTCGAGGGCGCTGGAAGGGAGCCCTGCAGCTCACGCTGGGGGACCGTCAGCGCTCGGGGGTGGTGCGGTTGGTGCGCGGAGGTCAGGGCGAGGTGCTGGTCCGTCCGTTCCGTGAGCCCGCCGCGCCCGTGCCGCCGGTCGCCCGGGTGGGGCGGCACGTGCTGGTGGTGGATGACAACCGGGCCGTTCTGACCACGATCGGCATGGTCTTGCGCGCCCAGAAGTACACCGTCCACCTGGTATCCGACGGAGAGGCAGCGCGTGCCATTCTGGCCGCGCACCCCGTGGAGCTGCTGCTGGTCGATCGCAATCTGAGCGGCCAGTCCGGCTGGGAGCTGGCCGAGCATCTGCGGCTGGCCTACCCGGGCCTGCGGGTCTTGCGCATGTCGGGCGGACCGGACGCCGAGCTGTCCAAGCCCTTCACCCCGGATCTCCTGTTGGCGAGGTTGGACGAGGCGTTCGCGAGATGATCCAGGTCATTGCCGGCCCGGGGGGCGCTGCGGCAAGCTGGGCAGGTCATGCAGTCTTATCGCGCGCTGCTTGGCGAGCTTCGCCAGGCGTTTCCCCAACCGGTCAGCGACCGGGTTCACGACTCCTATGTGGCCCACACGTTCATGCGGGCCCTCGACCACGTCGACCAGCTCAAGTCCGACCTGCCCGTGCTGGGGCCCAAGCACCCGCTCGACTTCGCCGCCTCGCGCCAGGCCGAGCTGGCTCCCGAAGGGTCCAGCCTCGAGAGCGTGACCGAGGAGCTGGTGCAATACCTGCGCGGCTCCAGCCTCTGGGGGCATCCGCGCAACCAGGTGAATGTCTGTCCGCCGCCCACGGTGGCCGCCCTGGTGGCCAAGATGCTGGCCGGCCTGGCCAACCCCAACCTGGTCTGGGACGAGGTCTGCCACCGCTTCGCCCTGGCCGAGGTGGAGGTGTCCGCCATTCTGGCGCGGCTCGTGGGCTACGACCCGAGCCAATCGGCCGGTCTCTTCACGTTCGGCGGCACCGGCTGCACGCTCTACGCCGTGCGCGCGGGCCTGGAGAAAGCCTGTCCCGAGACCATGCGCGACGGTCTGCAGCAGCTTCCCGTCCTGCTCGGCAGCGAGTGCGGGCACTACTGCCTCAAGAGCGTGGCCGGCTGGCTGGGCCTGGGCACGCGCAACGTGGTGCTGATTCCCACCGATGCGCGCAACCAGATCCGGCTGGACCTCCTGGCCGAGGAGGCCGAGAAGGTCATCCGCTCGGGCCGGCGCATCGCCTGTCTGGTGGCCACCTGCGGCACCACCGACTCTTTCGGGCTGGACGACCTGGAGAGCATGCTCGCTCTGCGCGACCGCCTGGTGCGCGAGCACCAGCTCGACTACGTTCCGCACGTGCACGCCGACGCGGTGATCGGCTGGGCCTGGGCGGTCTTCCGCGACTACGACTTCAGCGCCAATCCCCAGCAATTCCGGCCGCGCACGCTGCGGGCCCTGGCGGCCACGGCCGAGCGCCTCAAGGGCCTCGAGGGCGCCGACTCGGTCGGGGTGGACTTTCACAAGACCGGTTTCGTGCCCTACGTCTCGAGCCTGGTGCTGTTTCGTCGCCAGGAAGATTTGCTGCGGCTCCGGCGGACCAAAGAGGATATGCCTTACCTGTTCCAGACGGGGGAGTATCACCCCGGCGCCTTCAGCCTGGAGACATCGCGCAGCGGCGAGGGCGTGCTGGCTGCGCTGGCCAACCTGCGGCTGTTCGGGCGCGCGGGGCTGCAGGCTCTGCTCGGGCACCTGGTGGAGATGGCCCAGGTGCTGCGCGAGCATCTCGAGAGCAAGCCTTCGATCACCATCCTCAATCGCGACAACTTCGGCCCCGTGACGCTGTTTCGGGTGTATCCGCCCGGAGTGGACACGTTCAAAGTGCCCGAGCGCGAGCTGACCGACCCGGCCTGCGCCGACGAGCTCCAGCGTCACAACGACTACAACCGCCGCCTGGCGGAGTTCCTGCACGAGGAGGCGATGTCCGGCCGCGGCATCCTGCTGGGCCAGACCGACTGCTACCGGCACACCGCCTACGGCCAGCCGGTGGTGGCGCTCAAATCCTACCTGATGACGCCCTTCGTGGAGGAGCGTCACCTGGAGGAGCTGGTGAGGCGCGTGTTGCAGGCGCAGGCCCAGCTGGAGGCCAGTCTGGCGGGACGCTGAGTGGCAGGGTCTGGCCCCGCTCCGGAGCGAAAAACAGCTCATGCTGACGGGAAAGATCCTGGTCCTGCTCCTCACGATGATCCTGGTGCCCTGGCTGCTGCGGGCCATGACCTCGGGCCATCTCCAGGCTCGCTCCCGCGGCCAGGGACTCATGTGCGAGTATGGCCCGGCCTATCTGGCCTGTCTCTGGTGCGGTTTCGTGTTCTTTGCCCTGCTCGGCGTCCTGGCGGTCAAGTTTCCCGGCCGCACTTCGCCCGAGGGGCTGAAGTGGGCCCTGCTGATCTTCGCCTTTTTCTCCCTGATGAGCCTGGTCGGGCTGGTCCTCGCCTGGCGCTCGGTGCTCCTGTTCGACGAGCGGGGCGTGGAGGGGGCCGACATGCTGGGGCGCCGTCACCGGCTCGACTGGGGCGAGCTCGACCGCGTGGAGTACGTTCCCTCCAACATGGCCCTGCGTCTGTTGTCCAGCGACGGGCGCACGGTGTGGGTTTCCCAGATGATGCGCGGCTACGAGGATTTCCGCGCCGAGCTCGAGCGCCGCGGTATCGGCGTTTTGGAGGACTGAACCGATGCGTGCCTTCTTCCTTGTGTGCCTGATCCTGGCGGTGGCCGCCGCCGATGAGCCCGTCGTCGGCCGCTACCGCGCCACCAATGGCATCACGGTCGTGATCGCGGCCGATAAAGGCTCTTTCCAGCTCGTCTGGCTCTCGCCCTCGGGCGAGAAGACCACGTTTCCGGCGAAGTGGACGGTTCCCGGCCAGAAGCTCGAGTGGGTGGACAAGAACAACGCCCACCACGTCTCGACGGTGACCGAGCCGGGGGTGATCCGGGACGTGGGAGAGGCCTTTCCCGACTCGCCCGCCTACTGGCGACGCATTCGTCCCTGAAAGGCGATTCCAGGACCTCGGACGAAGCGGACGGGCGATGAAGACTGTGCTTGCTTTCTGTCTCGGTCTGGCGCTGCTCGGGTCGGCCCAGGCCCGCCCCGAGCGTCCCGACCGACCGCAACCGACCGCTACCCGTCCGGCCCCCAGCACCACCCGCACGCCCGCGGCCCGGCCCAGCATGTCGCCCGCCCAGCAGCAGAACGTCACGAAGTTGCAAGACGATCTGCTCAAGCTGAAGGGGGAGTCGCAGGTCACCCCGGCCCAGAAGCAGCAGATGGCCACCGATCTGATGACGCTGGCGCAGGGTACGACGAAGCCGTCGCAGCAGAGCGTGCAGACGTTGGCCGACCACCTGACCGAGGCCACGGCCGACTCCACCATCTCCCAGCGCGAGATGGCGCAGCTGATGAACGACGTGGAGGCGGTGCTCAACAGCGCCAACATCCCGCCCTCCGAGCTGCAGGCCGTCATTGCCGATGCCCAGAGCATCCTGGTTTCCAGCGGGGTGTCCCGCGCCGAGGCGGCCGTGATCGGCGCCGACCTCAAGGCCATCGGCATGGAGCTCAAAGCCCACGCACCCTGAGCTGATCTGAATCAGCGCCAAATGGCCCGTCGGCTCGTAAGATGGAAGCGCGGGCCATGGCTAGATATTTCTTTTCACCGTCCGATACAGACTCTATGCAGGAAGCGGGCGTCCCTGCCCTGGAGGAGCTGACCGAGCGAGAGCTGGTCAATCGCGTTCGTCCGGGTCAGTATGCCTACCTGGTCGTCGGGCTTTTGTGCTGGTGGACGGCCCCCTGGCTCTGGCCGCTGGTCCTGACGCAGCTTCTTCTGACGGGTCTTCGCCTGATTCAAATCCGGCTCTACCGGCCGCGCCAGGGCTCGTTCTGGCGCGGGGCCTTCGTGGTCTCGATGATGGCCACGGCGACCCTCTGGGGCCTGATTCCGGCCGTGGTGCTGCTGCGCGAGGGCGTCAGCGCCACGGCCCTGGTCTTACTGATGGTGCTCTCGGGGATCGGGTCGGGCTCCACCCTGACCTTCGCCCCCCATCCGCGCGGAATGCGGGCGTTCCTGGGCTTGATGTACATCCCCCCGCTGCTGGTCGCGATGATGCAGGGCGGCGCCGAGCTCACGCTGTTGCTGGGCGTCTACCTCGTGTACCTGAACTACCAGGGAGACAAGCAATCGCGCTGGTTCCTCGAGACGATGCAGGTCAGCCAGCAGCTGGCCCGGGCCAACCGCACCCTGCAGGCCGAGGAGCACGCCCGTGGCCAGCATTTTGCCAACGTCTCCCATGAGCTGCGCACCCCGCTCACGCTCATCCTGTCCCCGGTCGAGTCTCTGCTGGCCACGGGCGGGCTGCCCGAGCCGGCCACCCGGGCCCTGCAGGGGGTTCAGCGCAACGCCGTCCGCATGCTCGAGATGGTCAATGCGCTGCTGGACTTCAGTCGCCTCCAGGCCGGCGAGCTGCCGGCCCGCCGCGAGAGTGTCGACCTGGACCGACTGTGTCGCTCGGTCGTGGAAGCCTTCGGCGCCCACCGGATCGAGCTGAGCTGCCAGCTGGCGGTGCCCTGCCGCCAGCTCGATCTGTACCTGGTCGAGCGCATCCTGTTCAATCTGCTGGGGAACGCCGTCAAGTTCACCCCCGAGGACAGGCGGGTGGGGTTGGAGGTGCGCGAGGAGGCGGACGCGGTCGAGCTGACCGTCTGGGATGAGGGACCGGGCATCGAGCAGGCCGACCTGGGTCGCCTCTTCCGCCGTTTCGCGCAGCTCGACGGCTCGGCCAACCGCCGCTTTGGCGGGACCGGGCTGGGTCTGGCGATGGTGCGCGATTTTGCCGAGCTGTTGGGGGGCTCGGTGCGGGTCGAGAGCACTCCCGGCGTGGGCTCGCGTTTCTGCGTGCGGCTGCTGGCTCCCGTCGCCACCTCGGCGCCCCGCCCCTGGGAGGCGCCGCGGCCGGTGGCGGCTCCCGCGCTGGTCGAGCGCGCCCGGGCCGAGACGCCCGGCATTCTGGTGGCCGAGGACAATCCCGAGCTGGCGCATTACCTGGTGGACCTGTTGTCGGCCATCGGTCCGGCCGAGAGCGTGGCCAATGGGCGTGAGGCTCTGGAGTGGCTCGCGCACAACCGTCCCTCGCTCATCCTTTCGGACGTGATGATGCCCGAGGTCGATGGTCTGAGCCTGTGTCGCCAGCTCAAGGCCGATCCGGAGCTGGCGGAGATCCCGATCATCCTGCTGACGGCTTCCACCATGCGCGACACCCTGCTCGAGGGCTGGGCGGCCGGGGCCGACGAGTATTTGATGAAGCCTTTCCACCCGGTCGAGCTGCAGACGCGGGTGCGCTCGCTGTTGCGCGCCGCCTCCGAGCGTCAGGAGTTGCGCGAGCGGGTGGCTCAGGCCCGCAAGGACGAGAGCCTGCGGGCTCTGGCGGGCGGCCTGGCGCACGATTACAACAACCAGCTGGCCGCGATTCTGGGCAACCTCGAGCTGGCTCGCGTGCACCCCGGTCTGGAGCACGGCACCCGCGAGTTGCTCGACGAGGCGCTGGCGGCGGTGGCACGCAGCACGGAGCTGACGGGTCGATTGCTGGCCTACCTGGGCTTCTTGCACGATGCTCGGCGGGCCACCGATCTGGCCGAGACGGCCGGGTGCGTGGCCCGGGAGTGCCAGCGAGGGGTGGAGTTGCAGCTGGGCTCGTCCCTGGTGCTCTGCGATCCCAAGGCCATGCGCACGGTGGTGGACGAACTGGTCCGCAACGCCTGCGAGGCCAGCCAGCCCGAGGGGGCGATCCGCCTGTCCACGGGCACCGAGGCCGAGGATGCCTGGCTCGAGGTCGAGGACGAGGGGTGCGGCATGGACAGCCACGTCACGGACCGGATGTTCGACCCCGGCTACAGCAGCAAATCGCTGGGTCGCGGCATGGGTCTGGCCGCCGTGGCCGGCATCGTGCGCTCCCACGGTGGAGAATGCAAGGTCTTCTCGCGCCCCGGGAGCGGAACCCGCATCCGGGTCACCCTCCCGCGTTTGACCGCCTGACATGACAACGGCCCGGGGACGGATTTCGATCCGCGTCCCGGGCCGCCGTTTACCCCCCCTCTCGACTCAGAACTTGAGCGAGTAGGTCGACATGATCTGGTAGCCGCTGTAGTTGAACGGGTGCGCCGTCTGCACGGGCAGAGCCACGTTCAAGCTGGGCAGCGTGGGGGAGGGAGTGAGGCTGGCCGGCAAGTGATCGGTCTCGATGTAATACTTCATATCCACGCCCCAGCTGGTGTTGCTGGTGACGTCCCAGTTAAAGGCCAACTCGGGGATGTGCTGGGTGATGTCCCAGTTCTTGAAGCGCGTCGAGCCGGTCGCGGCCGCGAAGTTGGAGTAGACGCCCAGCGGATCGATGTGTCCGAAGACGTCCAGCTGCGTGTAGGCGGCCGTGAGGTGGAAGTTGTCGGTGACGTCGTAACCCACCGAGGCGTTGGCCCCGGCGATGGTGAAGTTGACGAAGTTCTCGCTCTCGCCCCGCAGTCCCGGCGCTCCGGCCACCAGGCCGGACAGGGTGCTGTTGCGACGCCAGTGGTCATTGAGGTAGAGGCCCGACAGGGTCACGCCCCGCTGGCTGCCTTCCTCGAGCAGGAACTTGTGGCTGGCCGACACGGTGAACTGCTCCAGGTTGCCCCGCCGGTTCTCGAGCGGAATCGCCAGCGTGTTGCCCCCGCTGGGAGCGAACGTGAACTGCGAGAAGCCCAGGAAGGCCGGGTCCATGAAGCCGGGCGAAAAGCCCAGCACGGGGGTGTTGGGAATGCCCGCGCCCAGAGCGCCGGTCGAGAAGCGCACGTCCTGCAGCGAGGTGCGCACCTGGTCGAGGTTGCCGTAAGAGACGTTGAGCTTGCCCGTGTCGGAGAACTTCCAACCCAGGTTGGCCCGGATTCCCTGACGGTTCTGCGGGTAGGTGCCCGTATCGTGCAGGCTGTAGAGGTTCCAGTACTGGTTCAGGTCGGGGATGCGCCAGTAGGGGGTCGTGATGCCGGCCACGGTCGGGAACTGAAGCACGAACGGGTCGTAGGTGGGGTCCACCTTGAGGTAGTTGACATCCACGTTCACGCGCTCCTCGAAGAACGAGGCGCCCGCGCCCACGCGCATGAGGTTTCCGCCCACGCTGTAGTTGGAGTTCCGCGAGGGGGTGTAGGTGCTGTGCGCATACTCCCCGTAGACCCAGGGCTTGTATTCGTTGTCGAACGTATAGCGCACCGAGCCGCCCCACGAGTTCTGGCTCTGGGGACCGATGCCGCCCACGTTGAGCGTGCCCGGCACGCCGGTGATCCCGTCGGTGGCTCCGGCCATCGGCACGGGACGCACGTCCGTCACGCTGCCGATCCCGGCCGTCAGGGTGCCGGCGCCCAGCTGGTTGATGTAGTTGCCGGCCGGGTTGACCCAGCCCAGCACCAGGTTGGGGAAGTTGATCATCCCTACTCCCAGGGCCTGACCGCTGGAAGCGTCGTTGGCGGCGTGCAGGAAGTTGAAGCGCGCCACGCCCCGGTCCTCGTCGAAGTGCAGGCCCAGGTTCAGGCCTTCGGCGTGGTTGAAGTAGGAGTTGGTGGTCACCAGGTCGATGTTGCCGTCGGCCAGCTTGGTGCCGATCACCTCCCACGAGAAGGCCATGGGCTTGTCGCCTTCCTCCAGCGGAACGCGGCCTTTCACCTGCACCCCGAAGCTATCCAGCCGCGCCGGCCCGCCCACGGTGGGGTTGGGCTCGGGAGCGTAGACCATGGGGTCGTAGTCGGTGGTGCTGAACGAGCCGAGCACCAGCTTGGTGCCCGAGGGCTTGTGCTGCACCCAGATGTGGTCGAGCGTCATGCGGGTGTTGGGGAAGTTGTTGAGCGGCTGGGTGGCCGCTCCGGCGATACCCAGGCCGCTCGAGCTGGTGCCCGTGAAGACGTTGGACTGGTAAGCCGGGGTGACGCCCCAGAAGGCGTCCACCACCTGGTCGCCCTGCGAGGTGTAGGCGCTGAACTCGGCGCCGGCGTCGATGTCCGGCGAGACCTTGATGTTCACGCCCAGGTCGGCGCGGGCCGTGAAGGTGGCCCCGTTAGTCAGCGGCCGTCCGTGCAGCCAGTCGGTCACGCCCGGCACGCCCACCACGAACTGGTTGTAGGGCAGCCCTGCGCCCGGCGAGGGAGCCAGCAGCAGACCGCCCGCTCCCACGGCGGTTCCGACGGTAGAGGTGTAGGGGACCGTCGCCGGGCCCGGGGCTCCGCGCATTTCGGCGCGCCCGGTATTCTTGAAGTTCTGGAAGCCGGCCCGGGTCACGATCTGTCCGTAGAACGTGATGCGCTCCAGCTCGGTCACCCGCTTATCCAGGCGCGAGACGTTCTCTTCCAGGTTGGTGACGCGCACGCCCAGAGCTTCCAGCTCCTCGCGCAGCGCGTCCACGAGTTTGCGCAGCTCGCCCAGCTCGGCCTTGGTGGCGAACGTGGCGTGCTCTTGCTCCATCTTGGCCAGGAGCCGCGCCACGATCATGGCGACCTCCCAGCGACTGGCGGCCCGGTCGCCTTTGAAGGTTCCGTCCGGATAGCCTTCGACCAGTCCTTTGGCGGCCAGGGCGGCCACCGCGTCTTTGGCCCAGTGATTGTCGGGCACGTCCGGGAACAGGGGAGCGGCCCAGGCCGAGCCGCTGAGAGCGGCCATCACGGCCAGGGTCGCCAGGAGACGGGGTCTTCTCATACAGACCACCTCCGATAGCAAATT
Source organism: Vulcanimicrobiota bacterium (assembly GCA_039809865.1). GTDB lineage: Bacteria > Vulcanimicrobiota > Xenobia > Xenobiales > QWHO01 > QWHO01. The sequence goes on from JBDHVW010000030.1 coordinate 28,866, forward strand.
GCTCCAGCTACCGGCTGTCAATTGTCGGGTCAGGTGTCTGTGTTGCCCTGAGTGCAGTTGGAGGCCAGTCTCTGAAGTCGCGCCAAAAGGCCGACCCCCCGGGTCTCTTGACTTGGCTCGATTCTAATTCAAGCAGGAGACGGCCAACAATTGGACCAAAGTCGTACCGCTTGCTCCGTTTGCTCGAGACTCTTCCCGATGCCGTCTTGCTCGTCGACTCCGGCGGCGCGATTCTGCTCGCCAACGCCCAGGCCGAGAGCCTGTTGGGCTATGGCCCCGGCGAGCTGGCGGGGCTCGCGGTCGAGCAGCTGGTCCCGGCTGCCGCCCGCGAGCGGCACGCCCGGCTGTGCCAGGAGTATGCGGTCGCTCCCTCTCACCGCACCATGGGGAGTGGCCTGAGCTTGAAGGCGGTTCGTCGCGATGGCAGCGAGTTCGCGGTGGATATCAGCCTGGGTCCCGTCGAGCATGAGGGCCGTCAGCTGGTCGTCTGCGCTCTGCGCGATCTGACCAGCCGGTTGCAGGCCGAGCAGGAGACTCTGCGCCAGCAGCTCGAGCGGCTGGCGGTGGCGGCCACCCTGGGCGAGTATTCGGCGGCTGTGGCTCACGAGGTCAATCAACCGCTCTGCGCCATCGTTACCAACGCTCAGGCAGTCCTGCGCCTGCTGCGCAAACCGGGGGTCGACCTGCGGGAGATCGAGCTGGCGGTCGCCGAGATCGTGCAGGATGGCAAGCGGGCCGGCGCCGTGGTGCAGCGGCTGCGGCACCTGATGAGCCGGCGTCCGCTGGCTTCCGAGCCGACCGACGTCAACGAGTGCGTGTGCAGCTGCCTGGCGATGCTCCAGAGCGAGCTGGTCCGCCAGGACGTGCAGTGGCAGGTCGAGCTCGCCGCCGACGGGCCGCGGGGTCTGGCGGGGCCCCTGGAGTTGCAGCACGTGCTGCTCAATCTCATGACCAACGCCTGCCAGGCCATGGAGCAGGCCGAGCGCAAGCTTTTGACGTTGCGCACGGCGCGGGCCGGCGGCGAGATCCGCATCGCGGTGCGCGATACCGGTCACGGCCTGCGGGCTCCCTGTCCCGAGGATATCTTCCAGCCTTTCTACACCACGCGCGCCGAGGGACTGGGCATGGGCCTGGCCCTGTGCCGCTCGCTGGTGGAGGGGCTGGGCGGGCGCCTCCGGGTGCGCGAGAACTCCGAAGGCGGCTGCACTTTCGAGGTCGGGTTGTTGGAGGCCTGATGGGACTGGTCTTCGTGGTGGACGACGACTCCTCGGTGCGCCGCGCGCTGGTCCGTCTGCTCGCGAGCTCCGGCCATGACGTGGAGGCGCTGCCCGGAGCGCACGAGTTCCTGGCCGCCTGGCGCAGCCGGCCTGGCTGCCTGGTATTGGACGTTCAGATGCCCGGCACCAGCGGTCCCGAGCTGCACGACCTGCTACGGGAGCTGGAGCCGGCTTTGCCGGTCGTCTTCATCACCGGCCACGGCACCATCCCCATGGGCATCCGCGCCATGAAGAATGGGGCGGTGGATTTTCTGCCCAAGCCGTTCGACGATGCCGAGTTGCTCGACGCGGTCGAGCGCGCACTGGAGCGCGATCGGGCTCAGCGCGAGGCCGGCTCGCGCCGGGCCCGGCTCGAGTCTCTGGCCGCCACTTTGACCGAACGTGAGCGCGAGGTCTTCGGGCTGGTGGCCGATGGCTCGAGCAATAAGGCCATCGCTGGCCGTCTGGGCATCGCCGAGAAGACCGTCAAGGTGCACCGGGGACGGGTCATGCAGAAAATGCAGGCCGATTCGCTGGCCGAGCTCGTTCGTCAGGCCGAGGAGCTGCGGGCGTGTAGCTCAATTTGACGCGCTCGGGCCGATAGAGCTCTCCCTCTTCGGCCACGAACCGCGTGCACTCGTGCAGCTCCTTGCCGTAGACGTGCAGCGTCACGGCTGTCTCGTCGAACGGGTTGTGGATGCGGTGGTGCTCCAGGGGCGGGATCAGCCGTCCCACCGAGCCCACGCCCACGTCGGTCGAGTCTTCCTCGCGCAGGCGCACGCGCCCGTCCTCGGCCTCGCCCAGGTGTCGGTAGTTGACGATGCGCAGGCGCCCGCTCAGGCAGACCTCCACGCACCAGGAGTGGTCGTGATCGTGCACCGAGGTGCCCTGTCCGGGTCCCCACACCATGGCCACCACCGTGTGTCCGGCCGGATGGCGTTGGACCAGGTGGCGCGCGTATTGCCCGAGCTGCGAGCGCAGGCAGCTCTCGGGCAGGCGGAGGGGCTCGGCCATCAGCGCCTGGCAGCGGTCGACCGCCTCGCGGGGTCCGCGGGCGCTGACGAGGGCGGCGGCCAGTTGCTCGAGCCATTCCTCCAGCGGGGGACCCGCCAGCGAGCGGGCGACTTTCAGGGCCTGTCCGCGCAGCTCGGGCACGGCGGTGCTCTCCCAGAGCTGGCCTTTGCGCAGGTTGCCCAGGGCCAGGAGGTGGGGCCAGGCCGTGCCGAGCACGCGTCCCTGGCTGTCCGTTTCCAGGCCCAGGCCGCGCGCATCGGGCCGGATGACCCCGTCCTCGCGGAGTTGGCGCACCAGTGGGTCGGAGCAGGTGCGCAGGTTCATGTCCAGGCCGGTGCAGTTATAGACGGCTTCCACCGGGAGCGTGCAGCGGCTGTTGGTTCCGCGCGGCTGGAAGACGGCCAGGCCGTCGTGGTGCTCGAGCAGGCGTCCGGCCATGACGACCAGGCGTCCCTGGCAGCGCATCCGTTCGATCTTGCGGCTGACTTCGGGGGCCATGCGGTGGCGGCGGGTGTCCCACAGGCCGGCCACGTGGCGCAGGAAGCGGCCTTTGTCGGCGTCCGAGAAGCCTTGCCAAAGGCTGGCGGTGCTGGCGCGCAGCGAGTCGATCACGGTGCGCCAGCCTCCGGCCTGTCGCCGCTCGGCGGCCTCGGCGGCTTTGCGTACGGTGCGGAAGAGGTTGCGCAGGGTGTCCTGGCGCCAGATCGGGAGGTCTTCGAGGGGGCTCAGCCCCAGGCGGTGCGAGGCTGGCAGGCGTCCGTGGCGGGAGAGGGCCAGGATGCGGCCGGTGAATCCGCGCTCTTCGAGTTGCAGGCACAGGTCGACCATGGTCAGGCCGGTGCCGACGACGAGCACGTCGCCCCGGGTGGGGGGTGGCTCGTTGCCCCAGGGGTCGCGGCCATCGACGCGGTGCAGGAAGTTGCCTACGGCCAGCACCGCCTGGTCGACGGCCAGGATGCGTCCGGAGCCGAGCTCGACGCGCAGGGTGCCGTCGGGTTGGGGGCGCACCGCGTGCACGCGCTCGGCCAGGTGCTCGACCTGCTCGTGGCGGCCGGTGGTGGCTTCGTCCAGCAGCTCGCTGAGATATTGTCCGTAGAGTTTGCGGGGGGCGAAGGCGAGGGCGTCCAGGCCGGCCCAGCGGCGGAAGTGGTCGGGGTCGTCTTCGAGGGCGCTCATGTTGAAGGCCGGCACGTTGAGCAGGTGGCATTCGTGGGGCGTGGAGTAGGCGAGGCCGCGTGCGGGCGTGCCCGGGTCGATCAGGTAGGCTTTGAAGTCGCGCTCGGGGCAGGTGCGCAGCAGGTTGACCAGGACCATGGCGCCGGAGTAGCCGCCGCCCAGAATGGCAATCTTCCTCATCGATCATGGATAACCGCCAGGGGGCTTGCGTGACTATGATCCAGATCATGTTTGCGGAGGGTTTCCAGCGCTCGCGGGCCCGGGCCGAGATCCACAAGCGCCGCACGACTCGGGTGTGAACGGCCGTGCCGAGCGGGACGCTGAGGCAGCCTGTGCCTGGCTTCACGAGCTCGTCTTGCCACGTTTCGCGAGCGCGCCGCGGCTTTCGCGTCCCTAGGCGGCATCAGACGGGCGCCTCGGGGGGGCGGCTCTCGCGTCGGTCGCGCCTCATCGGGTAGTTCTACCCGGGAAGCGTAGACTCTACCGTTTCCTGGTAGAACGCCTCCCGGGGCAGCGCTCGTTGCCAGGTGCCTCGCGGTTGCCTTGCTGCCGCAACAAAGTAACTCGAAGCTGGGCACGGAGGGCTGGGTCACGTCTCCCAGGCCGATGCCCTCGCACCGGTCCTGAAGGAAGTTCCCGACTCGTGCATACCCGCCTGGATTAAATTCGCGAAAGGCACCACCACGCCCAACCTCGCCTCCGTCGTGAAGGCCACCTGTGAGCTGGCCGAGGTCGATGCCTGGTGCGCCAGACCACCAGAGCTATCCGGCCGCGCGCCATCGAAGCCCGGGTCCTGGCTGGCCCCCTCCCGAGCTCGATAGTGGCACCCTTACCACGAGAACTACCGGACGCTTTCTTAGCTCCGTCAGCTCGGGCGCCAGCCGCTCTATCACCTGCTACCCGGCCCTAGAGCCGCGCGCAGTCGATGCCCGGGTCGTGAAAGGCGCCCCCCGAGCTCGATAGTGGCACCTCTGGCACCTGCTCACGAGAGCTACCCGGCCTCGTGCCATCGATGCCCGGGTCTGACGGGCCCCGCCCGAGCTCCATAGTGGCGCCACTGGCAGCCCCGGTGGAGCCTCACCACGAGGACTACTCGGCCCTCAAGTTGCGCGCTATCGAAGCCTTGCGGGGCCCGCCCGAGCTCGATAGTAGCACCGCTGGCAGCTCTGGTGGAGTCTCACCGCGAGAGCTACCCGGCCCTCGAGCCGCATGCCGCCGAACCTGGTTGTTGGCGCGCCTCGGCCCACCACTTGCTCCGTGGAAAGCTTGTAGTTCCACTCTGACAAAGCGGGAACTACAATCACTTCCACGGCCCTTGGATCGCTGGCAACTCTCGACACCCGGCCCCCCACTTGCTCCGTAGAAAGCTTGTCGTTCCACTCTGGTAAAACCGGAACTACAATCACTTCCACGGCCTTTGGATCGCTGGCCACGCTCGACGCCTGGCCGGCGCGCCCCCCGCGCGCCCACCACTTGCTCCGTCCGTGGCACCGCTGGCACTGCCCTGGTGGAGCCTCAAGAGAGCTGCCCGGCCCTCGAGCGCAGGCCCCGCCCGAGCTCGATAGACACTACCGTGCGCACCACGGAAAGCTCCCAAAAACTCTCAGGCCGACGAGGCCCGCCGCCGCGCTCGAAGCCATCGAGCACGGCGCCGCGCAAACCCGCTACAAGCTCAGCAGCGCCCGCTGGTGGGCCTCCATCAGCTCGATGCTGGGCTCCATTCCCAGCCCCTGGCGCAGCAGGCGCTTACAGGCATCGAACTGCCGCACCGCTTCCTGCGGGCGGCCCGTCTCGAGGAACAGCTGCATCGTGAGCAGGTGCGCCTCCTGATGACACGGGTCGACCTCCAGCACCTGCCGCGCGAACTCCAACGCCTCCGCCCGCGAGCGCTCGTCGCCCAGCGCCGCGGCCCACCGGGCCAGCCCGAAGAGATGCTCGCTGACCTGCTGCTCCAGCCGCGTGCGCGTCTCCAACGCCCAGTCGTAATAACACCCGTCCAGGAACGGCCCGCGGTAAAGGGCGGCCACCTTGCGCGCGGCCTGCATCCCCTGCTGGGTCTCGCCCAGGGCCCGCAGGCGGCCCGCCTCCGAAAGCGCTCGCTCCAGCTCCTCGTAATCATGCCAGGTCGGCAACGACGGGTTGATCTGCAACTGGGCCTGCACCCGCAACACATAGTCCAACTCGCCCGGGAACGTCGTCGGACGCAACGACTTGCGCAGCGCCGAGGTCGCCGAATACAGGTTGCGCCGCCCCTTCTCGGCGTCCTCGGGCCAGAAGATCTCGATCAACATGTCCTCGCCCACCGGCACCCGGCGGGTCATCAGGTAAGCGAACAGGTACTTCACCTTCTTCGTCTTCCAGTCGCCCTCGTCCACCCGCTCCTCGCCCTTGAACACCTCCAGCGCCCCCAGCGAGTGGACCCGCAACACCGGCAGCCCCTCGCCGCCCCCCTGCTGCTTGAGCGCCTTCTGCGCCAGCGCCGCCACATTCGGGTCGGGATCCTGCGCGAGCGCCTCGAGCAACTTGCCCGCCGACGGCGTCGAGCTGCCGGCCAGAGCCTCCACGGCCGCCCCGCGCGCCGTGGCCGACAGCGTGCCGCCCCGCAGGGAGCGCTCGAGCTGCAGCGGGAAATCGCGCGCCAGGCGGGTCAGGGCGCGGGCCGCCCACCCGTCCTTCTGGGAAGCGCGCGTCTCGAGCAGCAACGGCAGCAGCCAGGCGGCATTGCCCGCGAACTGGCCGGCGTGCTCGGTCTGCAACAGCAACTGCAGGTGCGACCCCAGCTCCTCCTCCGCCGGCGGGCGACCGACCCGGTATAACAGGGCCAGCCGCGCCAACGCCTCGCCCGGGCCACCCGACAGGTTGGCGGCCGCTTCCTCCAGGAATCCCCAGGCGTTGGCGTCGCGCACCGACAGGAACGTCAATCCCGTCTCCAGGGCCGCCTCTCCGGCCGCCGTGGGCCCCAACCGCCGGGCCATCGCCATGGCCTCCTGCAGGTTGTGGCGCAGGCCCTCCACCTCGGCCGCGGCCCGCGCCAGACGCGCCAGACCCAACCAGGCGGCCACGCGCTCGCGCGAGGGAGCACCCGACTCGGCCAGCTCGCGAAACGTGGCGGCCGCGCCCGCGCGGTCCCCACCCTCCTCCAGGGCGCGCCCCAGGCTCAGCAAACCGCGCGTGCGGCGATGGTCGTCCCCGCGCGCGGGCGCCGCCGCCGGCTGGTCCAGGCGCCGGTCGAGCGCCTCCAGCACCAGGGGCTCGAAGCGCCCGGGATGCTGGCGCGACAGCTCCAGCGCCAGGTCCGATTTGGCGTCCTCGCTGCCGAGCAACTCTCCGGCCGCCAGCGCTACCGCCGCCACGCGCGACTCGACCGGCGAGGCCTGGCCGGAGTCCCAGCGGTCGCCGAGGTGGGCCAGCACCTTCTCCACCGAGCCGGCCAGCGGCATCGTCTGCAGCAGCGCCCCCTCGGGACGACTGCGCAGCAGGGCCACCAGCACCGCCAGCTCGGCCTCCTCGGCCGAGGCCTCGCTCAGGCCCAGCTCCATCGCCAGCGTGGCCGCCAGCCGCCCCGTCTCGGCCGTGGCCGGCGAGAGGGCCCGCAGCGCCCACAGCGCGGTGCGGCGCATGGCCTGCTCGGGCTCCTGTTGCTTGAGCTCGCGCCGCCGATCGGCCACCAGGCGGTTCACGGACTGCAGAAAGTCGTCCAGCTGAAAGGGCTTCTTGAGGTAGTCTCCCACCCCCAGCCGGATGGCCCGGATGGAGTCGGCCTCGGTGGAATAGCCCGTCACCACCAGGCTCCGCGTCTCCGGGCTCTGCTGGCGGACGCGCTGGATGACGTCCAGGCCGTCCATTCCCTCCATGCGAATGTCCGCCACCACCAGGTCGAAAGCCTGATTGCGGGCCAGCTCCAGCGCCTCGACGCCGCGCCCCGCCTGCTCGACCGAGTAGCCCTCGTCGGCCAGCGCCATGGCCAGCAGGTCGCGCATGTCGGGGTCGTCTTCCAGAACCAGGATGTTGATGCTCGAGGTGGACACGCCGACCAAGTTCCCAGTCCGGGTTTACAAACCTGCAACAGTTCGGTTACATCGCGGATCATCGTTTTGGATCGGCTCGAACTGGAGACCCTACCATCGGAATGTGCCCGGCGGAAGGCCGGCGAGAAAAGAAAGCAGGAGGCCCCCGATGATCAACACGCAGAACCAGCCGGTCCAGACCCAGCAGAGCTACCAGACCAACCCCGCCGGAACGGCCGCCGCCGCCGCTTCCACGGCCGTGGGAGGCGCCGGCGCGGCGGCCTCCGCCTCAGCGGCCGGAGCCGGCTCGGCGGCCGCCAGCGCCACCGCCGTGGCCATCATCCCTCTCAACGACCAGGTCAACCTGAGCGGCGAGGAGCCGGGCCAGGCCCAGAACCCCATCAACTTCGGCGCCTGGAACGAGCCCACCCAGGGACTGGCTCCCGGCCAGGGCGCCCCGGCCCTGGAAGGCCCCGCGGCTCCGCCCGCTCCCGCCGGTCCCGCCGGCCAGCAGCCGATGGGCGGCCCCGCGGGCCTCGACGGCGGCGCCCAGCAGGGCGGCCAGAACCCCATCATCCAGCTGCTCCTGGCGCTCTTCTCGCTGCTTGGCGGCGGCGGCGGCGCGGGCGCCGGCGGCCCCCAGGGCGGCGCGCCGATGATGTAACCGTTCTCCTGCGTGCGAAAGGAGGTGACGACTCTCGAGGCCCGGGCTCTCCCCCGGGCTTTTTTCATGCCGCAAAAGGCCACAAAACCTGTTCACAACTCGTTAACCCGATTCCAGATCCCCGTCTCCAGCGCCCCCTATCCTGAAGTCACAGAGAACACACGCAACGGAGGACAAACAACATGATCGGCTCCCTCATGGCCCCCCAGGCATTCCCCACCCCGGGCTACACCACGGGGCTCTTCCCCGGCCCGGCGCCGATGGCGCCCCAGCAGCTCGACCCCTTCGGCATGGACTCCTTCCAGCCCGGCGTCTACGACCACCCCTTCAACCCCATGGAGGACCTGGGGGCCCTGCAGTCCGGCTCGACCCCCGACGTCCAGGCCGCGATGCTGCTCCTGGCCGTGCTGCTGGCCGCCAGTCGCTATCAGGGCATGGCCTCGCCCCTGGCGGGCGCGGGCGCCCCCGGGCAGCAGCAACCCGGTCAGGCGGGCGGCGAGATCGAGCTCAAGCAGGGCGAGACCTTCACCACGCCCTCGGGCAGCACCATCTCGTTCCAGGGCGACGAGGTGAAGATCCATGAGACCGGCCAGAGCGCCTCCGCGGCCGCCTCGGCCGCCGGTGGGCCAGGAGGCGGCGAGCCGGGTCGCCGCTTCGCGCTGGTCGTGGCCAGCGCCGCCGCCGCGGCCGCCTCCGGAGGGGAGGACGGCGCCGCCGCGTCCGCTTCGGCCAGCGCCAGCACCGGTCTGCAGACGGCCCTCCAGGGCCTGGGACCGCTGCTCTGCGGTCCGGCCGGCGCCGCCTCCTCGTCGGCTGCCGCCGAGCTCAAGCCGCGCGACTGGCGCGTGTGGGGCGATCCCCACATCGAGCATCCCGACGGCTCCAAGAGCGACTTCGACAAGAAGAACGCGCTGTTCACGCTGCAGGACGGCACCCGCGTGCTGATGATGGCGGACAATCCTCAGGCCGTGGTCAAGTCGGTCAAGATCTTCCTGCCCGGCGCGCGCGTCAACCTGGGCGCCGCCGAGCCAGATCAGACCTCCATCATGCAGGACAAGAACGGTCGCTTCCAGTCCGTCGGCACGGCCGACAAGTTCATGCGGGGCGGTTTTCGCTGAGCGGCAGGCGCAGCCAGAAGCGCGTTCCCTGACCGGGCTGCGAGGCCACTTCCAGCTTGCCATCGTGCTGGGCCACGATCTGCTGGCTGACCGAGAGCCCCAGCCCGGTCCCCACGCCCACGGGCTTGGTGGTGAAGAACGGCTCGAAGATCCGCTCCACCACGTCGGGCGTCATGCCCGCGCCCCGGTCGGCCACCTCCACGACGGCCTGGCCGTTCTCGGTGCCGGTGGACACGCCCAGCCACCGCTCCGAGGGCGGCCTCACCGACAGCGCATCCCGCGCGTTGAGGATGAGGTTGATCAGCACCTGCTGCAGGTCGTGCTGGTTGCCCAGCACCCTCGCCCCCGAGCCCTGGCGCCGCTCCACCTGGATCTTGTCGTGCTGGAGGTGATAGCTGAGAAACTCCAGGGTGTCGGCCACCAGCTGGTCGAGGTCCACGGGAAGCACTTCCTTGCGTCCCTCGCGGGTGTAGTAAAGCAGCTTGGCCACGATTTGCTGGGCCCGCTCGGCGGCGCTGCGGGCTTTGTCCAGGCGCTTCCGGGACGACTCGGGCAGGTCCCTGGCCTTCATGGTCATGTCCAGCGCCAGCACCACCGCTCCCAGCGGCGTGTTGAGCTCGTGGGCCACGCCCGCGGCCAGCTGCCCGACTGCCGCAATCTTGCTGGACTGGATCAGCTGGGCCTGCGACTCCTGCAGCAACCGGTAGGCCTCCACCACCTGCTCGTGCAGGCGCACGTTGGCCAGCGCCGCGCCCACCTGCACCCCCAGCACCAGCAGCAGCTCCTGGTGGCTGCGCCCGAAGCGGCCGGGCTGCCTGTGGCCCAGCACCAGCGCCCCGGCGTCCGGCAGGGGGACGGCCAGCAAGCTCTCCACCCCCAACTCGGCAAAGCGCGTGCCGGCGGTCGTCTCGAGCAGCAAAGGACGGCCGTTCTCGCTGACCAGGGCGGCCGTGGTCTGCCAGGCCGGCTCGCCTTCCACGATCGAATCCAGCACCAGGAGGAACCGCTCGTGCTCCACCAGTTTCCCCAGCTCGGCCAGCAGGCGGCTGACCAGCGAGGCGCGGTCCAGCGTGCCGGCCACGGCCCGGGAGGCTTCCAGCAGCCGCCCCAGCCCGCCCACCCATTCCTCCAGGCGCTGGCGCGCGCGGCTGTGGCGGGCCAGCGCGTGCTCCTGGCTCTCGAAGCGCTCGGCCGAGAGGAGCGCCAGCTCGGCCGTGGCGGCCGTGAGGGCCACCGTCTGCTGCTCCTCGCGCGTGAACGGCTCGGGGCGTCCGACGTAGAAAACCCCCATCCCCTCGAGGGCCACCGCCAGCCCGGCCCGCTCCCCCTCGAGCAGCTGGCCCACCTCGCCGGTGATCATCTTCTGCTCGCGCCAGGCCTGCTCCACGATGGGCTCGCGCAGCTGCAGCAGCCGGGCGTCCTGCAGCCTTTTCGCCTCGGGGCTGTGGTAGTAGCTCGGGAACAGGCCCTCCTCGTGCGGCTCGAAGAACACCGCCGAGCGGCAGCTCACCAGCCGCTCGAGGTTGGCCAGCACCAGCTCCATCACTTGCTCGAGCTCGGGGCGCTGGGCCAGCGAGCGGGCCAGCTGGCGCAGCAGCCCCAGCTCCTCGCTGCGGCGGGCCAGCTGGGCTCCCACCCGTTGCAGGTCGCCCTGGGAGCGCGTGAGGGCCTGGTCCAGCTGGTCGCGCTCGGCGCGGGCTTCCCGCAGGGCGGCGGGATCGTGCTCCACCATGGCCTCGCGCAGGCTGCGCCGCAGCACGAGGTAGACGGGCGCCAGCCACAGGGGCCCGGCCCAGCCCAGCTGCACGAGCACGGGGGCCAGGAAAGCCGCGCCGGCTTCGATGGGGGCCAGGCGGTGGCGCGGTCCGGCCAGCAGCAGGGACAGCGGCAGGTAGATCTCCAGTCCGGCCAGCGCCAGCCACACGGGCGAGGTGAGCCAGTGCTTCAGCGCCACCACGCCCAGGGCCGTGGCCAGGATGGGCACCAGCGCGGTCGCCGCGGCGCGGGCCTGGCCGCGCACGAGGGTGCGCAGCAGCAGGGCTCCCGTCCCCACCACGCAGGCCAGCGGGGGGTTGAGGGCGGCCAGGGCGACGTAGGCCGAGCCGGCCAGTCCGGGAGCGCCGAGCTCCAGGACCAGCGCCGCCGCGGACAGGCTGACGAGAATGGCTGACACGCGAGCGCCTTCGAGGCGAGGATTGCTTCCTCCCGGCAAGAAGCCAGGGCCGATGCGTCGAGTGAAGCTGCGGAGCCTGCACCTCTTCACGGTGCAACTGGGGATGTTGCTGCGCTCGGGCGTGCGTCTGGTGCAGGCGCTGCAGGTGGCGGGCGTCTCCGAGTCTCCGGACCTCACCGCCGCCGTCGAGCGGGTACGCCTGGCGGTCAGCAAAGGGGTCAGTCTGAGCAAGGCCATGGAGAACGAGCCGCACGTCTTCCCCCTGCTCTACGTGAAGCTGGTCGGGATGGCCGAGCAGGTGGGCGCGCTGGCCCTGATCTTCGACCGCCTGGCCCACCATCTGGCGCACCAGGGCACCCTGCGGCGCACGCTGGTATCGGGGATGGTCTATCCCGGCATCGTGCTGCTCCTCAGTCTGGGCCTGCTGGGAGTGTTGCGCTTCCTGCTGTTGCCCAGTTTCCTGGGGCTGATCGGTCACTACGGAGCCACCCTGCCCTGGTTGACGCGCGTGGTCAGCTTCGACCTGCCGCCCGTGGTCTGGGTGGCGGTCCTGCTGGTGGTACTGGGGGTGGCGGAGGCGTTGTTCTTGACCTGGCGTCACCCGGGCGGTCGTCTCTGGCTGCAGGATGTGTTCTTCGCCCTGCCCGGCCCCGGTCGCGGCAGCTATCGCTGGCAGTGGTGTCGTTTCAGCCGTGATCTTTCGACGCTGGTGGGCGCGGGTTTACCGATGGTCCGGTCGGTGACGTTGCTGGCCGAGCAGCCCTGGCCCAGCCTGCGGGTCCGCCAGGCGTTGCTGAGCACGGTGGAGGGAGTGCGTCAGGGCCACAGTGTGAGCGAGGCGTTGGCGCAGCAGCCCGGTGTGCCGCGCATGCTGACGCACCTGATGGCTGCCGGCGAGGTGAGCGGCCGCCTGCCGCACCTGCTCGAGCGCTTCGCCGTGGTCCAGGAGGAGGCGCTGCGCGTCGATCTGGAGACGGCCGTCAAGCTCTTCGAGCCGATCGTCCTGGTCGTGCTGGGCCTGGGCGTGGGACTGGTCCTGCTGGCCGCCTTCCTGCCCATCTACCAGCTCATGCTGAGCTTCTGAGTCTACCGGAACTCCCACACCTTGCGCACCTGCACGGTGGTGCTCGAGTTGCCCCCTTCGACCACGGCGCTGAGGCTGGTGATCGGACCGCCCACCAGCTGTCCGTTGAGCCCGTACACCTGATTGGGGCTGTTTTGCTCGGCCCAGAGGGGCGCGTTCGGGGCCTTCTCGTCCCGGCTCCAGGCCCGGAAGTCGTTGCCCATGCCGCCCCCGCGGTCCACCAGCTCGGCCAGGATCCGGCCATCGCGGTCCACGGTGAGGAAATGCTTCTGCACGTTGTTGCTCAGCGACGGGGGGAGCGCGATCGTGGTCCCGTCCGACTTCTGCAGGCTGCCACCCAGCCCCATCTGGCACAGCACCTCGCCCGACGGAAGCGGCGTGAAATCGCTGATCGCCCCCGTCATCAGCGGCACCCACTGCCGGCCGTCATAGCGGGCCACCGTCATGGGGCCGTTGCTCTGCATCTGGGCCGTCGTCCGCGTCATGGCATAGAGATTGCCGGCCTCGTCCACCTGCATGTTGCCCACCAGCGGCTCGCCCGGCGGGACGAGCTGGCGCCAGCTGCCCGAATCGACCTCGTAGGCCATCACGCGCCCCCCGCTGCTGGCCAGGATCAGGTTGCGACTCGTATTCACCATCAGGCCGCTGGTTGACATGGGAACCTTCAAGTCGAGCGACGTCCAGGCGCCCTTCTCGAAGCGGTGGAGATGGATGCCATTGGCGGCCGGGCTGGGCGTCATGTACCCCGGGCCATTGATGGTGGGACCGTAGTTCATCGTGGGCAGACCGTTGGGCTGGGTCGTATAGGTGACCGGAGGAAAGGACAGGAAGAACGGCTGATTGCCGAGGTCGACCCCGACCTGAAGCTCTCCGCGAGCCACTTCGTTGGCCGCCACCGTGGGGGGCGGCAAGACCTCCCACCCCGTCTTGCCGGGGAACCAGAACGTGGGCAGGAAGTTGCCTCCGAAACGCGACCCCCGCACCGAGTAGAAGGGCACCGGGGAAGGATCCAGCCTGCGCAGCGAGCCCACCACGCTGGCCGACAACCCCTGCAACTGCACCCGCACCTCCAGCTCGGTCACCCCGTTGGAGAGCTTGCGCGTCGTCGCCTGGTAGGTCCCACCCCCCATCGCGCCGCTGCGATTCACGGCCACCGTCGGCGAGCGCCTGAGCTCGAGAAACGCCTGGTTGAAAATCGAGCGGGCCAAAAGCTCCACGGGCAGCCGCCGCGACTGCGCCATCGCAGCCTGGGACATGAAGGTGACCCGGGCGACCTGCACCACGGTCAGGCCAAACAGCAGCAGGGCCAGGAAAAGGCATGTCAGCAGCACGACGCCGCGATTGGAGCGCTTCACAATCTCAAGTCTAGCACTAAATTGACTGGTTGGGCAGGAGCCACTCCTGGGACGCCTCCGCTTCGATTTTTCCGGGTGTCCGCGCATAGCGCAAGGTAACGCGCAAGAGACCATTGGGAAGCCACGCGAACTCGCTCTGCCCGGCTGGACCCAGCGAGGCTACTCTCCGGGGACGCCCGGCCGCATCCACCTGCAGCAAATCGCCCGCAGACGTGAGCGTCAGGGTGATGTCCTCTAGAATGGGCAGTCCGGCGGCGTCCAGACGGGCGGGGTCCCCCGTCTGCAGGCGCGCCCCGGGTGTCGGCGCCAGGCTCCCGGGAGCCGGCTCGAGCACGCGTGAGCGCAACAACAGCTCCTCGAGGTGCGCCAGGCCCTGATTGACGTTGCGGTGCGCCTCGTCGCGAAGGTCCTCACGGTGAGACAGCCGACTCATGGAAGCCTGCAGCCCCACCACGATCACCAGCAGCAGCGAGAAAATCAGGGCCGTCACGAGCACTTCGGCCAGGGTCAGGCCCGAGCGCCTTCTCATGGCCGCGCCAGCACGAGCCAGACCGAGTAGTCGTGGGGACCCTGCTGGTCGTTCCAGTAGATAGAGAGATCCACGCGCCGCAGGTCCGGGTCGGGCCCGGGGCTGACGGCCACGGCCAGGTCGTAGTCCGGCGCTTCGGGCAGAGGAGCCCGCGCCACCGACACGCTCGGGTCGTCGAAGTTGGCCGCCAACCGGGCCTCCACCCGGCTCAAGGAGGTGCGCGCCAGCCGCGAAGCGGTCTGGAAGCGCTCCCCCTTGGCCTCGGCCTTGAGCGTGAAGACGTAGGTGGCCACCAGCCCGAAGACCGCGATGGTCAAGAACAGCAAGCCCACCATGACCTCGGCCAGGGAGAAAGCTCGGCGGCTCATCCGGACGGGATTCTGGACACGCTCGCGAGGACCTCTCAAGCGACGCCCCATTGCCTCCATGGCCGCGTGCGGGCCAGGTTCTCGAGCACGTCGTTGGCGTAACGCTCGGCCGCCGGCCCCGAGCCATTGTAGCTGCGCACGGCCGAGTGCCAGGAGCCGGTGCGCCGGTACAGATCGGCCAGCATGCGAGCGCTGTAGTCCACCTGGTAGGCGGGGTCCCTCTTCGCCCGCTGCACGTCGAAGTCGGGATGGACGGTGGTGTAGACCTGTCCCAGTCCGAAGCTCTTGCCGTTGTCGCCCACGGCCTGGGGATTCCAGGTCGACTCCTTGTAGAAGATGGCTTTGAGCGTATCCGCCGGGATGCCGTACTTCTGCGCGGCCTGGTCGGCCAGGCGACCGATCTGCGCCTTGTCCGGGTTGGCCCCTCCGGGAGCCAGCGGCACCCGGGGCATCTCCGGCGCCGGTGCGCCGCCCCGCAGCTGGAATTGCTGCCCGGGCAAGATCAGGTCCGGGTTCGCGAGCCCGTTGACCCGGGCCAGCTCCTGGGCCGTCGTGCCATTGCGCTGGGCGATGTCCCACAGCGTGTCGCCGGCCTGCACGGTGTAGGTCCCGTTGCCGTTGCTCGGAGCGGTCGGGGCCGCGGGCGCCGGGCTCTGCTCCCACAGCTCGCGGGGATTGGTGGTGCGGCCGGGTCCCAGCGAGTGCGCCGGGGGACGCGGCTGCGCGGGGCCGTTCGTGTCCTTCAACGTCACCAGCGTGTGCCCGCCCGAGTAGCCCTGCAGCTCGGCGGCGGTCCAGTTGCGACGGCCGTTGATCTCGGCCCCGGTATTGCCGGTCTGGTAGCGGCCCTGCTCGTCGCGGCCGCTGATCACGAAGTAGTGCGCGTCGGTGCTGAGCACCACGGGACGCCCCGCGGCCAGCTCCTGGTTGACCCGGTTCCAGTTGAGCGCTTCCGGATCGTTGGCGTGCACGCCGTGCGAGCGCAGGAAGTTGCTCATCTGCCCGGGACCGTTCCAGGGCTTGTTGTTGCGACCGCCGTGGTAGCCGCCCCGGATGGCGTCGTCGAAGAGCGCCTCCTGGTCGGCGTCGATGCCCGAGGCGCGCATCATGGCGCGGGCCGCCGTGACGCCGCAGTCGTTGCCGTGCTGTTGCTTGGGCGCCAGGCCATCGGCACCGAACTGCTTCTTCCAGTCATAGGCGGCCCCTTGCTCGGGCGAGCGACCGAGGTCGGCATTGAGCTCCCGGGCCAGGGGCACGTTCTGATCTCCTCCCGACCAGGCGTCGATCCAGCTGTTGAGGTAGTCCGGGGGAGCCTGCTCCAGCCCCTGCCCCTGGCCGTACTCGCGCTGCCAGGCCATGCGGGCCACGTTCTCGAGGTAGGGACGGGCCCACACCCCGGCCTGGTCGCCCGCCAGCATGGAGTTGATGGCGGCTCCCACGTGGGCGGGTTTCTGGCCGATCTCGCCCTCGCCCTCGGTGGCTCTCACCGAGGCGCGCAAGGGCGAGTCCGGGTTGGGGGGAGTGTAGTTCTCCTGCAGGGCTTTGAGGTGGGCGACCTCGCCCTCGTCCTTCTCCCCGCTGGTGGTGGAGCGGTCGACGCCGCGGTGGCTGGTGGTCTCCTTCGGCTTCGCCGGCTCGGCCTTGGGACGCTCCGGCGGGCGCGTCTCCTGCGTTCTCTGGGTGGTGGTCACGTCTTTCATCGGTCCTCCGCGTGGGTTAGTGGTCCCAGCCTAGGCCCGGTCTCTGGAGCGGTTTTCTAAAACCGGTTAACGATTTGTAAACCGGTCCGGGTTAACAATCTGGTAACGCGATTCCAGATCGGGGTGCAGCGCGGAAGCTAATCTGAGCTCGACGAACGCACCGGAGGAACGACCCGATGATCACCAGGCCCGCCAGCAAGCCCCAGGCCCTCCAACCCGCTCCCGCGGCCAGCGCCGTGCCGTGCGCCTGGCAATACGACGACCAGTACGTGGGCAAGGCCTATCTGCCCGACCCGACCGAGCGCCAGGAGATGGACCTGCGGCGCTACGCGCTCCTCAACGGCTGGAAATAGACTGCAGGGCGTGGCGTACGGCCCGGATGTCGGGAAAGCGGTCGTCCGGGTTCTTCTCGAGCATCTTCATCACCAGGGCTCCCCAGGCGGGGGGCAGGCCGGGGCGGGCCTCCAGCAGGGGGACGGGCGGCTCGGAGAGGTGGCGCACGATCAACTGCACGGGGTCGTGCACGCCCGGGAAGGGCGTCTGGCCGGCCAGCAGCTCGTAGAGGACGATCCCGATCGAGTACTGGTCGCAGCGCTCGTCCAGCTTGCCGCCGGAGATCTGCTCGGGGGCCAGGTAGGCGGGTGTTCCCAGCACGGTTCCGGTCATGGTGACGGTCTGGAAATCGGACCGCCGGGCCAGTCCGAAGTCCATCAGGATGGGTTTGCCTGACGAGGTGAGCAGGATGTTGTCCGGTTTGAGGTCGCGGTGGATGACTCCCTCGGCGTGGGCGAACGCCAGCGCGTCGAGCACGGGCAGCATCAGCTCGCGCACGCGCGCGGGGGGCAGGCCACCGGCGCGCACTTCCTCGCGCAGGCTGTGGCCGTCCACCAGCTCCATGACCAGGTAGAGCAGGCCGTCCTGGTCCCCCGCGTCGAGGGTGCGCACGATGTTCGGATGGCTCAGCCGCGCGCACACGGTGACCTCGCGCCCGAAGCGCAGCCGGAACTCCTGGTCCGAAGCCGAGTCGCGGTGGATGACCTTGACCGCCACCGCCTGGCCGTTCTTCTCGCCCCGGTAGACGGTGGCCATGCCTCCGGCGCCGAGGCGTCCGGTGAGTCGGTAGCCGTTGACGAGGCTGAGCAGCAGGGGGTCGTCGTCGGACAGGGTGGCTTTGAGCTCGGCCAGCTTGCGTCCGTGCTCGGCGTCGGCGCGCAGCTGGCGGCGTCGGGGGGCAAGCAGCAGGCGGTCGAGGGCCAGCGCGGCCAGCAGCAAGAGGCCGGCGAGCTCGAGCCAGAAGAGTCGTTCGGTCAGCTCGTAGCGCAGCCGGGTGGACCACCCGAGCGTGACGGGGATGGGGCGGCGGTCGGGCGGCCACACCTGGGCCCGGGTCGCCTGCGCTACGTCCACGTTGTGGGTTTCGGGGGTGGGCTCGTCATAGCCGAACTGGACGACGATCGTGGGGTGGTCGGTGCTCAGCCGGACCCGTCCTTTGGCGTTGGCTTGCAGGAAATCCAGACCTTCCGGTTTGACCAGCCAGACCCGCATGTGGGGTGGATCGGTGATAAATTCGACTTCGCCCTGGTAGGCGTCCCGGGCCGGTCCGACTTCGCCCTCGTAGGCGGCCCAGGCCGGTCCCAGCAGGAGCAGGATGAGCAGGACGGCTCTCATGGGGCGTTGCGCAGGCTGACGGTGCGGCTGAGCTGGAAGGTTTCGGGCGGTCCGCTGACGGCTTTGCGTTCGAGCTCGAGCGTGAGGGTGAGCGGGTTGCCGAAGTTGGGTGCGTGGATGGGGGAGGCGAGGGTGATCTGTTTGACGTCGCGGCTGATGAGTCGGTCGTCGAGGGCGCCGGTGGTGGTGGGGAGCTGCATGAGTTTCCCGCGGTTGAGCTGGAGGGGTCCCTGGCGGCTGAGGGTGATGGCCAGGGAGGCCGGGACGGGGTTCCACACCTGGCGGCGGAGCTCGCGGGTGGTGGGGGTCCAGGTGTAGGTCAGGAGGGTGTCCTGGTAGGCTTGTCGTCCGTTGCTGGTGGGGTTGTCCATGGGTTGCAGGGCGAGGACGGCGGGGGATCCCGCCTGGGAGTCGGCCCAGGAGACGGCGGCCTGGGTGGTGGTGAGCAGGTCGTCGGTGAGGCGTGCCAGGGCCAGCACTCCGCGTTGCTCGAGGTCGGCGCGGGCTTGTCCTCGGGCGGACAGGCGCAGGGAGGGCACGAGGAGTTGGAGTCCCAGGGTGAGCATGAGGAGCAGCAGGACGGCTGCCACGATCACTTCCAGGAGGGTGAATCCGTTGCGTTTCAGCGCGGGGCGCGGCACAGCACCACCTCGCGCAGTTCTTCGTGGTGGACGGCCCGGCTGTCCCAGGTGACGCGCACGCGCACGGTTTTGAGCCGGTCGTATCCGGGCACGGGGATGACTTCGATCTGGGGGTTGAAGGTTGCGCCCGTCCTGGTGACGGGGGGGAGTGTGGCGGGTGCGAGGTTCTCGAAGGCGATGCCGCGTTGTTCTTCCAGCAGGGACTGGGCCAGGTTGCCTGCAAACAGCCGTTGCTCGGCCTGGTTGACGGCGACCCACGAGGCGGGCACGAGGTTCATGATGAGCAGCACAGCCAGGAGCAGCAGGCTGATGCAGATGATAGACTCGATCAGACTGAAGCCCCGCATCGCCCCTGAGTTCGCCTCCCCCCACCGCAAGCCCTCGCAAGGACTTACAGCGTTCCGCGAGCCTCTCGGCCGGCCCGTCCCTATGCCTTTGAGCCAACGGGCGTCGCACGCAGTACGCTAACTCGAACACTTGCACGTTTCCCCGGGAAACGAACGCTTGCTCCCCGCCCCGGGCCGGCACGGGGCGACGCGAGCGCCCCCCTTCAGCAATCTTTCCGTCCGCAGGCCTAGACTCACCCCAGGTGATCATCTCTCATCTGCCGCTCAGCCTCCCGTATGGCCGGCCGCGGGCGTCCGCGCCCCCCGACCGGTGCGAGAGCGTGCCATCCGACGAGGCCATCGAGCTCATGCGGCAGGTCCGCAAAGCGGGCTACCGGTTCTCCCTCGGAGGCATGCCCTTCGACCCCCCCCGCGTCGACACACAGCGCCCGCCCGTCGGGGTCACCCTCGAGCGCGCCACCCGCATGCCCGCCGAGCAGGTCAGAATCTCGCGGTGGAACCAGCTGCGCGAGCTGGCCGCGCTGGCCGGGGGCGGCGAGGTCGCCCGGCCCGAGTTGGCCCGCACCCTCCTCGCCCTCGAGCGCGCCGGCGCGCAGCTCTGCATCCTGGGAGCGGCCGACCCCCCGCAAGCCACCACCCTCCAGGGCATCTTCCCCGAGCCACGCCCCGAAGGCCCCCGCGCCGTCGGCGCCCTGGGCGCCTACCTCCAGCCCGCGGAAACCCCCGTCTTCCTGGTGCCCCCCGACGCCAGATTCCCCACCCGCCTCGACTCCCTCGAAACCGCCCGCTACTTCGTCCTGCACGAAGGCGAGCCGCCCGCGCCCCAGGCCGCCCGCCTCCGCGACCTCGGCGCGCAAGGCTACGGCTTCCGCGTCGGTGACCGGTCCATCGGCGCCCTGGGCGCCCATCTCGCGACCGAACCCGTCGAGCTCACCCTCGGCGGCCATCCCGTCGCCCCGCTCGGCGATCCCCGCCTCCAAATTGCCCTGGACTACCACCGCGACCACCCCGACGCCGACGCCGGCACCCTGCGCGCCCTGGCCCTGCCGGGCGACCTGCCCCTGGCCGAGCGCCTGGAGCTCCACCAGAATCTCCTGCAGGCCCTCGACCGACCTCGCCAGGGCGAATACACCCCCCTCCGGGGCACCTCCATGGCCGGCGTCGACCCCCGCGTCCAGGATGCGGCCTGCAGCGCCCGCGCGGCCCGCGTGCTGGCCGACCTCTGGAGCGGCGGCCCCGACAACGTCCGCCTCGGCACCAGCCTCCTCGAGAATTCACGCCTGCGCACCGCCTGGACCCTCGAAGCCGCACCCCACCTGCTGCGGCACCCCCAGGACCGCCCGCGCCTCGAAGCCCTGGGCGCGATTGGCGGCACCAGCCTGGCCGACACCCTCAAAGCTGACGCCATGCTCACCACTCCCGGCGAGCGAGAGGCCTTCCTGGCCCTGGCCAAGCAGGCGGCGGTCGACAATCTCCTGCTCGAGGGGCGCGGTGACCCGATGGTCCAGGCTCTGCAAGCCTTCGAGCACCTCCAGAGCCACCGCTGGAGCCAGCTCCCCCTGGCCGAGGACGCCGCCCGCCTGGGCGACCTGATCAAGCCGCTGGGCCTCGAGGCCGCCCTGCGCGTTCGCCCCCACCTGCAACCCGCCACGCTCGACCTTTTCCTGCGCGAGCACAAGCTGGCCCGCGACGTCGACACGGCCCTGGCCTGCCTGCAGCCGGGCGGCAACCCCGCGCTGCCCGAGACGCTCGAGCAACGCGAACAGGCCGAGCGCCTGGTCGCCCAACCGTCTCTCCTCCTCGGCGAGGAGAAGGATCGCGCCTACGACTTCCTGCTCACCCTCCCCAATCGCCAGCTGGTGCCCGACGCCCGGCTGCTCTGCGACCTGCGCTCCGCGCTGCCCGAGGGGGACGCCCGCTCGCTCCTGCGCGACTTCAAAGCCGGCGAGCTGGACGCCCGCACCCCCGAGGAGCTCACCGTCAACCTCGCGCTCGAAAAGAAGCTCTGGGGCACGGACGCCCGCGCCCTGACCTCCCTGCGCAACGGCCTGCCGGACGCCGAGACGCGCCAGCGCCTCCTGAGCGGCCTGCAGGCCGGTCTGGGCGAGGTCGTGTGGGAAGATTGGACCGCCCTGCAGACCCCTCTCCCGCAGGGCGTCACGCCCGACCAGGGCCTCTCCGCCCTGATTCGCCTGCGCGGCGCCCTCGAGCCGAAAGCGGCACGCCAGGCCTACACGGCCCTGCTCCAGTCGGGCCGCGCCCTGGAAGACGGCGTGGACGATCTGTTGCGCGCCTCCCTCACCGGCAACGCCCTGCGAGGCCTGGACACGGCCCCGACCTCGGGAGTCGTCGTCGACCGCGCCGGGGTGACGGTCGGCGGGGTCCGCCTGCGAACCCGCGCCTAGCGCTCCTGGACGGGCAGAGCGCGCAGGAAGAACACCAGTGCCTGCAACTCGACCTGGCTCAGGGTCTGGTTCCACCAGTTGGCCTGCAGATGCTCGATCTTGCTGTGCTCGAGCCCGCCTTTGATCAGCTCCTCGAGCTGCAGGTCGTTGAACTTGCGCAACAGCCCCGAGCTCAGGTCGGCGGCGTGCGAGTCGAGGTTGGTCATGAAGGGCCCGTCCCCCCGGCCTTCGGGGCCGTGGCAGGCCAGGCAGTGCAGGCTGAACAGGGCACGTCCCCGCTCGAGCACCTGCTGGATATTGACCGCGCGCGCGCTCGCCCGCCGGTCCGGATTGCGCAGCTCGCGCAGGAAGGCCACCAGGTCGGTCATCTGTCCGGGGGTGAGGGTGAGGCCCCAGGCGGGCATGTAGCCGGTGCGGTGGGTCGTCCCTCCGTCGCGGATCAGGGCCATGAGCTGCGCATCGGTCAGGTTGTCCTGAAAGGCGGGGTTGGACAGGTCGATCGGCCGCACGCCCGAGTCGCGCTCGAGCCCGGCCGCCATGGGCCCGTCGCCTTGCCCTTCAAAGCCGTGGCAGCCGGCGCAGTACGAGGAGTAGAGCGGCAATCCGCGATCGGGATTGCCCTGGCGGGGAACGGGCGCCGCCCAGGTCGCGGCGCTGAGCAACATGGTCAGGATCGGGACGAGAGAGTTCTTCATACTGTCAGTGTGGCAAAACCGGGAGCGCTCGACGATGATCCAGGTCATCCCCCCGTGACCTCCAACCGGTTTATGCTGAGAGTATGATCTCTCCCTACCTGCCCCCCATACACGGCACTCCGTCGGAAAAGGGTCCGAGCGTCCATCCCGTGCACGCGGTCTGTCCGCCCACCCCGCTCAAGCTGGGGGACGTCTACAAACAGGTGCTCCTGTCCAGGCCCGAGGAGCCAAAGGTCAAGGAGCAACCGCTGCCCATGCGCCGCACCTGGCGCACCGTGGCCGACGTCATGAAACGCGAGGTGCTGACCGTCCCCACCACCATGACCGTGGGCGAGCTGGCGCGCTTTCTGGCCCACCATCGCATCTCGGGCGCCCCGGTGCTGGACGAGGAGAGCCGCCTGGTGGGCGTCATCTCGGTCACGGATGTCAACGCCTACGCGGCCCATTCCTGGGCCCGCATCCCGCCGCCCCAGGAGCGCTCGGCCGCAGCCTTTCACGAAACCACCGCGCTGTCGCTCGCACTCGAGCAACAGGACGCGGCGGTCGAGGTGGGCAAGCTCATGTCGCCCTATGTCTACTTTGCCACCGAGGACAGCGACCTCCTCGAGCTCGCCGACCTCATGGTCGAGCAGCACATCCACCGCCTCCTCGTGCTCGACGAGCAGGAGGAGCTCTCCGGCATCGTGACCAGTCTGGACCTGATCCGGGCGATGCGGGCGGAGATGTCGCTCGGTCGCTGAGAGGCTCAGGTCGGGAGCGCGGGCTCCGGCACGTAGAGGGGGATCAGGCGCATCATGTCGGTCGTGGTCACGATTCCGACCGCTTTGCCGTGATGCGTCACCACCAGGCGGTGAATGCGCGAGATCAGCATCAGCTCGGCCGCTTCGCGCACCGAGGCGGTCTCTTCCAGTGAGAATACGACCGGGGTCATGATGTTGCGCACCTCGGTCGGATCGAGCTGCTCGACCTTGAACTCGTCCAGCTCGTCGCCGCCCCAGTCATCGCGATAATACGTGGGGCGGCGGTCCGCCTCCACGATGGCCTGGGGGCGCGGGTGAGCGGCCAGGTCCGAGAGCGAGACGACTCCCACCAGCTTGCCGTGCTCCTCCACGGGAGCTCCGGTGATGCCCTTGTCGAGCAAGATGCGCGCGACTTCGTCGACGGGCGTATCGGCAGGGATCGTGATAACTTTGGTCTGCATGATGTCTTTGAGGATCATGGCTCTGGGTCCCCTCTATCTTGGTGGCCCCAGTCTAGGGCAGGGGAGGGGGGGCTGCGATGACCTGGATCATACCGGAGAGGGCCTGGGAGGCAGGCCGCGCTCGCCGCCTGGGATCTACCTGAGGCGCCAGAGCAGCATGTGGGACTTCTCCGCCGGAGGCAGCAGGTTGTTGGGTGCCAGCCAGATCACGTAGCCCTGCGGATTGGCCCAGATGTCGTCCACCAGCTTGTGGATGGTGTCGTAGGTGGACTGGTTGTGCGGCACCGCCCCGTGCTTGTCGTAGAGCCGCTTGGCCAGCGCCTTGACCTGGTGGTAGGTCAGGTTTCTCCAGGTCTTGTCATAGTTGTCCGCCGGCATGTAGATGTGCACGTCGTGGCTGTCCATCAGCTTGCCGGTGTAGGGGTCGAACTTGGGCGTGATGGAGATGCCGCCGCCACCCCGGTTCGTGTTCGGCCGCGGGCCGCGGTCCTGCACCATCTGCACCAGCGCCGGCACGCCGACCGCGTTGCCTGCCCCATCGGGGGTCTGGACGACGGTGACGTTCTTGAGGTCGATCCCGCCCGCCGCCGGGTCCGGCGAGTTGGCCACGGCGCAGCCGAGCACGGTCAGGTCGCTGGCCTGGATGCTCTTCTCGCTGTAGAGCACGCCCTGGAAGAAGTGGTCGGCCTGTCCGCCGCCCCGCAGGTCCAGCTCCTGCCCGCAGGCCAGCGCCACGGCATTGTCGGCCCGGAAGGAGGCCCCGCCGATGAGGGTGATGCGGTCGCGCGCCAGCACCACGCCTTTGCCCTTGATCGCGCCCTGCACGGTCAGTGAGCCGTCCACCCACAGCACCCCGTTGTCCAGGGTGAGGTCGCCGCCGATGGTCACCCCCGTGGTCGAGCCGGTATACCAGTCGACGGTCTGAGGGCCGACCACGCCCTCGATGTATTTCGTCCCGGCCACCGTCTTGGCCCGGCCGACCATGGCCGCCAGGTCGAAGTCGGGGATCGGCTGCGGTCCCGAGCCGGGACGCACCTCGCCGGCCACGCGCACGCCCGGTTGCAGCGAGATGGTGCCGGGGCTGGCCACGTCACCGGTGATGTCGCTGCCCGCCTTCAGGTCGATGGCCGGGGTCCCTCTGTTGTTCGAGAAGAGGGAGCCCGGCAGGCGGTCGGCGGGTTGCCCGGGATAGGGCACGCCGGCCGGAAGCCCCATCAGGCTCAGGGCTTCGGCCGCGATCGGGCCGGAGGAGGCCAGGCCTTTGGGGTAGGGAGGGCGGTAGTACATGACCTCGACGGTCTGCACCACCTGGCCGACCCGGCCGGTGCCCATCAGGTGCAAGACTCCGCGCGGCACGGCGCAGTGGTCGCCGGGCACGCTGCCGGCGCCGGCCAGGTTGTTGGTGGAGTAGGGGGAGCCCTGTCCGGAGGCCTCTCCCTGATTGAAGCTGAGATAGCCCGTCGAGCCGGCCACCGGGCCCGTCACCGTGATGGCCTGTCCGGGCTGGTGCGTGGCCCCGTAGGTCTCGTTCTGCAGCACCTCGGCCAGGGCGCGCGCGATGGCGCTCTCGGCCAGGTTTCGGGCGTGCTGGCGGCTGTCCACCTCGGTGCTGAAGAAGAGGTGCAAGATGGACGATTGCGCCACCGTGAAGACGAGCACGGAGAGCACCGCCAGCAAAAGGAGGACCGTGGCCAGGGAAGCGCCGCGCCGTCGCATGGGATGAGTATAGCAGGATCCTGTGCGAAAAACTGAAAATTCGTCAGGTGTCCAACTCGTCCGCGCTGGTCGTCTTCTATCGCTCGATGGCCTCCATGTCCAACGCGGGAGTCCCGTTGCTGCGGGCTTTGAACGTCTCCGCCCAGCATTGCGAGCACCTTGCCACGCGCAAGTCCCTGTTGCTGTGCTCGACCATGGTCGAGATGGGCAAGCCCTTCTCGCACGCCATGACGGCTTTCCCCAACACATTTCCCCGCCTGCACATCGCCCTGGTCAACATGGGCGAGAATACCGGCACGCTTCATCACACGCTGATACGCCTGGCGGCGCGCCAGGAGCAGGCTCACGCGCGTCGGGTCAAGCTGCGGGCCGCGCTCATCTATCCCGTCTTCGTTTTCTGCGTGTGTCTCGCGATGCTGCTGGCGGTGCCGACTTTGCTGTTCAAGAACCTGCTCGGATTCTACTCGGGTATGGGTCTGGTCTTGCCCTGGCCCACGAAACTGCTGCTGGCCCTGAGCAGCCCGGTCAGTATCGTGCTGGGATTGGTGGGACTGGGCGCTCTGCTTTACTTCGTTCCGCGCCTGTTGCGCTCGGAGACCGGGCAGCGGTGCTTGCTGGCCACGCCCGTGGTGGGCGAGGCCCTGCGCATGGCCGAGGCCTGCGAGCTCTGCCACACGCTGGCCCTCCTCGGCGAGGTGGGCGTGCCCATCCTGCGGGCCCTGGAGCTGGCGCGCGAAGGGGCCTCCACGCGCGCGCTCAAGGACACGCTGGTGCGGGCCGGTCACGCCATGCGCCAGGGCTCCGACCTGGCAGGGATCTTGCGGGACTCGGGCTGTCTACCGCCCATGGTGCCGCAGATGGTCCAGGTCGGGGAGGAGACCGGCAAGACCGGTGTGCTCCTCTCCGCCACCGCCCGCCTGTGCGAGGTTGGCCTGGAGCAGAGCCTGGCCATGACCGAAGCCTTCCTGCAGCCTCTGATGATGCTTTTCCTGGGCTTGCTGGCGGGCTTTCTGGTGGTGGCCAGCATGGCCCCGATGGTCCAGCTGGCCCAGTCGCTCTGACGAGGAAATGCCGGGTCGCCCTTGGAATCAGCCCCGGATGAGAGCGATTGTGTCGGTTCTATTGCTGCTGGCTCTTTGTCAGACTGTGCTGGCCGAGCCAAAGAACAGCGAGTGGAAGTCCACCACGGGCAACACCATTCGCATCTACAACGGGGAGCAGGCCCAGTTCACGATCAACATCCTGAGCCCCAACGGCAGCAGCCTGGTGGCGCACGGCTCGTGGATCGACCAGCCCAACACCTTCACCTACAATCTCAACGACGGCGGCGCCGCCTTCATGGGCAGCTTCATCGACGGCGGCTGGTCCATCAAGGTCGTGGGACGGGGCCAGACCAACGTGTGGCGGTTCGTGCGCTGGCTGTAGGGGCTCAGCCCACCAGCTGCGGCAGCACTTCGCCGGCGGGTCCGCCCAGGAAGAAGTCGACCGCCGCGGTCAGCGGCGTCGGCTCCAGGTTCACCTCGATCAGCGTGGCCCCGTAATCCGAGGCCACCCGGGGCAGGCGGCTGGCGGGCGCGACCAGGCCCGACGTGCCCACCACCAGAAAGGCCTCGCAGCGCTCCGCCGCGTGAAAGGCCAGCTGCAACGTCATGCGGTCCACCGGTTCTCCGAACCAGACGATGTCGGGGCGCAGCCAGGCGCCGCAGGCGCACTTGAGGGAGCCGTCGTAGGGGCGTCGCCCGCCTTCCTCGGTGCACCGCACGCGGAAGAGGTTGCCGTGCAGCTCCTCGACGTTCTGGCTGCCCGCCTGCTGGTGCAGCCCGTCGATGTTCTGGGTCACCAGGGTGAAGCTCGCGCAGCGTTTCTCGAGCGCCGCCAGCGCGAAATGGGCGGCGTTGGGGGCGCAGGCCGAGACGACGTCCTGGCGCCAGCGATACCATTCCCAGACCAGCTCGGGGTCGGCCGCGAAGGCCTCCGCGTTGGC
This sequence comes from Vulcanimicrobiota bacterium, assembly GCA_039809865.1. Lineage (GTDB taxonomy): Bacteria > Vulcanimicrobiota > Xenobia > Xenobiales > QWHO01 > QWHO01. Next base: position 55,967 of record JBDHVW010000030.1, read on the forward strand.
CAGTTGCGCCGGACTGTAGCTCTTCCACAGCCCTTCCTCTCCGCGAAAGGTGGGAATGCCGCTCTCGGCCGAGATCCCGGCTCCGGTCAGCACGGCCACGCGCCGGGCCTTGCCCAGGATGCGTCGGGCCTCGTTCAGGTCACTTTTCATCTGCTCGACTTCGACCCGAGCCGGGAAAGACCCGGTCCGGGTCGAAGGGGCGCGGCATGAAAACGCTTCTTCTGTGCGCCCTCCTGGCCGTGCCCGCGCTGGCCGAACCTCTGGCCGACTTTGGCCCCAACGTCCAGCTCGCCGGCTCCGGCAAGCAGCAGGTCAAGCTGCACGGCGACCTGGACGGAGACAAGAAGCAAGACGACGTCTACCTCGTCAAGCTCAAGGGCAAGGCGCCTCAGGGCGTCAAAGTGCTCAACCCGACCGGGGGTCAGGCGGGTGAGCTGGCGGTGGCGGTGGTGCTGCACCCGGGCGGCAAGCCGGCGCGTTACTTGCTGCAGTTTCCGTTCTCCGACTCGCCCACCTGGAAGAAGGGCGACTACGCCGGCCTGGTCACCCTGGGGCACGGCCCGGAGCCGCCCAAGGACGCCAAAGGCCCGTCCATCGGCCTGTTCACCGAGTCGGCCGCCATCTACTACTTCTACTGGAACGGCAAGACGTTCGTCGGCTCGGGCGAGGGGGACGAGCCTTGAGGCGGGTTGGGGCCTTTCTCGGCCTGATCGTCCTTCTCTGCCTGTGCGTCCGCGCCGACGGCTGGACCATCTTCGTCAACAACCGTCCGTTCAACGGCGAGAAGTCGGGCGGTCCCGACAAGATCTTGCTGGCGGCCGACGTGCTGGCCGCCTGTACCGATGTTGGCCTGAAGGTCGAGGGTGGGCAGGTCACGCTGAAGGGTGAGCCGTTCCCCTGCGTCATGCAGGGCGCCAACCTGATGGTGGACGCGCGCGAGCTGGCCACCCGCGTGGGTGGTCGCTACACGGTCAACAAAGAGATGCAGTCGGTGGATATCTATCTCCTCGGCAACAGGCCCGCCGCCGACCCGGGCGGAGCCGCGGTGGGGGCCAAGTGTATCGACCTGTGCAAGCATCCCGAGAAGTATGTCGGCAAGGTCGTGACGGTCACGGGCGAGCTGATGCTCCACCAGAACCTCACGGATGAGGGCATCAAGGCCGGCTGGCCCTCGGGCTATATCCGCCAGACCGTGAAGCACGACCTGGGTGAGGGCTATTACAACGTCGACGTCATCACGGGCTCGCGCTTCCAGATCAAGGAGGGCACGACCATCACCGTCACGGGCGTCTTCACCAATCCGGACAACCGTCCGGTCATCAAAGCCCGCTCGGTGCGCTGACCCTCAGCGCGGCGTGCGCACCGGAAGCTGCACGCCGCCGATCCTCACCCCCGAGGGCGAAACGCGGATGGCGGCGCCCTCGTCCAGCCTGGCCGCGGAGCGGAAGGCCAGCACTCCCCGGGTGTCGATGGCCAGCACCTGGTTGGGGTAGCTGTGCAGGTAGAGCGTGCCGTCCGGCGCCAGCAGGGGGTCCTGGATGCGCGCCAGCTCCGCGTCCAGCTGGATCGTCCCCTGAGGCCTCCCGTCCGGGGAGAGGCAGTGGAGCTTATCGTCCCAGCCGATGTAGAGATTCCCCTGGTTATCCCGGGCCGGGTCCACGGGGTAGCCGTGCTCGACCGGCTCCCGGAGCAGGTCGGAGGCAGTGACGAAGGCCAGGTTGCGAGTCCAGCGGGGAGAGCCATCCTCGGGAGCCAGGGCGTGCACGACGCCCACCGCGTCGACCACCACGATCGTGCCGTCGTCGGCGAGCACGGGACGGGTGACGAAGTCGGGGAACTCCCTGGTCCAGCGGATGTTGCCCCTGTCGTCGATCGACTGCACCGCTCCGCGGGAGCGCTTCACATCGGGGGTGCACAGGGTGGCGATCGCGCCGTCCTCCGTCGGGTCGACGGTCTCGTAGACGGCGTCGCCAGGGCGGGGGAGCTTCCAGACGGTCTTCCCCTCGCGCACGGCCACGAGCCCGAGGGTGCCTCCCTGGTAGGCGGTGCCGTCGCGGAAGGCGTTGGCGCGGGTGCAGGAGTCGCCCTGATCGTGCTCCCACAGGAACTCCCCCTGCGCGCTCCAGAGGCTGCCGAACCCGGTCCCTGTAAAGTAGACGGAGCCATCGGGATTCTCTTGCGCCGGGCACAGAGTCGCCCTGCGCGCGACGTGTTGCGCGCTCCACAGCTCGTCCCCGGTGGTGGCATCCAGGGCGGTCAGGCGGTTCTCGCGGCGCTCGGCGAGGTAGATGCGCTGCCCGTCGCGTGACAGCGTTGCCGCCTGGAAGAAGTTGCCCTCGCGGGGCTCCGTCTTGCGCAGTGACACGCGTCCGTCGGGCTCGATGACCTGCAGGCAGGTGGAGTCGTCGGTTACTCCGGTGGCGCACAGGCGGCCGTCCGGGCCGAGCGTCAGGCTGGCGAGGCGCAATCCCTCATCCAGTTTGAAGCTGCGCACCAGGTTGGCCTGGGAGGCTCGACGCTGCAGCTCGAAGGGGATGAGCGCCTCGGGACGAGCGGGCGCGAGGACGTCGCCGGCAGCCACGCTCCGCCTCGCCCAAACCCCTGCGGGAGGACCCACTGGACGGATCAACACGCATCCACCATGCCTCACCGGGCTGAAAGGAAGTGAAAAAGGGCCCGGCTGCGCGTCTTTAAAGGAGCCCGGCTCCTTCGCCCACCGCCCGAGATGAGGCTTGCCCAACACAGGTGGCCCCCGCCACAGGGAGCCAGCATCAAGGTCAGCAAGAGCAACAGCCAGCGTTTCGCGTTCCGAGTCCCTCGTCAAAAGCTGCCGCTCCGAGAAACCTTGGCAGCCTTAAAAGACAAGAAGTGTCGTTATAATTCTTTACGATCCCTGACCAACTCTTGCCGCGGCCTTGACCCCGGGGCCGGTACTATCGGCTCATGGATGAAGATTTGAGGGTCACAGCGCGTAAGCCGTTCTTGACCACCGTCTACCTGTTGGTGATTGCAGCGCTGGTGATCTGGCTTGGCTCGCTGAGCCTGCCCTTCGCGCCCAAGTTCACGCTGCTTCTTCTCGTCACCTTGCTGATACCCGTGGAACCTGCTTCCTGACGCCCGGGCCCCCGGCCCGAATCTCCGACTTCGCTCCCAGCCCGATCGATCGCGCCCGGGGGGGTAGCCTCAAGTGCGTCGCCCGGGAAAAGGGTCGCGGGCGTCGGGTGTTGAAAAATTCTCCGTAGCTGGTTGCGTATGAATTGAGCCGGTTTCCGGAGACAGCTGACTTCCTGGATAGGGGCGCTGTCTCATGGATTCATTCTTGCTCACGCTGGCCCGCCGCGATTGGGCCATCGTCTACCAACTGGGCCACGTCCTGGCCGCACTGTCCCGCCAGGCCTTCCAGCAACTCGGCTATGGCCGCTGGGACGCCTATTTTGCCGAGGTGCTTGGCCTCAGCTTCAGCACCGCGCGCCGTTTCATCGAGCTGGTCCTGGGGCTGGACCGGCCCCGGATCTCCGTGCCAGCTTCGCCGCGGGCCGCCTGTGCCCGGCCAAGGTGGAGCTCTTGTTGCCCTGTCTGCGCCGCATCACTCCGGCCGAGGCTTCGGCGCGCGTCGCCCAGGCAGAGCGATTGGGTGTGCGCGCCCTTCGGAAGAGCCTGGAGGTCGAGCTGGAGGCCGAGCCCGACCTCGTCTACGTCTCCTATGAGATGACCGGTCAGGAGGTGCTGGCCTGGCGCGAGGTGCGCGAGACCGCCCGCAACCATCTCGAGGCCCGCATTCCGCGGGCCGAGGTGCTCGAGTATGCCGTGGCCGAGTTTCTTTCCGGCGAGGAGCGCATGGCCTACGAGGAGGTCTTGCTCCCGCCACGGTCGGCACGCGTCGCCGGGGGAGTCGGGTTTCCGGTCGAGCTCGTCACGCCCATCCTGGCGTGCGATCCGATCGAGCTCCAGGAGCAGGCCCGGGTCTTGCTGGAGGAGCGGAGAAGGATCGCTGTCCGCCAGGGTCAAGCCCTGTTGGAGCTGGTGTGCCAGGGGTGTCGCCGCCCGAATCTGGCCCGCATCGCCCGCCAGGAGCTCGGTATCAGTCCGAGCACCGCCTATAAGCGCATGGCCCTGGCGCGGGGTTGCGCCCGGCATCCCGAGCTCGAGAGCCTGTCGCCCGAGCGGGCGCTGCTCTTGTTACCTCTGCTGGACCTCGGTGTTTCCAACACCTGGACGGAGTTCGCCGCCCAGGTGAGCCTGCCCGAGCTGGAGCGCTGGGTGCGTCATGTGCGGTGGCAGAACACGTTCCGATTCGAGGAATTCCGGTCCTGGGCGTGGCGTGCCCCCAATCCGGGCGAGCGGCCCCCGGACCGGCGCACGGCCGGTCTGATCCCGATCCTGGCCCAGCGGGCCCTGGACGGCGCGCTGGCCCTGGCCGCTCGCGGGGTCGCGCGCGTGCTCGCCCGGGGTCGTTCGGGGTTCGGGCTGGAGCGGTTGCTGGAGGCTGTCCAGGTGTTGGAAGACACCCGGACCCGGGTCGGCTGGATGGTCCCGCGAAACTTCGTCCCGTTGCTCTACGAGGGGATCGATCTTGCGGGCGAGGGCCTGTTCACTGCGCCCGGAACGTGTCTGACGCGGATGTTCGAGCTGTTCTGCGAGCAGTACGGCTCGCAGAAAGGTGGTGGCCGAAGGGGCGCGTTCGGCGCCGAGACGGGCACTGTTGCCAGGCCCCGGGCTGCACGGGTCGTGGGAAGCTGCACGTACATCACCTGGTGTTTCGTTCCCGCGGGGGGGTGGATGATAGTTGGAATCTGGTGTTGGTGTGCAGTGCGTGTCACCGGTTGATCCACCTGGGGCTGCTGCGGGTGAGTGGCAGGGCGCCCGACGACCTGGTGTGGACGCGAGCCTGCGAGCGCTGGGAGAAGGGACGGCGCGAGCGCCGGGATCCATCCCCCCGTCGGAGTTGATCCCGGGGTGAGTCTCGACCATCACCCGTTCATCGGTCTGCAACTCTTTCAGGTATTCTTCAGCACTGGTTGGTTTTCTCGATCCGTGAAAATGCCAGTCCTCTTGCTCGCGCTCGCCCTGTCGGGCTGTGCCATGCAGCCTCCTGCGAACGATTCGCGCGCGCTCGATTTGACGGAGGGCGACCGTTGCGCCATGGAAGTCGAGGACCAGTTCGAGTGGTCGGGGGATGCGCCGGCCAGCCTGCGCGTCGACGAGGCGGCCGGGTCGCTGGCGTCGGCGCGGCGCCGACAGGACGTCGAGTATCGCTTTGAAACGCGAGCGGGCAAAGGGGTCGTGGCGGCCGGCGCGTGCCCGAACGGGTTGGTGTTTGCTACCGATACGTTGGTGAACAGCCTGAGCCCGCCCGAGTTAAAGTTCGCACTCGGCCACGAAATCGGGCACCTCGAGCTGCGACACCACGCCACACTCAGAGGCCTGTCCCCCGGGCAGCGCGCGCGGGCTCAAGAGGACCTCGAGCTGGCCGCCGACTGCTTCGGGCTCGAGGCTTCGGGTGTCGGCCTGCAGGCAGCTTTCTCGGCTCTGCGCAACGTGGCCGCGCACGCTTCGATGGGCAGACCCACTTTGGAGCAGCGTCTCGCTCACCTTCGGAACTGCCCTGGCGATTAGGGCCACCTCCTTCCGATCAAACTCGGAGCCACCCCGAAGCCTGGCTCTCTGGCTTATGGACACTTTTTGGTGTTAGTAGTTGGTGGGTCATATATTTGGTTTTCTGAAAACCTGGTTACTCGGAATTAAAGTAGGAAACATTTTAGAAACATGCTTTCTCTGGATGGGGTGACCGGGGTAGGGGATATTGGAGTTGCGAGCGCTTGCAAATGAGGACGGGAGAAATTGCGATGAGACTCAGCAACACCGGCATCCTGGCGAGACCAATCCATTCTTTTGGGGATTTTGAAGTGAATCGGGCGGCCACCGTTGCCAGCGCCTTCGAGCCGAGAGATGGCTTCGTGCCAGGGGTTGCTTATGACGAAGCCGAGCAGTCTTGTTTTGCATTGGCGGCATTGGCTCGGAATCGTCGGCGAGGTGGCGGCAGCCAGTTGGCTCAGTATGCTGCCGGCTGGAGCGGACGCAGCTTCAAGCCGGGTCAGACGAGGCGCTGCGCCGATTTCGTCTCCGAGATGCTTCTTCAGAGCGGCACTGCTCCGTCCGGATTCCGTCGGGAAGTGCGCGCCGCCAACTTGCGCCGCTATGGCACGCCGGTGCGGGGCGGCATCGAGAACTTGCGCCCGGGAGACGTGGTCTTCTTCGGGAACACCTACCGCCGCGGACGTACCACGCACGTCGGCATCTACCTGGGCAATGGTCGATTCGTCCACCGGCCCACGCGTGATGCCCCGGTGACGATCAGCAATATCAACAGTCCGCGCTGGCGGAGCCGCTACACGGGCGCCAACCGCATGGCCCAGGGCTGACCACAAAATTGCCAGGAACAGGAGTGGTGAATTTCATGCAAGTCAACCTTCTGCCAACCGGCTCGCGGCCCATCCGCGCGTTCTCTCCCGCTCGAGCGTCTCAGGGGCCACCCCTCGAGGAACCCGATCCCTATCAGGACCGGTTCGAGCGTTCCGTCGGGGGATTGGCGAACATGCCCCGGCTGCAAACTCTCGCCAGAGCCACCTGGGGCAGGCCCCCCGCCTATTTTGCCTTCTCCTCCGAGCCCTTGCCTCCGCGGGCCGTCCAGCGACTGGCGAATCGGCATCATGGAAACGTGCTCATCGGCGTCGACGCGGGGACCGACATCGGCGTGCGCCCGGGCAGCGACTATGAGGCGACCGTGCGCGCGGCGCGAGCGGCGGGAGCGCGGCTGCACGTCTATATCGAAGGCCCCGGGGGGCCTACGCTGGATCGGTGGAACCCGGGCGAGCTCGAGCGGATTCGGCGCGCGGCGGCCCGTCAGGGCATCGATACGCGTCGACCCGATTGGCTTGCGCGTTGGAACGCGGGACCGTGGAAGAACCACGCTTTCGAGCAGCTGCGCGAGTTCAAGCGTCAGGGGTTCGAATCGGCCGAGATCGACAATCTGTATCGAGCTCTGGGGAATCGACCGGAACGGCTGGTCGCGTTTTACCGCGAGTATGCCGAGCAATTTCGGGCGGGGCACCTTCCCCGGGTCGTCCTGAAGAACATCAACGAGCCTCAGATGCGAGCCCTGGTCGCGGCGATCCGCTCGGGGGACTTGCCGCGCGAAATGTTTGCCGACTTCCATATCTACGAGACCCAGGCGGGGCCCCGAGGCCGGTCCGCGGAGTTGGCGGCCGAGTTGGGGATTCGCACCTTGCTCAGTCATCGCACCCACGCTTATCAAGCTTCCGGGCCCTACTAGGGCTGCTCGGTTCAAGGCAAAGAGAGGGCGCCCGCGACGGGCGCCCTCTTTTTGCCCTGTTTGGAATGACCGGCGTCAGCTGCTCGGCAAAAAAGAAAGGGGTGCCCGCCCGGGCACCCCTTTCCTGGCAGCGCGTGGGGGCGCTAGCCGCGGCCGTTCCCGCCGGTATTGCGGAGATCGCCCGAGGGCGGTTTGTCGGTCCTGCCCTGGCCTCCCGTGTTGCGGGAGTCACCCCCTCCGGGCGGCTTGTCGGGGCTGTCGTTGGGCGGGCGGCGGTCGCTCGGGGTCGTATTCTGACCAGCCGCCGCCAGGCTCCGAGGACTGTAGAGGTCATGGCTGCTCTGGGGCTCCGAAGGCACGTAACGGTCCCCCTGACCGGCGGCCTCCCCGGTCGTGGAGCTGGGGGCGGTAGCCGCGACCGGAATGGGTCGGAAGGGAATGGACTGCGCGTTGATGGTGGTGTTCATCGGGCATATCTCCTTCGATTTGTCTTGCAGCTGCAGGTAAAGTATCCCCCACCGGACCCGTTTCTACCGAGTCGAAAAGTTACAGGAGTTTTAATTCTGAGAAACTTGTGTAAACGGTCTTTTCGATCGGGTCTATAATCGGCTGGTCAAATATGGGCACAAAAGTGTGTCCATACGCTGGGCGGGCAGTCAGCCGTCCTGTCTTAGCCCGCGGCCCCCGCTGAATCACCTTATCCGGCCCCGATCGTCATTCAGAGGCAATTTGGGGCGAACGCGCGAAGCACGCGCCCATGCGAAGGCTTTTGTTGCTCCTCCTGGTCGCCATCTCCCTGTCCGGCTGCGGCGGCTCGGACAGCGTGGCTGCCGTCGCCCCCCCCACGACCGTCCCTCCGAGCGCCTCGGCCGAGGTGTTGCTGCGGCTGGACTTCTCCGCCAACCCGGTGGACCCGTCGGTGATCAGCTACCGGATCCACGTGACCGACGAGGACGGCTTTGTCGACCTCGTCCCCGAGGTGGTGCAGGCGCGCGCGGGCGACCCGCAGGAGCTGAGTCTGGGCGCCATCCGGTTGGGCTTCATCCGGCTGATCGTGGAGGGACTGGACGACCAGGGCAATGTGCTGGCCTCCTTCGTGCAGGACGTGGAGCTGAGCGGGCCCCAGACGATCCTGGTGCAACAGCTGCGCGCGCGCGGCAACACCAGCGAGATCGGCTTGCTGAGCGAGGGGTCCAACGGGCAGGCGTCGGATGGCGAGTCCACCCAGCCGGTGTTCTCGACCGACGCCCGGCTGGTAGCCTTCGCCTGCAACGCCCCCAGCCTCACCGGCGTCAACACCCGCGAGATTTTGGTGCGTGACCGCCAGACGTCGACCTTGAGCCGTGTGAGCGCTCAGGCCCCGGACGGCACGCGGCTGCGGCTCGACAAGTCGGATCCCGACCTCTCGGCCGATGGGCGATTCGTCTCGTTCCGGCTGGGAGCGCGGGGCGGCTCGGGCAAAGTGTTCCGCCGCGACCGCACGCTGAGCCAGACCGTTCAGGCCACCGGCACCCTGCAGGGCAAGACCATCACCGCGGGCTCGGTTCCGCGCCTCTCGGCCGACGGCAGCAAGGTCGTCTTCTCAACCGTGATCGACGGCCTGTCGCAGGTGGTGCTCTTCGACTTCGACACCAGCACCTTCGAGCTCATCAGCCGGACCACGGCGGGTGGATTCGCCAACGCCAACAGCAACTTTCCGTGCGTTTCAGGCGACGGGCGGTTCGTGGTGTTCTCGTCTTTTGCCACCGACCTGATCGCCGGGGGCAGCCGGGGCGTCTACCTGCGCGACCGGGTGGCGGGCAGCACCCTCCGGCTGAACGTCAACCAGGGCCTGGTCAACAGCGAGATCAGCCCGGACGGACGCTTCATCGTGGCCGGGGCTCCCGCCGCACGGCCCGCCGTGATCGACCAGATCAACCAGACGATCGACCTCATCCCGATCGGGGTGGGGCTGGTGGGCCGGGTGGACCTCTCCGACGATGGGCGCATCCTGAGCTTCGTCTCCGAGCGGGCCGACATCGTGCCCAATGACCTGAACGGTAAGGCGGATGTCTTCGTTCGCAACCTGGCCACCGGCCAGACCAGCCGGGTCAACGTCTCCGACGACGGCACCGCGGTGTTGGGAGGAGCCGAATCCCTGGCCGACTCGCTGCCCGCCCTCGCGGGCAACGGCCGCCGGGTGGCGTTCGCGTCGGCCGACTCCAAGCTCGTGCCGAACAACCTCAATGCCAACGTGGACGTCTACTCCGCCAACGTGCCCACCAGCGGCCGCGTCTATTCGATGGGGCTGATTGACGGCATCCTGGGGATCCGGTGCTTCGACGGCCAGACCGGGGCCAGCCTGGCCAACATCAGCAGCCAGGACTTCCTGGCCAACGACCCCGACGACTTGCGTCTGGATGTCGCCACGAACCGGCTGTATGTTCTGCAGGGAAAGAACGTCCTGGTTTTCAACCGGATCAGCACGTTACGCGGCAATACGAGACCCTCCCGGATCATGACCCTGGAGGGAGATACGGCGCGCAGCCTGGAGCTCGATCTCATGCGCCGGAAGCTCTACCTGGGCCGGAGGGGAGAGGTGCTCGTCTGGGACAACCTCGACCAGCTCAGCGGGGACCTGCTTACGCTTCCGCACCGCACCATCACGACTTCCGCGAACGTCGCCAACCTGTTCCAGGACGAGCTCCTGTTGGATGTGCGCCGCGACGAGCTCTACATCAGCCAGGTGAACTTCGTGACCCTGGAGCGTCAGGTCATCGTGGTGGGGTCGGCCAGCTCGGCCGATGGTCTCACCGTTCCCGTCCGCCGCTTGCAGGGCGCCAATCCGTTCGCCGGCCTGGACGCCACCTTCCCCAACATCCGCGCCCTGATGTTCGACACCTCCCGCGGCGGCCAGCCCGGAGACGCCAACGACGCGGCCCTCGTGCTGGTGGACTTCAATTCGTCCATGGCGACCTTCCTGAGCAACGGCAGCCGCACGGGCGTACTGGGCGATGTGCCGGCCGACCAGCTGGTGATCCGCAACCTCCGGCTGGCGGACGCGCTGTTCGATCCGTTGACCAGTCGGACGCTGACTTTCCAGGGGACGGACCTCGCCTTCTTCAACGCCGGCTCGACCTCGCTGACGCCCGATTTGCGGATCCCAATCCCCGTGAGCAATCGGCCCGCGAGTCCGACGGTCGACTACACGCGCTGAGGCGGCCGTAAAAGGTCGCTGACCGACCAACGCAGAACCGCGGCGCATGCACAAGCTCCTCCTCACCTTCTTTCTCCTGACCGGACTCGCGCTCGCCCAGGGCGGCCTGTGGGTTCAGGTCGGGGCCCCCGCCCCCGGGACGACCGTCAGCGGCCCGTTCACGCTGACCGGCACAGCCACGCCGTTCCAGCGCATCTTCGTGCGGGGCGCGCTCAAAGCGCAGACGCAGTCGGATGGTCGGGGGCAGTGGAGCGTTCAGCTCGACCCCACGGGCCTGCCGGGGGGACCCATCAACCTGAACGTCGTCGCCCGTGACGGCGCGGGCCACGACTCGGCTCCCGCGCGTCTCAAGCTGGCGATGGCCGGCGCCGCCACGCCGCCCACCAGCCTGCAGCTTTCGGTCAATCTGCCCGCCAACGGGGCCACCGTTTCGGACCCGTTCACACTGAGCGGCACGGCCACTCCCGGAATGCTGGTGGACGTCACCGGCGGCCTGGGCGGACAGACCTACGCCGCGGCCGACGGCACCTGGAGCCTCTCTCTGGGCGGAGGAACCCCGGGCCAGGTGGTCGACCTGTCGGTGGTCGCCCGCGAGGGCTCGGGCCAGCGCTCGCGCGTGGTCAACGTGCGCTACGCGCTGGCCAAAGGCCCCGACGCGCCCCCTGCCCCGCCTCAGCCGCGCCTCATCGTGAAGGTGCTCTCACCCGTGGAGAATGACACGGTCGGAGGCGAGCTCGTGGTGTCGGGGGTCGCCTCGCCCGGAACCAGGATCGACGTGCAGGCCCGTCCGACCGATCCGGCGACCGCCACGGTGCTCTTCTTCGAATCGACGGTAGCCGGTCCGGATCAGCGCTACCAGGTCACGCTGGATGTTCGACAGGTGGCGCCCGGCAGCCCCATCGACCTCTTCGTTCGACCCCAGGACGGCACGGGCAACGTGATCAAGCTGCGGGTGGTCCGCGGCAACTAGAGGGAAGTGGTGCGCCTGCGAACCATCGCGCCGCCAACCACGACCCGATCGCCCTGCTGGCCGATGGCCGCGGAAGCCGTCTCCGGGCCGGCGATCTGCCGGCGCAGGACGCGATCCAGAGCGCCTTCCACCGACGCGCCCTCGTTGAGATGCGCAAAATACTCCGCCGCCATCCCCGCGTAGGACTCGTCCGAGGATAGCCCCGCCAGGCGCTGCAAGCCGCCCAGGGCCCCGGGCCAGTCGTCGCCGGAGTAGCCCCAGGCTGCGGGGAACACCGCGCATGCCCCGGCCGGACGCGCCGCGCGCACGTCCTGGAAGCGCGCCAGACCGGCCGCGCCGGCCCCCTCCAGGGTTTTGAACGCGGCCTCTCCCTCCGCCAGCGTCGCCGAATCGGCCATCACCCGGCCGAAGAGCTCGAGCCCCCAATCCTGGCGCAGCCCGGCGGGCAGGCCTCGCAGCGACCGCTCCACCTCCCAGTCCTCGAAGCGCGCTCGCAGCGGCGCCAGGAACGCTTGCCCGCCCTCGACGTCGGAGCCCACCAGGGCCAGAGTCGTCAGGGCCAGTCTCTCGCTGGTCGCGTCCCGGCGCGGCTGCTCCAACACGTCGAAACGCCGCGCGGTCTCGGTGAGAGAAATGCCCGCGGAGGTAAACTCGCAGAGCTTGCCCACCAGCGTTTCCGAGCACAGCCGGTCGGCCGCGTAGCGGGCCAGCGTGGCCTCTACCTCGGGCAGCCGGTCCTGGCCGGCGCGGAGACCCTCGAAGAGGTAGGGCTGGAGGGGCTCGGTCTCATAATCTTTCAGGGTCTCGAGCTGCGGATACGGGGCCTGGGCCACCAGGTGCCGGAAGACGAGCGTTCCGCCCATCGTGCCGCCGCCGGACCCTTCGAGCAGGGCCAGCGCTTCCTGACCGGAGAGTCCCCGCAGCGAGCGAGAAAACGAAACCATCTGGTGGGAGCTCTCCACGTCCCGGCAGAACGAGGTCGCGGCGAACTCCTCGTCGGTCAGCGGCGCCGACAGCAAGAGCCCGTGCGCCACCGGATCGTTTCCCCGGGCCAGGAGAGGCGCGATCAGGTCGCGATGTCCGGCCGCCAGGCGACCCGCCGGGCCGCTCCACAAGACCAGGCCCAGAGCATTCTTTCCGCAGGAGATCAGCCCGTCTTGCAGCCGAGCTCTTTGCTCGAGCGTGACGGAGGAGGGGTCATTCAAGGCGATCGCATCCAGCAGCTCGAGCGCGTGACTGTAATCGCGCTCGTCGGTGCGCGGGCCCATCGCCTTGCAGATGCGACTCACCAGCCCGTCGACCTGGGCGGCGGAAGGCTTGAAGCCGGCATCCTGGACGTAGCCGAGCAGATCGCGCGAGGCCAGGCCGTCGATCTTGGGGGTCTCGAGGTAGCGGTCGAGCATGACCGAGGGACCGTAGAACGCGCCGACGGTCTGCAGAGAGTCCTCGGTCGGCAGCAGCGAGCGCTCCAGATACTCGGGGGTGGCCAGCTCGGGCAGCATGGTCAGGATCTTCTGCTTGTTCAGCAGCGAGGTGTCCAGCCGCGAAAGCTGCTCGGCCAGGGGCAGCAGCTCCTCGCGGCCGGCCGTTTCCAGCTGACGCGAGACCTCCCACGGCTTTTCTCCCAGCTTGTCGATCGGCTTTCTCTCGTGCGGAGTCTGGATCACATCGATCCCGACGACTTTGAACTCGCCTCCGGCCAGCAGCTCGTCCAGGCTGCCGCCGTGGGGCTTGAGACCATCGCGGTTCGTGTTCCCCCGGTTGGCCTTCAAGAATTGCTCGAGCGCGGGTCGGGCCTCGGGGGTGGCCGAGCGGAGCGCCGTCAGCAGCGCGCCGATGAGGGGGCCGCCGAGGGAGGCGCCCATGTTCTGGTGGTTGGAGCGCAAGGCGACGTCCAGCGCGACCTGCGCGAGGGCGCTGCCAAACTCGGCCGGTCGCGACGAATCGCCGGAGAGACGCACGACATCCTGCGCGGCACTCGAGCCTGCAGAGACCTCGCGCTGACGCTGAGGCTTCCAGACAGGCTCGTAGGGGTTGACGGGGCGAATCAAACTGCCCCTATTCTACCACAAGGTCACCGCGAAGCTCACTCCGGATACAATTTTGCAACCTCCCCGCGGGTAACGCTGGTTATGCTCGGTCTATGCAAGCGAACAGCACTGAGGTGCGACGTGTCGGACTCCTGGCGGGGCTCCTCCTGCTCCTGATCTCCAGCACGACTTCCGCTCCCCGGTGGACCGGCGATTTTACGCTGGCGGCCTGCTCGGCCGGCGATTCCCGGGCTCTCAGCATCAGCTACCGCAGTCCACTCCGGGCCCCGGCCGGGGCCACCGCGCTGTTGGAGGTGCCGGCCGGTCTCGGGGTCGGGGACCGGCTCCCGATGACCATCGAGAACGTCCCGGATTCGAGCAGCCACGACGTGGTCGTGCGCTACTGGGGCTCGGCCGAGAAGGCGCCCAAAGGCCAGCCGGAGTTCTTCGACCAGACGGTCCCCATGCACCGGCGCGGCTCGACCGCCGCCTGTACCGAGCCCCACTTGAGCGCGCTCAAAGGCTCGAGCAACGGCACCTATCGCCTGACCACCAGCTATGCCGGCGGGGCCACTCTGACGTTGGGACCGGCTCAGGAGCACCTGGCCCCCATCACCTTTACGAACGCGAAGACGGCCGACTACACCCGCCCGATCCGCCTGTCCTGGAACCCGGTCCCGCGAGCGGTCGGATACAGCGTCCAGGCCGCGGGCCTTCACCGCGCCACCGGACGCGACTGTCTCTGGGAGGCCACCCGCGATGGACTCACGGCCTGGTCCGCGCTGGGCACCACGCGGGGCGTCGCGAAGGGCAAGCTCCTGGCGGCCGACCAGCATTCGTGCACGATTCCAGCCGGTGTGTTCAAGAACGGGGATGTCTTCATCATCCTGGTGGCCTATTCGGCCGACGTGGTCGGCCAGGGCTCGCTGCCTTCGCGGGGATGGGCCCAGTGCACCGGCACGCAGACCTTGAAGCCGAGGCTCTGAGACCTCATAGCTCCGCGGTGGCCGCGTGCAACCCGAGGCGCGCTTTGAGAAGCTCGCCGTGGACCTCCAGCAGGCGCATCTCGGCCTCGGCGGTGGCGCGTTCGCGCTGGTTGATGAGGAAGACCGTGCTGTCTCCCATCTCGAACTTGTAGCGCTCGCCCCGCTCCACCTCGCGCGCCAGCTCGAGCTCGCGCGCTGCGGCGCGGTAGCGCTCGTAGGCCGTGTCGACGGCCGAGATGGCGTCTTCCACCTCGAGCAGCACCTTGCGCGCCTGCAGCAGGCTCTTGAGATCCAGGTCCTGCAGCTTGATGCGCGCCTGCTCCAGCCTGCCGTCGGCCTCGCGCGTGCGCAGCGGGATGATCAGCTCGAGCCCTCCTTTGAAGACGGGACCCACACCCTGCGCCCCCAGGTCGACCCCCGGGCTGACCGTCAGGTTGAGCGCCGGCCGCTGGTCGTTCTCGGCCAGGGCGCGGTCCAGGGCCACCACTTCCTTCTGCACCGCCAGACCCTGGAACTCGGGACGGCGCTCCACCGCCTGCAGCCGGGCCTGGTTGGCCTCCTCGGCCGACAACTGGCGCGGCTCCTCCAACTTCGCCGGGGCCTGCTCCGGGCGCGGCAAAGCGGGCTCCTGCGTGGGCTCCTTCCACAGGTAGAAGGCCAGCTTCAAGGCGCTGCTCTCAGTCAGCCGCCGGGCCCGCACCAGCAAACCGCGCCGCCGCTCCAGCTCCTGCTCGGTCTCGGTCGCGTCGATGCGGGCCATGTCCCCGGCCTCGACCCGCTGGCGGACCACCGCGAGGCGCTCCTCCGCCAGGCGCAACAGGCGCTGGTTGACCTCCAGCAGCTGCCAGGCGGCGGCCCAGTCCCAGTAGGCTTCTCCCGCCCCCCGTAGCAGGCCGAGGCGCAACAGGGCCCGCTCGGCCTGGGCCAGGGGCAGCGCGAGCTGGGCCTGCTGCCAGGCGATGGACTTCTCGTTCACGTCCAGCCCTCGCAACAAGGGGATCTTGGCCTCCAGGTAGTAGGTCCCGCCCTCGCCCGTGAGGCTGGCCGGCGATTTGACGTCGCCGCGGTTGATGTCCATTCCGGCCGAGAGCTTGACGCCCGAGGGCGTGGTCCAGACGAAGTCCAACCCGTTCTGCGTGAACTCCTTGCCCTTTCCAGGGCTGGTGGGGCTGTTGTAGCTCTGGTAGCCCGAGTTGAGCAGCAGCGAGGGGTCGAAGGCACCTTCCTTCTCGGTGACCTTGGCCCGGGCCAGCGACAGGTTCAGGTCGGCCTGCCGCAGGATGGGATGGTGCTGCTCGACGTGGCGCAGCAGCTCCCCCAGGGTCAAGGGCTCCTGAGCCACCGCCGCCAGCGCCAGGCAGATCCAGAGAAGCAGCGCTCTCACTTGGCCCGCCTTTTGGGGTCCGAGGGGGCTTTGCCCTCGGACACGGGGTAGTTCGGGGGGAAGGCGTTCCAGCGCCGCCACAGCTCGTAATACAGGGGCACGGTCTCGAGCATGATCCAGCCGCTGGCCGCCGCGCCGGGGCGCAAGATGGCCGGTGCCGGCCAGGGCTCCTCGCCCGGGCCCGGGTCGGGCACGACCAGCACCCGGTATTTGCCGCTGCCGTCGTCGCTGGCATCGACCACCTTGACCGTGCCCGCGAAGGTTCCCACCGCGGCGCTCGGCCAGCCCGAGAATTGCAGCGCTGGGAAGCCGGCGAACATGACGCGCACGGGCCTTCCGGGGGCCACCAGGGGCGCGTCGTCCTGGGCGATGTAAAGCTCCACCGCCTGGTCGGTCGTTTCCGGCACGATGGTCGTCAGCACGTCGCCGGGCTTGACCGTCTCGCCCACGCCCACCTTGAGCAGGCGGACGACCCGCCCGTCCACGGGCGCGACCACCCGCTGCTGGCGGTTACGCAGCTTCAGGTTGGCTTGCTCGATGGAGAGCTTACTCAGCTCGCCCTCGATCGAGGCCAGGGTCTCGCGCACCGTGCCCAGCCCGGCCTCCACCGAGGCCAGGCTGGCCGAGGTGTCGGCCTCGATCTTGCTGGCGTCCAGGCGCGCGCTCTGGATGTCGCGCCCGGCCAGCTCCACGGCGATCTGGGCGCGCTCGGTCTCGGTTCGCGTCCGCACCGCCTCCAGTCGGGCCAGCTCCAGCTCGCGCGTGGAGCGCAACCCACGGTCGTGCAGGTCCTGCACGCGGGTGAGGTTCAGCTCCGCCGTCTGCTGCGATTGCTCGGCCGCCAGGGCCGCCTGGCGGGCGGCTTCCAGGCGCTCTTCGGTCTGGCGGGTTCTGACTCCAGCCATCGGCAGGGCGGCCGCCTGGGAGCTCTGCAGCGAGTCGAGCTGACGGGACAGCGAGGCTTCGCGCTGACGGGCAGCCTGCTGGCGGCTCAGCAGAGCCCGGCGCTGCCTCTCCAGAGCTGCCGCCTGGCCGGGGTCGAGGAACTTGGAATCCAGATCCTCGAGCCGCACCAGGAGCTGTCCGGCTTTGACCGACTGGCCCTCGAGCACTTTCCACTCCACCACGCGTCCCGGAATCGGGGCCTCGACTGTCTGGGGCCGGCGACTCGGGTCGAACATGGTCACCTTGCCGTCGCCTTTGACCGACTGTTGCCAGGGGGTCTTGATCAGCACCACGGTCGCCAGCACGAACAGGCCCATCAGGAGGAGTGCCAGGAAGCAGCCCAGACGCGGGGTCTGTACCAGGCGTAGGCTCTGTAGCTCCATGTCAGTCCTCCTTCCAGCGCAGGCTCAGCTCGGGGTGGAGACGGGCCAGCAGGCCGTCACGCTGCTCGATCAGCTCTTCGAAGCTGCCCTCCTGGGCCAGACTGCCCTCCTCCAGCACGAAGATTCGGTCCGAGGCCATGAGCGACCAGGGCTCGTGGGTCACGTTCAGCACGGTCCAGGGTTCGGCGCGCATGGCCTGCACGATGGCCACCCGGTCGCGCTCGTCGATCGAGGTGAGGGCCTCGTCGAGCAACAAAAGCCGGGGCTGGTCGAGCACGGCCCGGGCCAGCAAGATCTTCTGGCGTACGCCTCGGGCTAGATTGCGGCCCTCGCTGGCGAGGGGCGTCTTGAGGCCGACCTCCAGCCGGGTCAGCTCCAGCGCCCGACGCACCTCCGCGGCCGAGCGCTCGCGTCCGACGAGAATGTTTTCCTCCACGGTTCCCTCGAACAGCTCCTGCGGCTGTCCCACCAGCACCACCGCGCGCCGCAGGTCGTCGAGCTCGGCATCGCGCACGTCCACTCCTTCCACCAGAAGCAGTCCCCGGGAGGGCTCGAGCAGGCCGCAGACCAGCTCCAAGAGGGTCGACTTGCCCGAGCCGTTGGGACCGACCAGGCTGAACCAGCCACCCGCCTCCAGCTTCAGGCTCAGGTCGCGCACCGAGAAGCCTCCGTCGGGGTAGCTGTAGGCCACCTTGCGGCATTCCAGCACCGGGGCCGCGCCCGTCTCGGCCAGGCTGCGCCCGCCTCTGCGCTCGAGAGGCAGCTCTTCGATGAGGCTGAGCTTGTCCAGAGCCGTCAGGGCGTCGTAGAGCGAAGGCAGCGCGGCCACCAGCTTTTCGAAGGCCCGCAGGGCATTGAGCACGACCAGCTCGGCCGCCACCAGCTGTCCCAGAGTCAGGCCGCGATTGATGACCAGCCACCCGCCCAGCCCCAGGATACCGGCGCTACCGAGGGTGTAAACTGTGTAGTGGGCCGCCCAGTGGCGCATCAGAACCCAGAAGTGGCGACGGCGAGCACGCACGTAATCCACCACCAGGCGGTCGGTCTCGCGCACCGGCAGAGTGCTGCCGGGCGTCATCTTGAAGGCGGTCTGGCAGCGCCCCAGCTCCTCGAGCCAGGCGGCCACTTTGTACTTGCGGGCCGACTCGCGGATGCTACTGCTGGTTCCGCCCCAACCCACCAGAAGCACGAGCGCCATGCCGCCCACCAGGCACAGGCCATAGAGCAGCAGCACGGGATGGTAGAGCGAGAGCAGCAAAAGGCCAACCAGCACTTGCAGCGCTGCCGAGGGGCAGTCGAGCAGCAGCTTGCTGGCGGACTTCTGCAGGGTCAATACGTCGAAGAACCGGTTGAGCAGCTCGGGCGCGTAGGCCCGCTGGAAGACCAGGAAGCTGGCGTAGGGAATGCGCTGGCTCAGGTTCAGCGCGGTGCGCGCCAGGAGGCGCTCCTTGAGCAGCTCGACCAGGGCGAACTGCAGCATGCCCAGCAATCCGGCCACCGCCAGGCCCGCGAAGAGCAGGGCTGTCAGCACCACCACTGGCTGCAGGAACATCCCGGCCGCGATGGTGTTGATCAGGGCCTGGGCCGCCAGCGGGGTCGCCAGCACCAGGAGCGCGCTGACCAGGTTGTAGGCGAAGAGGATGCCGAGATCGACCGCGTCCAGACGAGCGAGCCGAAAGAGGCGGGTCCAGGGAGAAAGATGATGTCCAGTTGTCATGTGCAACATTTATAACCTATGAATGTATAGGTGTAAATACTTTTAATCAAACCCTCATAAAAGGTATGAAGATATGCATATGCGAACATTCCTCCATGCCTTCCCGAAAAATCGCTGCCCGCGAGTTGGCCACGCTCTTTGGAGTGCTGGCGAACGCTGACCGTATCCGAATCGTCGAGGAGTTGCGCTCAGGCGAGAAAGATGTCGGCACGCTCCATGAGCTGGTGGGCATCAGTCGCCCGCGCGTCTCCCAACACCTGGGCTTGATGCGCGCGCACCGGCTGGTGGAAGAGCGTCGCGACGGCCGCCACGTCTTCTACCACCTGTGCGTGAGCGAGCTGGCGGGCTGGGTTCTCCAGGGCCTGGACTTCGTCGAGTTCGATCTCAAGGGTGAGTGGCGCGAGGCCATCGAGCAGGCCACCCGCGAGTGGCGCGACACGGACTGACAAAGGATGCGCTGCGGCGTGCCCCGAAGCTCCCGCGGTGCCTCCGATACCCTCCACGGTCCTCGGAACATCGGATCCTGCCAACATCTGTAAGGGCTTTGCCCTCTGGCCCGGCATCGGCACCTCTCGGGCGGGCATCTCGCTGGGTGGCTCCACGGTCCAGCTGATCAACCTGCCCCAGACGCAGGTGCTGACCTTCCGGCTCCTCTTCCAATCCTCGTCCAACCTGTTTCTGGGCGTTTGCGGCCCCGGCTACGGTATCCGTCTCGACGCCTCCGGCAGCTCGTCGGGCTCGGCGCTGCAGCTGACCATCGCCAACGACGTGGTCACGGCCGGGTTGCTCTACGGGATCAACTTCGGCGCCGCCCTCAACTTCCAGAGCGAGGTGCTGGTTCCCAAGTGGGTCGAGGACGGCTGGAACAGCCGTTTCGTGGATACCTGGCAGCCCCTGGTGGGCGGGTCGGTCTCGTTCAACGTGGACGTCATCGACCTGATCGTCCACCTCATCGCGGGGCGCGTGGCTCAGCGCAACTCCGACCGGGCCACCTACGGAGCCTCTAAATCGGACCAGTCGATGCAGGGCATCATCGGCGTCTTCAACATCTTCGGAACCACCCCGCCCGGCTCCATGGCGGTCGGCTCGGGCACCGTCACGGTGGCGCCCACGCTGGAGCTGCCCGTCAACCTCGTCTCGGCCTTGAAGGCCATCCCGAAGGTGGGCGCCTTCATCCTGCTGATCGAGAACCTGGTGCAGCTCTCGCTCGGCATCCGGCTGGTGATCGGGTTTCCGATCGATGTCCAGATCGCCCGCCTCTCGCTCGATTCCAACCAGTTCGACAACCTGCAGTGGAGCGGGCCGAGTGTGACCGGCTTCACCAACGGCTCGGCCCCCGCCAACCCGCAGTCGGTGGGCATGTCCTTCCGGCACAGCATCTCCACCCGCCTCAACGAGGACTTCCAGCTCAGCATCGGGCTCTTCATGACGATCACCTTCATCAAGGTCTTCAACGTGGGTGTCACCACGGAGCCCATCGCCGTGCCGAACCTGCTGGGCCAGACCCCGACCCGCCAGTCGTTCGTCAATCCGGTCTCCAACAAGATCGGGCAGCCGCTGGGTTTTGATCCCCTGCGCGACCTGCTCGACGACGAGGAGATCGAGGTCGTCTTCGAGCCCCTCGGGAGCGCCTCTTGATGCGCTTTCGCACGACGCGGCGCGACTTTTTGAGAATGGTCGGCTCGAGCGTGGGCTGCATGCTGCTCAGCTCCTGCGGCGGCTCGGGCAACGGCACCTCGGGCCTGCCGCCGGCCCCGCTCCCCAACGGCTACGTCTTCACCCGCATCTACTCACCGGGCGAGGCGGTCCTGCCGGACGTGGCCGCCCTCACCCCCCAGATCCTGATGGACGAGGCCGGCCACGTCTTCTTCTACGCCCAAGACAGCCAGGGCCGCTTCGGGATGTACGAGCTGACCGTCGACTATGACGCCGCTCGGCCCCGGGCCGCGGCCGCCCGCCCCCTGCTCGCCACCGGCCAGGCGATGCCCGACGGTCGTATCGTCTCCACCATTGGCGCGGTGGACGTGAACCGCCGGGGCGAGGCCGCCATGGTGCTCAATTTCGATGCTCAGCTCAGCCCGCAGGGCTCGGGGCCCACCTCCATCGTGCTGGCCCACGACGGGCAGCTCGACACCGTGCTCGACTTCGGCGACGAAGCGCCGGGCAGCCTGGGCGCGTTCGGCGAGTTCGGCGACCTCGATCTGCACGACGACCGCCTGCTGTTCGTCAGCCGCTACGGCGGGGACGGCGAGACCAATCAGGGGCTGGTCTACGCCACCTCCGAGGGCCTGGACGGGCTGCTGGTGGTCAGCGCCGACGACGAGATCCCCGGCGCTGACGGCTCGATCAACTCGCTGGGTCTGGTCGACCTCGACGACGGGGGCAACTTCGTGCTCCAGGCGTTCGGGGCCGACGCCATGGTGCTGCCCCGCGGCCAGAGCTCTCCGGCCAGCTTCGTGCTCCGCTCCAACGTGGACCGGCCGCTGGCCCAGGCGCGCCTGCTGACGGCCAGTCCCGAGCTGGTCCTGTCCCGCTCGGCGCGCACCGACAATCCGCCCCTGCTGGGCACCTCGCTGCACGGCCCGCGCATCGGCGGTCAGGGCATCACCACGGCCATCACCGAGGAGGGCGTCGGCAACCTCACGCTCTACCGCGACGACGCGATCATCGCCCAGACCGGGCAGCTGTCGCCCGGGGGCAGCCCCATCCGCATCATCGTGCCCGCGGTGGTCAACGCCTCGGGGCTCACGTTCTACGAGGTGGCTACCGACCAGGGCATCGAGCTTTGCCTGCACAACGGCGACTCCTCGGTGGTGCTGCTGTCGCGCGGCTCGCTGCTGGACGGGCTGGCGGTCGACACCATCGCCTTCGGCTTCCACACCACCATGGTCGACGCCGCCGGGCGCCTGGTCAGCTACGTCCAGATGGCTGACGGCCAGGAGTCCATCCTGCTCGGCATCCCCGTCTGACGTGCGGCTCTCGATCGGGTCGGCCGGCGACCTGCTCGCGGGTCTCGAGCATGCCGAGCTCAAGGTCGTGCTGGCCGTGCACAAGGCGATCCGCGCCAACCCCGCCGGCGCGCTGGCCTACGGGTCCGTCGACGGGCGCGACGTGGTCGACGCCCTGATCGCTCGCGCTGCCCACGGCACCGGCCTGCTGGCTCTCACGGCCCTGGCCACGCTGGCCCAATTCGAGGACACCCGCGTCCGGGAGTTTTTTCTCGACCAGCTCCGGCGCGCCCGGGGCCGCTCTCTGGAGCTGGCCGTGGGCTACCTGTCGACCTGCGACCTCGAGCGCGCGACCCTGTTCGAGCCCCTGCTGGCCGACGACACCCGCGCCCGCGCGCGCGGAGCGGCCCGGCTGCTGGGCGCCCCCCACCCGGACGATCCCCCGCGAGTCCTGCTGCGCCTGGCCCTGCTCGACCCGGAGTCCCCGCTGCCCGCCCCGGGCGATCTCTGGCGCGGTGAGCTGACCGGCGTGCTGGCGGCAGAGGCCGCTGCCGCCCTCCGCTCCCAGGGCCGGCCCGCTTTCGACTGGCTGCTGGGCGTGCCAGACTTCCCGCGCGCCGCGATGCTCGAGTGGGGCGTGCGGCACTGGCCCCTCGAATGCCTCGCGCTCGTGCGCGCCGAGCTGCCTTCCGCGCTGGCCTGGCGCTGTCTCGACCTGGCCCCGCTCCTGCGCGAGGCGCTCGTGCCCGAGCTCACCGCGCTGGCCGCCTCGCCCGACGAGGCGGTGCGCGGCGAGGCCCTGCGCCGCCTGCCCACGGCCGACTGGGCGGCCCACTACGAGCGCGAGACCTCGCTGCGCGCTCTCTGCCTGCAGCGCTGGGGGCGCGAGGCGCCGCTCTCGGTGCTGCTGGCCTGCCTGCATGAGGACGACTGGCGCCTGCGCGCCGCCGCCAGCGAGGAGCTCGTCGCCCGCGGCGGTCCTCCCGAGGCGCTGCAGCCCCTGGCCACCCATCCCTCGCTCGGGGTGCGCGCGGCCGCGGTGCAGATCCTGGCGTCGCTCGAGCAAACCGGGTGGGTCGAGGAGGCTTTGCTCACGCCCTGACTTCCTGGCCCCCGCTCGAGCAATTCCGGCTCAACTGGCTGGCCCGGGCCGAGCTGAGCCGTCACGGCGACCGCCTCGGCCTGAGCTTCTTCTTTCTCCACCCGCTCGAGTTCGAGGCCTTTGCCGAGCGGCTCGACCCCGCCATCCGGGCCGACATGGCCGACCTCGAGTCGCGCTATCGGCTGGTGCCGCGCCGCTGGCTCAAGCTGCACTATCGCCACGGCGAGGCGTGCGGGCTCTCGCGCTACCACGTGCTGGACCCGCGCGACGCCTATCCCATCACCACGCTGCGCCAGCTGGTGCGGCGCTATCGCCAGGGCGACCCGGCCCGCCTCGAGCCGGGTTTGCTGCCGGCGCTCGCGTGCCCCGGGGTGATCTGGGCCGCGGTGCTCAAGCACCCTGCTTCGGTGCTCCGTCTGTCCTGCTGCATTCCCCGCTCTCTCCTCCCGAGCTTGCTCGCCAGCATGGTGGCTGCCGGGCTGGCCGACGCCGATGTGGCCGCCCGCTACCAGGCTCAGGAGCTCGGTGGCGAGGAGGTCTACGTCACCTTCCAGCCGGGTGCCCCCGAGGCTCTGGCGCTCGACTGCAAGACCTCGTTCGGCTATCGGAAGGTGCGTCCGGACGGGGAGCGCGTCGACTATCGCCCGCTCGCGGACTGTCTGCCGCCCGAGCTGCTGGAGAGTCTGTGCCGCTTCGACCCCCAGGTCGAGGACGTGCGCCGGCATTTCCAGGAGCGCGACCGGGTGATCTTGAGCGAGGTCGGCTCGACCTATCAGGCCGCCCGTCGAGACGAGGACAACCTGCGCCTGGGAGACCTGGCCGGTCTGCAGCCCGGCCTGCGGGTGCTCGACCTCGGCTGCGGTTTCGGCGGACCGGCCATCGAGCTGGCGCGGGAGTGGCCCGGGCTCACCATCCATGGCCTGACGCTGTCCCCTGGTCAGGCCGAGGAGGCGAGCCGCCTGGTGGCCGAGGCGGGCCTGGAGGAGCGCGTCACGGTGGCCTGCGGCGATTACCACGAGCTTCCCCTGGCCGACCGCTCCTTCGACCGCGTGCTCTTCCTCGAGTCGCTGAACTACGCCGTCGATCTGCCCCGCGTGCTGAGGGAAGCGCGGCGGGTCCTGAAGCCCGGTGGACGGCTCCTGATCAAGGATGTCTTCGTGCGTCCCGGCCCTCTCACGCCGGCCGAGCGCCTGGAGCAGGCCGAGTTCAACCGTGTCTGGGCCTCCCGCGCGCGTCCCCTCGATGCGGTTCTGACCGAGCTCGAGGGTTGGTCCGACGTCCGCTCCGAGCCGCTCGACGCCGCCTGGAATCTGGCCGCCTTCCACGCCGCCATGGGCGTCACCGAGGGTCGGGCTCCGACGGAGTTCGGCCGTCTCCACTTTCGTCACTACCAGCAGTTGCCGCTGGCGTTTCACCTGGTGCGGGCGACCGCTCCGTAACGAGGGCGCGGATCTCCTCGTCGCGCGTCATGACGGCCACCTTGGCGAAGAAGGCGGTCACGCGCTCGTCCGGGTAGGCCGCCAGCGCCCGCAGGAGAGCCCGGTAATAGGGGACCGAGCACGACTGGTAGGACTGGTGGATCAACTCGTCGATCACGTCCCAGTCGTTCACGCGCCCGAGGGCCAGGGCCATCTCGGGTCGGGCCGCGATGGCCCTCAGCACGGCCAGGCGGGTCCTGACCGAGGGATCGCGCAGCGCGCCAAAGAGGTCCGCCGCCGTTTGCAGCGCCAGCTTCAAGGCACGGGCACCTGCAGGGAGCGGAGGATCGCGGGAAAGGACGTGGCGCTGTCCTCGTTGTTCACGGTGAGGTGGTCGAACTCCAGGATGCTAGCCTCTTGCTGGCCGATGCCGGGGAAGTTGGCGCTGGCGATGTCCACCACCCCGTCGTCGAGGCGCTTCCCGACGATGCTCTCGACCAGGCCCGCGGCCGTGTCGAGCAGCTGCCGGCGCACGCCGCCGGCCAGGGTGAAGTAGGCCACTCCGGGATGATTGTCGGCCGCGTGGGCATTGAGCGCCGCCAGGTAGGGACTGTCGTCGCGCAGGTCGTCGAGGCCCGGCTCGCGGTTCTCGACCTTGCACAGCCGCCCGTCGCTGTTGCGGAACTCCATCACGCCCCGGGCTCCCAGGATGGACAGCAGCAGTCCCATGGAATCGCGCGCCTGCAGCCGGTCGATCATGAGCGAGCCCCGGTGCGGCCCGCAGAGCAACACGGCGCGGTTGCCGGTGGTGCCCAGGGGGCCCGGCTGCTCGATCGCCGAGCGCGTCACCAGGGTGCCCATGCTGTGGGCCACCACGTTCCAGCTGGCGGTGGCTCCGAGCTGCGTCAGGGCCTGGCGCAGGAAGGTGCCGTTCGTCTGCACGGCGTCCAGGGTGTCGTACTCGAAGCCCAGGATGGAGGTGGCCGCGCCCTGATCCCACAGGTAGCGGGCCACCGGATCGAAGGTCTTGCCCTGGATGCTCGAGCCAAGTCCGTGCACGATCATGAGTGGCCGGTCCCCGAGCTCCGGCAGCGGTCCCACGGCCTGGCCCTGGCGGATCACCGGCTCGAAGGTGCCGCTGGAGGGATTGAACACGTAGCCGTTCCAGGAGCCCCAGGCCACGTGGGGCACTTGCTGGGGCGGCTTCATGACGCCCACGAGGAAGTCGTCGTCGCCGGGCGAGAAGGTCAGGCTGGCGACTCCCGGTCCCTCCTGCTCGAGGGGGAAGTAGAGGCCCTCGTCGTAGCCCCACACCTCGCCGTTGGACGGGAAGCTGAAGCGCACGCGTCCCTGCACGGTGGCCGAGCCCAGGTCGACCTCCAGGAAGCGTCCTTCGGCGACGTACTCCGCATTGGGGGGCTGGGCCGGCGGCTCGGCGACCGTCTCCAGCATCACCAAGGTTTCCTGGCTGAGCGCGGCCGCCTCGAACTGCACGTCGATCCCGTCGACACTGAGCTTCTGGGGCTCGGCTCCGACGGTGCTGGAGACGCTGCCGGTCGGGGTCTGGGGGGCGGTGGCCGGGGACGTGGTGCCCCCGCAGCCCGCAAAGAGGAGCAGGGTGGCGACCAGAAGATAGACTCGCATGGTTGATCTCCGTTTCTGCCGGTGGCTTCCGCGGAGACTCCGTGAGAGTCCTTTAGGGTTCCGCGAGAGCTAGAAAGCCTTCCGCCGCAGCGCGTCCTCGACGAGGCGGGTGAAGAGGCCCTGGAAACGCTTGTCGATCTCGGGGAAGAACTGGTAACCGGCCTGGTGCGGATGGCCTTTACGCTCGATGCCCTCCACCACGGCGTCGGGGGCCCAGGCGGTCACCTTGAGGCCGCGGCCCAGTTCGTCCAGGGCCTCTTCGTGGTAGGAGTTGACCAGCGGATCGGGGCCCACGATCTGCTCCAGGCGCGAATATTCGGCGGTCTCGACCTCGTGCCGCGGGGTGCGGCGGCCGTCCAGCGTGCGACCGTTGGCGGGAGCGTGGTCCACGTCCGAGTTGGCCGGCAGGTTGCCGATGGTGCCTCCCTGGGCCACGTTCAGGACCTGGGAGCCCCGGCTGGTGCCCAGAAAGGGCAGGTCGCGCTCCAGGGCGAGCTTCACGCAGGACAGCTCGAACGCGTCGAAGGCGGGATCGACGTTGCCGTCGGGCGAGTGGTGGCCGCCGTAGAAGCGGGGATCGATCGCGTCGCCTCCGGGCACGATCAGGGCGTGCAGGCCGTGCATCTGCTCCTCGACCGAGGCCGAGCCGAGGTAGAGCAGGCGGGGCATAGCCCCCTCGCGCATCAGGGCCTCGGCGGTGCGCATCACGGGATCAACGGGATCTTGCGGATCCCAGTGGGGGGGGACGGTGATTCCCACCACGCATCGCCCGTGTCCGCCCAGCGTCTTGCGCCAGAGCCCTTCGACCTGAGTGGCGATCCGCTCGACGAACTGGGAATCCAACATCCCGGTACTTTCTGCTCCAGTACCGTGATCCCTCGTCAGCGCTTCCAGGGAGGCGGAATGAGGGGGTAGCCGCCAAACCCGGGGCTGTCGTCGGGTCCCGGGGGGCAGTGTAGCATTTCGGGCTCCTGGAAGTCGGGTGGCCGAGCGGGGCCTTCCAGCCGTTTCTCGGCGGCCGTGGGGACGGTCGCCCGACTGGACAAGGTGCCCTCGGGCAGGTTGCCGGTGGCCTGGATCTCGCGGATTTCCATTGGGTTGCCTCCTTCTCTCTAGACGCCCGATTCCGGGCCTCTCCAGCCATACAGGCGCATGATTTCCAGGGTCTTGCCCGCGGCCGGCGTGCGTTCCAGACCCAGCGGATGGCCGGGGCCCACCAGTCGCTGGTTGCCCGATTGGGCCAGGGGACGGGCGCCGCTGTTGGTGAGCGTGTTCCAGTTTTGGATGACGTAGCGGTTGGTCTCGGCGAAGTCCTCGGCGGCGCTGCGTCCGCCGTAGGGGCTGACGCTGCCCGGCAGGCTCTGCCACAGGGGGGAGAGCTCGGGATTGCCCCGGCTGGCGGCCAGGTTGTGTCCGGCCTCGTGGTGGAGGAGGTAGTTGGTGGCGGCGTCGCTGGTCAGCAGGTTGCGGTCGAGCACCAGGCGTCCGTCGGTATTGCCGGCCATGGCCCCCACGCCGGTCATTCCCTCGAGGGGGTTCATGCCGGTGCCGAACACCTGGCCCAGGTTCTGGGAGAGGACCACTTCGCGGGCGTACTGGCGGGCCTGTGGTGGCATGGCCTCGATGGATTGGCGCACGCGGGCGATCTCTTCGGGGGTGGCGCCACCGGAGATGCGGATGTCCATGGGTCGTCCGTCGGCGCCGGGTACCTGGAAGGTGGTCACGCCGCGTGCTTCGGCCTCGCGGGTGAGGCCTTCCATGCCGCCCTCGCGGTAGCGCCAGCGGTTGCCTTCCTGGATGGTCTCCGACCAGCGGGTGCCGTTCTCGGTGTAGTTGCGCGTGCGCCAGTTCTGTCCGCCGCGCTCGTATTCGGTCCAGGGGCCGTTGTTGTCGCCGGCGGTCCAGGAGCGGGTGCGGGTGCCGTCGGGCAGCTGGGTCCAGGGGCTCTGGGGCGTGCTCCACATATCGCGGTCGCGCACGGGAGCGGGCACCATGCCGTTGGGTCCGGGGCTGACGGCGACGGGGTCCGGCCGGGGCTCAGGGAAGGGAGGAGGCGCCTCGGGCGTGCCCGCTCCTGGGGAGGCGGCTTGCGGGGCGGCCTGCGGGGCGGCTTCCGGGGCGGCTTGCGGGGCGGCC
>JBDHVW010000031.1:0-79873 GCA_039809865.1 Vulcanimicrobiota bacterium
TCTCCACCGTGGGCGGGTCGCCGGGGCGCTGCTTGCGGTAGATCTCCACCAGGGCTTCCTCGGTGGTCGAGAACTGGTCCTTGGTCAGGGTCGGCTCGAGCAGGGGCTCGTAGTCGAATAAGGCGCGAATCTCGTCGTGGGTCGAGAAGCCCAGGGCGCGGATCAGCACCGTGGCGGGCACCTTACGGGCCTTGTCGATGCTGACGAAGATGATGTTGTTGGCATCGGTCTGGAACTCGAGCCAGGCGCCGCGGTTCGGGATGACGGTGGCGCCGAAGGTGCGCTTGTCGGTGACGTCCAGCGAATCCGTGTAGTAGATACCGGGCGAGCGGACCAGCTGGCTGACGATGACGCGCTCGGCGCCATTGATGACGAACGTTCCCTTTTCGGTCATGGCAGGGAAGTCGCCCATGAAGATCTCCTGCTCTTTGACCTCCTTGATCTCACCGCCCTCTTTGGTAATCAGGCGGACCCGCACTTTGAGCGGACGGGCGTAGGTGGCATCGCGGTCGCGGCACTCATCGGTGGAATACGTGGGCGCGTCCAGCGAGTTGTCCAGGAACTCCAAGATCAGGTTCCCGGTAAAGTCTTCGATCGGCGAAATGTCCTCGAACGTTTCCTTGATCCCCTCTTTGAGAAACAGGTCGTACGAAGTCCGCTGCAGCTCGATCAAATTGGGGAGATCCAGCACATTGGGGATGTTCTGAAACGACACGCGGCCGTTCTCCGGATTTTGCGCGCGGAGCGTGGACATGGAGTGGGCTTCCTCCCTGGGTTTATGGCTATAAATAACAAAAAGCCAGGCGAGCCTTACGAGAGGCGGCGCCTAACTCTTCTTGGACCTTTAGTTGTCGCGACGGTTAGTGGTCAAAACTTCCTGGATCCCTCTACGCCAGCATTTCAGACGTAGGAGGCGATAATAACAAAGGACCCCAGAACACGTCAATACCCCAGCCCATGGTTTTTTTCAACCTGAGCCAGGGTACCTTGTGTCGGAATCAGTTGTGGTATCATTCTACCAAATTTGGCGACGATCGTCAAGACCGGGGAAGTTCCCGGCGGCTTCGCGGCGGTTAGCTGAAGCTGGGGAAGTTGGCGCGGACGGCCAGCTCGCGGGGATCGAGGATGCTGATCTTGTGGCGGTTGATCGAGATGAGCTCGTGCTCTTTCATCTCGTTGAGAATCTTGGTAGCCGTCTCGCGCGTGGTGCCGACGAGATTGGCGAACTCCTGGTGGGTCAGGGCCTGCTCGATGACCAGGTGGCCCTCGGCCGTCTTCTGGCCCATGTCCTCGGCCAGCGAGAGCAGCTTGCGGGCCACGCGCGTATACGCATCCATGAAGGCCAGCGAGGCGATGTCGTCGGTCAAGATGCGCAGGCGCCGCGTAAGATGGCGCAGGATCGGCACCGAGATGCCGGGATAGGTCTCCAGCATGCGGTAGAAGTCGGCCTTGGAGATGACCAGGAACGTGGTGTTCTCGAGGGCCACCACGGTCGCGCTGCGCGGCACGTCGTCGAGCAGCGCCAACTCGCCCAGGAACTGGTAGGGCTGCAAGATGGTGAGGGTCAGCTCCTTGCCCTCGGAGTTCATGAGCTCGACCTTGACGCTGCCCTCGATCAGGATCAAGAACTCGTCGCCCGGATCTCCCTGTTGAAAAATGACCGTGGTTTTGGGGTGCCTTTTCCGGTGGACGATGCCCACGAGGTGACGCAGGTCGTCATCCTCCAAACCCGCGAACAACGGCACTTTCCGCAGCAGGTCGAGGACCTGCTCGGGAGTGGAATCACGGGAGTCTTTCAAGCTCATCGCAGCTCACTTGGCCAGACCTTTGCAGGAACCCTTCCCCGGCCCAGGAATCAACAAAGGGTTAAAGGTTATGGGCCTCGCAACTCGTAACCTGCGACTCCCAACCCGGTACAAACATTTGTCTCATTGCTCGCTAGGGGGCAGCGTGCTAATCTTGAAGCGGATTTGATCCGCTCCCAGGAGGGGTGGACGAATGACAGGGGGCGCTGACGCGACCCAGGGGAATGAGAGCTTGGATCTGAACCTAAATCTGAAGCCCCTGGAAAAATTCCAACAGACATTGAGCCTGGCTACAGGCTTGTCGCTCACCGTTTGCTCGCCGTCGGCTCAGCTGGTCGCTCATTACTCGCATCCCGGCGACCTGATCCACCCCCGCCTGCTGGACAATCGGTCCATCTTCAAGCAGATGATCACCAGCTCCAACGGCGTCTTCCGCGTGGCCGAGGGCCCGGGCCGCCTGCAGTTCCTCATCCAGCCGGTGCTCCACGAAGGCCGCGTCCTGGCTTACGTCATGGGTGGTCCGGTGTGGGAGGTTCCCCCTTCGGCCACCCAGCGAGAGGAGCTGTGCGCCATTCTCAGCATGAGCGAGCCGGAGTTCAAGGAAGCGCTCCTCAAGCACCCCGCCCCGGTGCCGCTCGACGTGGCTCGCGGTCGCGACATGATCATCTCGCTGGCCGAGCTGACCGCCCAGATCTTCCAGGATCAGCTGCGCCAGAGCCGCAGCCTCTCCACGCTGGCCGCCCTCTACGAGGTGGGCACCGCCATCAGCTCCACCCTGCAGCTCGAAGAGGTGCTGCGCAAAGTGCTCGACCACGCGATCTCGCTGCTCGAGGCCGAGAACGGCAGCCTGATGCTGCTCGACGAGGTGCGCAGCGAGCTCAAGATGCTGGTGGCCCAGGGGCTCGACGAGCAGATTGTGACCACCACCCGAGTCAACCTGGGCGAGGGCATCAGCGGCTGGGTGGCCCAGGAAGGCCGTCCCCGCCTGCTCAAGAAGGGCATCCGCGATACCGACACGCGCTTCGAGCGCCCCTCCAACGAGATCGAGTCGGCCATGTGCGTGCCGTTGATCGTCAAGGACCGCTGCATCGGCGTGCTCAACCTGAGCGGCCGCAAGGGCGGCGAAGACTTCTCCGAGCAAGACCTCAAGGTGCTCACCATCCTGGCCAGCCACGCCGCTTCGGCCATCGACAACGCCCAGCTCTACGAGCAGGTGAAGCGTCAGGTGAGCGAGCTCAAAGCGCTGCACGATGTCGGTAAGGCGCTCAACTCGAGCCTCGAGCTCGAGAAGATCCTGCCACAGGTGCTGCACCACGCGACCGATCTGCTCGAGGCGCGCGCGGCCAGCGTGATGCTGCTCGACGAGCAGACCCAGGAGCTTTCCATCCGCATCGCCCACGGGCTGCCCGACGACGTCGTACGGCGCACCCGCGTGAAGCTGGGCGAGCGCATCGCCGGGCGCGTGGCCCAGGAGGGCAAACCGGTGCTCCTCCCCCACGGCCGGCACGATTCCGACGACCTGACGCCCAGCGGTCGCTCCTCGCCCGACCTGGCCAGCGCCCTCTGCGTGCCGCTCATCACCCAGGACAAGGTGGTCGGTGTGCTCAACGTGCGCGGCAAGCGTGACGGCTCCGACTTCAACCAGCAAGACCTGGAGCTGGCCAGCCGGCTGGCGGCCGTGGCGGCCGTCTCGATCTCCAACGCCGAGCTGCACGACGAGCTGCAGAACCTGTTCGTGAACTCCATCAAGGCGCTGGCCAACTCGATCGACGCGCGCGACCCGTACACCCGCGGCCATTCCGAGCGCGTGACCGAGTACTCGGTGATGATCGCCGAAGGCATGGGGCTCTCCCCCGACGACGTGGAGAACATCCGCTACGCGGGCCTGCTGCACGATATCGGCAAGATCCGCATCCGCGACCACATTTTGAACAAGCCCGGTCGCCTGACCGACGAAGAATTCGCCGAGATGAAGCGCCATCCCGAGTATGGGGTGGAGATCATGCAGCCTGTGCGCGCTTTCCACAAGGTTTTCCCGGGCATTCTGCACCACCACGAGATGTGGAGCGGCAAAGGTTATCCCAAGGGCCTGGCCGGCGAGGAGATCCCGCTGCAGGGGCGCATTCTGTGCGTGGCCGACAGCTTCGACGCCATGACCAGCGACCGGCCTTACCGCAAGGGCATGCCGATCGAGCAAGCCGTCGAGGAGCTGCGCAAGAACATGGGCGTGCAGTTCGATCCCGAGGCGGTGCGCATCTTCCTGCGCCTGATCGACGTGGGCAAGGTGAGCGAAATCTTCGAGCGCAAGGCTGGCGCCAACCTGCTGCCGGCGCGGCCCCGCCGGGCCAAGCTGCACCCGGGAGGCCAGGTGGACAGCTCGGCCGTGGTCGGCATCCCCGGACGCACCTACTGAACCTCTTGCCGCCGCCCGAAGGGGTCCTCCAGTCGTGGGTGGAATGACCTGAATTCAAGCTATGGCTACACCCAAGCGCCGCTCGCTCATCACGCTGTCCACCGAGCACCTGCCCACCGGCTGGGTCGCTTCGGGCGCAGGACTCATGATGGCCACGGCCGAGAAGCTCGACGAGCTACTCAAGACCAGCAAGCCGATGGCCGTGCGCCTGAACAGCCCCTTCTCGCTGCGTGACGCCGAGGTCGAGCAGATCAAGAGCCTGGCCGGAGAGCTTCGGGCCAACAGCGATCTTACCGTGTTCGTAGCCGGTGGAGGCATCGCGCTGGCCGCGCGGGCCCTGTATGAAACGCTGCGGGCCCCGCTGGACGAAGGTTTTCCGGTGCTCTTTGCGGGCGCCGATCTCGACTCCACCTCGCTCAGTGAGCTGGTTGGCTCCATCGGCAACCGCAAGCTCAGCGTCATCCTGGCCTGTCAGGGACCGCTCTCGGCCGAGACCACGACCGTCATCGCGTTGCTGCGCGAGGCCGTGCGCAAGCGCCACGGTGAGGCCGAGGCGCAGCGGCGGGTGGCCGTGGTGGCCGACGGCGATTGCGCCGACCTCATCCAACTGGCCGGCCAGGAAGGCTATCGCCTGCTGGCAATGACCCCAGGACTGGGCGGACGCTGCGGCATGTTCACGGCCGCGGGCCTGATGCCGCTGGCGCTGACCGGGGTCGACGTGCTCCAGGTCGCCGAGGGCGCCCGCTCGCAGGTCCGCGGCATGGAGACGCGCTCGCTGGACGAAAACCCCGCCCTGGCCTACGCCTCGGCCCGCTTCTCGGCGGTGGCCCAGGGTCGCAAGACCGAGATCCTGTGGACCGAGGGCTCGCGCTGGGACGCCCTGGCCGACGTGTGGCGCTACATCTTCTCCAGCGGCCAGCTCTTTCCGGTGAAGGCCGCCCTGAACGCCGAGCGCTGGATGCTGGAGCCGTGGCAGCGCAACCACCGCGACCAGACGTTCAACACGGCCCTGACGCTGGAGCTGAGCAAGAGCGAGATGGAGGTGCCCGAGGTGCCGGGCTGGCCCAGCGGCCAGGGCGTGGCGGGACAGAAGCTGGCCGAGCTCTTGCCCACCCTGCGCGACCAGGCTTTGAAAGCTTCCGCTCCCGACGGCCACCTGGCCGTGGGGCTGCCGCGCCTGGACGCGTTTCACCTGGGAGCGCTGTTCGCGTTCTTCCAGCGCGCCGCCGCCCTGGGCGAGCTGGCGGCCGACAGCGCCGCCTTCGACGAGCATCCGCTCAGCCTCAAGCAGGGAGCCCTGCGTTGACCTCCATGATCGTATCCATAAGCGACTCGCAGAACCACGAGGTGGCGCGGGTGCTGGTGGAGAGAGGCGAGGTCCGCGTCGAGGGGGAGTTTCCCGGAGGGCTCACGGGGGAAGACCTGCGGGCTCTGGGGTTCGTCCACTACGAGACGGACGAGCGGGGCGAGCTGCTGACCCGGGTGAAAGAAGTGGCCCCCGACGAATCGCTCGAGTATGTGCGCGCCCTGATGGACGCGCTGCCCCCGGGTTTCCACATCAGCAACGTCAGCTCGGCCAAGGTCAACGCCGAGCGACTGGCCAAGCGCGAGCGCTTCGAGGCCGAGCTGACCATGATGGACGAAGAGGAGTCCTGACGGCAGGAACAACCTGCCGCCGGCTGCGACAAGACCAGGATGAAGACCATGCTCGCGATCGCTTTGCTCCTGGTTGCAATGGCGCAGGCCTGTCCGGCCCGGGGCCCGCAGTTCATCTCGGTGGCGACCGACGCGGAAGGGGGGTTCGAAGCCGCCCGCCCGGCTCTTCAGGTGCTGGTCATTGGCAAGCCTGACGGGAGTGCCGTCGTGCTCACCAGGACCCGCGACGGAGTCGTCAAACGCGGCGTTCTGAAGAGTTTCGACGCCCTGGCCGGCAAACTGAGCGGTGTGTTCGCGCTGCCCCAGGAGAAAGAGCACGGCATGTCCGACGCTTACGGGCTGGAGCGCTCCTTCCACGTTCACCTCAAAGATCGGTGCTGGGAGCACGACCCTCCCGGAGGGTGCGTTCGCGACGAGCCCAAGATCTCTCCCACCGCGGCCGAGAAGGCCAGCTTCGCTAAGCTGACCGGCATTGTCACCGGACTCACCTCGGTGGCCACCACCTCGTCCAATGAGGACGCCTGGAGCAAGGCCCTCAAGTCGATCGGCGGCTAGACCGGGGAAACCTGGCGCTCCTGGTTTTTTACTCTCCATGACCTGGATCATCGCGCACGGCGGGCGACCCGCCGTATGCTGCCTGTCATGAGCTGGGACTACCGCACCATCATCGAGCCTTTCCGGATCCGCGCCGTGGAGCCGATCCCGATTCTGGACCGGCGCGCCCGCGAGCGGGCCCTGACCCGCGCCGAGCACAACCTGTTCGGCTTGCGCGCCGAGGAGGTCACCATCGATCTCCTGACCGACTCGGGCACGGGGGCCATGAGCGCCGAGCAGTGGAGTGCCCTGATGCTGGGCGACGAGACCTACGCGGGAAGTCGGTCCTTCCGCCGCCTGGAGGCCGTCGTACACAAGCTGACCGGCTTCCCCTTCGTCTTCCCGGTTCACCAGGGGCGCGCCGCCGAGCGGATCCTGGCCCGCACCGTGCTGGCTCCCGGCAAGCTGGTGCTGAACAACACCCACTTCGACACCACCCGGGCCAACGTCGAGCAGGCGGGCGCCGTGGCCGTCGACTTGCCCGACACCGGCGAATCCTATCATTTCAAAGGCAACATGGACCTGGGGGGGCTCGAGGCGACCCTGCAGAGGCGTCGTGAGGACGTGGCCCTGGTGATGGTCACGCTGACCAACAACGCCGTCGGCGGCCAACCGGTCAGCATGGCCAACCTCGAGGCCGTCAGCGCCCTGGCCCGCCGTTACGAGGTGCCGTTCTTCCTCGACGCCGCCCGCTTCGCCGAGAACGCCTGGTTCATCCACGTCCGCGAGCACGGCTACGACCGCTGGACCCTCCCCGACATCGCCCGCCGCATGTTCGAGCTGGCCGACGGATGCACGGTTTCGGCCAAGAAGGACGGGATCGTCCATATCGGAGGGCTGCTCTGCACCCGCCTGCCCGAATGGGCCGAGAAGTTCCGCTGCGAGCTGATCCTGGGCGAGGGCTACCCCACCTACGGAGGCCTGGCCGGTCGCGATCTCGAGGCCATGGCCGTGGGTCTCGAGGAGTCGCTGGATGAGGACTACCTCCGTTACCGCGTGCGCAGCATAGCCTACTTCGCCGAGGGCCTGGAGCGCGCGGGAATCCCCGTCATTACGCCTCCGGGTGGCCACGCCGTCTTCGCCGACGCCGGCCGGCTGTTGAGCCACCTCTCCCCCGATCAGTTTCCCGGACAGGCCCTGGGCGCCGCCTTCTACCTGGAAGGGGGCGTACGCGGCGTCGAGGTTGGCTCGCTGATGTTCCCCGGAGCGCGCCTGGAGCTGCTGCGCCTGGCGGTGCCCCGGCGCGTCTACACGCAGGCCCATATCGACTACGTGATCGAGGTGGCCGAGCGCGTGGCGGCTCGAGCCCCCAGTCTGGCTGGCTACCGGATCGTGCGCGAGCCTCCCTTCCTGCGGCATTTCAGCGCGGCCCTGGAGCCGCAAGCCGCGGCCGCGGGCAGAAGCACCCCGGCCGCGACGATGCCCGGTTGAGGCGGTCTTCCAGGAGCCGCCTCTTCCCAAGCGGACCCAACGGGACATCGAGCTCACCAGGGCCGAGCAGAGACGTTGCACGAGCTGGGCTCAGTTGCGAGGCTTGACCGAGGCTTCCAGGCCGACCTTCTCGAGGGCGGTCGATCCGGGCCGGGCCTGTTCTCCGGCCACGCGCAGGCGCACCACTCCACCGCGGTCCTCTGGCTCGAAGGCGACGATATGGTTGGCCAGCTCGCGCCCGCCCACCTTGTAGTAGCCCAGAGGTTGCCCCTCGAAGCTCTCGAGCGGGACCGGGTCAAGCGTCGGCGTGATCAGGGGCACGTCCCGGCGGAAGACGGCTCGGGCCACGCTGTCGTAGTAGTAGACGGTGTAGCCCTGCCAGATCAGCCTGCCCTGGCCCGGGTCGAAGATCGCCTGACCCGTGAGGAGGTCGGTGGCCCGAGGAAAGGACACGACCTGGGCCACCGGGTCGACGCTGACAGCGCTGGCCCGGCTGGCCTGCCCATCCTCCGTAAAGCGCGCCAGCGTCAACTGGATTTTTTGCAAGAGGTCGACCTGTGTTTCGGTCTTGACCCAGGCGCGCGCCCCCATGGCATAGACCAGCACCGTGGCGGTCAGGAGCAGACCTGCCAGCACCGAGGTCACCAGAATCTCGCTCAAAGTGAAGCCTCTACGGCACAAAATAGTGGCTCTGCAATTCGATCTGATGGTTCGGTCCGCAGCGGACCAGGACCGTAATCGTAACCAGATCGGTTCGACCGGCTACGGGGTCGACCCGTACCTCGAAGTCGTAATCGCGGCCTTCGACCTGTTGTCGGGGGTAGGGCGCCGGGGGGAAGCCCGCGACCGGCGGGTCGGGCACCGAGCAGCACGCTGCCGGGGCCCTGGGGGCCGTCGAGCGGCGAGGCACCCTCCAGGTTGTTCACCGAGGGGCCGAAGGTCAGGTCATAGGCCGCCCGGCCATTGGGGAGACTCACGTGAAGATCCGTGCTCCAACCGCGGTCCTCGGTCAGGTGAGAGAGCGACTCGGCCAGCCCCGATTGGGCCGCCAGCACCGCCCTCTGCTCGTCCAGCCCCCCCCCGGTTGGCAAAGCTGCTGCCGCGCAGGCGAAGAACCAGGGCCACGACCATCATGACCAGCACCATGAGAATCAGCATGACCGTAATCAGGATTGCCCCGCGGGTGGCGCGCCTCATACGGACAGTTTAGCAAAAAGATGGGCCAAGACCGACCTGGAAGAATTCTAATACCACGCAGTCTTTGCCACCTTCGACCAGCAAGCCGCCGCCGACACCCATACCCTGGGTCGCCTGGGCTTTCCTCACGACCAGGAAATGGTGATAGCCCACCGCGAGCGCGAGACCATGGATCAGACCCTCCCGTGGGCTGCCCGACGGCGCGGTGGCCGACCAGCAGACAGCGGCCGCCAATCCGACCGATCACCTTAAAGGAAGGCCACCAGGATGAGGACGGCCAGCATGCACACAAGCCAGAAGATGACGTCCCCGGTCCGGCTCCAGTCGGTGAAGTTGTTGGCCACGGCCCAGCTCAGGAGCGACCCCATGAGAAGGCTGAGTGCCAGCGCCCGCCAGGCAAACTGCGGCCGGAGCCGCTTCCCAAGACTGAAAGCGGCCAGGGTTCCCAGATAGGCGGCCACCGGAGTTTCGGTCTGCCAGACCGAGGCGCTGACACAAACAGCGCCGGCCAGGCTGAACAGGCTGAAGGACCAGGAACGGACGCGTTGCTGGTCCAGGCTCTGGTAAAGCGGCACGAAGAACAGCGTCATCCAGCCAAAGAAGATCAGCACCGAGCCGAAGGGCTGCATGATCCACTTGGAGCCGAACAGCACGGTGGCGGTCATCACGAACAGAGCCGCCCAGCAGAGCATGGCGACGTTGTTCTCGGTCGCAAAGAAACCATTCCAGATCGGCCGAACCACCGCCCGGAAAGGACTGTCCGTCAGGTCTTCTAAAAACTCGACGGTTTCCTTTTTACCCATTGGGAGCAATTCGGAGAATTACCCAGCCCAACCTGCCGCAGGCCCTGGAGCCGGGGCTCGAGACAGGATCGGGCTGACCATGGCCGTCAGTCCGTCAGCCCCCGTGAGGAATTGTCTTCCTGGCATCACGGGAAGCTGAACTCACCCGTCGGACGGTCACTCGGCGCTCTCGAGACTGTTGGCGCGCAGGCCCCTGGGGCCTTCGCCAACGATAACCCGAACTCTATCGCCCAGGCGTGGGCGATGACGCAGCTCCTGCATCAGAGAGCCGTGGACGTAGACCTCGAAATCGTCGCGCTCGGCGCGAACGAACATGAACCGCTCCGACTGATCGATCGACACCACGCTGCAGGTCACCGGGCCCTGGGGCAGGTGGGCGGGGATGCGAGCCGGGGTGCGAGTCCTTGCCCCGCCGGGCCGCCCGCTTTGGAACGGTGGACGTCCTCCCCCGCTGTCCCGGGGAGTGCGGAGCCGCGGAGGGTTGTTGGATTCCTTCGTGACGGTCACATTGTAGGCCTCGGGACCTCGGCTACCAGGGCGAACGCTGAAACGAACTTCCTGTCCTTCGATCAACTCATCGCGACCCGGATCCAGGTTGGTTCGATGAATGAACGCATCGCCATCGGGACCTCCGGAGATAAATCCGAACGCTTTGTTCGGGTCATACCACTTGACGACACCGTCGTACTGCATAACTT
Organism: Vulcanimicrobiota bacterium; assembly: GCA_039809865.1. GTDB lineage: Bacteria > Vulcanimicrobiota > Xenobia > Xenobiales > QWHO01 > QWHO01. The sequence goes on from JBDHVW010000031.1 coordinate 10,598, forward strand.
CAACACCTTACTGAGATTTTTTGACGCCGAGGAAGCATCGACTTGATGATAATTTATTATCATTAAGAGGTCAAGTCTCGGGAGGCGGAAAGTTGCGGTCTTATACTTCCTTATCAAGTCGGTTGCGTGAGACGTTGCAGCCAGGTCCTCGCGATCGGGCTTTCCATGAGGCGGGCGTCCAGCCGCAGACTGGCTCGAAAGGAGCGCACCGCGTCCCCTGGGCGCGCAGCCTGGCCCCACCACAGGCCGAGGTAGAGATGCGCCTCGGCCCGCTGGCGCCGGGTTCGCGCGGCGGCAATCGCTTCCTCGGGGGTTGCCCGGCAGGCCAGGACCCGGGCCACGGGGGCCGGCCAGGGGTCCCCCAGGACCCTGCCCAGATGGAGCGCGGCGTAGGGGGCATACGGATGCTCCTCTCCCACGAGACCGAGAAACGCGATCGCCTCCCGTTGCGCCTCGGACCGCCGGTCCAGGGCGGCCAGAGCGAGCAGACGGGAGAAGTGCAAATTGGGGTCCGGGTGCTGCTGCAGCACGAGCTCGAACCGCCGCAGAGCGACCTCGTGCCAGCCGAGATGGTAGCTGGCAGTCGCCAGGTCGCGCAGAGCATCCAGTGAGCCGGGGTCGAGCCGAACCGCCCGCTGGTAGGCGGTATGGGCCGCACGCGTGCTTTCCGACAGGAACAGCCAGTCGCCATGAAGCCGGTGGGTCTCCCCCCAGTCGGGGCAATGCCGCAACAACTCCAGGATGTGGGGTCGAGCCGCCGACCGGCTTCCGGCCAGCAGCAGGTCGTTGGCCAGGCGGGCCCGGATCTCGTGAAAATCCCCCGCCAGCGCGAGCGCCGCCCGGTAGTCGCGCATCGAGCGGGACCTTTCCCCCAGGCCCGAGAGCGCACGGCCGCGGTTGGCGAGGCACTCCGCCCGGTCGCCCGGGGGCACTCCGCGCGAACGAAGCAGAGCTTGCGAATAGAGCTCGACCGCTGCGGTCAGGTCGCCGGCTTCGTGCGCGACTCCCCCCCGTGCGTACAGGTCGGCAAAGGACCGGGCATCCGGGGGCAAACTCTTCCGCGGCAAGCGGGCCCTATCTCTGCTCGGACAGGTGACGATGCGCCAGAGCGAAGGCGGCGGCGCCGCCCACCAGGCAGCCTGCGGCCGCGCCCAGGGCTCCGCCGGCCGAGCCGATCCGGGCTCCCAGGATGGCACCTCCGGCGATGCCGCCCAGCAGACCGAGGCCGCCTCCGACGGCCATCCCGGCGAGCATACCCAGAGCCTTGCTGTTCGGGTTGTCGCCCAGGAGCGAGCCCAGGAACCCAAACGTGGCGCCCAGCACCACCGCTCCGGCGGCACCGCCGACCAGCGCGCCGGAAAGTCCACCGACCGCCACGGCGGCCGTTCCGGTCAGGCTGGCGGTGGCCAGCCCGGCAGCCACCCCTCCCAGCGCCGCGCCGGCAGCCGTGCAGGCGATGCGGGAGAAGGCTCGGGTGTCGGCGGGCTCAGGGGCGGGCGCGGGAGCGCTGGCGGTCCGGGTTCGGAAATGGGGACGGACGGACAGGTTGGTCGAAGTGCAGATCACGATTGGAACTCCCCCTTTTTTTTGGGCATCCTAGGCAAGAGGGGGTGCGAGAGTCCAGGCCGGGGTTGTAAAAAGCTCGGCGCGGGAAGGATGTTGAGGAGGGACGCTGTCTAAGCCTCGACGTGCCGCCCTCGAGGCCCTTCTGCTCGAAGACGTGCAGCTCCTCAGCCAGGGCGGGGACGGCGAAACACGCTCGACACGATTGTCCTCGCGTTAACAGGAATTTCACGTTTCGGCGGCCTCGATCTGTCAGTTTCTTCCAGTGCGAATGTTCGTGCTGCTGATCCTGTTGCTGCTCGTGGCCCCCGCCTGGGCCGGGGACGACTTCTGCGGAGACGTGTCTCCACAGGAGCTGGCGCAGCACGTTCAGTCGCCCGGCTGCGCGGAGTTGCCCGCCTGCTGCCGGGGCGGCTTGAGCGCCGCCTGCGACTGCGGCTCGCACGCGACCGTGAGCGCCACCCTGGCCGGCAGCGAGGTCGCCTGCACGGCTCGACCCATCATCGTGCAACCTGCCGAGTCGACTCTCAGGTTCGAGCTTCCCCGCCCCGCACGCGGAGTCGAGCGACGCGACGCCCCTCCCAAGCCGCCCCCTCCCTGAGCTCTCTCCCCCGGGCCGCCCCACATCTAAAAGATTTGAAAGAGAGCTTACTTCCCATGAATGTTCAATCGATTGCCATGCCCGTCGTTTCCCGCCGGAGCTGGGAGGATACCCTGACCGAGACATTGTGCGTCTCGAGCTGTCTGACCTGGCACACCCTGGCCGGCCACGACCACCACGACATGATGGTCATGCACCACGAGCACCATCATCCGCCCGAGCATCAGCATCCTCCCGGACATACGGCCCCGGCGCCCTGGGCCGCCGCGGGCGGGGCTCTGCTGTCGGGCGCCCTGGCCGTGCAGTCGTTCCGCCACGGCCTGCACCACCTCAAGATGGACTCCCCCATGTGCAAAGTCGAGGGCGCGGGCCACATGGCCATCGCCGCCAAAGCCGCCGTGATGACGGGCGTCTATGCCACCGGCTGCTGCGTGCCCCCGGGGATCCTGAGCTCCGTCACCACGGGTCTGGGTGTGCTGGGTGGCGCCTCGATGGCCGCCGTTGGCCTGGCCGACAGCGTCAATGCGGACGCCTCTCTGGCTCAGCGGGCGGCGGGGGCTTCCAAGGCCCTGATCGGGGCCGGCATGATGTGCGCCGACCTGGGTATCGGTCACGGCTATGCCCACGGTGCCATGATCGCCGGACTGGTGGGTCTCGAGGTCTTCTCCCGGCTATGAACGTGCGCGCCTTGCCGCGCCATGAGGTGGAGCCGACCTTGCGGCGCATGCTCGAATTCAGACCCGATCCCACGCTCGCGGAGAGGCTCGACCGCGATCACGACCTGCTGGCCGCCACACCGGGAGACACCTTCGGGGCGATGGCCGACCAGCTCGAATGGAAGACCAACAGCCTGGAAACGCGCTCCGTGGTGCTGCGGTTCGCCGGCATGGGAGCCATCTACGTCGGATTCCTGGGCGGATTCGGGGCCTACCTGGTCCACCCGGCCCTGGGCGTCGCCGTCGGAGTCCTCGGACTGGGCGCCTGCGCGGGCATGCTGACGGGCTCCCTGCGCGCCGGTCGGCAGGCCGAGGAGCAGCGCCAGGACCTGGGGCGTGTGCGCGCCTGGCTGAACGAGCTGGACGGTTGCTCCGAGGAGTTGCAACGTCATCTGGACCTGCGGCGCGAGATGGAGAGTCTGCACCGGGGGCTGGAAAAGCCCGAGTCGGCCTCGGTCTGCGAGAGCCCGAGACGGGTGGACGTGGGGGCGATCCCGATCAAGAAGCGCCGGGGATTGCTGGGTCTGCTCGAGCTGGCCTTCGGCCTCCGGCCGAGCCCCAGCCCCTGAGCGTCTCCCATGAAGAGACGTGATTTCGTAAGAGCGGCTCTGTCGCTCAGCCTCGCTCCCCTCCTGACTTCCGGGCTCGAGGCTTCCCCGTCGCGCTTTCTGTGGACCTATCCCACGAAGGCCGCCCTGTTCTCCACTCCCTGTGTCGGAGCGGAAGGCACCATCTATCTCGCGGGTCAGGATGGACAACTCACAGCGTTGGCCAGCGGGCCCAATCCTCTCTGGACCGCCGCACTTCCGGGCGGCGCCTGGGGAAGCCCGCGCCTGTCTCCCTCCGGCCACCTGGTCTATGCTCCCACGCTGGACGGCGGACTGTATGGCTTCGAAACCCGAACGGGACGCGTTCGCTGGAGCCGTCAGCTCGGCCCGCGGCTCGAGAGCACGCCTGAAGTCGCCCCCAACGGAGTCGTCTTCGTTGGGACCGCCCTCGGTGCGATGGTCGCTCTCAACGGCGAGACGGGCTCCACTCTCTGGAAGGCCGCTCTGGGAAACTCCCAGAGCTCGGCCGATGCCAGCCCGACGGCGGCTGGTGACCGGTTACTCCTGGGTACGACCGGAGGGGAGCTACTGGCCCTGAGCCAGGCCGACGGAGGCGTTCTATGGCGCTTCGACGCCCGGGGCCCGGTGCGCGGCGCCCCGGTCGTGGTCGGGCAGGCTCTCTACGTTGCCTGCGAGGAGGGCTGGCTCTATCGCCTGGATGCCCAAACGGGCCGCGAGGAGTGGCGTTACCACGCGGGCCGCGGCGTTCGCTCTTCGCCCGCTGTCGACGGGCTCGTCTACCTCGGCAGCGCCGATGGACGAATCCACGCCGTGAACCCGCATTCGGGGAAGCTCCGCTGGGTCTATGCAACGCGGGGAGCGATCTACGGCTCTCCCCTGAGACTGGCCGCGACGGTCTACGCAGGCTCGCACGACGGCCACCTCTATGCCGTGGAGGCCGAGACCGGCTGGCTGCGGTGGCGACACCCCCTGGGAGGCTACTTGCTGGGCTCTCCCGTCGTCGCGGACGGAATTTTGCTCGCCGGCTCTTATGACGGAAAACTGTACGCCCTGCGGGCCTAACAATTTGGCAAAGACTTTTCCAGAGCTTCGTGGTAGGATGCGCGCGTGAGGACTCTCCTCCTGGGTTTGCTGCTCCTTTTCTGTGCGCTGCCCGCAGCCGCCGATGAGTGGTGCGGCCGGGCTCCGGTGCAACCTTCCTGTCCCCGTCTCGGGGTCGGGAAGGTCTGCCATTGCGCCCTGAAAGCCCCGCCCCCGCCGGCCAGCGGCACCGCGGTGTCCGAGGTCGCTCTGGTGACCGAAATCCGGCTCCCCAACCTTCCGCCGACCCTTTCCTGGTCGGTCGCGGCCGCATCCACGCCGCCGCCCGCGCGCAACGCGCGTCCTCTCACGCCCCCGCCTCGCTGAACCGGCCCCCGGCCACGCTCTCCATGCCACGCGCGACCTTGCGGGCTTGATGCGCTTTTGCCTCGAGCCGGCTTCGCCGGCTCTATCCTGAGTAAAAGGAGTGTGCCGACCATGATCGAGATCGTGTTCCCACCGGACGACCTCGCCTCGCTCGAAGAGCTCGAAAAGCTCAAAGAGTGTTGCGAAGACAAGCCCTGCGCGGGCTAATCCCGTAACCATAAGGGAGAGAGGCGTGAGATCGCCTCTCTCCCATCCGAAGGAGCTCCCATGTCCCATTCCCCGTTCATTCACAAGCTCGCCACCGAAAAGGGGCTGTACATCTACGACGTCAATCAGAACCAGCTGGTGCGGGTGGATGAGGTGACCTACGCCATCATCGAGGACTTCGGCGTGCTCGGTTCCGAGGAGATCCACGCCCGACATGAGGCCCGCTTCGACCGCGAGAGCCTGGAGCGCGCTCTGGCCGGCCTCGAGGACGCCCGCCGGCAAGCCCATCTCTTTCTCAGCCACCGCCCCACGCGCATGGCCCATCCGCTGGATCAGGACGCCATCGACGAGACCCTGGACAAGAGCCTCTCGCACATCGTGCTCAACCTGACCGAGGCCTGCAACCTGCGCTGCAACTATTGCGTTTATTCGGGGGCATACGCCGACGAGCGCACCCACAACGACAAGAAGATGACCTGGGAGGTCGCCCGGGCCGCCGTCGATCAGTTCCTGGCCCACTCCACCGCCAGTCCGGTTCGCACCATCGCCTTTTACGGCGGGGAGCCACTGCTCGGGTTTCCCTTGATGCGCCAGGTCGTGGAGTATGTCAGCGGACTCGGCCTGCCCGGCATCCGCTACCAGATCACGACCAACGGCACTCTGCTCACCCCGGTCACGGCTGCTTTCATGGTGGAGCACGACGTGGAGCTGCTGGTCAGCGTGGACGGCCCCCAGGCGATCCACGACGGCGAGCGGGTCTACGCCAACGGCAAAGGAAGTTTTACTGCGCTGTCAGGCCATCTCGAGCGCCTGGCCCGCGAGCATCCCGACTACTTCTCCCGCCGGGTGGGCTTCGAGTGCACCGTGGCCGACCCCGACCAGCTCGACGCCGTGCTGGAATATTTCTCGTCCACCGAGCCTTACGCGCGCTTCGCCCACGTGGCCAACTTCGTCCGGGCGGTGGATCCCACCGCGGCCTCTATGCCGCCCGACCGGGCGGGACCCTGGCCGGCCCGCTTCGTGGAGTTGCTGACGCGCGAGGGCGCCGAGGCCCGTAACAGGCCCGTTTTCCGCTTCCTCAACGCTCTGGTGGGCAAGCCTTTCCGGCGCATCCACCGCCGGAGAGTGGAGCCTCTGGGCGATACGCTGCAGCCGAACGGCGCCTGCCTGCCGGGCAAGAAGCGCCTGTTCGTCTCCAGCAACGGCGATTATCGTCCCTGCGAGAAGACCAACTCCAACCTCAAGCTCGGCGACGTCCATCAAGGTCTGGATTCCCGCGCCTCCGGGGCCCTGATCGAGGAGTACAGCGCCCTGAGCGAGACCGACTGCCTCAACTGTTGGGCCTGTCGCCTGTGCGACATGTGCTATACCTCGGCCCAGGACTCGAAAGGCCTCTCGCTGGAGAAGAAGCGCTACTTCTGTAAGGGCATGCGCCGCACGCTGGACAACGCCCTGCGCCTCTACGCGGGAGCGCGGGAAGAGCGGGCCGACGCCTTCGCGGCTCTGCGATGAGAGGGCTGCTTCTCTTTCTGGCTCTGGTGTTGCCGGGCGGGACGTTCACGATGGGCTCGTCGCATCCGGACTTTCCCGAGGAGCACCCTCCCCATGAGGTGCGCCTGGGGGCCTTTCAGCTGGGGCGTTCCCTGGTGAGCGTGGGCTCGTGGCGTGGTTTTGCCGCCACCGGCTACCGCACCGATGCCGAGCGCGAGGGCTGGGCCTATTGCCACGTGGAGGGGAACTTGCTCAAGCTGGAGGGCGCCTGCTGGTCTTCTCCGCAGGGCCCTGGCACGACAGCTTCCGAGGACTCACCCGTCACGCAGATTTCGTGGAACGACGCCACGGCCTACTGCCGCTGGACGGGAGCTCGCCTTCCGAGCGAGGCCGAGTGGGAATATGCCGCCACTCGACCGGACGCTCCGGCCGACATGATCGGCAAACTCTGGCAGTGGACGACGACCCCCTTCCTGGCTTATCCAGGCAACCCGCTCCCCGATCCGCGCTACAGCCCGAACAAATGGGTGCTGCGAGGAGGGGCCTGGGACGTGGACGATCCGCTCGAGCTGCGGCCGACCTTTCGCAACTGCAGTGGACCTTCGGCCCGGACCGATACCATCGGCTTTCGCGTCGTGACCGAACCCGACAAGGAGAAGGAAGAATGAGAATCTTTTTGTTGACCCTGCTCATGCTGTGCGGAGCCACTCTGGCCGAGGGGGTGGTCCGCTGTCGCATGTGCGGCATGGACGCCAACAAGAGCCAGACCCTGTTCGTGCTGCACTACCAGGATGGCGCGGTGGAGCGAACTTGCTCGCTGCACTGCGTGGTGCTGCTCGAAAAAGTAGGCGACAAGGGCCCGGTAGCCACGATCGAGACCCGCGACTTTGCCACCGGCAAGCTTTGCGACGCGAAAGAGGCGGTCTATCTCGGGGGAGGCACCCTGATTCCGAAAGGCTCCATGGCGCCTTTCCTCGCGGCCTTCAGCAACCGCGTTACGGCCGACCAGTTCGCCGCCAAATTCAAAGGGAAAGTCGTGGACTACGCGGGCGCCCTGCGCGCCGTGGCCGAGTTCGACGCCAAAGGTCAAGCCAGGTAATGGAACGTCAGGCGTTGCGGGTGGGCCTGCTCTTGCTGCTGCTGGCGGTGGCGCCCTTTGCGCTGGCCTGGCTGCAGGTCGCCGATGCCGAGGGGCCCCGGTCGGTCGCGCGCGCCGTCGGACTCCCGGCGCCTCCCCTGCGCGATCCCTTCGCCCCTGTGGAAGGTCTCCCGCGATGAAGCACTGGGTGCTATGGTCCATTGCGCTCCGCAACGTTGCGCGCTTCTGGCGACGCTCCCTATCGCTGGCCATCCCGCTCTTCGTGGTGATGGCCCTGGCGGCCGGGATGAGCGCGGTGCACGACGGTCTGCTCGAGGATGCCCGTGCCTCTGCCGAGGGATTGCCGCCCCTCACGGTGAGGCGCCTTCTGGCCGGACGAATGGTGCCGATGCGCCCGGGAGCTCTGGTGGAGATCGAAGGGATTCGCCAGCAACGCGCGCGCATCTGGGGCCAGGTCGAGCTTTTCACGAACGCCGGGCGCAGGACCTGTACCCTGGTCGGACTCGAGGGCCAGAGCCCGGTCCAGCCGATCGTCCAGGGACGGGCCCCCGGTCCGCGCGAGGTGGTCGTCGGCAAGATTCTCGCGACCCAGGCGGGCGTCAGACCGGGGGAGAAACTGGCGCTCATCGACGCAAAAGGGGTCGCCGCCGAGTTTCGCCTGGTCGGGCTGTTCAGCGACCGCTCCCGCCTGTGGAGCTCGGACCTCATCCTGACCGATCTCGAATCGGCCCGGGCCGTCCTGGGCTACGACCCGGGCACCTGCACCGATGTCTGGGTAGACGCCGATGAAGAGGTCGGCACCACCATCGAGGTGATGCACCCGGAGCTGACCGTGCTGACCCGCGCGGCCCAACGGGACAAACTCGAAGCCACCTACGGGGGGCGGGCGGGAGTGTTCCAGTTGATGTGGCTCATCCTGCTCCTGACCGTGCTGCTGCTGGCATGGGCTCAGGCCAGCAGTATCAGCCTCGAGATGCACCGCGAGGTGGGCGTGCTCAAAGCACTGGGCTGGCCCACTCTCGACATCATCGAGGTCAAGATGTTGGAAGCCCTGGTCGTGGGTCTCGCAGCCGTCGCCAGCGGCGTCCTGGCCGGACTCGCCTTCGTGCTGCTGGGGGCTCCCATCTTGCGCGGCTATATGCTGGGAGGGACGACGCCTTTCCCGGTTCCCTGCCACCTCGGGGTGGGCAGCCTCTTCGTGCTCTTTGCCATCGGGCTCGCGCCTTTGTGCGGCGCCACCATCTTCCCCGCCTGGCGGCTCGCGACCCTCGAGCCCGACCGGGCCATCCGGAGTCAGTAGCCATGGTCATTCTCGAATCGGTGAGCAAGGTCTTCCGGCAGGGCCGCGAGGAGGTCCCCGCTCTGTCGGACGTTTCCTTGCGCATCGAGAAGGGCGAATGCGTCACGATCAAAGGCCCCTCGGGTTGTGGCAAGAGCACCCTGCTCGGCATCATCGGCACGCTGGCGCGCCCCACGCGCGGGGAGGTCAGCCTGGACGGAACGCGTGTCACGGGCCTGCCCGAGCACTTTCTGTGCGACCTGCGCCGCCGCAAGATCGGTTTTGTCTTTCAGCACTTTCACCTGTTGCGCGGCTACAGCGCGCTGGAGAACGTCGGCCTGCCCCTGGTGCCCCAGGGGCTGCGCGAGGCCGAGCGGAACCGGCGTGCCATGCCTTTGCTGGAGGCGATGGGGCTCGAGAGCCGGGCCCACTTTCCGATTCACCATCTGAGCGGCGGGGAGCAGCAGCGCGTGGCCATCGCCCGGGCCCTGGTGCTGAGCCCCGAGCTCCTCATCGCGGACGAGCCGATCTCCAACGTGGACGCCGACAACGCGGCCCTCATCGGCAACGTGCTGGCCAAACTCAACCGCGAGGGGAAGACCCTCATCTTTACCACGCACATCGAGCCCACCGGCGCGCTGACGCCGACCTCGACCTACACTCTGGCGGGAGGACGCCTGACGTGATCGTCAACGGCCTGGTCGTTTCTTACTTCTTGATCTCGCTGCTCTCGGTGGTGGTCATCCTGCCCGCCAGCCTGCTGGCGCTCTACGTGGGGCTGCGACGGCGCGCCGAGCGCAGCTGCGAGGAGCAGAGCCGCGAGGAGAATCGGGCCTACCTGGTCATCTCGCTGCTCTGGCTCGGCTTTCTGGTGCGACTGCTGCTCATTCCGCTCTGGTTCCTGACTCTGCAGAGCCTCATCTCCTCGGTCCCCGGCGCGATGTGCCTGGCCGGTCTGCACCTCCTCGACCTCCCCGTTTCTTACGTGGACACCCTCCTCAAGCTCTTCCTCCCTTTGCTCTACCTCTACTGGCTGGTGCTGGACGCGCTGGACCGGCGCGAGCCTTCCCAGCCCTTCTTCCGCCTCAAGCTGATCCTGCTGCCGGCGCTGGCCCTGTTGACGCTGGCCGAGGCCGGGATGGACTTCCACTTCCTGATGCACATCGAGCCCTCGGTCGTGGGCTGTTGCACCAGCATTTTCGACCTTCCGAGCAACGGTCTGTTGAGCGCGATCCGTCAGAATGCCTCGTCGTTCTTGCCCCTCCTCCTGCAGAGCATGGCGATATTGCTGCTCGGGAGCGCCCTGCTGCGCCGCCCCACCAGCCGCGCCGTGGCTCTGGCGGCCGCCGTCGCTCTGGCGGGTTTGCTGCTGACGCTACACACCCAGGTCGCGCCCAGGCTGCTGGAGGCTCCCTTTCACCAGTGCGTCTTCTGCCTCTGGCAGAGCTTCCCGGACGTGACGGTGGCCTCGACTCTGGCCATGACGGGCCTCTGGCTGGCGATTACCTGCGGAGTCCTCCCCCGGCTGGATGCCTACCCCGAGGCCGGTCGACTCGCCCGCCGGCTTGGCTGGCTCGGGTTGGCCCTGGGGGTGGCGGGGGTCAGCGAGGTGCTGGTACGCTTTGCCACCTCACGCTGAGCGCACGTTGCTCGACTAGCTCATGGCCAAAAACCGGTAGGTCCTTCAGCCATCGGTCGAGAACTGTCCGGCATACGGGGGGAAGGGACCGCAACACTGAGCACTCCAATCCAACTGACGCTCTATGTATGTGGAAAAACGACCCGATCCGAGCGAGCCATATCGTTGGCCAGCCAGCTGCAGGGTTGTCAGCTGGTCGTGATCGACGTTCTGGAGAACCCTGAAGTGGCCGAGCAAGAGCAAATTCTAGCCACACCTACCCTGATTCGCTCCGAGCCTCTCCCCAGGCGACAGCTGGTGGGAGACCTGACCGACCTTCAGAAGGTCCGAGAAATCCTGAGTCTCGAGGTGAAGCCGTGAGCCCGGGCGATTGCAACGGTGGGGGGATGCGTATCCAGGGACCCTACCAGACAAGCCTTTGAGAGAGCTGCTCGAGGTCGTCAGCCAGTTTGGCGAGGGGGCCATGGTCCTCAGCTCTGAGGGCGAGATTCTCTTTGCTAACGAAGCCGCCGAGCAGATTTTCGGCCAATCTCTGACCGGTAAGCCTTTTGGACATCCGCTGGCAGTGGGCCAGGCCACCGAGTTGGACGTGCGCGGGGCCCAGGGGCCTCGAGTCGTGGAGATGCACTCGGCAGGGTTATCCTGGCAAGGCCAGGAGGCAGTGCTGGCTTGGTTCCAGGATGTCACCACCTTACGGCAGAGCGAGGCCTGGCTGGAAGGCCAGCGAAACTTCTTGGAGAGGTTGGGTCAGGGCGAACGATTATCGGCGGTCCTGCCCGGTCTGCTGGAGCTGACCTCGTGTCAGCTAGCCGGAACGAGAGCGGTCTGCTTGCTGCCCGAAGGTTCGCTGGGCCTGGACGAGCTTCCCGCGCACCTGTCCCAAGACTTGAGCCAGGCCGATCCCAGGCGCTGGGAGCCGACGAGGAGCCACCTGGAGACGGCTGTCCGCTGCTCCATGAGATTGCTCTGGTCGCGGGCGATCCTGACCAGGGGAGGGGTCCGCCTGGGTCTCTTCCTCCTCTACGCGCGGAGCCCCCGGACTCTGATGCCGGGAGAGTCGCATCTTTTGGAATCGCTGGCTCAGCTCATCGCCCTGGCGGGCGAGCGCCGGCGCTCGGACGAGGCTTTGCGCCTGAGCGAGGAGAGTTACCGGAGCATCGTTCACGTGGCCCAGGAGGGCATCGTTACCGTGGACCTCGAGGGGAGGATCAACTACTTCAACCACCGCCTTTCGGAGATGCTCGGTTACCGTGAGGAGGAGCTCCTGGGCCGCCCCTTTCTCGACCTTTTGGACGCGGGCGGTCGCCTGGGAGCTATCCGGCGCTTTCTCAAGGGCCGACGTGGCGCGGGCCATCAAGATCTGGACTGTTGCTTCCTTCGCCAGGACGGTACCCGGATGTGGGCGACCGTCTCCTCCAGCCCCCTGTATGATGAAAGCGGCGCGTTCCAGGGTTTGTTGGGTATGGTGGCCGACGTCAGTGCTCGCCGGGCAGCCGAAGAGGAGCTGCGGCACAGTCAGTCGCGCCTGGCCGAACTGGTCGAGGCCCTGCAAGAGCTGGCGAACATTCGGCTCGAGCTGAGCCCCATGCTGTCCCGAGTGGCTCAGCTGGCTCTTCGCCTGACTCCGGCGGACGGGGCCATCGTGGAGCTATCCGGGCCCGGCAAGGTCCGGATCGTGGCCGGGGACCCCGAGACCGTGGCCCTCCCCGATGCTCCCTCGAAAACCAGCCTCTCGCTGCACGTCTTGCGAACCGGGCGAATCTTGCGTTGTGACGACACCGAGAGCGACCCCCGCGTCGACCGGGCGACCTGCCGCCAGCGAGGTTTGCGCTCCCTTCTGGCCGCGCCTCTGCGTTCGGTGGAGGGCCTGCTGGGAGTGCTCAAGGTCGTTTCCCGGCGACCGGGAGCTTTCGGGGACGGTGACGCCCATAGCGTGCAACTGCTGGCCGAATCCCTGGGGGCCCTGATTCAGCGCCATCGAGACAGCGAGCGCCTGGGGGCCTCCGAGCGCGAGTACCGCCTTTTGTTCGAGAGCATCCCGCACGCCGCCTGGGTGCAAGACCGCGAGACCGATGAGCTCCTGGCCGTCAACGAGTCCGCCGTGGCACGCTACGGCTACGCTCGCGAGGAGCTCCTCGCGATGAAGAGCGCCCAGATCGAGGTCGACGAAGGTCGCCACCGCCTGCGCAACGGCGAATTGCGCGAGGTCGAGCTGCAGGGCGATGACATCGACTTCCAGGGACGGCCGGCCCGGCTGGTGCTCATCGAGGACGTCACCTCCCGTCGGGCTGCCGAGCGCGAGCTGGTTCGCATGAATCGGGCTCTTCAGACGCTGGGGAGTTGCCACGAGGCCGTCAGCCAGGCCACCTCCGAAGACGAGTTGCTGGGCGAGATTTGCCGAATTGCGGTGGAGATCGGCGGATACCAACTGGCCTGGGTCGGCTACGCCGGGCAGGATGCCGAGCAAAGCATCATCCCCCGGGCCAGTTTTGGAGAGAGCAACTACCCGCAAACCATCAAGCTGAGTTGGGGCCCACAGGGGTCCGGGCCGGCGGCCGAGGCCATCCGCGCCGGTCGAGCCAGCATCATCCCCGATGTCACCCGCGAGCCCTCCCTGGCCCCGTGGCGCGAGCAACTGGCAAGCTGCGGATATCAGGCCCTGGTGGCCCTACCTTTGGGCCAGGCTGAGCAGCGCTTCGGCTTTCTCGCTCTGTATTGCGCCGAGAAACGGCCTTTCCCCGAAGAGGAGGTGCGCCTGCTGCGCGAGCTCTCGGACGCGCTCTCCGTCGGCATCGGCAACCTGCGGCTGCGCAAAAGACAGCGGCGGATGCAGGAGGCCATGGTGGCCATGGTGCGGGGTGTCTCAGCCACCGGCCACAGCGAGCATCTCGACCTCCTGACCCGGAGCCTGACCGAAGCCTTGAGCGCCCCGATTGGACTGGTGGCCCAATTCGGCCCCGAGCGCCATCAGCTCCGAACCCTCTCGCTCTGGGTGGATGGCGAGCCCAGGGAACCGTTTTCCTGCGAAATTCCCGACGCCTACCTCGGCGTGCTCGACCAGCCGGTCTGGCTCTTTCCGCGCGACGTGAGGAAGCGTTTTCCCGATCTGCCCTGGACGGAGGACATCGAGGCCCTGGCGGGAGCTCGCCTGGTCGACTCGCGCGGGGAACTCGTGGGCCTGGTTGCCGTTCTCTTCCGTGAGCCTTTGACCGAGGTCGACCTGGTCACCTCGACGCTCCAGATTCTGGCCTCGCGCGCGGGCGCCGAGCTCGAGCGCCAGAAGGCCGAGGCGCGGGTGCGCGAGCAGGCCTCGCTGCTGGACAAGGCTCAGGATGCCATCTTCGTGCAGCACCTGGACCAGCGAATCACCTATTGGAACCGCAGCGCCGAGCGACTTTATGGTTGGTCGGCCGAGGAGGTCCTGGGACGGTCCCTCCCCGAGCTCTTCGCTCACGACAGCCAGGTCGTCCAGACGGCCACTGCCACGGTGCTGGAATCGGGAGAGTGGATGGGCGAGGTGCGCCAGGTCACGCGCGAAGGTCGGGAGATCGTGGTCGAGTCACGCTGGACCCTGGTCCACGACCAGGCCGGAAAGGCGCAGGCCTTCCTCTCCATCAATACCGATGTGACCGAGCGCAAAGCCCTCGAGATGCAATTCCTGCGCGCTCAACGACTGGAGAGCATCGGCACTCTGGCCGGAGGGATCGCACACGACCTCAACAACGTGCTGACTCCAATCATGGTGAGCATCGAGCTCCTGGCGATGGGGGCGCGCTCTCCCGAGCAGCTCGAACTGTTGAGCACACTTCGCAAGAGCACCAGGCGCGGAGCCAACATGGTCCAACAGGTGCTCTCCTTCGCTCGCGGGGTGGAGGTGCAGAGAGGCCCGGTGAACCTGACCGCGATGGCGGAGGAGCTGGGAAAATTTGCCCGCGAGACCTTCGACCGCAACATCCTGGTTCGTCTGCGTCTCGAGCCCGATCTTTGGCCCATCCAGGGCGACTCGACTCAGATCCACCAGTTGTTGCTCAATCTCTGCGTGAATTCCCGTGATGCGATGCCGACGGGCGGAGAGCTCTTGATCGCTGCTCAGAACGTGACTGTCGACACGCAGTTCGCGGCGACTCAACCCGGCGCCCTGCCCGGCCGTTACGTTTGCCTGGAAGTGCGCGACCAGGGCGAAGGCATGTCGCAGGAAGTGATGCAGCGCATGTTCGAGCCCTTCTTTACGACCAAGGAGGTCGGCAAGGGCACGGGCCTTGGACTCTCCACCGTGCAGGCGGTGGCCAAAGGCCACGCGGGCTTTACTCAGGTCGAAAGCCGACCGGGACGAGGCACCGCGATCCGGGTGTATTTGCCGGTTTGCTCCGAGAAAGCTCCTTCCGAGAGACCCGAGCCCGAGTCCGAGATGCCCAGGGGCAGGAACGAGCTGGTGCTCGTGGTCGACGATGAGCCGGCCGTGCGAACAACGACGGCGCGAACCCTGGAAGTCTTCGGCTATCGCGTTCTCGTCGCCAGCGACGGAGCCGAGGCCATCGCCATTTTCGCCATGCACTCCGAGGAAATTGCGCTGGTCCTGACCGACATGATGATGCCCGTGATGGATGGGTTCGCCACCATCCGGGCCCTCCAGCGTGTCAATCCGGGGGTCCTTCTGGTGGCATCCAGCGGATTGGGGGTCAGCGGCGAGCGGGCTGCCAGCCTGGGAGTGCGCCATTTCCTGGCCAAGCCCTATACCGCGGGCGTCCTCTTACGACGGGTTCGGCTGGCGCTCGACGAGGCGGGTTCGAACGGCTCGGCTCCGTAGGGGGACCGCATTGCCTGGGACGGCGACCTTCGCCTGCCAGGCAGAGCCGGCCCGACGCCTGGTAGGCGCTTACCAGAAGGACTACCATCAGCCATTCCGCGCACTTTCACGGCCTGAACTGTAGCACGAATTTCGGGGGCACCGTCAGGCGCCGGCATACTTGCGCGCCCGGGCGAAGACTTCGGCCGGCTGGCCCAGGTAGTCCCAGGGGCTTTCGCGCAGGCGCGGGCCCAGCGCTTTGAGCTCCTGGCGAAGCAGATCCTTCTGGCCACACAGAAAGAGCCACATGGCCGCGTGGTTGCGCGCCTCGGGAGCGCCCGGCCAGTCGGGCGAGGCGGCCCAACGTGAATAGACTTCCCGGGTGGTCGCCACCACATCGTGCCGTTGGCAGAACTCCGCGGCCAGGGCTGGCTGGCGCTCGAACGCCTGATGGTAGAGCCACTGCTCGAGATAGGCGACGAAGACCAGGCAGCCGAGATCACTGCCCTGGGCGGCGCCGCGCGCGGCCTGCAGAGCGAAGTCGGCCGCCTGCCGGTGGTCGCCTCCCCACTTCATCAAGAGACCATCCAGATAATTACGGTGGGCCGGATAATGGTCGGGCTCCAGGGCCACCGCCCGCTCGAACAGCTGACGCCGAGCCGGTCCAGGCCAGTTCTGAGCTTTGGCCAGGATGATCTGGAGAGCCAGCGGATTGGGGTCTTGAGGGAGCCGGCGCTCGAGCTCCTGCAGGTCGTGAGCCACCACCTTCAAGCGGTCTTCGAACCCGAGAAACTGCTCGGCGCTGGTGCGAGAGGCCGCCTGGTTTCCCCGCGCCTGCCAGGCCCAGGTCAGGCCGTTGGCGGCCTTGAGCAGCAGGGCCGGGAGATGGTCGGGATACTGGTTGGCCCAGGCCTCCACCAGAGGGCGCTCGACCACCTCGGCCGCCTCGAAGGCGAAGAAATAGCGGTGGTTGGCCCGAGGGTGGCTGAGCAACGCTTCCAACTGACCGCTTTCGCCTTTGCGGAAGCCGGCCAGCGCCTCTTCCAATTCGCGCACCCCACCAAACGCAACCGGTCGAATCGGCTTGGCTCCGAACAGGCTCCCCACGACAGTCAGGTTCGCAGGCGGATTCCCTCAGCCCTCCGTGGGCATCCCCCGCCGCCGGCGTAGCGGTGTTCACTATCTCGGTCAATCTTGGCCCGCAGTTGCAACTGGGCTACCTGTTTCTGTCGGGCCTGGCACGGTACCACGACCTATCGCTCCGACAAAGGGCCCCGGCGGATGGACTGGACGCAGCCTGGCCGGCGGGTTAGGATGATGGGGATGGACCTGGAAGACCCCGGACTGGCGCAACGATACCAGCAACAGCGTCAGAATTTGACCGCCATGAGACAAAAAGTCGAAGCGCGCGTGCGGCTCGGGCTCAAGCTGAAATTGTGCCTCATCCTGGTCATGTTCAGCTCCATTGGCTTGGCCCTGGCGGGTTACGGGAACGTCTATCCCAGCTGGGGGGTCTCGGTCGGGGTGGCCGTTCTCGTGGTGAGCTTCCTCGCCCTGGTCGGCCTGAAAGCCTGGGTCGACGATCTCAAGCGTTGCCCCGAATGCGGCACCTCGCTCCTCAAGCTGCCGGAGCGGGCCCCCTCCTGCCCGTACTGCGGCCTGCCCCTCACGGACTAGATGAGCCTCGAGGAGCTGCTCCAAGACCTGCGCTCCCAGGGCAACCTGGAGTCGGAAGGTCATTTTACGCTCAACCCGCTCAAAGCGGTCGAGAAGCTCAAGAAGTCGCTCTTCAAAGATCCCAACCAGGCCATTCTGAAAGCCGTTCAGGCGGGAGTGGCCCTGGGAATCCCCCAGATCGCGATCGGGACCTCCAGAGAGGAGCTGAGCATTCACTACGGCACGGCGCTTCGACTCCACGAGCCCCTGGCAGAGCCCTACCGGCTCTTGCTTCCCCACGCCGAGAATCCGCGCGGGGTGAATCATCTGGCCGCGGCGCTGATCGGCTTTCTGGCACTGGACGGCCAGCTCCAGCTCGATTTTTGCGATCCCGCCGGAGGCTGGCGCTTGCGGACGACCGGGACGGACCTTCGCTGCGAGCCCAGCCAGTCCAGGGAGTGGACGTTGCGGGTCCACCTGCGGTCCGACCGGCTCGAGCGTTCGCTGGCGCAGCTCGAGCACTGTCTCTTGTGCAACACCCCCATCTCGCTCAACGGGCGAAGCCTGGAAGGCCAGCTGGTCCCCCGGTGCTCGCTCCTGGCGGCGGGGGTCTCGAATCATGGGCGGGGCTCCGGAAGGCTGGCCGCGCGATGCCTGCCGACGGCGCCCCTGCTGGCGCATCTGGGTCCGCGCGGCGGGCAGCGCATAGAGGAAGTGAGCTGGCACCAGCACGAGCCCTTCGACCTTCTGGTCGCCTTCGCCGCATCGCCTTCCCCCGGCAAGCTGCACCTGGTGATGGATGGCGTCGAGACCCTGAGCTACGAGGACGTGCTGGGAGCGGGCCAGCTCGCCTGGATGGACGCCTCCGGGCTCGCCACCGACCTGGGAGGCTTTCAACTCCAAGAGGGCTCGAGCCTCAAGCCGCTCACGAGCGAGGCGGGCGCCGCGCTCTGGGAGCTGCGCAAGCTGATGGTCAAGCACTTCGACAGCCTGCCTCAGAAGTGGAAGGTCGCCGAGCTGTACCTGACCAGCGAGTACGCTGCGCGAGAATCGCCCTGGTTGCGCAGGTAGCAGGCAAGTTTGGTCCTGCCTTCTTGCTGGCGCCATTCGGGGGAGAGAATGGAGTCCAGCACATCCAAAGTCCCCTCGATGAAGCTCATTTGCTTTATTTTCGCCGTCGGTGGCCTTAGACCCTCAGCGAAAGAGTCTCCCCCTCTGCTGTCGAAGACCTTTTGATGGAAACCTCGGCAGACCGGCTTCGCAAGCTGATCCAGAAGGCGCCCGAGTTGTCGGACGCTGAGAAGCTGCGCCAGGCGATCGAAATGGTGGATGTGGGCATCGAGATGATGCGCCTCAATTTGAGTCGGGAGTTTCCGGAAGAATCCGACGAGGGCATCGAGGGGCGCCTGCGCGCCTGGCTCCGCGACCGCCCCGGGGCTCCCCACGGGGACGGAGTTGGAGTGCCTTCCACACGCCGCTTTGATACCTGACAGTTTTCCTCTTCTTCTGGCGCGGGTCGAGCGTGACCTGGCCAGGCTGAAAGCTCGTTGGGCTCTCATCGGTGGCCTGGCTGTCGGCGCCCGGACTCAGCCCCGGTTTACCCGTGACCTGGATATTGCCGTGGCCACCGAACGCGATTTGGAAGCCGAGGAGCTGATTCGGGGGTTTCTGGCCGAGGGGTATCAGATTGAAGCGTTGCTGGAGCAGACCGCTCTGGGCCGCTTGGCGACAGTCCGACTTCGGCCGCCCGACAACCGAGAAATCGTAGACTTCCTGTTCGCCTCCTCGGGAATCGAGCCGGAAATCGTGGAAGGCGCCGATGTGTTGGAGATTTTTCCCGCGCAGGTCGTTCCGGTCGCCTGCCGAGGTGACCTGATCGCCCTGAAGATTTTGGCGCGAGACGATGCCTCCAGGCCGCAAGACCGTGTCGACATCCAGGCTCTCCTGAAGTCGGCACTTCCCGAGGACCTGGCTCGTGCGAAGCAAGCGCTTGCCTGGATTACCGAGAGAGGCTCCGACCGTGGGCGCGACCTGCAGGGCCTTTTTGCAGAGAGCCTGGAGGAGTTTGCGTCTTGACCTGGAGGGAGCGTTTTGATGCGGGCGACTTCGAGGAGGCGGCCGAGTCTCTCGAGTCCCTTCTGGCTGCCAGCGATGTCAGCTTCGCTCCGTCGGAAGTCGCTGCTCTTAGAGAACAGCTCTTTCATCCGCACACGCGGTTCCGTCAACAAGCCCTATGTGGCGCGGGGCAACAGCCTGCTCACTTTCCCGATCGACCAATCCAATGGCAGTCTGGGCGCATCCAGCACCGATGCGGTTCCCCCCACGACGTTGCCGGTGATAGCGCCCTGACGGGACTCAGAGCCGTTGACGTCAAGCGATGTCTCCGCGACCGACAGGCTCAGGGGTCCATCTGTCCCGGAACCAGGCGGGTCTCGATGTGCGAGGTGGAGGCTCCGACCCGGCTGTCGACTTGAATCTCCACCCCATCGGGCCCCGTGCGGCAACGAAATCCCTCGATATTCCGCGCCAGTACCCGATCACGCGCGTCCGTCGCCAGCGAAGGAGCGGAGGTTGACAGGTCCGCAGGTAGCTCGGTGGGAAGCTTGCCCCGGGCATCCAGAGCCAGGGCCACGTCGTGTTGCCGAAGCATTCCCCGGTCGAGATAGAAGAGCTCCCAGTTGTGGTACTCGACCTGACCCGTTTCTTTCTGAAAGCTGGGACCGTCCGGGCAGCGCGTGGAGTACATGCGCAGGCTCGAGGAATCGATGGGACCGATGGACTCGGGGTGAGACCAGCGCGCCGCCTCGCGCAAGGCCAACATCGCCAGGAGCGCGTTCTGCTGGGCTTCGGATTGCTCGCGACCGCGCATCCAGGCGCGCATCCCCGGGATGAGAAAGCCCGCCACCACCCCCAGGACCAGCAGAAAGAGGGTGCCGCTGACCAGGACTTCGGCCAGAGTAAAGCCGCGAGCCGCTCTGTCAGGGACGGACATTTCTCTTCATCCGCGTGGCCAGCCGGAAGGGCTTTCCTCGCCCCGCGGGCGTCATCGTGACCACGACATCCTGTAACCCGGGCGCCACCAGAGTGGCCTCCCGCTCCGCCACGTAAGGCACGCCATTGAGAACCACGCGCTGGCGGCGGTCCACACCGTCGGTGGTCGGAGGGCTCTCCCGGGCTGCCTCGAGCCAGCCTTCGGCGTAGGCCGCGGCCGCCTGAAGATTCTCCCCGCTCCGCTGGGCCATGCGGCCACCCGGGACGAGGTTCAGCAGCATCGGGAGCGACAGACTGAGGAGAAACAAAGCGACCACCAGCTCCATGAAGCTGACTCCCCGAACTCTCAAGGCAGACGCTCCAGGTGGAGCAGCCGCATCTCGCCATAACGGTGCAGGCTCTTGAGATAGCGGGGATCGTAGTTGAGGGCAGTGGACCAGAGATTCAGGCCGTGGACTTTGATCTGCTCGTCGGTCGGATTCAGCTCGTCACTCACGTAGCGGGCCAGCGAGATGGGCCCGCCGCCACAGAGGATGGCCCCGTCAATGCTCAGACAGGCCGGCGCGACGGGGTTCCCCAGGTCGTCCTCCCCCGCCACCCCGCGCGGAAAAATCAGGGCGCTCTCCTGCACCACGATGAGCCCGCGAAAGTTACCGCTGGCTTTCATGACGAGCCGCCTGCAGAGCAGAACCATTCCCTGGTCCAGGGCGTC
Organism: Vulcanimicrobiota bacterium; assembly: GCA_039809865.1. Lineage (GTDB taxonomy): Bacteria > Vulcanimicrobiota > Xenobia > Xenobiales > QWHO01 > QWHO01. Next base: position 31,314 of record JBDHVW010000031.1, read on the forward strand.
CAGCGAGGCGTTGGTCAAAATCAAGGTCCCATTCACAATCAGAGTCGAGTTGACTCCGCCCAGGGAGGTCGTACGCTGGCTGTCCTGGCCGTTGCTGATATCGGCCAGCTCCAGGTCGCCATCGATAAACAGTCCGCAATCGCGCAGAGACAAACCCCGGCCGGTCTTGTGCTCCACCGTGGTGACCGGTCCTCCCGGCGGCCGCAAAACCTCGGCATAGCGGTTTCCGAGGGAGCCCTTCAGGTAATAGAAGCTTGTGCCGGGAGCGCTCGCCAGCGACCAGTCGTTCTCCATCAAATAGAACTTCTGGTCCCCGGGGGAAAAAGTGAAAGGCGGGTAGCGATAGTTGGCCGGCGCGTTGGTCATCCGGGCTACCGAGGTCGTCCCCTGAGTCTGGAAGGGAGCTTCGGCGGGAACGAGCTCGGTCAAGTCGGTGGTGGCAGGAAACTCCATCGCCTTTTGCAGGGTCGGGCCCGAGCGTCCATTGCGGGCGCGCCCGGTGAACTGGTTGGGCCCGAATCCCGTCGGCGGCGCCTCGCCCTGGCCGCCCACCTCGACCCGACCGTAGGGGTCCTCCTGCAGCGTCGTGTTGAAATCGACCCGCCCGCGCAACTGGTTGCCAAAGCTCTTGGCAATCCCTCCCGTGGTGACGATCTCTCCACCCACGGCCACCTCGGCTCCCTTCTTATAGCCGCTGTCAACCGGGCCAAACAAGACGTCCTCTCCCGCCGGTCGCGAGGAAATGATCTGGGTGAAAACGTTGTCTGGCAGCCTGACGGGCATGGGACGACCGGGCGAATCCGAGATGGGAATCTGCTGCGTGTTCTCCGCGTAGGGGAGGCAGAAGACATTTCCGTTGACCTGGCTGGGCGAGACCACCAACCTGGGGTCCTGGCCCGGGGAAGCCATTCGGGGCGTTCCCATCAGGGAAATGGTCCCCTGAGAAACCGCCACGTAAGGCCAGCGTTGTTGGAGCAAGGCACGGTAGTAGGATTTGTGATTGCCCACCGTCGTTTCGAGCACCAGACCCAGCGTAAAAGGCGGCACGCGGAGACTGCCCGTCCAGTCGGAGGCAGGCAGCTCACTGTTGAGGTTGTCGACCGAATAGTAAGGGATGCCCGAACTGGCGCCCCGGAAGGACAAGACCCTGACACTCCCTCCCAGGCGCGAGGCTCCGTCGGGAAACACGGGCTGCTTGAGTCGCTCGACCCAATCTATGGGCCTCCCCTGGCTCTGCTCAACCTCTTGCGCAAACTGACAGCAGGCCGCCCGGGCCAGTTCTTCACTCTGCACATTCAGCGCAAAGCTCGAGCCAAATCGAAGGTCCTGGAGGCAGACGCTGACCATGGCCAGGAGCGCCAAAAGCAACAGAGCCGACACCGCGAGAACGGTGACGATGGCGGCTCCCCGGTAGGCTGCCCTCCCCCTCATGAACTTGAGTATAGCATGCGGAGGACCTCGCATTCAGGGAGTGAAATGCAGGCGGATGGGGATCCGGGGGCCTATCCTGGTCATGTTGCTCCTCTTGATCGGAGTCCGGGCTCAGCCGCCGACCGACCAGGGTATCGCCGTGATGTCCACCCAGGGAGGCCAGATTTTCTGGCGCCTGATAGGCACCGAGGATTGGAAACCGGTGGAAGGGGGCCGGATTCCCCGACCCCGCGATATGGTCGATTTCCGGGCCGTGGCCTATGCCGATCTATTCCACGATTGGGAGGGAGTCCGAACCAGGGTCAGCAACGCCATTCAGAGCAGCGAGACGATCGTGATCCCGATGGAGAAGCGCGTCAACTGGGTTCGGAGCAGCCTGGCCCTGGCTCTGGGTCTGGTAGGGCTGGCCGGCGGCTTAATCTGGCTTCGACAACGGCGCCACGCAACCGAGCTTCGAAAGGAGCGCGAACATTTTGAACGACGGGTCGAGGCGGCTCATATGGGCTCCCTGTTCCCCACCGATGGCTCGCTGCCCGCACGGATTGGTAGCTTTGACGTCGTTAGAAAGTTGGGGATGGGGGGCTTCGCGGTGGTCTTCGAGGTGGTGGGTCAGGATGGAGCCCGCTACGCCGCCAAGGTCCCGCTGCCGCAGTTTGGGAACGACCCCGACTTTCGCAAGCGTTTCACACGAGAGATCATGCTGGCCAATCGCCTGCGGCACCCCAATGTCATCAGCATCCTGGCCTTCTCCGAGGTCGACTACCCCTACTTTGTGATGGAGCTGCTGCAGGGGAAGACCTGGGAGCAGCATCTGGCCGACGGCGGCGCGTCCGACCGGGTGATCCTGCAATGGACCATCGGGGCGTTGCGGGGCCTGGAGTCGATTCACTCCAAGCAGGTCTTGCACCGCGACATCAAGCCGGCCAACATTTTCATCACGAAAAAGGGCGAGGTCAAGCTGATGGACTTTGGCATCGCCCGCGACCTGGTGGCTCAGAGCATCCTGACGCGCGGCTCCGAGATCCTCGGAACCCCGACCTACATGGCCCCGGAGCAGCTCAACCGTGGAACCGCGGGCCCCGGTATCGATCTGTACGCCCTGGGTCTGACGGTGTACGAGAGCCTGACTCCCGCGCGCCGGCTGCCGTTCCCCGAGGATCTGATGGAGCTGCTGAGCCTGAAACTCTCGGGCGAGATGCCCCCGCTGGACCGCCTGGACCTTCCTTCTCCCGTCATGGCCTGGGTTACGAAGATGCTGGCGCGCCGGCCCGAAGATCGCTTTGCCAGCGCAAACGAGGCTCGACTCGAGCTGGAGCGAATTCTTCCGAGCGTCCAGCCATGACCCGAAGCTGCCGCTCCCGCCCGGGGATGAGTTTGCCGGTTGATCTGGAGAGGTTTGCCGCAGGCCTACCTTCTTGATAGATTAGGGTATGGATCTCGTCGGCCTGCCATCGTCCCCCATCCCATCACCGGCTCGCGCCAGCCGGATGAGCGCCGTCCAGGAGAGGCTCGAGCTCGAGCTTTCCCCCGTCAGCGACTTGTCCCCCACGCTACAGAGTGAGCGCCTGGGCTACTTCAATTCCCTCTTGGAGAGTGTCGGCTCGCTCCGAACCGGGCTCCCGCTGGCGCCGTTGCAACCTCCGGGTGGCCCACCGGTCCTGTCGAAACTGGCGCCTCCCGAGCGGGCCGCGGTCGTGGCCACTTGGGGGGACGTGCATCGAGAAGAGCTGCCCCCTCTGTTGCAACAAGATCCCTCTTTGGACGCGGCCCTCAGCGATTTCGTGATTCGAGGCGGTCGGGCTCCGAATCCCGAGGTCACCGACGCCATGGTCCAGGCCTACGCAAGCAGGCAGGCGACCACTCTGACCCGGACGGGGGAAGGCAAAGCCACGACTCCGACTCCGGCTCCCGCGCCGAGCGACCCGAACGTTCAGCAGTTCATCAGCCGGGTCAAGGCCAACTTTGCCAAATGGGACAAGAACAAGGATGGCTTTCTCTCCAAAGACGAGCTGAAGGACGCTCTCAAAGACCCGAGCAACGTCGGCCAGGATGCCATTGCCCTGGCAACCCTGTACAAGTTTGTCGACCAGCTGCAGGAGCTATCGGACGACGAACTGGGTCGCGAGCGGTCGGGGGTTACGCTGCGCGATCTCGATCGCGTGGGCAGCGCCGAGCCCCAGTTGCAGCAGAAGCTCGGAGCAAATTTCCAGTATCTGGGCTCGAAGGTCCAGGGACAGACCCGCCTGTTCGAGGGGGAGCCCGACTGGCAGAGCGTTCGCCAGGGCTCCTACGGCAACTGCTATTTCCTGGCAGCCCTCGTAGGCAAGGCCAAGACCGATCCCGGCGCGATCAAGCGCATGATCAAGGACAACCAGAACGGTACCTACACGGTCACCTTTCCGGGCCGTAAGCCCGTCACCATCACCGCTCCCACCGAAGGCGAACGGGCTCTGTCCTCGTCCGGGAACGGCCTGTGGGTTGCGGTTCTGGAAAAGGCCTGGGGAACGGTTTGTCAAGACGAAAGCTGGTTGTTCTCGGACAAGAACCCCTTTGAAGAGGGCGGCTCGGGCGGCTGGGGAAATCGGTCCATCCACAGCGTGACCGGGAAAGACTCCGACACCGACATCTTGCTCCTGACCTCCAAGAGCACGACTCGCAACAAACTCGAGAAGGCTCTGAAAAACGGCAAGCTCGTGGTCGCCTGCATCTACGCTGGCAAGGACCGCCAGGGACTTCCGGCCCAGCACATGTACTCGGTGCTGGCCTTCGACCGGGCGAGCGATCGGGTCACGCTGCGCAACCCGTGGGGACATACCGAGGTGGTAGGCCAGGACGGGCGGTCACCCCGGGATGGACAAGACGACGGCATTTTCCAGCTTTCGCTCGACGAGTTCTGCAGTTTGTTCTCTGAAGTCACCTACGAGAATTGACCCCAGACGGACCGGATCATCGGGTCACAAGAGCCCGTTCGCACGGATAGCGCATGACATACATGGGCCGCGAAAGATTGATCGTCAGGTGGCCGCTGCGATACACCGTGCCCGTATACGCGGTCGGCTTGAACCCGGACTTGTCGTAGAGTCGCCGGGCCGATTGATTGCCCTCCTCGACGGTGAGAAAGCAGTCCGGTCCTTCGACCCGGCTCAAGGTCCCCATCAGGAGCTGCTCGCCCACTCCCTGGCCTCGAACGCTTGCATCGACGGCCATGGAGTGGAGGAAAGAAGCAGGCTTGCGCAGCCACGGCTCCTGAGAGGCCGCCTCCAGGATGGCGACCCCTACGCAGCGTCCGCCGGAGACAGCGGTCAGAACCTGGAAAGCCGGATCCTCGAGTCGCTCCTCGAGACGCCCGGAAAAGCCGAAGGCGGAGACATGCAGCCGCTCCAGGTCGCCTATTTCCTCACGTCGGGCGGCACGAACCTCTACCGGCAAGCTCTCTCCCTGGCGGGGGCTCGATTTCGCGCCGGCTCTGCTCAGTTGGTAACGGAGTCCCACCGGCAGAATGTTCATCTCAGGAAAGTTCGCCAAAGGAGGGCTCGATTCCCGGCCGAGCGCGACCTCAGGCGAGCGCGGCGCCTCGTGGTAGGTCTCGCGCACGTGCCGGTCTTCCTTGACTTGATTCGAGCCAATTCGGTGCTGCGCGAGTTTATCGGAGGCTCGGGCTCTTGCACTCCTCCAGGGATTGCCGAGCCCCCTTGAAATGATCTCTGTCATCGTCAGCCACGCCGGCGGGTCGTAGTCTATTGCCACTGAGGCGTAGAAAGGTCTTTGTGACATATGCGGTTTCGAATAATGGCGGGATTCCTACTGCTCATGTCAATCCTTCTGGCGATTCCAGCTGCTCGCGCGCAGGGCGGAATCGCACCGGAGGTCCGAGTCCCTTCGGGCTGGTCGCTCCTCCCTCACCGCTGAGCGAGGAGCCCCGGTCCGAAGAGAGGACACCGTTCAGGAACTGACCCAACTGGTGGCAGGCCTCGACAAGCAGCTGACCGAGCGCTGACAGAGGTAAGAACCTTACCCGTCGGCCGAAAGGGGAGGTATCTCACGCCCAGGGCGCGCCCACCGCGGAAAGCTCCAGGGACGGTCAGTCGGCCCTTGATAGCGCCTCAGAGGTCATTCCTGGCCGGCGGTTAACCCGGATGGGGGTCGAAGAAACCGGGTCCCAGGGCCAGGACCGGGTATTCCGGATCGTTGGTTGCCAGCCCGATTCCGCTCTTGTAGCTGGTCTCCCATTTGACTTCGCGGCGGGTCGGGTCGTAGAGACCGGCAATCCCGTTCTTATTACGCAGCTGGCGCGCCGCTCTGGCTGAAGGAGCCCGGGCCTGAGAAAGGATTCAGGATGAAAGCACCCGGTGCGCCGTCCTCATTCAAATCAGCCTGGGCCGACAGGCGGGACTGGAAGCCGAGTTGCACGGGCAAGCCCCGCGGCAGGATGCCTCAGAGATGAATTCTTCAGCCCGAGGACGCGCGCTTGCGGACGCGCACCGCGCCCAGCTGGACGGAGGCCTGCGATTCCGCGATTCGAGAGCCCGATACCTCGGCCCCGGGTGGCTTGCTCAAGAGCGTCCTGAAACCTTTGATTTCACTGCCGAAACGCGCCACCACGTCACCCGTGGAGGTAATGGCGGGCGTGGCCCACGGAAGTTCTGGCAGGGCGCCGGTCCACATCCTGGCTCCAGTCAGAGGGTTGATCCCGGAGATACGTCCGTCCGCCTCGGTCAAAACCCAGTGCTTGCCGCTCAGGGCCAGTGTTCTGCCGGCCTCCACCGCACCCCAATTGGGCGGCGCGTCGAGCTCGAGGGACCACCTCGGTCGCCCCGTCTTTCCGTCGCGCAGCTCCAGGCTCTTGTCTCTCCCTACCACCAGGTCGCCGTCCGGCGTGGCCCAAAGACGGGTGCAGGCATCGGTCGGGAGGCTCCACAGCTTTTTTCCGCTGCCAGGATCGAGCGCGCGCAGCGTGTGAGAGCTTGCGCCAAACCATTTGAAGGTTCGTTCCTTGAGGCCGAACAAAGGGCCGCGACTCCCAATCCGGGCTTGCTCGAGCTCGGTCGTGGACCAGAGCTCGCGGCCCTCGCGGTCGAAGGCGATGACTCCCCGGAGGTCGGAAGAGCCGTAGCGCCCTACATCCGCCAGGACGACGCGACTTTCTTCCGACCAGCCCAGAATGCTGACGCCCCCGGGCAGCTCCCGCCGCCAGAGCTCTTGTCCCTTCTTCCCATCGACTGCCAGAAGCCATCCCAGGCTCCCCGCCATAACCAATCCTTCCGTCTCGGACACGCCTACGTTATGGCCCCAGCCCTGCAGGGGCACCCGCCAGGCGGGCTCCTTCGTGACCGTATCAAAGGCCACGATCGAGCCGTCTTCCGCCCCCACGACCTTGTCTGCCAGGCTCTGCGGGCTCAACTCCCCGCGGTAGGGGATCGAATTGACCTCCTGTCCCGTAGACGGGTCGAGATTCTTGAGCCTGCGCTCATCCACCAGCCAGAGCTTGTCTCCCGACGAAATCGGGCTGTGAACCAGCCCGTCGCCACCCTTCGCCTCGAGGGCCCAGACCTCGGGCAGGCCTTTACCGTTACTCATCTGGAAAGCATCATCAAGACAAACGGCGCGGGTCGTGGCCGACAGGGTACGTGCGGACGCGCTCTGTACGGTCGTTCGCGAGAGCGGTGTCAGCATACCGCGAGTTTAACCCGGCCGAATGAAAAAGCCCTGACATCCTGTTCAATTTCACGGTCGCCTGTTGACCGGAGCGTGACGCAGCCGTGACGGGAGTCGCGCAGAATCGACCCACGATGATGAACGCACACCGCTTTACCGAAATCGCCATCGGCACGGCCCAGGCTGCGCTCAAGATCCCTTCCGCGCTCGCACCCTGCGCGGTGGGCGGCGTGACCCGCGCCCTGGGTGGCGTGGAGAGCCCCGAGGCACTGGCCCAGGTTCTCGACGGCGTCAACATCACTCAGGTGGCCCTGGGCACGGGCGTTGGACTCTATGCAGCGGGAGTGGCGGATGTCGGCCAGGGTGTCGTGAGTGGATTGGCGGGAGGGGCAGGTGCCGGGCTGGCCAGCCGCGGCGGCTCGAACCTCGAGCTGGCCAGCAGACTGGACAGCCTGGTCAGCGAGAACATCTCGCCCGAGGACGGACGATTGACCCGTGCCTGGAAGGGTCTGACCTGCGGGCTTCGGGTCGGAGTTGTCGACGGAGCCCGGGTAGGGTACCAGGAAGGCCAGGGTGCGGTCCGGGGCTTCGTGGAGGGAGCCAGTTATGCTCAGAGTCTGACGACCGAGAATCTCATTGGGAGCACCGCCGCCACCCTTCATGGTCTGGCGTGCGCGCCCGCCGGGGCAACGCGCGGGCTGGTGGAAAGTCTGGGCGCACCCGAGCCCTGGCGAGGCAAACTCGCCACCGGCCTTTTGACCGGCCTGGGCGTGGCCCTCGGGGCGGTCCTGGCCGGCCCGGTGGGCGCCGTCGCGGGTGGGATGACGGCCGCAGCCATGGGAGGCCACTCTGACAACCAGACAGGCCAGGCGGTGAGCTCCGTGGTTGGGGAGTTTCTGGGCAGCCGCCCCCGGCATGCGTCCAGGATCATCGACCGCAATCGAGACTTCAGCGGGGGAATGCTGGTTGGAGCGGTGGCCGCCTACCAGGAGGGTCGCCGTCTGTGGTCGCGGCCCCACGGGTAAGAGCCGGAAAAATGGAGGCCCGGCTCGATCCGGCCGCGACCCACTCCTGGCGACGCCCAGGTGGAAATCGTGAGCCGACGAGCCAGTCCTGCCAAAGAAATCGAGCGACTCCAGGGCGAGGTCGAGCGGCTGCGCGCTCTCGAGCTTCAGCTTGAGGAGTTGCAGCGGCCCAGACAGCGACCGGACCCAGGTAGTGGGTCAGATCAAGCAAATCTTTTCGCTTGAGCGCGTCCATGGCCCCAGTCTAGCCCCACGGATAAACAATTCCAAAAAGAGACTCTGCTGGGAAAAGTCGGCCGCGCTATCCTTCGGGGCGATGCGTCCGTTTGCGCACGCGCACGCCTGGCAGGTCCAGCCCGACCGGGTCGTCACGCAGCCCGGCGTTTACGGACTTCTGCTCGGCGATGCGCCGAAGCTCGTCGATCTCCTGAGCGGCGGTCTCGAAGCGGCTCACCATCTGCGCCAGGGGAAGCCCGGGGTCGAGCGGGCCCAGCCGAGGAATCTGCTCGGCCAGGGCCTCGGCCATGGCGGCGCCCAGCTTCCTGTCCGAGTCGCGCTGCGAGTCGACCAGAGCCCGCGCAAAGCTGGCCGCACGCACCTCGCCCGACTCATGGGAATCGGGCCAGGCCAGGGCGAGATCCAGCCAGTCGGCTTGCTGCTCGGGACTGGCGACCGCGAGAAGATGGCCCAGCATCTTGGATTCGAGTCGGGGGGGCTCGAGCTCGAGCACTTTGCGCCCGATGACCGTCTGGTCGGAACGGGCGCCAAGTTGCGGTCGCAGTTGGCGCAAGTACAGCGCCGGGTCCTCGGGCGTCGGCTGCTCGGCAGCGAAACTCCAGAGTCCGACGCGACCGGGTTGCGAGAGCGCATCGATCGAGTCGCCCAGGAAAGGTAGCCTCTCCCTGGCCAGCTCGCCGGCCAGGAAAGACCGGTCCGAACCCAGCTCGCCGGGCAGACCCTCGAAAAGAGCCTGGCGAAACTGAGCGGAGCGTCCGGGTGAGGGAAGCGAAGGCAGCAACTCGAAGAGTCGGTCGCAGCCGGCCGAGGAGAGCCTGGCCGTCAACCCCTCGACGAACTTGGCGTGCTCGGGCCCCACCGAGGCCACCACCAGGGTGGCCTGAATGATCTTCTTGCGCTCCTGCGGAGAAGTGACTCCCTCGAGCTGTTTGAGTCCTTGCTGGGCAGCGTGGCTGGTGGCCGGCTGGCCCAGGAGCAGGTGCAGGGCCGCCTGGCCCATGCGGGCCGGATCGTGCACCATCCCGGGTCCGGGATGGCTGTCCGCCAACTCCATCGTCCGCCGCACGAGGTCGACCAGCTGGCGCGGCGTGTGGACGCGAGGTTGGGCCAGCAGAGCCTGGCCCAGGGCCACACGGGTCGAGTCATACTTGCAGCTATCGTAGAGGAGCAGGGCAAATTCTGAGCCCCTCTCGCCCCCGGGACGCTTGCCGACTTCCTCGATCAGCACGCGCGCGGGAGGGCCGTCACCGTTCCAGTGCAGACAGCGTCCGGCCAGGGCTGTGAGGTCGTCGAGCTCGGCCACGCGCGGGTCCTCGAGCAGGGCGGCAAAGATGCGGGCTTGGTCGGTGTGGTAGTAAGTGGAATCGGCCATGCGCAAAGCCAGCTCGGGTCCTTGGCCGGGGCCGAGGAGGGGCATCAAGGCCCGCCCCAGCGAGGCCTGGCCTTCGAGCCCCTGGTCACTCTTGTCGTACTTCTGCAGGTGGGCCAGGGCGGCCTTGCCGATCGCGAGCTTTTCCTCGGGCGTGCGCGCCTCGAGATGCTCGAGAGCGGTCTGATAGACGGTCAACCTGGCTGCGCCCGACTTCTCGGCCAGGTCGATGGTGAAGCGAGCCGCCTCAGACCACTCGGGAACCTGAGCCAGACGGCCGAAGACGACGGAGCCGGCCCCTCCACAATAGGAGCTGAGCAGATATTTGGACAGATTGCGTAGCTCGGCGGGGGTCTCCATGCGAGGGTCGATCATCGCGGCCCGCAACAGACTATCCCGGCCAAACGCCGACTCGACCCCGGCCGAGGCTTCCAGGGCCAGCCGGGCAGCCGGCCCGTAAATCGAGTCGTCGCGCAAGCTCTGGACGAGATCTCGGATGTCTCCCCGGTCGGCGAGAGCTTTCTGGATCCGGTCGCTCGCCGGGCCGGGAGGACGCGTCCAACTGCCAAACTTCGGCTCGGGCTTCTGGCCCGACAGATCGACGCTCTCTTTTTGCTCGGGTGGATCGGCTTCGGTGCGCGCGGCTCGCGACGGACCTGACGTGGACAGGAGCCTGATCTCGCCGACCTGCATTTCGAGAAGTTCGCTTCACTCCTTGGGGATCCCTATACCGCAGGACAGGAACCAATTTCGCGGGCCAAGAACTTCCACTTGTGCTGATCCCTCGCCTCGGACTGGGTGCCGACCCGACCCAACGGCCCCTCCCGGCGCGCACCGCCACGGAACCGCTGCGTCAGCGCGATCAGGCCGTGCTCTCGGGCCGGATCCCTCGGCCCGGCTCCCGTCGCAAGACGCTTCTGCTGGCTTCGGCGGGCCTGAGTCTCGCCATGACTCTGACGGGGGCTCTCAAGCTGGCGCCTTACCTGGGCTCGCCCGGCACCGACGCGCTGTTGCGCCACGACCCTGACGTCACCCAACAGGACCGCGCCACCATCGAGAAGCAGGTCGCGCCGTTCGGCGAGCCTGTGCTGCGCTGGCTCGCTCAGGATGGGGCCCAGCTGCAGGTGACCCATTCAGACCTCGAGGTGGCCCAATTGCTGGCCTCCGACGGCACCGTCCAGCTGATCGACCGGGCCCGCATGATGAGCGAAGCGGTCAAGATCGGGCCGGCGCTGGCCGAGATCACCGCCAGCCCCGACTGGAAAGCCGTCGACACCCAACTCGCCAGCGCCCGCGCCCGGCTCACGCGGGCCTCGGCCAGCCCTCGCCCGCAGCGCTCCCAGGTGCCGGTGGCGGTTCCTACCACGACCCGACTCGAGCAGAGCTTTCAACCGGGCAGTCAGATCTACGAGTTGGGGCCGAGCGCTCCCAGCCATCCTCGCGATTCACGCCTGCAGCGGCTGCAGGTGGTGCTGGAGCAGCATCCCAATGCCTACCTCGCGGTGCTCGAAGGGGTGGAGGACGCGGCTCTGCTGGCCGACCGACTGAGCAGCCAGCTCGAGCAGGTCAAAGATCACCGGACCGGCCAGTCGATCGGGCTGCTGGCCGTGGTGGACCGCACCCACACGACCATCCACTACCGCATGGCCAGCGGTCTCAAAGCGCTCGGCCAGGAAGACTCGACGACCCCTTTGAGCCGCACCGACCTGGGAGATCAGCTCGAGAGCGTGCTCGGGCCCGCCGGCGAAGCGGTCGAGCTCGCCTCGCGTAAGGCCGGGCTCAAGCAAATCCACGAATTTCAGCAGCTCGAGGCGCGCCGCGACGATTTGCTCAAGCAGGGGCTCAGCCAGGCCGGCATCAGTCCGGGCTGGGCCGATGGACCCCGAGTACCCACCAGCGTGAAGGAGCTGGTGCGAGCCAGCGGGGCTGCCAATCCGGCCGAGATTGCCGAGTTCCTGGCCTACTTCCGAGCCGCCAATGCCGACCGTCTGCAGGGAATCGGGGACGACGTGCCCTTCGACCTGGGGCGCCAGCTGGTTCTCGTTCCTCCGGTGCGGGTGGTGCGCAGCTCCTACGAGGCCGTGCTGGTGACGCCCGACAGCGATCCCCACGAGCTCAGCATGGTGGCTCGCGGCGGAATGTTCACCGCTTCGGCTCACCGGCTGCAGGTGGACGCCGAGAACGCCCACACGGGATTTGTCCCCCACGAGCTGACCCACGCCATCGAAGCGTTGCTCAAGCGAGAAGACCCGACCGCCTGGCAGAAGTTGATGGACCGCGCCACGGTCTTGCTCGACCAGGCGCGCGAGCGCGCCGGCCGGGGCGAGCAGCCCTTCTCGCGCTATGGTTTGACGGACCGCCACGAGTATCTGGCCGAGGGCATGCGGGGGCTTTTCCTGGAGCGAGAGGCTCTGGGCCAGCGGGATCCGGGCTTGCAAGAGCTGGTCATCGACACGCTGCAAGTCGCTCGAGAGCGCCAGCCTGACCCGACCACGCCGCTGGCCTGGATGCTCGGATTGGGCCTGGCCGGTCTGGGCGCCTCGGCCCGCGGGCTGCAGACTCGCCCGGAAGGGCATCAACGATAGCCTGACGGTCGTGCTGGACCTGTCCTGACCATGGGAGGCGGTTGGAGGACTCCTTCTTCCGGATCCCCAATACTAAGGTTTATGCACGAAGAGCCGCCGAAACCGCTTCCGCAGCCGAAAGGCTCCGGCACGTCGGGCGAATGGGGAGTGGCGGCGCTCCTGCGCCACGCCGTCCACGGGCAGGCCGGCCAGACGGCCAGTTCGGGGTTCGCGACCCCCAAGACCGCCCTCCCCGATCAGGCGGCCGGGTTCCGCGTGCCGTATCCGAGCGCTTCCGACCCTCGCGCCGCCGCCCACCGTGGACTCGGCCAGGACTCCTCCGGCACGAAGGTCTCCGGGCCGATGAGCGCGGCCAATGCCGCCATGAGCTTCATGAATTCGACCCTGGCCAGGTCCCCGGCTCCCGAGGAGCCGACGCCTCCGACCGACGGGACGCCCTGACTCGCCCGGTTTCCGTCTCGGAAGCCAGCAAGGTCTTTTCGAGCCACTTGAAATCTTCCCAGCGACGCAGCAGCTCGACGGCTGCCACTCTCGTCGTCAACTCCTCGGACCGCACCATCCGGCGCACCCGGGCCAACGGACGCGGCTGGCACAGGACCAGCGCGCTGACGGCCTCGGAGCGGACCGGCCAGCGGGGATCCGTCATCAGGCTCAGCAGTCGTTCGGGCCCGCAGCGCCGCGTGGCGGCTCGCACCTCTGCCAGGGAGGTCTCCGGCGTCAGGTAGCGTTCCAGCTGCGAGTCAGCCAGCCCGGACGCGATGGCCCGGGCTCGGACCGCCGGATCGGGGTGCTCGAGGAGCTGCTCGGGAAGGCTCAAGCCCAGCCGGCAGGCCGTCTCCACCACCCGGGGAGCCGAGCATCCCGCCGCCAGCAAAAGCTCGATCTCCTTACGGGCTCGGACCGGATTCTGGCGGTAGGTGAAGTCCACCAGCCAGGCCCTTCCCTCGTCCGGCAGTCGGTCCCAGGCCGACCAGAGGAGCATCATCCCCTCGGGCTGCTTTTCGGCCAGACTGCGGGCGCGGGCTCGATGGGGCCCGCTCAGCTCGAAGAGCCACGCCGGCAGGGAGACATCCTCGAGCGACGGAGGCTCGCTCTCTCGATCCAGCAACAGGGCCACCCGGAGCCGGTCCTTCAACTCGAGGTCGCCCGCCTCCCGGCAGATCCTGGCGGCAGCCAGCGCCTGGGCGGCCTTGTCTCCCCACAGGAAAGGCAGGAAGAACTCGAGTCCCTGCTCGATACTCAGCCGCTGACCGAGGTGCAGGACCGTGGCGGCGTCCCGGCTGGTGGCGAAGGCTTCGGACAGAAAGCGCGTCGTGCGCGGATCCTGGTAGCTCATCAAGCACAGCGTCAGCGTCTGGCGCAAAACCCCCTGGCTGGTCGGGATAAGCCGGATCAGCAGGTCGACGAAGTCTTCCCCGCCCCACGGCCCCAGGGCCAGGGGCCGCCTGGGTTGAGCCACGATGTCGCGCAGGACGGCCAGCCGGGCCCCCAGCGTGCCCGAGCTCAGCACTCGGAAGAGATCCTCAGCGCAGCGGATGCGAACCGGCGGCTCGCTCAGCCCCAGATGACCTCGGGCAACTCCGCCGCGGCGACCGGCTGGTTGGACAGGGCGGTGTAGAAGGGGCCGATGAGTCCCCTGGCGCCGAGCTCGAAGGGAAAGAGAGCGGTCAGATTGATGGGAATGCTGGCACTGAGACTGAAAATCGACCACATCGAGAAGCTGGCCCTGAATTCCAGCGTGAAGAGGACGCCCAGTCGATGAGCGTGCGTCATGGTGAGGCTCTGAACGTCGGGAGCGTCGATCGGAATACTGGGCCCGCCCTTGAACACAAAAATCTGCCGCGTGTTATCCGGATCGATGTCGTAGGAGCCGTCCTCGGTCGTCAGGCGGACCAGGTCGATGGTCAGCGGAAACACGATGTTGAGCTGCGGGCCCACGAAGAGCTTGCCGCCAGCGTTCTTCAGAGCCTTGAGAGGCGCTTGCATCGGGGTGATCAGGGACAGGATGTTGGCGCTGAGACTGAGCCTTGGCCGCAGCTCGATACTGCCCCGACCGAGCACTGGGATGCTGACGGAGTCGAACAGCCCCCAGATGGCGCCGCTGCCGGCCATCTGACGCCCTTCATCGATCGTCTCCAGGGGAACCCTCACTCCGGCGGCGCTCACGACGTCCAGGAGAATTCGAATGAGGTCGATGGTGGCCGAGGGGGTGATGCTGAAAACGCGCTCCCAGGTGGTGCGAAAGCCGCTGGCCCAGGTGAAGCGGATGCGGCTCTCCTCCAGGACCAGCCCGAAGCTGAGCGTGAAGCCCGCCCCGAAGCCGCAGCCGCCCTGAGCCCCCACGTCCGTCAGCAAGACTTCGGCCTCACCGAACGAGAACGTGCCCCCCTGAACCTGGTACCCCAGGTTGAATCCGACGAACGCGCCCAGCACGAGTTGCGCGGAAAGCGTGCCGCGCACCCGCCACAAGAGAAGGGGGATGTTCACGTTGAACAGGGGCTGCGAGAGCGAAGGCGTGGCGCCGATGCCGATGACCACCGGACTGAGCGGGGTGTCGATATCGGTGGCGCTGCGGGCAGCGAAAGGAAAACCAATCGTCAGGTTGCGGGGCGTGGATGTGGCCAGCCCGGTGCGTCGAATCTCTCCCACGAAACCTCCTAGATTGGATAGCCGAGGAGAATGTCTGTTTCTCCATCGCTCAACTCGACAATGGTCACGAACTCTCCGTGAGAGTTGACCGCCTCGGGCAACGAGCCGAAGAGAATCGTCTCGATCTTTTGACCATTGAAATCATCGCCCCGCGAGAGGAGGGTCCTGGTGTTGACTCCGTCATAGAGCAGCAGCTCCATGCCGTCTTCGGTAAACACCTGAAAATAGACCAGCCCGCGCGGCCCGAAAACCGGCGGCAGGATCGACACGATTCGGGAGCCTTGCGGACTGCGCGATCCGCCGCCGGCCAGGTCGGCCTCGATCAGCACCTGGTCGTCGAGCCACAGCTGGGTCCGGTTCTCGTCCAGCTGAAGAATGGCCCCTAAGGTCATGGAGCCCTTCTCGGAGTTATAGCCGATTCTCGGACACATGAACGACGAGGCCAGAGCGTACCCCTGTCCGGGCGAGCCGAGGGCCGGGTCGATGGCCACCAGCCGGGGGGTCTCCCCGAGGCGGCCCGCCAGGAGGTAGGTCAGGGGCTTGCCGTTGGCATCGGCGCTGGCCAGACCCGCGGTGGCGCTGGCCGAGCCGCGAACGAGGTAGAGTCCCCCCGGTCCCAGCTCACAGACGTCGAAGGTCTGGATGGCCGAGGAAGTTCCCGGCACCAATTGCTCGTTGGCCAGCAGCAGCCGGGTCTGGTCGGGCTGGCCGGAGGGCATGAGGAACAGCCCCTCCCCCTCGCAGATCCCGTCGCTATCCAGGTAGTCGGCCACGAAGAGGATGCTGCCATCGTCCGCGATGGACTGGGTCTGGCAGACATAGCCAGCCAGCTTGACATTGCCCGACAGCTCGCCGAAGGACTTCGCCAGGGGGCGAAAACCGCCGCCGTTCTGGGCGTATTGCAGCGTGGTCACGCCGTTCGCATCCTCGACCGCGACGAGCAGGTCGTCGGAATTATTGATCTCTCCGTCCGAGAAATCGGCCACCACCGTACCGTCGGCCAGAACACTGCCCTCTCGGATGAGGTTCGTGATCTCGCCCGGAGCGCCCGCCTCATCCAGGTCCAGCCGGTAGATCCCCCGGTTGTTGGCCTCGTCCAGAGCGTGGAAGTAGATGTGACGCCGGTCGTTCAGCATCACGGCGCCCATGAACGGCGGCTCTCCGTCGGCCGACCGGGCCTGGAACGAGCGACCGGAAGGCAAGTCCTGACCGGAGCGGACCAGCACCCGGTAGCCGTAGGCCATCGGGGCCAGGAGGGGGTCGACCGGGGAGCCCCCGGCCGTCTGCGAGGTTCCTTCACCGCAGCCGCTGAGCGTGACCCCCACGGCCATGCTCAGCAGCTTCAAGAAATCTCTTCGTGAGTGCATCCAGCACTGTTTTGCGCACAAGAAGACTTTCCTCTCCAAGTTTCAGGCGCTCGGGAGGCGTCAATCCTCTTTTAACGTCGGGTCAGGGCAGGATGACGAGTTCGTGGGCCCGGTTCACCGGGATCGTGGTCAGCGGGGTCGAGTTCACCGCCCCGCTGGTCTGGTCGACCCCGTAGACCCGCAGCGTGCTGTCTCCAAACCCGGTCACCAGCATGAACTTCCCGCTCGGATCGAGGGCCATGTCATGCACCAGAACAGAGTTCGGAATGCTGAACGCCGCGGCCGTGTCCTCCGAGAGCACCCCGCCGGGCAGAATGCTGAAGATCTGCACCTGGCCCACCCCGCTCGTGTTGCGACTGAGCACGTAGAGGAACCGGTCGTCGGGCGAGACCGCCACGCCCTTGACAAACTGGCCGTTCAGGGTGCTCAGGCTGAGCGCGACCGGGTTGATGTCGCCGGTAACCGCCAGCGCATAGGAGCCGATCGTGCCGGCCGTGGCCTGGTCGGAGCCCACGAACAGCAAGCTGCCGTCCGAGAGCTGGGCCAGGCGGCTGGCGCTGGCTGGAAGGGTGGAGGCCGTGCCCGGGAGAGGCGCCCCGGTGGGCGGTCCGGTCGGGCTCAGCGGATATCCCTGCACGGTCTGCGAGGTCGCGCCCGCGGAGTAGAGGAACTGGTTCAAGCCCGGCGGTGGCGAGGGCAACAGGTCCTGAATGTTGTCCTGGGTCGCGGTGTAATTCGAAACGAAGTTGAAGACCCCGCCCGAGAAGGACCAGGTGTCGATGCCGTCATTGCCCGGACCGCCGTTTTCGGCGATGTAGAGGAACCCGTTGGCGCCGGTGGCGACCTGGGCCCCGTTGGCGACGAGGTTGCCGAGAGACGTGATGGCGCCGGTGGAGGAGATCTGGAAAGTATCCACGCCGTTGCCCTGCACCGGGGTGAACACGAGATTGTTGCCGGCATCGGCTCCCAGACCGGAGCCGGAGCCATCCGGGAAGGCCGTGCTGGTGAGCGGGTGGGTATCCACCATCGACCCGAGCCCCCCGGCGCTATCCAGCAGGTAGGTCTCGATGGTGCTGGTGGTATCCAGCGTGACGACCACCACCCGCTCCTGGGTCAGGGCGTTGACGGTGAGACTGACCGCGTTGCTGGTCACGCTCTGGAAGGTGGCCGTGACGCTGACGGCTCCGGCCGCGATAGCGGTGAAGCTGCCGTCGGACGCGATGGTCAGGGCCGTGCCCGGATTGGCTGTGTAGGCCGCGCTGGCGGTGACGTCCTGGGTGGTGCCGTCGGAGAGATTGGCCGTGACCGTGAAGTTGCCGGTCTGGCCGACGTTCAGGGTCAGCGGCGTGGCTGCCAGCGTGAGGCTCGAGATCGTCACGCTGGCCGGCAGCACGACCAGGGTGGCGCTGCCCGACAGGGTCGGGTCGTCGGTCGAGGTAGCGGTCAGCGTGACGGTTCCGGGAGTGAGCCCGGTGGCCACGCCGGTGGTGGGGTCGATGGTGGCGACGGCGGGGTCCGAGGACGACCAGACCACGCTGGTGCTGGTCGAGTTGTCCAGAAAGCGCACCAGGGCCGAGAAGGACAGGCTGCTGCCCACGGGGAGGCTGGTGTTGGAGGGGGTCACGGTGACGCCCGCGCTGACGCCGGTCTCGAGCTGCACCAGAGCGGCCTGGGCTTCGCCGCCGAGCAGGTTCGTGTGCACCGGCGACGGGATGTGGGCGACCACCTTGCCGTCGGCATCCAGCCCGAAGACGTAGATGTCGTAGACGCCGGGGGCCAGGTCCAGCGTGATGAGCGCGCGCGTGTCCTGGGGCTCCACGCCGGCCGAGCCCGAGCCGGCCACGATCAGCCCGCTGAGCGTGCCGGGATCGAGGCCGCTGCTATTGGCGTTGACCGCCTCGGCCACCACCAGCGACAGGGGGCCACGCGCTTGAATCTGGCGCGCCAGGCCGTCCAGACCCACCTGCACCTTGAGCGACACGCGCTGGGGGCCGGGCGCGGGGGCGGCGGTGGTGCCTCCTCCGCCCGAGCCGCCGCTCGAACAGCCCAGTAAGAACAACAAAAGCAGCAAAATGGACGACGAGCGACGCATGGACATCCCCCTTGAATGAAATCCTGGCCGCCGGTTCTTGAGAGCGAGCGGGAACCCTGCTCATGGGAAAATCAGGGCAATGAGAAGGTCGTCGTATCCGAGACTCCGTCGAGCGTGGCCGTCACCGTGAAGCTCTTGGTAGCGGGGACGGCGCTCAGGTCGAGAAAGAGCTGGCCGTTGGCAACACTGACCGAGGCCTCGGGAATGCTCTGGGTGAACGTCGCGCTGGTCAAGGGCTTGCTCGACCCGTCGTCGTAGAATCCGTAGAGCGTCAGCGGAGTCGCCACGGTGGGGTTGACGAGAGTGGCGTGCTTGGGGCCGAGGCGCATCAAGAGGAGTTTCGGGGCGGGCACGTTGCTGTTGGTGAGGGTGGTCGAGGCGGCCAACACGGGTCGGTTATCGAACAGCGTGTTGACGAGCTGCGCGGTCACCGTCACCGTACCCGCCTTGAGCCAGGTGATCACCCCGGCATCCAGCTCGATGCTCGGCATCACCTTCAGCGTATTCTTCGGGGTGGTGGCCGGCGGATTCTGGATGCGCAGCGTAAACGGGTCCGAGGTCGACCAGGCCACCAGCTGGGTTACGTCGACCGCGGTGGAGGACGTTCCGTACTGGTAGTTCACGGTTCCCTGGAAGAAGTTCGGCTCCATGCCGGTGACCAGCTTGTGGTGGGCCATGGCGCTCATGCGATTGCCGTTCTGAACCACCTCCATGTCATTCACCGCGGCTGTGGCCGGGAAGAGGGACGGGTCCTGGTCGGCGACGTCGCACACGATCAAGAAGGGAAGGTGGTACCCTCCCCACTGGGGCCCGCCAAAGAGCTGGTAGCGAGCCAGCTCGCTCGTGCCGACATCCAGCGAGAAGCCCTGGCCGATGAATCCGTCGTCCAGCCCGAGAAAATAGTGGCTGTCGTCGGGGTTGTCGGTGCTGCTGGTGGCGGCCGAGAAGTCGAAGCCCTCGTTCTGCATGACGTCCACCGAAATGTTCTGACCCGGCTGGTTGAGTGCGTTGAGCAAAGCCATGTAGTCGGTGGCCGTGGCCACGCGCCAGTTCGTGTAGTTGCCCTCACGGAACACCATGGCCATGAAGGTCGCGACCCCATACTCCTGCCTGGAAAAAGCCTTGCGGTAGAAGATGAGCCCCGCCGGGCGGACCAGGATCACGTTGTCGCTGTCGAGAGGTTGCGGTACGCTGGCGGCCTGTTCCGCCAGGTTCTGCATGTGCTGATCGTAGAGCTGCTGGGCCAGCGGCGGATCGGGCGTCGCAAGCGGCGGGTTGGTGCTGGGATCGCTGTCGCAGTGCAGCCCTTCCACGATCATCGTGATGGCCGAAGTCTGCTGGCTCGCGAAATAGCTGAACTCGGACAGCAGCGCGTTGTACTGGCTGCCGTTGCTGTAGTAGGGACCGCCCGTCAATTGCACGACCTCGGCCGCCTGCGCCTGGAGCCCCGGCGCCGCCGACGTGCCGACCTGCGCGACGTGGATCTTGGTCAGGAGCCCGATGAAATCGGGAGTGGTGATGGCGCCCACGAAGTTGTCGATGTCCTGCTGGGTTGCGCCGTTGTTGAGCAGATTCGTCATCAGGTTGCGATTGGACTGAATCTGATCGAGCTGGGAGATCAGGTTGTTGACCTGATCGATGTAGGATTGCTGCAGGATCTCCTGGGAGAGGGCGGTGTAGACCTGGTTGATCTCGTTGGCCAGGGCCGCGATCTCGGCGGCGAGCTGCTGCAGCGCTGCCTGGTCGGAGCCCGAGGAGCCGACGGCCAGGTTGACCGCCCAGCCCAGCAGGGCGCCGGCCGGCACCCCGCTGGCCTGCAGCACCGTGCTGATGACCGCCACGCCGAGCTGGATCGACTGGTCCGTCCAGAACTGAGTGGTGGGGTCGCTGAAGATCGAGTTCGGAATCGGAGGCGAGATCGGGTCGTCGATCGACTGCACGACCCTGGCCAGGAAGTTCTTGTCGGAGCGGGAGTAGGCCAGGAAGTTGGCGACCTTGAAGCCCGGACGGTGGCCTTCGTGCACCATGTGATAGCGGATGGTCTGCTGGGCCGGCAACCGCAGATAGCTTCGGACGGCCTCCTCGGATTGGGCCAGCGACAGCTCCGGGTGGGCGTCGTGGTGGGCGGACACCAGGTTGGTGAGGGGCGTGACCATCACCATTTCGCTGTTGGGCGAGAACGTGTCGTAGTCGGATGCGTAAGCCTCGGTCACCCCGTTGACCTCTCCGGTCGCGACGACCCGGAACCGGGACGGCAGATCGGAAACCGAGAGAATGAAGAGCCCCGACTCGTCGGACAGGGCGGGCTGGGCGGTGGGAATGACCGTTCCGTCAGCGGAGTAGAGCTCGATCCGGGCTCCAACCATCGGCTGGTCCAGCTCGACCCTCCCCAGCACGCGCGTCGGAACGCTGGCAGGCGAGACCGTATCCGCACTGGTCGACGGAGCGACTCCGCCGCCGCACCCTCCCAACGTGAGAATCAGGCAGAGTAAGAAGATGAATTTCCGCACGACGTGAGCACTCCCGGGGTGGTTTCATGGGGGACCGGTTTCGAGGGCCTCAGGGTTCCCTTTTCCGTGCTCGAAGTCCTCTGGAGGAAGACCGCGGACTCTCACAGGATCGCGCCCCACCACCACAAACTGGTCCCAACATGAGCTACGACTTCCCGGGTTTCGATTACGCGGTCGACCGCATCCAGCGCTTTCTCAAGCCGCCCGTGAAGTTCACCCCTCCCCCGCCGAACGTCCGCTTCTTGCGGGACCAGGAGCTCAAGGTGCGCGATGGCACCATCCTGCGCTGCAACGTCTTTCTTCCCGAGGGCGAGGGAGCCTGGCCGGCCATCGTCTGCGCCCATCCCTACGGCAAGGACAACCTGCCCATCGGGAAGATCCCGTTCACCTACCGCATCATGCGCCAGTCGGGACCCTTCAGCGTGAGCCAGTGGACGGGCTGGGAGTCACCCGATCCGGCTCACTGGGTGCCCCGCGGCTACGCGGTGGTCAACTGCGACCTGCGCGGATTCTTCCGCTCCGAGGGCGAGGGCGACCTGTTCTCGGACCAGGAGGCCGAGGACTACCACGACCTGATCGAGTGGGTCGCGCAGCAGCCCTGGTGCACTGGCAAGGTCGGGACCAACGGCGTCTCCTACCTCTGCATCAGCCAGTGGAAGATGGCCGCCCTGCGCCCGCCGCATCTCAAAGCCATGGTGGCCTGGGAGGGCCTCAGCGACCTCTACCGCGACCTGGTTCGCCCCGGCGGGGTGCGGGAGGACGGATTCAGCATCATCTGGTCCTTCGGGGTGAGCCGCCAGCCGCGCTGCCGCACGCGCCTGCGCGAGGAGGTCCTCGAGCGTGACCTGCGCGACGAGTGGTACCGGCAGTGCACGCCTGATCTGAGCAAGATCGTGACCCCGGCCCTCATCTGCGGCAGCTTCTCGGACCACAACCTGCACACGCGCGGGAGTTTCCGCGCCTTCGACCAGATCGCGTCTGAGCAGAAGTGGCTCTACACCCACCGGGCCGGCAAATGGGCCGAGTATTACTCGCCCCAGGGACTCAAGGCCCAGGAGCAGTTCCTGGACCATTTCCTCAAGGACGGCCCGCCCCCCGAGCTTCCCCGCGTGCGCCTGGAGGTGCGCGACACCGGCGACACGGTCTACGATGTGCGCTCCGAGACGAGCTGGCCGCTCGACTCCACGCGCTGGACGAAGCTCTACCTGCGGGCCGACGGCACGCTGGGGACACAGCCAGGCACGGGCTCCCTGGCTTTGAAGAGCCGCCTCAGCTTCAGCTGGAAGCCCGAGCGCGAGGTCGAGTTGGCGGGCCCCATGAAGCTGACGGTGGAGCTCGAGGCGGAGGCGTCCGACGTGCACCTCTTCGCGGCCGTACGCAAGCTGCGCGACGGCCGGGAGATCACCTTCGAGAACTCCTACGGCTTCAACAAAGGCCCCGTCACCATCGGCATGCTGCGCGCCTCGCATCGCAAGCTCGATGAGGCTCTTTCCAGGCCCTGGCAGCCCGTGCACACGCATGACGAGCTGCAGCCCCTGCAGCCAGGGCAAAAGGTCACGTTGGAGCTGCAGTTGCTGCCCAGCGCCACGGTGTTCTTCCCCGGCGACACGCTGCGGCTCGACCTGCAGAGCACCTGGTTCTACCTGCGCAATCCGGTTCTGGGCGCTTTTCCAGCCGGGTATCAGCCGGGTCCGGGCGGCAAGATCACGCTGCACCTGGGCGAGGCGCACCTGGTGGTGCCGTTAACCCGGGAAACCTCCGATTCCGCGAGGGCCTGAATAGGCCTCTCCATAGAACACCTGGTTGAGGCGAATCTTGCCCACGATATGAGCGTTGAGCTCGGGCAGCTCCTCGGCGGGGATCCAGATTTCCTCCGTGTTGCGACCGTCCACGACCTTTTCGGGGATGCGCCGGAGAAACTCCGCCGGCACCGTGAACGCCGTTACGAGCCCGACGTGCTCGGAGTTGAGGTCGAACGCGATCCGGTCGCGCGCGATCGCGATCGCGTATTGCTCGTTGAGCACGCAGTGGAAGTAATTCTGGTGCGGCAGACGCGGCGGAAACGCCCGCCGGTCAGCCGCCTCGATCAGGCGCCACTCCCGTAAACCGACCGGACGAAAGAGCTCCCTGTTCAGGCGACTTCACTTTCTACGCGCACGCCACCGGGCAGGTTTGACTCGAGCGACATAGGGCTCGGCTTCAAGACCAGCCGAAGAACTCCCGCATTCGGGTGTACCCTTCCGGATTCGCTAGAAGGTTCGCGTGATGGCCGTAAGTACCGCCCACGCTCAGGTGCTCCACCGGCAGGCCGGGAAGCTTCAGGCTGTTCGCGGTCACGGTGCCGTCGCCCCAGACCGGGACGAGCAGTTTGCTGGGGGTCAGGGCCGACCTGGAGCCCAGGTGCAGCACCGCCTCGAACGTCTCTTGCTGGGCGGGCCAGCGGGCATTGAGAGCCTCGCGCTGGGGCGAGGTGGGGCGCAGCCAGTCCACGGCGTCGGTGTCGGCTTGCTCCATGTTCTGCCAGCGCAGCAGCCAGCTCACGTCCCAGCCCTCGCGCTCCTTCTCGAGCCCGCGGGCCACCAGGCCTGCCAGCCCGGCGCCCTGGTTGGGAGTGCCCAGCATCAGGAACTTGCCGATGTGGTGCTCGGGATGGTCGGCGGCATACTGGCGGGTCGCGATGCCACCCAGACTGTAGCTGGCAAAATCGAGCTTGTCACAGCCCGTGAGCTTGCGAATAGCGTCGACATTGGCTTTGAGCTCGGGCGCCGAGGCCGTGGGAGACATCCGGTTGCTCGTAAAAACGCTCAGGAAAACCTTCATGTCCGGGGTCGGCTTGTCCAGCGGCACCTTGCACTGCTCATCGGCAAAGAGCTGGCCGTTCTGAACGTAGCCCGTGCGTCCGCCGTTGCGCCCACCCTCGGTCAGCTTGTCGGTCAGGTCGCGGTAAAACTCGGTTTCGGAGTGCCAGCCGTGCACGAACAACACCGGGCGCTCGAGCGTCGACGAAGGCAGACCGTGCAGCTGGTTTTCGGGCGGTACCAGGCCCTGGCTGTCCTGCAGCACCATGCCCCGGTTGCGCATCACCCAGCCGACCCCGGCCGCCACCGGACCGAGGCAGAAGCTGACGCAGGCGCAGGCGGCGCAGTAGAGTCCGCTGCGTTTGACCTCGGGAAGGGGCTTTTCGGGGGCCGCGACGCCCCCGCCCCCGCTCAGAGTGACCTCGTCGGGCGCCTTCTCGAGCCCGGACGCGGCCGCGCGCGTGGGTTTCCACGCCAGGGGCATGCCGTGACCAAAGGCCTGAACCTGCATGGTCAGAGTTTACCGCACCGGGATGAAAAAGTTAAGAAACGCCCTCTCTCGAAGGGTCGGCGGGTGAAGAGCCTGCTGGTCCGCTACCTGGTGATCGCCAA
Source organism: Vulcanimicrobiota bacterium (assembly GCA_039809865.1). Classification (GTDB taxonomy): domain Bacteria; phylum Vulcanimicrobiota; class Xenobia; order Xenobiales; family QWHO01; genus QWHO01. Next base: position 55,644 of record JBDHVW010000031.1, read on the forward strand.
GGTGCTTGTCCCCATCCTGTTCAATCTGCCGATCAACCTGGCCATCGGGGTGCTGGTCTACCGGCAGGCGACGGTGCCGACCTGGTCCCTGGACGGGGCCGTGGTGGACTCGCTCTGCACCTGCTACCTGCTGCCGCTCCTCACCTGTCTGCTGGATACGCCCACGGTCCGCTGGAGCGTGCGGCGGGGCCTCCTGCCGCGGCTGCCCCTGACCGGTTGGAAGCGCTGGTTCCGGGGGGCGCTCTGGTGGCGCTCGAGCAAGTTCGGGGTGGCCACGCTGTTGCTGCTGGGAGGGCCGGTGCTGGGCGCCTACGCCGGACTGGCGGGAGACGCCATTCCAAGAACGGATTTCCTGGTGCTCAAAGTGGTGTTCGCCGTCCTGCTGGGGATGCTGGTCACCCCTCTGACAGCGCTGGTGGCGATGACCGATGAGTAAGACCTTCGAGGAGCTGATGCGCTCGGGCTACGAGAGCGTGGGGCTCGAGCAAGGCTCCCCGTTCCGCCTGCCCCTCTGGCTGCGCCGCATTCTGGCGTTTTACGCCTCCCTGCATCCCTGGTGCATGGCTCTCACGCTCTGGCTGCTGCACCAGGGCTTCGGTTGGGGCGGCTATTTCTATCCCAACCAGGCGGCCCGCGACTGGTGCAGGATCGCCCGCGAGTACACCCTGGCCCAGGGAAAGGAGCTGGCCGACGCCATGCGGGGTCTGGACCGCCATCGCCTGTTTCTCGAGGGAGCCCGGACCCACGCCCGCAACTGCTCGGAGTCGATGTTCATGCGCTCGGGCTATCTGGACTTCTTCTTTCGCAGCGTCCCCCTGCCCCGGACCGAGACCAGCGACCCGCACCAGCGCCCCTACTACCTGGTGCCGGGCATCCCGTCGCACCGTTACTACGCCAGGGAGCAGTTCGTCTGGGCTCGGGCTCTGGAGGAGACCTACGCCACGATTCGGGCCGAGTTGGAAGAGCTCTTGCGCGACCCGAGCGGCTTTGGCAACTACCGCTCCGAGTTCAACCAGATGGTTTCGGGCTGGAACACCTACGCGCTCTGGGTCTACGGCCAGCGGAACGAGCAAAACGCGGCCCGCTGCCCAAAGACAATCCGGCTGCTGGAGTCGCTCCCCGGCTTCGAAAGCGGAGAGTGGGCCCTGTTCTCCTCGCTCAACCCCAAATGCCGCATCACGGCCCACGTGGGGCCGATGAACGGCATCTTGCGGGGCCACCTGGCGATGCTCGTGCCCGAAGGCTGCGGGCTTCGGGTCGGCGGTGAGGACACGACCTGGCGCGAGGGCGAGGTGCTGGTCTTCGACGACTCGTTCGTGCACGAGGTCTGGAACCTCAGCGAGCGGGTCCGGATCGTGCTGTTCTTGAACTTCTGGCATCCCTGCCTGGGGCCGTCCGAGCGCGAGGCTTTGAGCCAGCTCCGGCAGGCTTACCACAACGACCCGATGGGACGCCACTGGCGGGAGCATCAGGAACGCCCCTCCCCGGCGACCCTTTAGAGCTTACTCCCCGTATTTGGGCGGCGCCGGAAGCCGGCTCCGCTGCGGCGGCGCGGGGTCTGGCTCGCGATCCTTCGGAGGGCGAGGCTTCTCGCTGCGCTCCCGCTTGGGAACGGGCTCGTCGATGACTTTCCGGGCGACCGAAGGCTGCTCTCCCGAGGGGACGCGCTCCCCCGGGCGCACCACGTTGCCCTCAGCCGGATGCTCCCTGGGCTGAGCGTCGCAGCGCACGCCCAGCTCGGCGCCCACGAGGCGCGCCAGCTCCACCGCGTAGTCCTCGTTGTAGAAGGGTCCGAACAGCCGGAACTCGCCAAACTGAACCCAGTATTTGTCCTGGACGTCCTCGGCATGGGGGTCGGTGCCGTCGTCGAAAATCTTGACCGCGAGGCCGAAAAACTTGACGACCGGGTGGCCGCTGGTCCACAGGTAGACCCAGACGGTGCCCACCTGATCGAACTCCAGCCACCGGTGCACGCGCTGACGAAGGCCCGAGCGCTTCTTGACCCAGCTGACCCCGTGCATGAGCTTGCGGTCCTTGGTGAAGAGCCCGACCTCTTCGGCGTAGGCCCCGACCGGATCATCGCCTCGGCCGAGCAAGCCCCAGTCGGTGGGCGCGGCCAGCGGGGTCCGTCGCTCCAAGAGCCGGCGTTTGGCCTCGTCGAAGCGATTTCGGTCTCCTGTGCCGTACATCTCAGGGCGGGATTCGGCGGTCTGGGGGCGGCCGTCCTTCGAACCGTTTAGCCTTCTTTCGTAAGGCTTCGGGTCGCCATTGTCCTGGACTCTTAGAACCAGGCCCTCCGAGGCGGTAAGGGACCGAAGGATCCCGGTGTGGCCTGTCCGAACGCTGCTGGCTTATGAAAAAGCTCTTGCCTACAATCGTTCTTGCCGGCCTGCTGTTTAGCTGCTCGGGGTCGGATGACTACTCGCTCGGCTCGGGGGCCGTGCCTTCGGACGGGACCGGAGGCACACTGGACAACGGAGGAGGCGAATTTGGCGGCGGCACGGGCGGCGCGTTCGACGTCGTCCCCGCCGAGACGCGCGGCCTCGCAACTTACACGTTCATCCCGCCCCGCAGCCGGCCCAACGGCGAAAACTCTTTCCTGGCCTTCAACGAGGCCACCGAGCGACCGATCCGCAAGGCGCGCGTCGCGTTGCTCGACGAGTCCGACGTGGTGCAGTCCGAGACCGTGACCGCGGATGACGGCTCCTTCGTGCTCCCCAATCCGAACCTCGTCCCGCGCGTCAAGGTGCGCGTCTACTCGCAGACAGGCGGCGAGGGGAACCAGCGGGTGCGGGTGCAGGACAACACCAACGGGGGCATCCTTTACGCCGCCGACAGCCCGGTGACGGACGTGCGCGTCGACCCCAGCATCGAGCTGCGGCTGGCCAGCGGCTACGACCCGGTGGGCAACATCACCATCCGCCAGCGTCCTTCGGCTCCGTTCGCGGTGCTGGACTCCATCTTGCTGGTGGCCGAGGCCTTCAACGAAGACCCCGCCAGTCTGCCGGAGGTCAAGGTCAACTGGAGCATCAACAACTCCAGCGCCGAGGGCCGCACCGACCGCGGAGCCATCAGCACCAGCCACTATGACTCCGGGCCGAACGCCCTGTTCATCCTGGGCAAGGCCAACAACGACACCGACGAATATGATTGGCACGTGATGGTGCACGAGTTTGGCCACTGGTACCAGGCCAACGCCGGCCGCTCGGACGGCATCGGGGGAACGCACGGCGCCGGGGATATCAAGGATCCGCGCCTGGCCTTCGGAGAGGGCTACGGCAACGCGCTGGGCGGCATCGTGCTGCACGACTCGGTCTACAAGGACACCAGCGGCAACAAGTCCAGCATGGGCATCAATGACGACCTCGAGCGCAACAACGAGAGCGACTCCGCCACCCGAGGCTGGTACTCCGAGTCGACCGTGGCCTACATGATTTACGACATGTTCGACCCCATCAATCCGCAGGAGGCTTCCGGCTTCAACGACCAGATCGAGCTGCCGTTCTCGGTGCTGCGCGATGGCCTGCAGTATCAGAAAGCCGCACCCGCGCTGACGACCATCTTCTCGTTCCTCGAGGGGGTCGCTCCGCGCATCGAGCCGCAGGCCCTGCAGTCCTTGCTGGCCTTCCACACCCGCAATGCCGACTTTGGCATCAACGCCACCGACCAGTGGGCCGCGGCCGAGACCCACGACGCGGGTATGGACAGCTTGCCGCTGTATCGCGACGGCAACGGCCTGATCAATGCGGGGCCCCAGCCCCTCAGCGTGTCCGGCGAGAACGGCAACGAGCTGGATTCTTACAAATACTACCGCCTGACGGGCAACGGACAGCGCATTCGCGTGCGTGTGGCCAGTGCCGAGGGGGGCGTCGAGGTCTTCGAGAACGGCAAGATGATCCGTCCAGGCGCGCAGGCCGTCGCCTTCCCCAGCATCGCCGGAGCCACCTATATCCTGGTGGTGGGACTGGCTGATGCGGGAAATCTCAATACCACGTTCACGGTGAGCAGCCCATGAGAGGTAAGATGAAGCGAATTCTTTGGATGATCCTGTTGTTAGCCGTACCGGTGCTGGCGGGGACCACTCGCCTGCCGGTCAAGGTCACCTGCGAGACGAAGGGCTCGAGCTCGACCGTGAAGGTCAAGTTCTTGAGTGCCGCCCGCGATGTGACCATCGCGACCAACGCCCTGGACGAGCTCGAGCTGCAAGAGACGGCCCCCATCACGCGCACACAGGTCGCGGCTGGCGAGACCATCACCTACGAGGTGCAGCACCACGTCGGAGAGGGACCCGCCGGCCTGAATGTCAGCGTGCGGGGGCGCTTCAACGGCCCGCGGGTGCTGGTGGGGGCGTATGCCTTCATCTTGCAGGACGAGGCTCCGGCGGTGCGCTCCACCGACTCGAAGGGCCGCGAGGTCCTGGTCGTGCCCACCGGACGCTGAGACTGCCAAGGGCGCCCTGTCCGCATGGCTGCCACCGACAGCCTCGAGGATGGGGTGACGCCGCTGGACGACAGCCGCCCTGAAGCCAGGTTGGTGCGGGAACCGGGACTCGAACCCGGACGGTTTTACCCGGGGGATTTTAAGTCCCCTGCGTCTGCCATTTCGCCATTCCCGCGCGAGGGGACAGTATAGCACGACGTACAGCAGATGATCCTCCCTGGGACAAAAATAGAACAAGTATGCGCGGTCGGCGACAGCGACGGCGCGTTGAGAGAATCAGGGCGCCGATTGATGTCGTCAGCTCCACTTCCGTCAAGCCTTGCCATCCTTTAGCTTTGGGCTCAGGGGAGGAACACCCCCGTCGTGACTCCCGGTTCTACCCTAAGCATCCCAGTGGCATGGTGAAGCAATACAGCATCGTTAATCCCGCCATAGCAGATAACCCATATTTCCGGGGACGCCAATGCCGAAAACAACTCGACCGTCACAAACCAGTCCGGAAAGCCAAGTGCTGGGTCTTTCGTCAAGAATTCAATAATTTTCTCTTTAATAGTTAGCACATTGTTGCCAGAATTAGAATCCCGATTGTCATCACTGGCTTCAACGCGAATCCAACGAGCGGCCGGGTCATTCTGAACGCCAATCGACGCAGACCCACGAACGCGCAATTTGAACGAAAAGTTAGGCATTGTTCGCCTCCTTACCTGGATTCCACATACTGCAAAAAGATTTGCAATAAGCGAGAAAGCTAACCCCCGCATTTCGCTTTCCCAGGTCAAGATGCCTGTCGACCGCGCAGAGGATTGGCCGACCACATCACCTCCCCCGGCTCTTGCCCCGCTTGCCCTCGGTGTGGCGCTTGACGTCGAGCTGGCGCTCGTCGGAGTCTCGCTTCCAGCGCTGCAACATATCCTCGAACTGGGGATTGCCCGAATCGTCCTTCTCCCCGCGCGGCCTGGCGCGCTTGTTGCCACGGAACTGAGGCGGATCGGGGTTGTCCACCTGCTTGATCGAGAGGTCGTACTTGCCCTTCTCGTTGAAATTCAAAATCTTGACGCGAATCTTTGCGCGCTCTTGCACGTGCTGGCGAACGTCGGTCACGTAGGTGTTGGCCACCTCGGAGATGTGAACCAGCCCGGTGTTTCCCTCGGGGAGCTCGACGAACGCTCCGAAGCTGGTGATTCCCGTCACCGTGCCTTCCACGACCGAACCGACCTCGAGTGGCATGAACTCGATTATAGCGCCATTATTGCCCTGAGTCTATCGTGTGCGGGAAGCCCGGCTCGAAGATGCTGTGCAGCGCCCGCTGCATGAACGTGGGCTTGCGGGGCGGCGGCTTGGGGACGTACACCGGCGCATCCGGCGCGTCCTCTTTCATGGCCGGGACCACCACGAAGGCGACCTCGTCCTTGCGCACCAGGCCCAGCTTCTCGCGAGCCACTTCCTCGACGCCGGCATCGGTCTTGAGATAATTGACCCGCTCGGAGAGGATCTTGTTCTGCTGCTTGAGCACGGCGATCTCGGACTCGAGCCGGTCGGTCTCCTGCAGCTTGGCCTCGTAATTGGCCTGCTTGCGGGCGCACAAGAAGTAGAAGTTGTAGCCCACGATGCCCAGGGCGATCAAGAGCAGCAGGCTGATCAGCGAACGGCCGTGCCGCATGGCGGGAGTATCGACGATCTCTTCATCCGAGCGCTTGGCTTCAACCGATACGTGCCGGGTCATAGGCGGGAATTTTCTTCAACGACCCTGGAATATCCTTCAGATACGGTGCACCTGGACCGTGTTCGTCGGACTGCCCGGCGGAACGCCCGCGGCCAGGATGACGATATCGCCCGCGTGCACCAGGTCGGCGCCCTTGGCGGCCAGGATGGAGGCCTTGATCAGCTCCTCGGCGGTGTGGTAGTTGGCCACCACCAGGGGGCGCACCCCGAACAACAGGTTGAGCTGGCGAGCGATCTCGTGCGAGGACGAGATGCCCACGATCATGCAGCCGGGCCGGTGGCGGGCGATGGCCTGCACCGTGCGTCCGCTGGTGGTGCAGGCCAGGATGGCCTTGGCGTGCAGGCGGTTGGCCAGCCGACAGGTGCCCATGGCCACCTGGTTCACGATCAGGGCCTCGGGAGTGGTCTCCACCGGCTCGAACTCAGGCACGAACTCGACCAGCGGCTCGGTCTCGCGCGCGATGCGGTCCATCACCCGCACGGACTGCAGCGGGTAGAGCCCGCTGGCCGTCTCCCCGCTCAGCATCACGGCGTCGGTGCCGTCTAAAATGGCGTTGGCCACGTCGGTCGCCTCGGCGCGCGTGGGGCGTGGATTGCGAATCATCGAGTCGAGCATCTGGGTGGCCGTGATGACCGGACGCTCGTAACGGCGGCACAGCTCGATGGTACGCTTCTGGATCATGGGCACGCGCTCGATGGGGACCTCGATGCCCAGGTCGCCGCGGGCCACCATGATGCCGTCCGCCGAGGCCACGATGCTCTCGAGATTGTCGACGGCCTCGCGCTTCTCGATCTTGACGATCACGGGGCGGTGGATGCCCACCTCGCTCATCACCGCCCGCAGCGGGATGAGGTCGCTGGCCTGGCGCACGAAGCTCAAAGCCACGTAATCCACGCCCTGCGCGAGCCCGAAGCGTAAATCCTCGCCATCCTTGGCCGTCATCGCCGGCACCGACAGCAGCGTGTGCGGCAGGTTGACGCCCTTCTTGGAGAGGAGGGGGCCGCCTTCCACGACCTTGGTCACCACGTCGTTGCCCTCGACGGCCGTCACCACCAGCTCGAGCAACCCGTCGTCGAGCAGGATCGGGTCGCCCACGTGGGCCTCGCGCGCGAGGCGCTCGTAGGTGACGTGCGCGCGCTGCGCGTCGCCGATCTCGAGAGGGTCGGACGTCAGCCGGAACTCGTCCTCGGCCTTCAGCACGGTCTCGGGCGTCATCTTGCCCAGGCGGATCTTGGGACCGCAGAGATCTTGCAGAATGGCCACCGGCTCGCCCAGCTCCACGGCGATGGAGCGGATCATCTTGATGCGCTCGGCGTGCCACTCGTAGGTCCCGTGTGAGAAGTTGAGGCGGGCCACGTCCATGCCGGTCTGGATCAGCTTGCGGATCATGTCCTCGGACTCGGTGGTGGGTCCGAGCGTGCAGACGATGCGGGTGCGCGAGCCGGGAGTCATGCGCGCAAGGGGCTGTCGAGCACCACGCCCATCCTGCGATACTTGTCGTAACGCTGCTTCACGCGCTCCTCGGGCGAGAGCAACAGCAGCTCGCCCAGGTGCTTGCGCAGGGCTCTGGCCACGGTCTCGAAGACCAGTGGAATGTCGCGGTGGGCCCCTCCCAGGGGCTCGGGCAGCACTTCGTCCACCAGCCCCAGGCGCAGGAGGATCTCGGAGGTCAACCCCAACGAGGCGGCCGCCTGCTCGGCTTTGGAGGCGTCGCGCCAGAGGATGGTGGCGCAGCCCTCGGGCGAGATGACCGAATAGACGGAATTCTCCAGCATCAGCACGCGGTCGCCCACGGCGATGCCCAGCGCGCCGCCGCTGCCGCCCTCGCCAATGACCAGGGTGACGATGGGCGAGCCGAGCTCGGTCATCAGGGCGATGTTGGTCGCAATGGCCTCGTACTGACCGCGCTCCTCGGCCTCGATGCCTGGATAGGCACCCGGCGTGTCTACGAACGTGAAGATCGGCATCTTGAAGCGGTGGCCCAGGCTCATCAGGCGGCCGGCCTTCCGGAACCCCTCGGGGTTGGGCATGCCGAAGTTGCGGGCCAGGTTGTCCTTGGTGTCCTTGCCCTTCTGGTGACCCACCACCAGGCAGGCCCGTCCCTCGAAGCGCGCCAGCCCGGCCACGATGGCCGGATCGTCGGCGAAAAGGCGGTCCCCGTGCAGCTCCATGAAATCGGTGAACAGCGCCTGGATGTAGTCGGTGGTGCTCGGACGCAGCGAGTGGCGGGCGATCTGCACCCGATCCCAGGCCGAGAGGTCCTCGTAGATGCTGCGCTTGAGCTGCTCGGCCTTGCGCTCGAGCAGGCGAATCTCGCTCGACAGGTCGACCCGCCCGGTCATGTTGACCTCTTTGAGCTCTTTGATCTTCTTCTCGAGCTCCAGAAGGGGCTTCTCGACTTCCAAAATCATGCTCATGGCGCGGTCTCCAACACGGGCACCGAGAACATGCCGATCAGCCGGCCCAGGGTCGCCTTCAGGTCGGCCCGCGGCACGACCATGTCGATGAACCCGTGCTTTTGAAAGAATTCCGAGGTCTGGAACCCCGGGGGAAGCTTCTGGCGGATGGTCTGCTCGATGACGCGAGCACCGGCAAAGCCGATGATGGCGCGCGGCTCGGCCACGATCACGTCGCCCAGCGCCGCGAACGAGGCCGCCACGCCCGCGGTGGTCGGGTCGGTCAGGAGGCAAAAGTAGGGCACGGCCAGCTCATTGAGCCGCCGCACGGCCGCCGAGGTCCGCACCATCTGCATGAGCGACAGCATGCCCTCTTGCATGCGAGCCCCGCCGCTCGACGTGACCACCAGGGCGGGGATGCGCAAATCGCCGGCGCGCTCGAGCACGCGGGTGATCTTCTCCCCCACCACCGAGCCCATCGAGCCGCCCCGGAAGCCAAAATCCATGATGGCCAACCCCACGGGCAGGCCGTTCAGCTCGATCTTGCCGCTCAGCACGGCATCCTCGAGCCCGGTCTTCTTGCGGTCGGAATCGAGCTTGTCGAGATACTCGGGGGCGAAACTGAGCGGATTGCCCGAATAGAGCCCGCGATCCCACTCGTCGAACGAGCCGGGGTCGGCCAGCAGCTCGAGACGCTCGTGCGAGCTCAGCTTGTGGTGAAACCCGCACTTGTCGCAGACTTTGAGGTTGTCCTGGAAGACTTTGCGGTACATTGCGTTGCCGCAATCGGAGCACTTGATCCAGAGGTCGGAGGGCAGGGTCGCGCGCGCCGTTTCGTCGCTGCGACTCTGGTCGACTTTGGGTCGGTTGACCCGGAATTTATCAAAGAGACCGGCCATAGTGAAGCCCGGGGTTTCCGTTTCCCGCCAGGAACTCCTTTCGAACAAGCTTGGCCTGCACGTGCGGACCCCTCAGCCGGCCCAGCTCGACGGTCACCAGATGGCGCCGCAGCGCGGGTCCGCCTTTCAGCTCGGCATCGATGTAGTTCTCCGTCAGGCCGTGCACGGAGCCGGGTCTCGACTGACCTTCCACCAACACGTGTCGGATCGCGCCACGCTGGCCCCTCAGGTACTCCAGGCGCTTCCGCTCGCTGATCTGGAGAAGCTCGTTCCGGCGGGCATCGCGCATCTCTTTCGGAACCTGGTCGGCGAATTTGGCGGCGGCGGTGCCGGGCCGCGGGCTGTAAGGAAACACATGCAAGCGGAAGAAGGGCATCTCTTGAACGTAGGCCCTCAGAATGGCGAAATCCTCGGCGGTCTCGCCCGGAAAGCCCACCATTACGTCGCTCGTGAGGCAGGCCTTGGGAACGTTCGAGAACTGCTCCACCAGCCGCGTGAAGTGAGCCTGATCGTAATCGCGGTGCATCCGCTCGAGAACGGCGTCGCTGGCGTGCTGCAGCGCCAGATGCAGGTGGGGGCAGAGGCGCTCGGGATGGGCCCGCATCAGGTCGAAGATGCGGGGGGGGAAGCAGTCGGGCTCGATGGAGCTCAGACGGAACCTGGGGGCCCCTGTGGCCCTCAGGAGAGCCTCCAGCAGGTCCGCCAGGTCCTGGCCGTGCTCCCGGCCCCAGACGGCCAGGTGGATGCCCGTGAGCACGATCTCGCGGTAGCCGGCCTGCTCCAGGCGTTGGGCCTCCGCCACGACCTCGTCCAGAGGAAAGCTGCGACTCCGGCCCCGGACGTACGGCACGATGCAGAACGTGCAGAACTGATCACAGCCATCCTGAACGCGCATCAGGGCGCGGGCGTGCAGCTGGAGGGTCTCCTGGTCGACCAGGTCGGTGCTGGGACAGCTTTCCGCGCCGAGGAGCTGCAAGATCTGGTCGGATTGCCCGGGAGGGAGCCGCAGGACGCTGGCCGGGAGGGACCTGAGGCCGCCTCGATCGGCCACCGCGCAGCCCGTGGCCACGACCTGGCCGCCAAGACGCATACCGCGGCGCACCATCTGAGCGGACTTGCGGTCGGCTTCGCGCGTGACGGTGCAGCTGTTGACGATGCGCACGTCGGCGTTGGCCTCGAAGGGGACTTCGTCGAAGCCGGCGCCGAGCAAAATCTCACGAAGCCTTTCGGAATCAGACTGATTGGCGCGACATCCGAGGGTGTGCACAGCGAAACTAGGCATCGCCGGTTACTTCTCCTGTCGACTGTCGACCGTCGACTGTCGACCCCTCGAACCCAAAAAAGTCAGCCCCGTTTGAGAGCGGAGACCGCCGGCGAGCTGGGGAGCGCGTCGCGATCGCTCAGGATGGACTGCTGGAGCGATTCGGCCATGGCGCCCACGACCCGCTTGCGGACGCCGGACAGGTCACCCTGCACGATGCAGCCGGCCGCTTTGGCGTGGCCACCGCCCCCGAAGCTCTGAGCGACCTGGTTGACCGGATAGTGCCGCGAGCGCATGCTGACTTTGACGCGGCCGTCCTCGACCTCGCGGAAGAGCATGACCACCTCGGCGCCCTTCACGCTGTCGAGCTGGTCAATGAAGTACATCGTGTCCTCGGGTTGCACCGAGAAGCGCTCCATCTCGGCCATCGGAAGCTCGGCGTAGATAAGACGGCCGTCATCGGAGCGGAACGTGTTCTGCAGCACGATGCCCAGCAGCTTCATCGCCTCGAAGCGCAGCTGGCGGTAGATGGAGCGTCCGACCAGGTCGGTGTCGATGTCGAATTCGAGCAGGCGCGCGATGCGGTGGTGCGTCTTGGGATTGACCCGGGAGTATTGGAACGAGCCCGTGTCAGTAAAAATGGCCGTGTAGAGCGCGACGGCGATGGTGTCGTCGAAGGGGATCTCCATCGTCTCGAGCAGGTCGAAGACCATCTCGCCCAGCGAGCCCATCTCGGGCAGGACCCAGTTGACGTCGCCATACATCTGGTTGTCGGGATGATGGTCGAGGTTGACCACGCGCTCGGCCGAGCTCTTGTAGTCGAAGCCTTTGGGAAAGCGATGCAGCTCGGGGCACTCGAGGGCGATCAAAAGGTCGAAGCGCTCGCCCGGGACGGTGGGCGACAGGCGCTCGATGCCTTTGAGGAAGTTGAAGTTGTCGGGCACGGACTCGGGCAGATAAGCCACGACCTGTTTGCCCATCTTCTCGAGAGCCGAGTGCAGAGCGATCATGCAGCCCAGGTGGTCGCCGTCCAGCCCGATGTGCGAAACCAGCAGAATGCGATTAGCCCGGGCGATCTCATCGCCGATCTCGGGCGGAACTTGCTTGCGCTGGCTCACGAACGACTCCTCATCCTGCGTAGCGTTCTCCACAGCCCTTCCGAGGGCCTGTCAGACCCATCCATCCCGCAAAAACATCAGCACACCGTCGATGCGGACCAGAAGCAGCGTGCTGGCGCAGTGCGGACAACGGGTCACCTCGTTGGGAGCCAGCCCCTCCACCGAGAGAGGCTCGTCGCAACCCGGGCAGTCGGCCAGGGTGAGGCGAGCCAGGGTGCGCGGGGCGAGGGCGGGGGCGACCGGGTCCATCTCAGCCTACCGGCGGCGTGTCGCGCGCGATCAGGCAAAGCGGATCGGGCTCGGTCAAAGCGGCGATGGTGGCGTAGGTGCGCGTGCGGCAGCCACCGCGGCAGGAGCGGTAGTAATTGCAGCGCTTGCAGATGTTGTTGCCCGGGTTGCCGCGCAACAGCTTGAAACCCTGACCGTTCTCCCACATGTCGGCCAGCGTCTTCTCGCGGATGCTGCCGCTGGGCAGGAGGTGGCTCACGAAGCCGCCCGCCGAGACGACGCCGTCGCTGGTCACGTGCAGATGCGTCTGGCCGCACTCGCAGCCAAAGCCCTCGAAGACGCGCTTCTTCTGATAAGGTGGCGGGACGCGGGCGGCGACCTCGACCTCGACGCGGCTGGTTTCGCCGATGCGCCGGGCCAGGTCGAGCGCCGAGCTGGCCTCATCGGCCGTCAACAGCAGGCGAGGATTCTCCTTGGCGCGTCCGACCGGCACCGCCACATCGAAGACGATCCGCGAAACGCCGTGCTTCTCGGCCGTCTTTACCAGGGCCGGGATCTCGGTGAGGTTGTCCTTCTGGAGGACGACGTGGAAGTAGACGTTGGTCTTGGCCAGCTCGATCAGGTTCTTGATGCCGCGGATCGCCTTGCGGTAGGCGCGATCGCCGCGAATATAGTCGTAGCTCTTCTCGCTGCCCGCTTCGAGGCTGACCTTGATGGCTTCGATGTCGAGCTCGGCCAGACGCTCGGCCACGGCCTTGGTAGCCATGGTGGCGTTGGTGGAGAGGCTGACTTTGATGCCGCGCGAGTTGGCGTGGGCCACGATATCGGCCCAGTCGCCGCGACCCAACGGCTCGCCGCCGCCCAGACGCAGCTTGAACGTGCCCATGGCGGCCATCTGGTCGATCAGATCGCGCACCTCGAGAATGGTCAACTCGCGGGGGCGCGCCACGCCGGCGTCGGCCCAGCAGTGCTTGCAGGCCAGGTTGCAATACTTGGTGAGCTGCAGATAGACCATCGTCGGCGCCGAAAGGTGCTTGAGGCGCTCGTGCGAGCTGCTCTGGATGAACTCGCCCTGGAAGGTACCGTCTTTCATCAGCTCGATGCTGGAGCAGAGCTGGACGAACTGGTCGAACGATTGGCGGGTCACCTTGTCGGCGAGGTCGCGATAAATCTCGTCGAGGGTCTGCGTCTTGCTGCGCATGAAAATGTCGGTGGCGTCGTTATCGAAGGGGATGTAGTCGGCATGGGCCCGGTCGTAAACGAGGCAGCCGAAATACTCCCGCCGCGCGACAAAAGGAGCTAAACCCACTTCAATTCCGGGCACGGCACACTCCCAGGGTGGGAGTCGTGAAGATGATTCTAGGCGAAAATTGCTGACAAGGACGCATAGTTACAGGTGAGTCGGAGTTCATTCTCTCCCGAGATCGGAGTAACCTGCTTGAAAAACCAAAGAGCCCGGAGTTGTCCGGGCTCTCGTCTAGCCGAGGGATTCGCCCTCTTTATCGTGGTAATCACACTCTTCGATGCAGTCTCGAAAGCTCTTCAAGGGACGGCTCTGGTAAGGGTGAGTGCAGTTGATGAAGATGCGCGGAGTCTCACCCTCGAGGCTGAAGCCAAAGTCGACGTAACCGCAGAAGCGGTCGGGCACGTTCTCGAGGCAGAACTCGTAAAGCTCGTTGTAGATTTCCGGGTAGCTGTGCTGAAACATGTGCTTCTCACACTGGAAGACACCCAGCACGGAGCTCCGAAATCTACAGGGCCGATACGCCATTTTCTATCACCATCTAGCCTTTCGCTAACAAGGTCGCGCCGGTAGTTCTGAACAGGATCAAAATTACCCTTTCGGGCGACCCGTTCTCGCTATTCTTGCGGAGGCCATGAGATCCTTTCGGCTGAGGAAGTTTTTTCACACATGAAAAAGGGCCCGCCGATTTGGCGGGCCCTGTGTGGTGGAGGTGAACGGACTTGAACCGATGACCTCTTGCATGCCATGCAAGCGCTCTCCCAGCTGAGCTACACCCCCAGCAACTGAGCCATAATAGCTCAGTGCGGTCCTGTCGTCAAGGTTTGGCGGCAACCACGGTCGAGGCGCGGGCGGGGTCGATGCGCACGGCCGGTCCCATGGTGCTGGTCACGTAGACCGACTTGATGTAAGCGCCTTTGGCGGTGGCGGGTTTGGCGCGCACCAGGGCATCCATCAGAGTCTTCAAGTTCTGCGAAAGCTGGTCGGGCTCGAAGCTGACCTTCCCGATGGGCGAATGCACGATGCCCAGCTTGTCGGTGCGGTACTGGACCTTACCCGACTTCAGCTCGGCCACGGCCTTGGCCACGTCGGGGTTGACGGTGCCGGCTTTCGGGTTGGGCATGCGCGGGCCGAGCACGCGGCCCAGCTCCTTACCCAGCAGACCCATCATGTCCGGCGAGGCGACCGCGATGTCGAACTCGTTCCAGCCCCCTTTGACCTTGGCCACGAGCTCCTCGGCGCCCGCCTCGTCGGCTCCAGCGGCCTCGGCGGCGGCGACCTTGTCGCCCTTGGTGAACACGATCACGCGGGGGGTCTTACCGGTGCCGTGCGGCAGCACGGTGGTTCCGCGCACCGTCTGGTCGGACTTGCGCGGGTCGATGCCGAGCTTGACGTGAGCCTCGACGGTCTCGTTGAACTTCGCAAACGCGATTTTCTTGACGATCTCGAGCGCCTCTTCGGGCGAGTAGAGATTGTTCTCGTCGAACTGCTTCTTGGCGTCGACGTATTTCTTGGTTTTGTTAGGCATTCTCCGGGGTTCTCCTTAAGCGGTGGTATTGGCGGCTCCGGGGGGAGCCTCCCACTTCGCAGTCGAGAGTTGAGAGTTTCGCTGGGAAACTCTTAACTCTCGACTCGTAACTCTGAACTACGCTTAGCCCTCGACTTCGACGCCCATCGAGCGGGCGGTGCCTTCGATGATCTTCATCGCGGCGTTGATGTCGAGAGCGTTGATGTCGGGCATCTTGATCTCGGCGATCTTCTTGACCTGCGCCTTGGTCAGCTTGCCAACTTTTTTCTTGTTGGGCTCGCCCGAGCCCTTATCGATGCCGGACTCCTTGATGATCAGCGTGGCGGCCGGCGGGGTCTTGGTCACGAACGTGAACGAGCGATCTTCGAAGATGCTGATCTCGACCGGGATGATCATACCCACCTGGGAGGCCGTCCGCTCGTTGTACTGCTTGACGAACTCCATGATGTTGACGCCGTGCTGACCGAGAGCCGGACCCACGGGAGGGGCAGGGTTGGCCTTGCCGGCCGGAACCTGCAGTTTCACAATCGCTTTGAGCTTCTTAGCCATAGTTGCCTCTCTGTTTTACAGCTTCTCGACCTGGCCGAAGTCCAGCTCGACGGGGGTTTCGCGGCCGAAAATGGAGATCAGCACGCGGACTTTTTCCTTCTCGGGGTTGACCTCTTCCACCAGCCCGTGGAAATCCTGGAACGGGCCGTGCGTCACGCGCACCTGCTGATTGACGGCCAGGTCGATCTTGACCCGCGTCGGGGCTTCCATGCCCATCAGCTGGCGGATGCGGCGAACCTCTTCCTCGGGCAGCGGAACCGGCTTGGCGCCGGGGTTGCCCGAGCCCACGAATCCGGTCACGTTGGCCGTGTGCCGGACCACCGCCCAGGAGCGGTCGGTCAGGATCATTTCCACGAACACGTAGCCGGGATAAATCTTGCGCTGAACGGTCTTCTTCTTGCCGTCCTTGAACTCCAGCTCTTCCTCGGTGGGCACGAGCACCTGGAAGATGTAGTCCTTCATGTTCATCGACTCGATACGGCGCTGCAAGTCCTCGCGCACCTTGTTCTCGTAGCCGGAGTAGGTGTGGACCACATACCACTGCACGCGCGGATCGCGCGGGGTATCCTCGGCCGACGCGGCGACCGGAGTCTCGTTCTCAATCATCTCGGACATCCAAGAGCTCCCTTACAACTAACCGGTGGGGTTGAGCCTGAAGATCATGTTCAACACGAAGTTGACGATCGCGATGTAGCCTGTGACCACCACCAGGGTGATCAGCACGACCACTGTCGCCACGCGCACTTCCTTGCCCGAGGGCCAGGTGACACGCTTCATCTCGGCGCGGACGGACTTGAGGAACTTGATGAAGTCCTCGATGACCATCTTCACCCAGGCCGGACTGGGCGGCTTGGGCAGGGGCGGCGGGGCGGCCTTCTTGACCTTGACCTTCTCGCCAGCGGGCGCCGCAGCGCCGGCTCCTACGGGAGCCGTTCCGTCCGGACCGGACTTCTTGCCCGAGCCCTTCTTCTTGCGCTTGGGACCCTTCTCCCCGCCCTCACCCATGCCACGAGCCGCCCGGTCAGCCTTGCCCTTTTTGCGAGGGGGCTCGGAGCTGGCCGCTTCGCCGGCCATGACTATCGGGTCTCCTTGTGGGCGGTGTGCTTGCGGCACGTGGAGCAATACTTGTTCAGCTCCATACGATCCGGGTTGTGCTGACGGTTTTTCTTCGTCGCATAGTTCCGGTTCTTACAGGTCTGGCAAGCAAGCGTAATGATCGCCCTTACCTCTTTTTTCGCCATGACTTGACCTCCATCTCACACAGGGGCAAAAAAAAAGCTCCTGTAGATTGGCAGAATTGGAGCTGGGGAGCGGGCTCGAACCGCCGACCTCGTCCTTACCAAGGACGTGCTCTGCCTGCTGAGCTACCCCAGCGTAACCCTTATCTTTCTGGAGCGGAAGACGAGACTCGAACTCGCGACAACCAGCTTGGAAGGCTGGAGCTCTACCAACTGAGCTACTTCCGCACAAAAATTAGGATGCACTGGACTCGCCAGTGCATCGCCAATATAACTGCTCCCTAAGCGTTTGTCAACACTGACTTTAGTCGGCAACCATGGGAGCGATCCAGGCTTCGCCCGACTCGAAGAGACCTTGCAGGAACGAAGCGTCCTTCTCGGTGGGCAGGTGCGACTTGACGTAATCCTTGTATTCGTCGGGCTTGATCTCCTTGCCATCGACGCCGTGGCACTTGCCGGCATACTTTCCGACCCTGCGATTGAAGCGGAAGTCGGGCAGCGTGAGCTCGGGCTCCCCCTTCTTGCGGAAACGATTGAGCTGGCGCATCAGGCCCTGCACCTCGCGGTAATAGGCCAGGCGCGAGAAGTCGTTGAGCTCGCCGCGGGAGTCTTCTTCCAGCGGTGGGCAGCGGTGCTCGTTGAAGCGGCTCTTGAGGCCCCACTCGTAGGACCAGGTCGCGGTGGAGGACTCATCCTTGCCGAACAGGTCCAGCGCGCTCGAAACCCACTTGTTGAGGTAGCGCTGCATGATGGCCATCGGGACCATCCCCTGATGGATGATGCGCTTGAGGCCCAGGTGCCCAAAGCGCAGATGGTAGGACTCCTCGGCCAGCATGTAGACCGTGGAGCGCGCCAGCGGTGCAAATCCGCACCGGCTCAGCATGTCGAGTTGGAACTTGCCGTCACGGTCCACCAGCTCGGCGTAGTAGTAAAGGTCGATCCAGTCGCGGATCGGCTCGTTGAAGGTGTGCAGCAGGCGCCGGTTGGCCTTTTCGCCGGACAGGGCGGTGGAGCGGCGCTCGAGCAGCTTTTCGGCCTCGCGCGCTCCTTCACGGCCGTAGTGGTCGATCAGGAGATAGGCCATCTGCCAGCCGTGGCGGCCCTCCTCGCGGATCACGCGGATCAGCGCGACCAGGTCGGCCTCGGAGGGGGCGATGGTGAGCAGGTGGCGCTGTTGCTCGGAGGAGGCGAACTCGGTGTCGCCCTGGTACTTGATGAGCTCATACAGCGTATCGCGGGCCCGCTGGTCGGGAACCTCCACCAGCTTCTCCCACTTGCGATTGCCGGCGTGGGCTCCGAACTCGACCTCGTCGGTCTTGAGGTCGCCCCAACCGATGTGGAACTCGTAGGGCGGAAGCCCTCCCACGGACTCGGCTACCTCTTCCAGGCCGAGATCCTTCTGCCACTCGCGAAAGTACTCTTTCCAGTCATCGAAACTCTTGACCCGTCGCGCATTTGCCATAAATCCCGTGGACCGCTCCTGTCGTCGCTGATTTTTTCTGGCTTCGCCCTCCGGGAGGGGCTCCCCTACCAAAAGGGCGAAGCGCAATGTATGCGCCGTTTCCTGAGTCTGCTCTTGATTCTTTCCGCCGTGGCCGTGGCCCAGCCGCCCATTCCCGAGGAGGCACCCAGCCGTTTCCGCAGCGTGCGGGCCCCCCACGCGATGGTGGTCAGCAACGAGTGGCTGGCCACCAAAGAGGGCGTGGACGTCATGCGCAAGGGCGGCAACGCGGTCGACGCGGCGGTCACCACGGCCTTCGTTCTGGCCGTCACGCTGCCGAGCGCAGGCAACATCGGCGGAGGGGGCTTCCTGCTCGTGCGCACGCCGGACGGCAAGGTGGAGGCGCTCGACTTTCGCGAGCGCGCCCCCGCGGCCACGGGGCGCAACTTTTACCTCGACAAGAATGGGAAAGTCGACGTAGGACGCATCACGCTGGGCTACCAGTCGTGCGGCGTGCCGGGCACCGTGGCCGGGCTCGAGGCGGTGCTGAAGAAGTATGGCACCATCTCGATGGCCGAGGCGGTGGAGCCGGCCCGGCGCATCGCCGCCGAGGGCTATGTGGTCACCCAGGACATGGCCGACAGCATCGCCCAGGTGAAGGACGATCTGGCCAAATACCCGGCCTCGGCGGCCATCTTTCTGCCCGGAGGCAAAGTTCCCGCGGTGGGCTCGAAGCTGGTTCAGAAAGACCTGGCCTGGAGCCTCGAGCAAATAGGCCGCCACGGGGCGCAGGCTTTCTATGCCGGCGAGGTGGGTCAGCGGCTGGTGGCCTCGATCCAGAAGAACGGCGGCGTGATGACGATGAAGGATCTGGCCGACTACCGCCCGATCTGGCGCGCCCCGGTGCAGGGAACCTACCGCGGCTACACGGTTTTCTCGATGCCCCCTCCTTCTTCGGGGGGCGTGCACCTGATCCAGATGCTGAACATCCTGGAAGGCTATGACCTGGCGGCCGCAGGCCACAACTCCGCCGTCAATCTGCACCGCATGGCCGAGGCGATGCGCTCGGCCTACGCCGATCGCGCCGTCTGGCTGGGCGATCCCGATTTCTTCAAAGTGCCGGTGGAGTGGCTGACCTCGAAAGACTACGCCGCGCAGATCCGGTCGACGATTCCCGAGAAGCGGGCCCGCAAAGCGAGCGAGGTCAAGGCGGGCAAGGCCCCGGGCTACGAATCGCCCCAGACCACCCACTTCTCGGTGGCGGACGACCACCAGATGGCCGTGTCGCTGACGTACACCCTGAACTACTCCTACGGCTCCAAAGCGGTGGCCGAGGGGACCGGCATGTTGCTCAACGACGAGATGGACGACTTCGCGGCGGCTCCCGGCGTGCCCAACGGCTTCGGGCTGGTGGGCGGCGAGGCCAACTCGGTGCAACCGGGCAAGCGGCCCCTCTCGAGCATGACGCCCACCATCGTGGAAAAGGACCGTCAGCTCTTCCTGGTCATCGGCTCGCCCGGCGGCTCGAAGATCATCACGGCCGTAATGCAGGCTCTGCTGAGCGTGATCGATTTCAAGAATAACGCCGCCACGGCGGTGGCCACAGCCCGCGTGCACCAACAGTGGCTGCCCGACCAGGTGGAGTACGAGGAGGGCATCAGCCCCGACACGCTTCAGATTCTGGCCAGCTGGGGCCACACGCTCAAGCCCAGCAACACGTTCGGGCACGTGCAGATGATCTTGCGCACCGATGGCTGGTACGAGGGCGCCTCCGACCCGCGCCGCCCGGGCCTGGCCGAGGGATACTAGCCCGATGCCGACCGTCGGACTGGTCATCATCGGCAACGAAATCTTGACCGGAAAGGTCGAGGATCTGAACACGCCGTTCTTGACGCGGCGTCTCTACGAGCTGGGCGTGGAGGTGCGCCGCATCGAGGTCGTGCCCGACACGCTCGAGGAGATCGGCCGCGCGGTGCTGGCGGCCAGCCAGGCTTTCGACCTCGTGCTGACCACCGGCGGCGTGGGCCCCACCCACGACGATGTCACCCTGGCCGGCATCGCGCACGGACTGGGGCTGGTGCTCGAGCCTCGCGCCGAGCTCGAAGCCCTGGCCCGCGCCTACTTCAGAGTCGAGGTGCTGACCGAGGTGCAGGCGCGCATGACGCGTGTGCCATCGGGCTCGCGGCTCGTGTATCCGCCGGGCACGCGCTTCCCCCAGCTGGTGGTGGGCAACGTCTACGTGTTCCCCGGCATTCCCGATCTCTTGCAGCGCAAGTTCGAGCTGATCTGCGAGACGTTCCGCGGCGAGCCGTTCCACCTGCGCGTGCTGGAGCTGGTCGCCGAGGAGGCCGACATCGCGCTGGTGCTCGAGGAGGCCGTGTCTTCTTACGCCACCGTTCAGCTGGGCAGCTACCCCCTGGCCGACGGGCGTGTTCGATTGACCCTGGAGGGTCGCTCCGAAGCGGAAGTTCTGGCGGCGTTTGAGTTTCTTTCCAAGCGTTTGGCAGGGTTGCTGCCCGCGGTGTGAGAATTTGCCTCCGGTTTTTCTGATGGAGGTAGCAATTTTATGAAACGCACGTTGCTTCTGGCGCTCTGCTGCGCCATTCTGGTGACTTTTGGCGGCCTCAAGGCCCGCGCCGACGATGATGACGACAACGGCCTGAAGTGGAAGGGCAAGCACCCGATCGCCGTGCTGAAGGGAGTCTTTGCGGCTGACAACGGGATGTCCGGACCGGGCGCCATGAAGGGCGAGGCCACCCTGTGGGTCAAGAACATGAGCGATGTCACCGTCGACGGCGTGGTCATCGATCTCGAGCTTTACAACGGCAACAACGGCCGCAAGGTAGAGACGGTCACGCGCAAGGTCGGCGAGATGGCCGCGGGCGACAAGAAGTACATCCTCTTCAAGTGGGAAGTGTACGGCGCTCAGACGCTCAAGCCCCGGGTGTGGGTCTACTACAACGGCGGCGGCGAGGACCCGGTCAAGTTCGACGGCGAGCCGCCCATCTGGAGCGGCCAGTAGCGGCTACTTGCCGTCGACGAACATTCCGAACTTGCCCTTCTGCTGGTAGTTGCCGTAGCAAACGGTCAGGTAGTAGCTGAGGGCGCCGCCCACGATGCCCACCGCGGCCGAGGCCAGCGGGGAGAGCCCGAGTAGCTGAGTGGCGGCCATATCCGTGGCGAGCCCGATTCCGATGCCGATCCCCCCGCACGGCCAGCTGTGCTGGAGATCGTCGTAGTAGTCGGGCTCGTCGTCGTACTTGACGACCGCCCCTGGGATGTCCTTGAAGGCCGCGGGGCTCACGGTCTCCTTCCCCGCCACGCTCACTCGGGGCACGGCGATCGGGTTGGGGAGGTTCTCCAGGCAGTAGGTCACGGCCTCGGCGCAGCCAAAGGCCTTCGGGTGCTCCTCGGTCAGGAAGTTGGGGGTGCGATTGTACGCTTTGCCGCGAATGGCGCGGAAGTTGTCCAGGGCCGCCTGGCGGTCGGCCTCGCTGGCGTAGGGCATCTTGATGATCGCCAGCTTGACGGGCTCGTTGAAGTATTTCTCCAGGTCCGAGCGCTGCACGCCCACGTGGGGAGAGGACTCGAGCAGCTTGCCGTCGCCTTCGTACATGGCCGCGTGCGTGTAATTGGAGCCGAGGCCGAAGTGGAGCATCTGCTTCCAGCCCGGGTAGGACAGGTTGGTCTCCAGAATGACGTCACCCGGCTCGAGCGCGGCCAGGATCGCTTCCCTTCTCTCCTGGCTCGGGGGCCCGAAGTTCGTGGGGATGCGTCTTTCCAACAGACCCACGAAGCGGTGGGAAAGTAGACCCAGCGGGTCGGTCTTGAGCTGGACGACCTTCTTCTTCTTGACGTGCGGCGTCGCCTTGGGCGGCGGACCCACGAACTCGGGGCGTTGTGGTTTGGTACCGTCGTGGAAGGTCAGTTTGGCGTGATCGGCCCAGAGGTCGAGCTCCCAGTTCTTCCGGTCGGGGTAGGCCTGCTGGAACGGGATGACCTCGTGGCGGGAGACCTTCTTGTCGTGGAGCGTATCGCGCCAGAAGCCCAGCTCTGCGTCGTGGTTGGTGAGCGTGACGTGGTCACGGGGCTCGACCGGCTTCCACCGCTTGCCCTGCTTCTGGACGAGCACGACCCCGTGGCGCTCTTGCGACTCGAGCTTGCCGTCCCTGAGCTCGAGGTAGTGCAGGTGCTCGCCCGTAGTGGGCTCATAGCGGCCCGGCGGGACCCGCACGATGTTGGCTTTGATATCCATCCATGCTGCAGCCTAGCGGATGGGGCTGAAAAATTTGAGATAGACGTCAGTTGCGGTGGCCGGCGGCGCAGCGGGGACACATTCCCGCGCCGGTGGTACGGAAGCCGCACTCGCCGCAGATGCGGAGCTGGCGGAGGGTTTCCTCGCTGTAGACGTCCGCCGGGCGGAAGGTGTAGGCGCGGTCCTCGTTTTGGGCGCGCTCGGTGCGCTCGTTGCCCTGGGCCTCGCGGGCTTTGGTGGTGGCGCCCGCCTCGGTCGTCTCTTTGAGAGAGCGCGTGTCGCTGGCGTCCTTGATGGCCTCGTGGTAGACGCGCTCGCGCAGGGTGTCGAGGCGATCGACCGCCTTCTTCTCGGTGAGCGGCTCGGCCGGATCTTCCGGCTTCGCCTCCTCGGGCGGCTTCGTTTCGGTTTTGGCTTCGGGGGCGGTCTCGGTCTTGACCTCGGCCCGGGTCTCCTCGACTTCGGGCGCGGCGGGCGTGGGAGCGCTGACCAGCTCGACCTTGTCGGTGATGTCGGTCTGGTTGAGCAGTGCCGCCTGAGCGCCGGCTGCGCTCTGGTAGGTGGGCACGTCCAGGCTCTGCGGTTTGGCGGCCTCCCCCGTCCAGACTTTCTCGACGGCCCTGGCCAGCTCGGGATTGCTGGCCAGGCGGCCCTTGATGATCTCGTTGTCGGAGTAGGTGCGGCGGTTGCCGTCGATGGACTCGAAGGCGCTGTTGAGGAAGTAGCGTCCCTCCTCGTTGGAGCTGACCTGAGTGATCAGGTCGGTGAGGCGGTCAGCGTGGGCCGGCTCTTTGAACAGGTTGCTGATGAAGCGGGCGCCCTGCTGATCCTGGGCCATCCGGTTGAAGAGACGGCCGATGTCGCGCTGACCGGTGGGCGTCGTGGCCATGCGCTGCAGGCTGTCGAGCAACTCGGTGCCGCCGGCGCGCGAGGTGCTGGCGCGCGCCAGCATGACGCCGACGGCGCGTGCTCCCTCGCGGTCGTAAGACATGTTGAGCAGCATGTCGCGACTGGAGGCGGCGCTTTCGGGCGTGCGGGTCATGCGGTTCATCATGGTGGCGAAGTTGCGGGCGCCGCCCTCCGCCTCCATGGTGTTGAGGAACATCTGGGCTGTGTGGCGCGACCCGTGCACGTACTCGGTGGTGCGCGACAGGCTGTGGGCCAGGTTGTTGGCGCTGTCCCACTTGTCGCCTTCGGGCTGGGTCAGCACGTCGAGCAGCTCCACCATTCCCTTGGCAGAGGTCTCGGTGCGGCTGGAAGCTTCCAGCACCGTGGCCAGGTTCTGCGAGCCGGGCTGGTCCTGGGAGAGCTTGTTGAACAGGTTGCCCAGCGATTGTTTGCCACCCTCGGCGTCGGTGGTGAGGAGCATGATGCCGGTCATGCGCTCCGGGGCCACGTTGGCCGCGTTGGCCAGGGCGTAGGAGAAGCCGCGGGTGCTGTCGGCGTTGTGGGTGACGGTGTCCAGGAACTTGAGCATGTTCTTGGGGCTCTGCGAGACGGCCAGCTCGAGCGAATCGGCCATCGCCAGGGCGCCGTCGGTCGTCTGGCTGATGCCGGCCAGGGCCCAGGGATGCTCACTGGAGCCCTTGCCGATGGTCACGTCGCGCACGATGGACGCGGCCTGCTGGAGCGCGGCGCGGCGCGCGGGAGTCATGACGTTGGCTTTGTCCGGAGCCGGAGGCGGCGGGGGTCCGGGCGGGACCGCGTTCGGCTTGAGGGCCGTGGCGGCCTGAGCGGCCGCGGCGTTCTCGGCCGGCTGGCTCTGGGGCGCGTTCTGGGGCGCGGGCGTGGGGACCGAGGGCCGCTGGGCCACGGCCTGCACCTGCGGCTCGCGGCCGCGGGCGGCGGCCGTGGTCAGGTTGGGGTCCTGCATCAGGTTCGCCTGCCTGGGTGGGGGCGCCGTGAAGATGT
>JBDHVW010000032.1:0-78974 GCA_039809865.1 Vulcanimicrobiota bacterium
CCCGACTCGCGCAGCGCGCTGGCCACCGCCCCCGGGACGTTGTTCAGCCCGTAGTCCAACAGGCGCGCCACTTCCTCGAGCTCGCCGCGCCGCAGCAGGTGGTAGGTCCAGGCCTGCGCGCCCATCTCGCGCTCCCAGCCGCCCTCGTTGCGCATCAGCGAGCCCAGGGCCGCGCGTGCCGGCTCCATGTCATGGCCTTTCTTGGAGGCCGCGGCCAGCATTCCGGAGACCGCATGAGACGCGTCGCTGCGAGCGGACATGTGCCCCAGGGCCGCGATGACCTCGGGGCACGGCGTGCCCGCCGACAGCCCGAAGGAGACCGCGCGCATGGTGTCGTTCTGGAAGGGACAGCTCGGGCCCGACATCAACTTCGCCAGCGCCCCCATGGCCGGGTGCAGGTCGAAATTGCGCCGACCGAGCGTCTGCAGGCCTTGCAGGACCTGATAGCAGCAACTCCCGTCCTGCAGGCGCTTGGCGGCGCGCCCCAGCATGCCCTCCACGGGCGCGCCCTTCTGGGCCAGGTCGGCCCACAGCCCGCAGGCGGCCTCGTTCCAGAGCTCGTCGATGCGCTCCAGAGTGCCCGCGGGCAGCTCCTCCAGGGCCAGCAGAGCCCGGGCCGCCTGGCGTCCGACCTCGCGATTGGGCGACCCCAGCAGGCGCAGGGAGGGCTCGGCCACCAGCGAGGCGGGAGCGTGCTCGAGCTCCACCAGCAAGGTTCCCTGCAGAGCCGGCTCCAGTCGGGGAAGCAGACCGGCCAGCGCCGTCCAATCGCCCTGCTTGTTGAGGTGCCGGGTCAGGCGCTGCACCGCCAGCCTGTCGTCCACCATCGAGAGCAGCTGCTCGACCACGGCCGGTTCCAGGTCGGGCTTCAGCGCCAGCAGCGCCTCCTGACGAACTTCCGGATGCTCGCTCCGGAGCAGCTCCACCAGCACCTCGGGCCCGGCCTCGGCGGCCAGAGCCCAGGCGGCCTCGCGCCGCAGATTGGGATCCATGTGCTCGAGCAAAGAACGGTCGGGGGCCGGGCGCAGACGATCCAGCTCGAACGTCTCCCAGTACGACATGTCCTCGGTCTCGTAGGAGTAGCTGTAGCGATAGGGCGCTCCGCACTCGGGGCACTTCAGCTCGGCCGACTCGGTCTTGGGGTCGATGCCGAACGATCGGAACTCTACCGGCAGATCCGAGTCGGACGAGGCCGACGTGTGGCGCGGCACGTTGCGGCAGGTCCAACAGGCCTTCCGGTGCGTCCCGGCGGCGATCTCGTCCAGCGTGCGCCGGGCGGCGCCCGTAAAGCTGGGCGCCAGCTGGCGCGCCCGGTCGGGGCGGTCCACCACCAGCCAGTAGAGGCCGGCGGAGGGCTCGCGTAGACCGAGCACATCGGCCTCGGTCGGCTGGGCCTGACGCTTGCGGCGACGGGCCTCCATCAGGAGCTTCTCGCTCTCGGGCAGCGAGCGCACCACGCGGGACGCGATCTCCGGCTCGTCCATCCCCTTCTCGACCCAGGCCACGTACAGCGCCTTGAGGGCCCCTTCGCGCAGCGGCTCGCTGAAGAGCACTTCGTCGAGCTGCGCCCAGTCCTTGGAGCGACAGGCCGAGAGGGCCAGGGCGTAGGCCAGGTTGCTGCGCGTCTCGGGATCGGGCTGGGCCTGGAGGGGAGCGCGCACGGCGCTGACGTCCGCTCCGGCCTCGGCCGCCAGGCGGAAGGCGTGGGCGGTGGTGCGCCGGCTCTCGGGGGTGCCCCGGTCGAGCAATTGGAGCATGAGGTCCAAAGCGCCCTGCAGCGGCATCCGGCGCCACAGGGCGAGGTCCTGAAGGATGGCCGGCAGCCGGTCGGGCGCGTCGCGGAAGGCGGCGTCCAGACCGGCGCGCAGCAGGTCGGGCCGCTTGCTGAGGAGCTCGGCCATGATCCGCGGGGAGCGGCGGGCCACCAACCCCAGGGCCGGTCCGGGCTGATCCACCGACTCGAAACCCCGCAGCAGGTAGTCGGCGTAACGCGTGCGGTCGAGCAAGGTCTCCAGGTCACCCAACCGTCCCTGCAGCAGATAGTGCGCCGCCAGCGCGTCCGCCACGGCCTGCAAGAGCTCGATGTCCTGGAAGTCGCGGAACAGGTCGGCCAGACGGCCCTCCCATGGGGTCAGGTCGGCCGAGAGGCACAGCAGGCGAGCCGCCTCCAGAGCCCGCGGACGCCACTCGTGGTCCGGAACGGGACGCTGCTCGAGCAATCGGACCAGATCTTCTTCCATCTTGAATCGGGAGATCGTCCCAATCGGTCAAAAATCCTGCCGCCCTTACGCAAAAGACAACCCCTGTCCATGCATTGCGAATAATAGATTGCAGGAATCAATAGAACTGTCAAGAATTTGCACGAGCCTATGAAGAGAGCAGGACGAGTCCTCGTCGTGGACGACGACGAGAGCATGGTGCGTCTTATCACCAAAATGCTGGAGCGCGAGGGATACGGTCACATCCGCGGGGTCAGCAATCCAGCCGAGGTCGTTTCGGCTTACCTCGAATTTAAGCCGAACGTGGTGGTGCTGGACCTCATCATCCCCGGAGTGAAGGGGAATGAGCTGATCCAGCAATTGATGCAGGCGGAGACGGAGGGCTACGCGCCCATTCTGGTGCTGACCGGCGTGGACGAGCCCGACCAGAAGGTCGAGGCTCTCAAGGCCGGGGCGCGCGATTACCTGGTCAAGCCCTTCCTGTCCTATGAGTTCCTGGCCCGGGTCCGCAACATGCTGGAGATCCATCAGCTCTACCTCAGCGCCGAGCAAAAGCGCGCTCTCCTCCAGAAAGAGGTGCAGGCCCAGGCGGGACAGATCTTGCTGGCGCACCACGACACGCTGCACCGGCTGGGCCTGGCCTGCGAGTTTCGCGACGACGACACCGGCAACCACGCCCGCCGGCTGGGGGATTATGCCGCCGTGGTGGCGGCCGGGCTGGGCCTGGACGAAGACGAGTGCCACCTCCTCCGGCAGGCGACCCCCATGCACGATATCGGCAAAGTCGGCATTCCGGACGCCATCCTGCTCAAACCGGGCAAACTCACCCCCGAGGAGTTCGAGGTCATCAAGACTCACACCACGATTGGCGCCAACATTCTCTCGGGGAGCCGCGCGGCGGTATTGCAGGCGGCCGAGGAAGTGGCTTTGACCCACCACGAGAAGTGGAACGGTCAGGGCTATCCGCGCCGGTTGAGCGGCACCCAAATCCCCCTGTTCGGGCGCATCGTAGCCGTCTGCGACGTCTTTGACGCCCTGCTCTCGGAGCGCCCTTACAAGCGTGCCTGGTCGGTGGAGGATGCCGTGGCCGAGATCGAGCGCAGCAAAGGCGGCCACTTCGACCCCCAGGTCGTGGACGCGTTCATGGCCGTGCTGCCCCGCTTGATCGAGATCCGCGCGTTGCTTTTGTAGCTTAATTTCAGGCCACCCGCTTAGGGTGGGGGTGCATGCGCATCCTGGTCACCCATAGCTCGTCCACCGGTCACGGTCACCGCATGGCTGCCGAGGCCCTGGTGAAGGAGCTCCAGAAGCACCCCGGCGTCGAGGCCGAGTCGTTCGACATGCTGAGCGTGTGCTCCGAGAGCACCCGCGCCTCGCAGAAGAAGGCCGTGCAGCGCTTCGAGAGCCACGAGACGCTGGCCCGCTGGGCTTACGAGCTGGCCCTGCAGGGCAATCCGCTCATCGGCATGGTCCACAGCGCGCAGAACCAGTGGAAGGCCTGGATGTCTCCCGAGGCCCTCGACTACATCAAGGATTACAAGCCCGACCTCATCGTGTCCACCCACGAGCAGGCCACCGGCCTGGTCGACATCTGGAAGGCCGACGGCGAGATCACGGCGCCCCTGGTCAATGTCCACACCGATCACCTGGCCGACATGCGCTGGGTGCAGGACTCGGTGGAGCACTATTTCGTGGCCAACGAGACGATGCGCGAGGACCTGGGCAAATTCGGCGTGGATCCGTCCCGGGTCAGCGTGACGGGCATCCCTATCCGCGAGGAGTTCGGGCAGCCGGCCGAGCCCGGTCTGGATTTCAAGCTGGGACTCGATCCGAAGCTGCCCACCGTGTTGATCATGGGCGGCGGCCTGGGCCTGCAGCCCTACACGCGCCAGGTGGATGCGCTGGAGCGCCAGCCCTATCCGATGCAGATCGTGTGCATCACGGGCACCAACCAGGAGGCTTACGACGAGCTGAAGGCGCGCCAGGGCGGCACCCATCCCCTGCACGTCCTGCCTTCGGTCAAGAACATGCCCGAGTGGCTGAAGGCGGCCGACGTGGTCGTCAGTAAGGCCGGCGGGCTCACCACCTCGGAGATCCTGGCCACCGGCAAGCCGATGATTCTCTACAACCCGCGCCTGGGGCTGTCGGTCAACCAGTCCAACCGCCTCGAGTCCATCGGCGTCGCCAGTATCGCCCGCAGCGGCGACGAGATGGCCTCGCAAGTCGTGGGCTACCTCTCGAACGAGGCTCGTATCGCCCAGGTGGCCGAGGCGATGGCCAAAGCCAGCAAACCCAACGCCGCCCGCGACATCGCGGCCGAGCTCGTCAAGCTGGGTCGCTGAGCCCGCGCAAGGCTTATCCCCGACCGAGCGTCGCCGGTTCTACCCGGAAAGGGTAGATTCTCGCAAATCCGGGTAGTCGGGTACCCGGAAAGGGTAGATTCTACCGAATCCGGGTAGAGCGGGAAGCCGGGCGGGCACAGGCGCGTCCCCGCAGGGGGCTTGCGGCCTGGCGCCAGGGCGACAACGAGGCAGGACGGAACCTTCCGGTCCGAGCTTCGCCTCCTCGCGGGGCTCGCTGTTCACGGGGGAGCAAGAAAATTCAATGTCGAAAACGTCGCCGTGTTGATCGCCCTCTTGCTCGGCTTGACCCTTTTCGCTCCTACGGGCGAGCCCCTCCACGCCCTCTACCGCCAGTGGGGAGGAGTCGGTCAGGTCTTTCGAGCGGGTCCAGCTCGAATCGTGACCATCCAGTCGTTCAGGCGCCCGCAACGGGCCCGTGTCCATTTTCAGTTTAGAATCGGAACGTCGAGAGTGGTGCCGCTGGGGGAAATCGTCATCGAGCGCCCTGCTTGGGAGTGTTTTCGGATCGAGACGATTCGAAGGACTCGCTCGAGAGAACCAGACCACCGTGCTCGCTGACTACCGGCAGGGGAAACCGATCAAGGTCACCCGCGAGGATGGCTTCGAGGCGTGGTTTCGCCCCGACTGGAGCTACGAGAGCACCCTGCGGCGGGCCCGCGGGCAGTTCAACCAGCCCATCCCCGACGAGCGGAACGCCAAGCAGAAACTCCTGGCCGCGCTCGTGGGCACGCGCAAGCTGGCGCGCAAGACCTTCAAAGACCTGTTCACCTACGACATGTGGGCGATCGGGTATTGCAATCACCACCTCCAAAGCCTGGACGAGCTCCACCGGCTGCGCTGGACCTGGCTGCCCGAGCCCGCCGAGCGCACCTACCACGCCGATCCCTTCGCCTACCGGGCAGCGGACGGATGGCACGTGCTGGCGGAAAGGCACACCCACGGGCAGCCCGCCACCATCGTCGACGTGACCGCCGACAAGACGCTCCTCACCGGCTGTCACCACTCCTACCCCTACCTGTTCACCTACGAAAACCAGACCTACATGCTCCCCGAAACCGTGGCGGACCGGGAGCTGCGCCTTTACCCGCTCGGCACGCTGAAACCCATCACCCTCCTGCAAGACACGGTGGCCGCCGACCCCGTGCTGTTCGAGCACCACGGGCGGTGGTGGCTGCTCTACACCGGCACCAGCCAGCACGGCGCCTATCACCTGCACGCGCTCTACGCCGACACACCCTTCGGGCCATTCCAGCGCCATCAAAAAGACCCGCTCAAACAGGACATCCGCTCGGCCAGAAACGGCGGCAAACCTTTCCGCCTGAACCAGAACCTCTACCGCCCGGCCCAGGTCTGCAGCCAGTCCTACGGCCAGGCGCTGGTGATCCACCAAATCACCGAGCTGACCCCGACCACGTTCCACGAGGTCGCCGTGATGAAGCTCGAGCCGAAGCCGCCCTACCCCGACGGCCTGCATCATCTGGTGGTCGAGGAGGGTCTGATCCTCATAGACGGAAAGCGCCTTGTCACCGATCTCCTCTTCCCACTGCGAAGAGACCAGGGAGTGTAACCATGCAAACCAGGCACCTGGGCCGCTCGGGCCTGCGTGTTCCCGTGCTCACGCTGGGCACCGGCACTTTCGGGGGAAACAACGAAGTCTGGAAAGCGCTCGGCTCGAGCGACGACAAAGAGGCCACGCGCCTCGTGGACGTCTGCCTCGACCACGGGCTCACCATGTTCGACAGCGCCGACGTCTATTCGGGCGGGCTGTCCGAACGGGTCCTGGGGGCCGCCATCAAAGGCCGCCGCGACAAAGTCCTGATCTCCACCAAGGCGACCTTCCGGATGGGTCCGGGCGACAACGAGCTGGGCTCCTCGCGGTGGCACCTCATCAACGCCGTCAACGCCTCCCTCCAGCGGCTCGGCACCGACTACATCGACCTCTTCCAGCTGCACGGATTCGACCCCGGCACGCCCATCGAGGAGACCGTCGGCACTCTCGACGACCTGGTCAAGCAGGGCAAGATCCGCTACCTGGGCGTGTCCAACTTCTCGGGCTGGCACCTGATGAAGTCGCTCGCCTATGCCGACCGGCACGGCCTGAGCCGTTACGTCGCCCACCAGGCCTACTACTCGCTGGTCGGCCGCGAGCTCGAGTGGGAGCTGATGCCCCTGGCGCTCGACCAGGGCGTCGGGACGGTCGTGTGGAGCCCGCTCGGCTGGGGCCGCCTCACCGGCAAGATCCGCCGCGGGCAGCCGCTGCCCGAGACGAGCCGGCACCAGAACGAGACCGCCTCCAACATGGGGCCGCCCGTGCCCGACGAGCATCTCTACGACGTGGTGGACGCGCTCGAGAAGATCGCCCTGGCCATCGGCAAGACCATCCCGCAGGTGGCGCTCAACTGGCTGCTGCAGCGTCCCAGCGTGAGCACGCTCATCATCGGCGCGCGCAACGAGAAGCAGTTGCTAGACAACCTGGGCGCGGTGGGCTGGGACCTCGACCCCGAGCACGTCCGGGAGCTCGAGAAAGTGACCGACCGGGTGCCCATCTACCCCTACTGGCACCAGGCGCAATTCCAGGGCGAGCGGCTCAAGAAGTGAGCCGCGCCCGGCTTCTGCGGACGTTGCTGGCCGGCCCGGGGCTCGAGTTCTTGCTCGAAGCCCACAACGCGTTGTCGGCCCGCATCGTCCAGGAAGCCGGGTTCCCGGGGATCTGGGCCTCGGGACTGGCACTGTCGGCCCAGTTCGGAGTGCGCGACTCGAACGAAGCCAGCTGGACGCAGGTCGTGGACGCCCTGGAGTTCATGACCGACGCCACCAGCATCCCCGTCTTGCTCGACGGCGACACGGGCTACGGCAACTTCAACAACCTCCGGAGGCTGGTGCGCAAGCTGGAGCAACGGGGCGTGGCCGGCGTCTGCATCGAGGACAAGCTGTTCCCCAAGAGCAACAGCCTGTTGGAGGAGCGCCAACCTCTGGCCGACGTGGACGAGTTCTGCGGCAAGCTCAAGGCCGGCAAGGACTCGCAGAGCGACCCCGATTTCTGCCTCGTCGCGCGGGTCGAGGCGCTCATCGCGGGGCACTCGCTGAAAGAGGCCCTGGACCGCGCCGAAGCCTATCGCCAGGCGGGCGCGGACGCGATCCTGATCCACTCCAAGCACACCTCTCCCGAGGAGATCCTCGCGTTCGCGCGCGAGTGGGCCGACCGCGCCCCCCTCGTCATCGTGCCCACCCGCTACTACGGCACGCCGATGGAGGTCTTTCGCCAGGCCGGAGTGCGCCTGGCCATCTGGGCCAACCACCTGGTGCGCGCCTCGATTCAGGCGATGCAGGTCGCGGCGCAACGCATCCGAGAGCGCGAGAGCACGGTCGAGGTGGAGGACGAGATCGCCTCTCTGGCCGAGGTTTTTCGGCTGCAGGGGGCCGAGGAGCTGCTGCGGGCCGAGCAGCTCTACGCTCGCCGCCACACGCGCGCCGTGCTGCTGGCGGCCACGCGGGGCGAGCTCGAGGAGCTGACCGGGGAGCGCCCCAAGAGCATGATCCCCATCGCGGGCAAACCGCTCCTGAGCTGGACGGTGGATGCGCTCAAGGCGTTGGGAGTTCACCCCATCACGGTGGTGGCCGGCTACCAGCCCGAGAAAGTCGACCTGCCGGGGATCCGGCGCGTGGTCAACCCCGACCACGCCTCCACCGGCGAGCTGGGCTCGCTGCGCAAGGCGCTGGACGAGCTACAGGCCGACGTGTGCCTGCTCTACGGCGACCTCTTGATGCGCCAGTACATCCTGCGCGATCTGCTGCACGCCGAGGCGGAGGTGACCGTGGTGGTCGACTCCTCGCTCAGCCACGGGCAGGGGAATTTCGCCCGCTGCGACGTGCCCGACGATCGGGGCGTCTTCCAGCCGCGCGTACTGCTGCAGAGCCTGGGCCAGGACCCGGAGGGCGCTCACGGGCGCTACATCGGGGCGGCCCGGTTCCGTCATGCGGGGGTCGAGTGGCTGCGCACGGCCCTGCAGGAGCTGAGCGACGACCAGGGGGTGCCGGCGCTGCTCGACCTGCTGGTGCGCCAGGGCCATCCGGTGCACGTTCTCTACGTCCACGGCCACTGGATGGATGTCAACGGACTCGAGGACCTCGAGAAAGCCGGACGGTTCCTGGCTTAGGATCGCGATCCCGCGCTTTCCCGACCCGCCTGCCCGAGCGCGTTACGCGAGAGGGGCGAACAGGATCGCACGACTCGCGGAACACGCCCCGCGTTACGCGAGAGGGGCGAACAGGATCGCACGACTCGTGGAACACGAGCCGCCCAGTCTTAGCGGCCGCCGCTCAGCGTGAGGATCGTCCCGGTCGCGTAGCTCGCTTCCTCGGACATCAGCCAGGCGATGCCGTGGGCTATCTCCTCGGGCCGGGCCGCGCGGCCCAGCGGGAGGGACGGAGCCAGGCGTGCCACGCGGTCGGGTGCGCCTCCGGCGGCGTGGATCTCGGTATCGACCAGTCCCGGGGAGACGCAGTTCGCGCGAATCCCGCGCGCGGCGACCTCGCGCGCCAGGCCGACCGTGAAGGTCTCCACCGCGGCTTTCGTGGCGGCGTAGTGGGCGTATTCGTCAGGCGAGCCGGTGCGAGCGGCGATCGAAGAGACGTTCACGATCGAGGCGCCCTCCCCCATCCGGCGCACGGCCTCGCGACAGCAGAGCATCGTGCCCAGGAGGTTCACGTCCAGCACGCGCCGGGCGATCGCGGCGTCCAGGTCCTCGACGCGGTTGAAGCCACCCGTGATGCCGGCGTTGTTGACCAGGCCGGCCAGGCCCTCCAGGCCGGAGAACATGCGCAGGATGTCCTGCTCACACCCCACGTCGCCCTGGACGGCGCGCGCCTTCCCCCCGAGCTCCCTGACCAGACGCTGGGCCGATTGCTCGTCCTGATAGTAGTTGATCACCACGTCCCAGCCGCGCGCGCACAACAGACGCGCGGTGGCGGCTCCGATGCCGCGCGACCCCCCGGTGATGAGAACGGTCTTCATCCCCCGGGCTTCCTGCTTACGCGCGCGCCCCCTGCGACAGGACACCCATCCCTATCGGATTCGACTCGGGCACGGCATACTCTGGCTATGGACAACAAGCTTCAAGAACTCAAGAAACTCCTCGAGGGCTTTTCGGCCGCGATGATGACCACGATCGACAACCAGGGACACTTCGTCTCACGCCCGATGGCCACCCAGAAGAAAGAGGTTCCCGACGCCGACGTCTGGTTCGTGGCGCCGCTCGACTCGAGCCAGGTGACCCAGCTCCAGGTCGACCCGCGCGTGAACCTCGCCTACTTCCACGAGTCGGGCGATCGCAGCTACGCCTCGGTGAGCGGCCGCGTCCGGCTGGACAATGACAAAGCCCGCATCAAGGAGCTGTGGGACGAATCCTGGCGACCCTGGTTCCCCGAAGGCAAGGAGGATCCAAGCCTGTGCCTGATCCTCGTGGACATCCAGCACGCCAACTTCTGGAAGCCGGAAGGCGGAAGACTGGCCACATTCCTGAGCTACGCCGCGGCGTACCTGACCGGGAAGGAGCCGGAGATGAACCCGCCGGTGGAAATCAATCGGTAACCTTTACAAAAGCCATACAAACCCTGCACAGTTCTGCATCGTTTCAGGCTAGATTTGGATTCAAGGAGAGTTGCTCCAGAGCAAAAGTGAGCGGCCAGGGCTTCCCCGACTGCCTGGCCGCTTCTCGGATCACAACTCTCAACGACAGCCCGAGGCCGAGGGTGGCCCTCCGACGGCCTCGGGCTGTCTCTTTTCTCTCGCCGTGGTGACTTGAATCTAACTCAAGGCGGTACGCCGATCTCTAAAAACAAACGTTCGGGTCAGCTAGGCTGAGAGGGAAGAACCTCGCTTGCGAAAGGAATTGCCCTCGATGACTCAAGATCGCTGGCTACGCCGGACCGCACTGGCGGCCGTGCTGGGAAATATCGCCTTTGACGCCTTCATCCCGCTCGATCCGGAGCGCTACGACAACCTGTTCAGCCCCACGCCGCTGTGGGGCCCCGTCTCCCTCGTGCTGCTGGGCTACACGCTCTTCGCCCTGCGCGACTCGCAGCGCCGGGTGACCGCGCACGACCGCATCGCCCTCCCCCTGACCGTGGCTGCCGTGCTGCAGGCGGGCTGGACCGCCGCCACCGCCACCGACCAGATCGGGCTCGGCCTGCTACTGATGTTCCTGCTGCTGGGCACGGGAATCTCGATGTTCCGACACGCTCTGCGCCTGCAGCCGCGGGCGGCGGCCATCCCCTTCAGCCTGACGCTGGGCTGGCTCTCGGTCGCGACGATCGCCAACGTCTTCACCTGGGTGGTCGCTTCCGGTCTGCGCGGCACCGCTCCGGGCGAGCCTTTCTACGCCGTGGCGGCTCTGGCTCTGGCGGGCAGCATCGCGCTCTGGCTCAATCGCCGCTTCGAGAGCCTGGTGCACCCGCTGGTCGTGGCCTGGGCCGCCTTCGGCATCGCCTTCGCCCACCGCAACGACAGCCTGCCCGTGCACCTTTCGGCCCTGGCCGTGGGCGTCGTGCTGGTCACGTGGGTAGCGGTGGCCGCGGTCACCCCGCGGCGGCGCACGATGATGCGCCGGCCCGCCTACTTGCGCTGAGGGACGAGCTTGATCACCCGCAGCTTGTTCCCCTCGTCGTCCTCCGTCTTCACTTCCACCAGGATGCCGTTCGCGGTGGTGTGAAAGGTCGCATCGCCATACAGTACGTGTAACGAGCCCGTGGGCCGGTCGTTGGGATCGACCACGGGCTCGAACGCGCGGCAGCGATAGACAGAGCCGTTGTCGGCGGCGTAAATGACGAAACCCTCCTTGACCTTGAAGATCAGCCGATTCGGCTCGGACGGGAGCATCAGCCCTTCGGCCTGGTCGGTCTCGATCTGCCCGGCCAGGCGTTCCGTTTGGCGCGACAGCGCTCGGGACTGGCTCGTCATGAGCCCACCGAAGACCGAGCCGAAGGTCATCAGACCCCCAATGGCCGAGGCGACCAGCGCCAGGCTGGCTCCCGTCGCCAGCAGGGACTGGCCGCTGACCGTGCGCTCGGGCGGCAGCAGCAGATAGAGCAGGGCTGACGAGCCGATGCCCACGGCCAGGCTGAAGGGGAGCGTGAGACCTCCCACGGCGCCCCAGAGCGAATGCGAGCCGGAGATCTTGTCCACGCCGGCCTGGGTGGCCGTGACCATGAGCGTGGCCAGGCAGACCTGAATGGCGGCCAGGACGGTGACCAGCAGGTCTTTTCTCACTGCAGGTTGGCCACCAGCAACAGCATCGGCAGCAGCGCTCCCATCACGATCGTCCCGACCAGGAGGAAGAGGCAGAACTGCGCTCCCGCCAGCCAGCGCGCGCCGGAGCGCAGCCAGCCCAGCAGGGTCGGGACCACCACGACCAGGGCGCCCACCGGCAGGAAGATGAACACGTTCTTCCCCAGCATGATGAGCAAGCGAGTGGCCAGGGGAAGTTGCAGGGACATCCCCTCGAACAGACTCACCAGCTCGCGTAATTGAAAACCGACGAAGACGAGGGCATAAAACCCCAGCACAAAGATGCCGATAGTGTAAGCGATCCGAGCGGCCACGCGCGGGATTTCCGGGTGGATTGGCCAGAATCCTGGCTTTGTGCTAGACTGAAGGAGAGCGGGAAGTCATGCAGAGGAGTGAAGCCTTGATGCTGACCGAGCCCTGGCCCTCGTGCCGACGCCGACAGCCGCGCGTCCGCCATCCCGTGCGCGCCCTCTCCCGCACCCTGCCGGGTTACCTCGCCACCAGTATCGATGTCAGCGCCGGCGGCCTGCAACTGACGACGCGCCTGCCGCTGGACGTGGGCGAGGAGTTGAGCCTGAGCCTGGATTTCCCCGACAACGATCTGCTCGCCCATTGCCGAATCCGCGTGGTCTGGTCACGGGCCGAATTGGGAAGTTATGCCTCCGGCTGCGAGTTTCTCGACCCCGACGAGCAGATGCTGAGCGCCCTGCAGCGCTTCCTGAGCGACCGCCTGGGCTGACATTTCAGGTTTCTTTAAGGGCCGGTACATAGCTTCTATCCGTGCAAATTGCGGCGTTGCCCCTCGCGCGTGTCCGACCCCGGCGGTCTTCCGCCACCTTACAACTCTTCAGCTCCCTGGGCGGCGGCGTCTCCTCCGCCGTCATCGAGGGAGTCGGAAACACGGCCGTCAGCCTGCGGAGCATCCCGCGCCTGGTCGGTGACTCGGTCCGTCTGGCGCGGGAGAGCAAGACCTGGTCGGGCAGCGGCCTGGCGGTCGCGGCCGGCTTGGCCGCCGTGCTGGCCCCTCCCGTGGTGCTGGTAGCGTCCGCGCTGCACGGACTGGGACGCGGCCTGGCCGAAGGGCTGCCGCGCTCGTTCGAAGGCTCGACAGCCCGCGTGAAGAGCAACCACCGCCTCCTGAGCGGCGGGCTTCCGGCCCTCGAGCGCTGGGTCCAGGCTCAGCTCGAGGCCCGCAACCCCAACCTGCGTCACGCGCGCGAGACCCGCGAGCTGGTGCAGCGCTTCCAGCCCTCCGGCTCGGCCATCGCCGAGAGCGACGCGCAGGTGACCGTCGGGGGCAGTCGCTTGCGCCGGCGCGGATAGACCTTGCCAAGCAGCCGTCCGGCTGTTACCCTGGTCACTCAGTGACCCGCCCGTTCCGGCATATCACCCTCCTGCTCCTGGCCAGCCTCAGCTGGCTGGTTTTCGCCGGAGGCGCGCCTTCCGGGCTGGTCGAGGAGCAGGTGCACGGGGCGCCCATCCTGGCCGAGACCGGGACCCTCGTGCAGCGCCACGGCCGCCTGACCGGGCAGCCCCACCGCCGCGCCACGCTGCAGCGCCTGCTTCCGCCCGCGCAGTCCCGGCCCGCGCTCGAGCCTCGCTGCCAGCGCACCCGCATTCGCTCGCTTCCCATCGAGCGACGTGGCCCTCCGGCCTGAGTTCGCCTCCCACCCCATCCATGCGACCGCATTTCAAAGAGGAGACGAATCATGCAAAAACTTGTCGAAGGTCTGATCGAATACGAAGCCAACCTGACGCCCGAAGGCCGTGAGCTGCTGGGCAAGACCCAGACTCCGGATACCCTGCTCATCACGTGCTCCGACTCGCGACTGGTGGTCGGGCTCATGACCGGCTGCCAGCCGGGCGAGCTCTTCATCATGCGCAACGCCGGAAACGTGGTGCCGCCCTATGGCACGACCGCGGGCGGCGAGGCGGCCACCATCGAGTACGCCGTTTCGGTGCTCAAGGTGCAGCACATCGTGGTGTGCGGACACACGCGCTGCGGTGCTCTGAACGCCCTGAACGGCCGCCCGCCCGAGGACCTGCCGGCCGTGGCGGCCTGGCTGGGCCTGGCCGAGAGCACCCGGCGCATGGTCAAACGCGAAGCCGGCGATCTGGAAGGGGACGATCTGTCCCGGCGGGCAGCCGAGTTGCACGCCCTCAAGCAGGTCGACCACCTGAAAACCCATCCCGCGGTGGCCGCCAGCGAGGTGCAGCTGCATGCCTGGGTCTTCGACCTGACGGACGGCAGCACGCGCACGTTTGACTTCAACCGGCGCGAGTGGAAGCCCCTGACGCCGCTGCTAACGCCAGCCGGTCACCGCGGCTGAGAACCCGATCACGAGGAGGCCCGCGACGACGGCAAAGGCCGCGTTGAGGATCATCCCCAGCGCGGCCAGTCCGCGCGAGCCTCCTCGGATCAGCCCCAGGAAGCACAGGATGCCAAAGCACAGATGGACGATCGGTCCGAGCGCAAACCCGTAGAGGCACGCGCCCCCGATGAGGTCGTCGAGCGCCGTCGAGGGAAGGATGAACACCAGCAGCGTCGCCGCGCCCACGATGCCGGCGTAGGCCAGGCCTCCGTACAGTCCCACCCGGGTGAGACGGCTCACCGGGCCTGGCGCTTCTTCAACGTTACGCCGCTGAAGACGACTTTGCCGTCCTTGTCCATCAAGATCGTGGAATTGTTGTCCGTCCGGACTTCCAGCTTGGCCACCTCCTCGAGCTTGGCCAGGCGGTCATGCAGCTCCTTCTGGCTGATCCCGCGAGACTGCTCGGTCTGGTAGATCTCCGCCACCAGGTCGGCCGCCTGCGCCGGCGTGCGCCCGAACTCGGTGAGCTTGCCATAGATACGCACGAGCGACGACAGGCACTGGTGGCTCACGATCTGCTTGCTGCCGAAAGCCGTAAGCGCTTTGGTGTACCAGGCGCGCTGATCTTGCTCGTTGACCTCGAGCAGCCGGTCCAGGGCGGCCAGACGGTCCTCCCGGGTGCTGCGCCCATAGGGAAGGTTGACAATCTGCAGCACTTCCACGGCCTGCGCGCCCGAGCAGCCCCCCTTGCGCACCCGCGGAAAGCGCTGCAGCAACTCGAGCGGGGCGGTCTTGAGCGCCTCCATGGTCTTGAGCTCGCCCGAGACGCATTCCAGGATATCCAACCAGGCCCCGGCCTTCTCGGGCTCCTTCTCGAAACGGCGGAAAAGGTCGGCCTGGTCGGTGCGGAAGCTCTGACGGCCGACCGCCAGTTTGGCCATGCGCGTGGTGGCGTCGGCGGCCTCGGCCGGGGTCTTGTCGATCAGGATCAACGACTGGTAGAAGCGATTGAGATTGGCGGCAATCGGGCCATACCCGGGGTTCCAGGGAGTGAGGATGCAGGCCTTGAGCAGCTCGAACCGCTGCGGGAGCGTCTCGCGGGGGCCCACCTTCTCGATCGCCTCGACGAAAGGACCCGCTTCGCTTACCGGACCGCCCAGGGCGATCGTGGGGGCATAGAGGGCGCTTTTCCCTTTGGCCCCCGAGTCGCTGTAGTCGCAAGCCGCCTGGACGACCTCGAGGGTCGCCGAGCGCCCCGCCAGCGCCGCGGCCAGCTCACCCAAACGCTCCCCCGGTAGGCCCTGGGTGACCAGGCTCTGGCGCATCCGCTCGGCGATCGCGGGGGTGAGTTTGCCGGCCAATCCGGCCAGGCCCAGGTGCACGAGCTCGTGCTCTTTCAAATCGGAGCCGGCCTCGGCGACCGCTCTGAGGGCCACCGTTTCCGGCACGCCGGCGGCCAGCAGGCGCTCCAGGCTCTCGCGGCGGGGGTGATCTGCGTCCAGAGGAGCGCTGCGGTAAGCCTTCAAAATCTTGGGCTGGCAGCTCTCGTTCAGCGCTTTGATGGAGTTGAGGGTGGTCGTCAGCGAAGTGGTGATGGCGCTCAGATCGCGGCCGGCGCGCAGGTCGTGCAGAAGCAACTCGCTCAGCTCCTGGCTCCGGTCCCCATTGTTGCTTTTGAGGCCGCCCAGGGACGCGAAAGCCGCGGCGCGCTCGGCAAAGGTCGTCCCGCCCGCATCCTGAGCCAGGGTTCGCACGATGCTCTCGGCCTCGGGGGGCGACCAGTTGCTCTTCAACAGGTCCTCGAAACAGCTGCGCTGGTCCGGATCGGGCGCCACCGAAGCCAGGAAGTCGAAGGCGCCCGCGGCGGTGCTCTGATTTACCTTGGCGGTCACCAGGGTGATGGTGTCGCGGGCCTTTTCGAACGGCACACCCGCTTTCAGAAGCGCATCCAGGCCGATGGCCATTCCCAGCCGAGCGGGCTGCCCGTGGTTCAAAACGGTCTCGTAGCCGCGACCGTAATGAGAGCTGGCATAGGGGGTCTTGAGGAAATCCACCTTTTGCGTCTGGGTGACTCCGGGAGTCGCCTGGCGAAGCACGCTCTCGAGAGCGATGGCGTCCTGGGCGGTCATCTTGATCTCGAGCAGCCGGGCCAGCGCGGCGGTGCCCTCCTCGTGCTGGCTGAGGTGGTCTTCCCAGTGGCTCATCATGGCCTTTACGGAGGCTGCATCCATCTGGCGGGTGCCGATGGTTTCGGTGAGGCAGCCGAGCGTCTTGAGCATGGTCGGGCGGTCGCCGCCCTCCGTCAGCTTCTTGGCCAGTGACGACTGAATCGTCCTGGCGACCTCGGCCTTGAGCTGCGCGCCGGCTTTTCCCAGGCCGTGCAGAGCCTCGAGCGCCTGGAAGTCCCGCGACTCGAGAGTCGACCCGGCCACGGTCGGGCGCACTCCGGCCTGGAGCTGGTCATGAAAAGCCTGCCAGGCTTCCGGATCGCCCGCCAGGCCAGCCGAGAATTGGAAGGCGTGGCGGACCTCGTCATCTCCAAAGCGGGTACTGAGCGCGTTATTCAGCGACAGCGTGCGGTTCAGCGCCTCTTCGGGCGTCTTGCCGGCCTCCAGGTCGGCCCGGTAAGCTTCCACCATCATCTGCCGCGTCGGCAGCTCGTGACGGTTGAACCTACCGAGGGCCAGCTTGCGCTCGGCGAACGTGGAGGAGGCGCAAGGTTTCTGGACCGACTCGAAGAGCCCCACCAGCTCGTCCCGCCGAACCTGCTGGCTCGCCAGCTCGATGTAGAGCGCGCGTTCCTCGGGGGGCAGCGAGGCCACCTGACCCGCGAAGTAATCGAAAATGGGTCCGGCCGCCGGGGCGTTCAGTCCCAGGCGCGCCCACAGCCGACCCGCGTCGGTGCACTCCTGGCCGGTCTTCCACAGGGCCTCGGCGGCTCCGTAGTAGCTCCGCTGCAGGTCTCCCTTGATGCGCTTGCGGTCGTAGTAGGACTCGTCCTTGAAACCGTCGATCGCCCCGAAGGCCTTCAGGCGCTCCGCCGCCGTGGTCTGGCCGGCGGGCTGGCGGAGGCGGTCGAAAAGCGGACGGAGATCGGCAGCCTCGGGCTTCTTCTCGATCAGCCCCGCGTAGGTCTCGGTATCTTCCGCGCTGCTCGCCAGGATCTCGCAGAAATCGCTCACCATCGAGTCGGGGAGCGAGTGGGTCTGAGCGCAAGCCTGACCCAGCCGCTTGAGGTTGGCCAGCTTCTGCGGGTCGTTGTCCTGCACGGCCTCGCACAGGGTCTCGAGCTTCTTGCCGCTGACCCGCACCGCGCCGAGGGGAGCCAGGGCCGCGCAGGCGGCCGTTAGCTCGGGGCGTCCCACCAGTTTCCCGAGCGCGGCCGAGGCCGCTCCGCCAGCCACGCCGCCCCGGAGCAGGGTCAACAGGCCTTGCTGCGCCGTCCTGTCCAGGGCCAGCTTGCCAAAGGTCTCGACGGCCCGGTCGCTCTCCTCGTTCGGCAGGGCCTGAGCCAGCTCTTTGAGCCGGGTCACGGTTTCCGCCAGAGGCACACCGGCTCGCACGTGCGCCTCGAGCGCCGCGTAGGTGGCCTCCATCGGCCGGCCGTCGCGGGTCAGATCCAGACTGCGGCAGGCCGCAATCCGGTCGCTCTGGGTGGTACCGGGCAGGTCCTGGCGGGCGAGCTCTACCAGAGTCCGCGCCAGCGGGGCTTTTCCGTGGCTGGCAACGGCGTCCTTGAACAGCTCGAGCTGCTCCTGGTCCGTGCCGGCCTGGTCGATCACATACTCCAGGCCTGATTGCACGGCGTCGTGGCCCAGACGGCGCCAGAGCGAAGTGACGGTGGTGGCGGCCGCGCTCGGCTCCTGCCCGTGGGCGATCATCACGCCCAGAGCGCGCGCGATGACGGGGCGCAGGGCGGGCTTGCTCTTGTCGGAGTAGTAAGAATCGGGGTTGCTGCTGCACGAGTGGTAGATCTTGCTGCGCTCCAGCAGCGTCGCGGGCGCCGTCCAGCCACGCAACTCCTCGAGCACCCGACAGCACTCCTCGAGCGGCAGGCGCCGCGTGGCCAACAAAGCGGCCAGGGTGCTGGTGGCATCCTCCTGAGAGAGCATGTGGTCGCGGTAATATTCCGCCAGCTTGGACCCCACGGAATGACCGGTCCGGGCCAGCTGGGTCAGCTGCGCGGCGACCTCGGGCTTGTCCTGACCGGCTTCGAGCGCCCGCAGGAAGGCGAGACCGGTTTCCTTTTTGGCGTCGCTGCCGACCGCAACCAGCACGTCGACCGCTCCGGGACGGGGGAAGGCCTGGTCCAGCAGCTCGGTCAGCCCGGAGCCCGGGACGCCCGCGGCGGAGAGCTTACGCAGCGCCTCCAGCCGGTCGGGGTGCTCGCCCAGCTGCTGCAAATACGACTCGTCGGGCATCGCGTGGCGGGCGCCCAGCAACTTGCCGAGGGCCGCGCCGCTGGCGGTCAGATCGAGGCCCCGCTGCATCTGGCCCGCAACGGCGCTCCAGCCGGCCTCGAGGGCGGGAGCCTCGAGCCTGTCCAGCAGCGGGGCCAGCGTTTCCTCGCGCTGGGCGAAGGTGGTGCCGGGCAGCTCGCGCGCGAGCAGCCGGGTGGTCGACTCGGCTCGCTCCGGGGCCGTGTTGGCC
Source organism: Vulcanimicrobiota bacterium (assembly GCA_039809865.1). Classification (GTDB taxonomy): domain Bacteria; phylum Vulcanimicrobiota; class Xenobia; order Xenobiales; family QWHO01; genus QWHO01. Next base: position 18,830 of record JBDHVW010000032.1, read on the forward strand.
TTCATCTGCCGAGCGTAGAAGCCCAACGCGTCCGGGCTGAGTCCGACGAGCTTCTGCAGGCGGTGGAGCGTGTCCGGGTTGCGGCGGGAATGATAGGAGCTGCGGTCCGTCCAGGCGAGGCAAGCAGCGCAGGCCTCGGTGGCCGACCGGGCGGGAGAGCCGGCCTGCATCAGGGCGTCGTAAGTCTGGCAGGCCAGGCGGGTCAGGTCGGCGCCAAAACTCCAGCTGGGGCTCTCGCCCAGATAGTCGATCTGCCCCAGGAACTCGAGCCGCTCGGCGTAGGTGCCGTGTTGCACCCGATCGCCCAGAGTCTTCATCGCGGCGGCGCGCTCGGCCGGCTTGCCCGAAGTCTTCTCGAACGCCGTGACGAGACTCTTGAACTCGCCGGGGCCTTTAGCCGCCAGGCGTTTCATTTCGCTGGCGACACGCTCGACTTTGTCGGGGAAGAGCTCGGTGAGGTGAAGCAGCGCGCCCATCGGATCCGAGAGCAGGGCCTCGGCCTGAGCGGCCTTCTCCGTGACCCGGGCCACGTCGCCGTCGTTCTTGACGCGACCGAGCAAAAGCTCGCCGTGCCGGACCTCCACCTCGGCCTTCTCGTTGCCGCTGAGGTGCCGGTAGGCGATGAAACCCTCGGCCGCCAGTCCGTCGATGGAGAACCTCAGGCCGGACTTCTGCAGCTGCTTGAGGCTATCGGCCAGATCGGGCGCGTCCAGCCCCGAGGTCCCGACGTCGTGGTGCATCACCTCGAGCAGCAGCACGTCCTTGGGCCCGATGGGATGGAGCTTGTTGTCCAACTGCACGCTGAGGCGTCCGGTGTCGAGGTTCCTGGCGGCCTTCTCGGCGGGCACCTCGACGGTCGGGCTCATGAACGGCAAACGCCACTTGCGCTGCAGCACATAGGTCACGGGCAGGCCGGCCATCCGCTGCGCCAGCGTGGCCCCGAGCGCCCCGGGAACGGCCGCGGCGGTCGTGGCCGAGACGGCGGTGGCGAAATCGGCGCTCCCCTGCGGTCGGGGGGCGCTGGTGTTGACTTCGGCCAGGTCCTCCGGGTTGGCGACGGGCCGATCAGCGCTCCTGATCTGCTGGGCCGCGACCGGCAGGCTACTGAGATTTGTGGAGGTGGGCCGAATCATCCGTTTTGGGGATTAGGCGTCGTTTGGGACAGAACCTTCTTGACTCCCGCGCAGGATCTTGTTCAGGGCCTTCCCTTTGGCGAGCTCATCGACCAGCTTGTCCAGATAGCGGATCTCGCGCATCAGGGGGTCCTCGACGTCCTGCACGCGCACGCCGCAGACGGTCCCCGTAATCTGGCTTCGCGCGGGATTCATCCCGGGAGCCTCGGCGAAGAAGGTCTGGAAGTCGACCTGGCGCTCGATCTGCTCTGCCAGTCCCGCCTGGGTATACCCTGTCAGCCAGAGGATGATCTGATCGAGCTCGGACCGGGTCCGGCCCTTCTTCTCGGCCTTCGCGACGTAGAGCGGGTAGACGCTGGCGAAACTGGTGGTGAAGATCCGGTGCCCGGCCATCTCAGCGGGGCCAGGCGATCTGCCGGGCATAGCCCGAGCCCAGTCGCTGCCAGTCCCCGCCGCGATAGAAGTAGACGGCGTTGTCCAGGCCCACGACGTAGGGAGTCCCGTCCGTGGCCAGGGAGAGGCTCTGGGCCACCATGCCGCCCAGCCGCGAGCCGTAGCGCGAATCCAGCGCATACACCTCGCCAGCGAGCCCGAGGATGCAGACCGCGCCATTGGGGGCCGCGGCCACCTTGCGGGCCAGAACGGAGGAGTTGTAGGGCTTCCAGTTGCCCGACTCGTTCTCACACAACCAGACGCGGGAGTCGGTGCCAACCAGGTAGAGATCGTGATCCTCGCCCACGGCCAGGTCGCTGCCCACGCCCAGACCGACGCGCCCCACGCCCATGTGCCAGGCGCCGCCGTCGGTCCCCAGCAGGAAGATCGAGCCATCGCCGGCGGCGACCACTTTGGAGGCCAGGGCGACGGGGTCGGCCATGCGCCAATCGCCGCCGGGACCGCTCTTCCAGATGTGCTGGTCCAATCCCACGAGAAAGGCCGTGTCGTCCACCACCGCCAGGCTCGTGCCGGTGCCGATGCCGACGCGCTCGGTGCCGCGGTAGACCCCGCCGTCGAGACCCAGAAACCAGGGCCGAGCTCCGAATTGAGCGGCCGCGCAAGCGGTCAGTAGAACGACGAGGAGCAGCCGCCTCACGGCTGAACGGGTGTCAACGTTTGACGGAAGGTCATGTCACCGAACTGGCCCTGGATGAGGATGCCGTCATTCTCTCCGGGGGTGACGTGATAATCGAGCGTGTGACGGCCGAGCGTGCCGGTGACGTGGAGGCCGCCCTCCTCGGGCGCGACGGTCTGCGCCAGGCGGGCGCAGGCGAAGTTGCCGTCCAGCTCGGCGCTGGTCTCCCCGTGAACGTGGATGCCCTGATTGAGCGGCATTCCGTTGACCAGGCCGTTGGCGTGGGTGCCGTCGGGGCGATTGGCGACCTTGATCTTGATGGCCCCGCCCGGGGTGTCGCCCGCCAGCCGCCAGGCGCCGTTGCCGGCGTCCTCCTTGGCGAGCTCGAAGGCGTTGCCGTTGAAGCTGCCGCTGACCGGCGCCTCGGGATGGTGGGCGTCCAGGGTGTATTCCATGAACTGGCCCTCGGCCTCGAGCCGCACCTTCACCGGGCCGTCGTAGCCCGCTGCCAGCGTGGCCGCGAGGCGGTCGACGCCGGGTAAGAAGTAGTTCTCGCGGGCATTGTCGAGGTAGCTCAGGTCGAAGACCGGATCGGCCTCGGCGCCGGGGGCGTCGGGACAGGGGGGTTGCGGCGCGGCGGCGCGCGTCGGCAGCGTGGGATTCAGGCTCGTAATCATCTTGCGGCCACCCTAACAAAGCACCCGGAGGATCTTATTTCCGAGCTGTTAACAGTCGGACCGCCCTCAGGCCTGCTTGTTCCCCAGAATGATCGAGCCGTAGCCGCCGTAGAGCAGCCCGAAGCCGCCGCTGACCTCGGCCGCCATCAGTCCGGTCAGGAAGCCCTGTCCGGCCGCCATGCGCCCCATCGTGGTGGTCAGCGCCATGGCGCCGGCGCCCGCCAGGAAGCCCATCGTGCGATTGTGCGGCTCGGGGGTGTGGAGGAAGTTGGCGACGTACATCCCGCCGCCGATTCCGCCGGCCAGGCACAGCCCGACCTGCACGGCCAGCCCCACGCCGTCACCGCCCGCCGCGTAGGCGGCCATGGTGGCCAGCGAGCTGACGACTCCGATGGCGGCGCTGGCACCACCCCAGACGAACGTGCGCTTGAGGAGCGCCTCGTCAGGATCTTCCTGCGTGGGTGGGGCGGGGGGTTGCTGCCGGGCCGCGGCGGCGCGGGCCGGAAAGGTCGGCGTGTGAGCTCTTTGAATCATCATAACGAGGGCTACTATAGCCATCGTCCCCGAGCACCGAGTTGCCGAATTGTTTCCTGCCGGTCAGTCGACCTCGGCCAGGGCGCGGTGCATGAACATGATGGCCGCCGAGCCCTCCCCCACCGCGGTGGCGACGCGCTTGGTGGAGTCGCTGCGCACGTCGCCCACGGCGAACACGCGCGGCTTGCTCGTCTCGTACTGGTAGGGGCGGCGTCCGAGCGGCCATCTGGCCAGGTCGTCGTCGGTCAGGTCGCGGCCGGTCTTGACGAAGCCCTTCTCGTCGAGGATCACGCAGTCGCTCAGCCAGCCCGTGTTGGGCTGGGCGCCCACCATCGTGAAGACGTGCGCGCAACGCAACTCTTCCTCGCTGCCGTCGGCGGTGCAATTCCACTTGATGCGCTCGAGGTGGTCGTCACCGATCAGCTCGGTGATGCGGCAATTGAGATGGACCTTCACGTTGTCCATGCCCTCGATGCGCCGGATCAGATACTTGCTCATCGACTTCTCGAGCGAGTCGCCGCGCACCATCAGGTGCACCTCGGCGCAGCCTTTGTCGGCCAGGAAGACGGCTGCCTGGCCGGCCGAGTTGGCCGCGCCCACCACGACGGCGACGCCGTTCTTGCACAGGTCGGCCTCCATCTGCGTGCAGGCGTAGTAGACGCCCTTGCCCTCGAACTGGGAGAGGTTCGGCAGGTCGAGCCTGTTGTAGCGCGCCCCCGTGGCGATCATCAGGCCCCGGGCCTGAATGGTGCGGCCGTCGCAAAAGGTGACGCTGTAGACCGTGCCGTCGCACGTGAGCTTCTTGGCGGTGCGCGCCGAGGCCATCTGGGCCCCGAACTTCTGCGCCTGCTGCAGCGCGCGATCGGCCAGGTCGCGGCCCGAGATGCCGTTGGGGAAACCCAGGTAGTTCTCGATCTTGGAGCTCGTGCCCGCCTGGCCGCCCGGGCCGGTGGAGTCGATGCTCTGCACCTCGAGCCCCTCGGAGGCGCCGTACACCGTGGCCGCCAGCCCGGCGGGGCCGGAGCCGATGACGAGCAGGTCGATGACATGGTCGTCGACGACCGTGTTCAGGCCCAGGCACTCGGCGATGGACTCGTTGGAAGGATTGAGGTTGACCTGGTTGGCCGAGCAGATCAGGACCGGCGTCTGGTCCATCGTGAGCCCGAAAGTGCGCAGCAGCTCGTCGATCTCGGGATGCTTCTCGATGTCGACCCACTCGTAGGGCTGCTGGTTGCGCGTCAGAAACTCGCGGATGCGGTGCGTGTCCTTGGAGTAGCGCGAGCCGATGAGCCGGTTGGAGGAGAGCGAGTGCTGCACCAGAGCCGTGCGGCGATTGAGGAAGGTGCGCATGAGCATGTCCGAGAGCTCGGAGCGCTCGACCACGAGGCTCTTGAGCTTGGCGTGCGGCAGTCGCAGCAAGCGGAGGTCGGTCTTGGCCCGGGCAAACACGACGGAGGCGCGCCCCGACAGGGAGTGGGTGTCGCCCATGAACTGGCCGGGACCGTGGATGACGATCTCGCGCTCTCCCCCGGGGATGTACTGGCCGACCAGCAGCTCTCCCTCGAGCACCACGAGGAAGTCGAAGCTTTTATCGCCCTCGTCGACCAGGAGGGTACCCGCGGGAACGGTCTCCTCGGTGGCGCCGAACCGGCGCAGGTCTTCGATTTGCGAGCTGGAGAGAACGGGCCAGAGTTCGTGTTCGACGGCTTCGAGGGTATCCATGTACGTTTGCTTCACCGAACGAGCCAGAAACCTTCTTCCGAAAGGGTCCCCGCTCCGAGGTAGGCTTCGGCGCCCGGCACCGGTTGCGCGCTGGCCACCAGACGCGGCCCGAGAGCGTCGATCCCGTGCCGGTATCCCTCTCGGGCCACGCGCGCCACCTGCGGAGTCGCGTAGGACGAGCCCGTCTCGCGGGTGACCTGTCCGTCGTGCTGTGACTCGACGTCCACGCCCTGCGCGCTCAGCATCGCGCCCGCGTTGGGACTGGCGATGCCGGCGGCGTGTCCCTGGTCGGCCGCGCCCACGATGGTGGCGCTGGGGTCGGCCAGATAGTTGGCGTAGAAGTCCCGGTCGACGGTCACTCCCAGACGCGCGAACGTGCGGGACAGCTCCCCCTGATTCCCGGCGCTGAGGAACCGGGCCACGCCGTGTTCGGCGGCGTCGTGGCCGGCGTCCAAAAGCTCGTGACGCGCTTGCCGAATCTGCGGGTCGGTCCGGCGCACGTGGCTCACCCGGTCGCACAGGGCCTGCAGGAACTCCCGCTCTCCGGTGACCCCCAGCTCGCGCTCGAGCCGGGCGCGCCAGTCCTTGCGCCCATAGAGCGCCTCCACGACGCGGGAGTCGGAGGCCCCCTGCGACTGGCTGACCACGCCCGGGGCCTGGTGCTCGAGCCGCCGGGTGGTGCCGCGCATCGGCGTCAGGAAGCGCTCGCGGATGTACGCGTCGAGCCCGTGCTCGAGGGTCTCTTCGCGGACCAGCGTTACCTGTCTGCGCGTGATCTCGGACGGCTGTAATCCCTGGTGCACGAGGACGCCCTCGACCAGCTCCCCGTGCGTGGTCACGCCGACGTCCTGCGCGTGGGCGAAATCGTCGTACAGCGTCAGGGGCGCCTCCCGCTGGGGGGCGCACGAGCTGAGCAGGGTCAGCGCCAGGGCCGGAACGATCGCTTTCACCGTGGTCAGGCTAGCGGACGCGACTCAAAGAAACCAGAAAGTTCACGAATCGTCAAAGGTTTTTACAAATCCTCAACATCGTGGCAAACTCTGCCGAATAGAATCCACCTATGAGCACTCCCGCCGCCACCTCCGCCAGCGCCGCCCGCTCCCCCCGCCACGAGAATCACACTTCTCGCCCCAATAGCGACCTTCACGTGGGACGCGGAGTCTCCGGTCAGGTCGGAATGGGCGGCGCCGTCGGCGCCCACGGTAATCGCCAGGCGGCCGAGCACGGCCGCACCCGCACCGACAGCGCGCACATCTCCGAGGAAGCTCACCACGGCGAGCACCACGACGAGGGCGGGAGCTTCGGCTCGCTGCTCCAGGGCCTGGCGGGCGCGCACGCGGAGGGCCCGTTGAACGGGTCCGGGCACGCCGCAGCAGGCACCCCGCACGGCGAAGCTGCCGCACCCGAGGCGCATCCCCAGCAGAACGGCCTCCAGGGCGCCCACGCTCGCGGATCCGTGCCGGCCAACGATCCCGTTCAGCAGGCCGAGCGCACCCTGGTGGACGTGGCTCGCACACCGCAGACTCAACAGCTGATCGACCGCATGAACACGCTGCGGGAACACATCCCGGGCACGCCGCAGCTCAACAACATCGAGCAGCTCTCCCTGCACACGATGGACCAGGTGCACCAGCGGATGTACGGCGCCACTCTCGACCAGCTCGAGGCTCTCCAGGCCGGGCGGATCAACAACCGGCAGTACTTCACCAACGTGCTTCAGTCAGCCGCCAATATCGCCGGCGATGACCGGGACCGCTTTGTCGAGCTGGCCCATTTCTCGCTCCAGGCCAACGAGCCCCTTACTCCCACGGGAATGGCCCTGGGGCTGGTTCGCAACGCGAGCGGCGGAGGCTACAACATCGGCGCCTCGACTCAGGACTACACCCAGAATCGCATCCTGCGCAACAATCCCGAATACCGCTCCCCTGACTCGCACGGCCGCATGCAGCCCGACTTGCAACTCGGGTTCGATCCCCACGTCCAGGAGACTCAGAATGCTCCGGGCGGGGGGCTGCGCCACGCCAACGATGTCAATCGCTCCAACACCGAGACGCACCATTTCATCGAGTTCTTGAGGATGGGCTACAGCGTTGGCCCCGGCGTCGCCGGACTGGCCCAGGATCTGCACGACAGCCCCGCCGATAATCCCGCTGACAACCGCAGCGGCCATTTCGGGGCCATGCTCGGAAGCGCCTTACGCGACGGCCGGATTACCAACCAGGACGTCGTGAACCTCGCGACGCGCGCGTTTACTTCGAACGAAAGCACCATGTGGCCCGAGACGAACATCAACGACGCCCGTCACTGGAACATCCAGGACTGGGTCTCGGAATACAACTCCGGTGCTCCCACGCACGCAGCGGCCGATCTGCATGATCGCTGGGAGCAAAACATGTACGCCTACCACCGGAACGCCGTCGCCGGCTAGTGCCGGGTCTTGATCCGCACGTTGCCCACGGTGACCGAGCCCTGCTCTTCGTGAACGCCGGCTGACGGTTGCACGGGACCGGCGCCCGCCAGCGACCCGCGCGCCAGGGCGAAAAGCTCCATCCTCACGCTCGTCGGGTGGTCGTCGTCGCCCCGAATGCGCCGTCCGTCGGCGCCACGCGTCAGGCGCACGTTCGTCAGCCCGCTGACGTCGACCGGGGGCAGCGCCAGGCGCAGCGTCTCGGGTGTGTCACGGTCGAATCCCTGGCACCAGGCCGCATACTCCAGCTGGTCGGAGAGACCGCACCCGGACAGGTTGCGCGCCAACTTCTGCAGCGAGCGCACCGTGGTCGGAGTGAGCTCCAGGCCTCCGAGCCTGGCGTACAGCGCGGCCGACCCCGCCATGTCGTCGGTCAGCACGTGGGTGATCTCGAGCCGGTCGGGATCGAGCGGCGCCGAGCCATAGGCCGCGCGCTCGCCCAGAGCGGCCGCCAGGTTTCCGCCATGAAACCCTAACAACCGCGACAGAGCCGGGGTCTCCTCCGAAACCCGCGGACCGAGCTGCGTCAGGACCTCCAGCGCGGCCTTCTGCTCGTCCTGGCTCTCGAGCTGCTTGAACAAGGCAGCGACACCCTTGTAGTCGGGCAGGTCCAGCCGCGCGACGCCCTCGACCATCTCCAGCGGGACCTCGGCCGACACCGCCCTCAGCACGCGCGCCGAGTCGCTTGTCTTGAGCAGACCCAGCACCTGCCTGGCCTCCCCCGGCTGGACCGACCAACCTTTCATGGACAAGAGGGCGATGGCTTCGTTCACGCCGGTGGCCGGCACGGCCGTGCCCCGAATCATCGCGCTCAAGGTCTCGCCCGAAAGCACCTTGCGATAGGCCACGGCATCGTGCAGACGCGTCTCGCCCGCAAGGAGGTGGTTCTGGCCCAGCGCCTGGGCCAGCGCGGGCTGACTCAACCCGCCCAGCTGCGACTTATCCCCCTCGAAGTAGGCCAGCGCCGCCAGGTCTTCGGCCGAGCTCAGCGGCACCTGCGTCTTCCCGCGCGTGGCCAGCACGGAGCCCCCCTCGGCCAGGGCAGCCTGCGGATCGACCGGGCGATAACGCTCGGTGAACTTCCAACCCGCTCCCTGGAGGTGCTCCACAAGCGCAAGTTTCTGTTGCCAGCGCAGGTTTCCCTGGCCCGACGTCCAAGCGGATCAAGATGGACTTGACACCGATCGCGCCCGTCAAAGGCGCTCCGCCCCGGATGGGCCTGGAAGTCGAGATGTTCGGCTTCGATGCCGAGACTCTGGCCCCGCTGGGGTTGCCCGAGGCCCGCCTCTCCTCCCAGAACCTCCTCGTACGCATGAACGAGCTGACCGAGGGCAGCCATCTCAAGGTCGACCCCAAGACCGATGTGGTCATCGGCCTGCAACTGCCCGAGGGCAACTTCAGCCTGGAGCCGGGCGGACAGGTGGAGTTCGCTTCCAACCCTCACGCCACGTTCCAGGAGCTGCTCGATGACGTGGTCCGGGGGCTGCGGCTGCTCGAGGAGGCGGCCGCCGGCCAGGTCCTGTTCGTGGACCACGGCACCAATCCCATCGCGGACGGGGAGTTGCCGCTGCTCGTTCCCAAGCACCGCTACGAAATCATGACGCGCTATTTCATGAGCCAGGAGGACGGCCGCGGCCTCCACATGATGCGCTACTCGGCCACCTCCCAGCCCAACCTGGACGTGCCCAACTGGGACGAGGCCGTGCGCCTCACGCTGGCGCTCACGCCGGCCGCCAAGCAAATCTTCGCCAACTCGCGCTACTTCCAGGGCCAGCTCAGCGGGCCGGGCTCGGAGCGCCAGCGCATCTGGGACGCCATCGACCCCACGCGCACGGGCATCCCGCCCATCGCCAAAGCCGAAAACCTGGTGCAGGCTTACGCCCGGTGGGCCGAGGACGCCTACGTGTTCCTGGCCGGCGACCTGCCCATCCTGGAGCAGCCCAAGTATGGCGAGCTGCGGTTCCGCGACTGGGTCGCCCAGGGCTACCGGGGAACCTTCCCGACCGAGGCTGACTGGGAGATTCACCTGGCCACGCTCTTTCCCGACCTGCGTCTGCGCAAGTTCCTGGAGATCCGGATGGTGGACGCTCAACCCTACGAGCACGCCCTGGCGCCGATGGCGTTCTGGCAGAGCGCGCTCACCCACGCGCGCGAGTTCGCCCGGCGCAAGAACGAATCGCCGCTGGCGTTGCTGGAGCTGGCCGCCGAGCTCTCCGAGGACGATCTCGCTCGCAAGAGCCTGCAGGCTTACCGCCGCTTCGCCGAGGAGCGTGAGCAAAAGGACTATCCCCAAAACGGGGTCGACTTCGTCCGGGCCACCGGCACGCTCTCGCCCTCCAGTCAGCTCCTGAGCGTGGCGAGCACTTGAAGATCGGCCTCATCGTTTTTCCCGGCGTCACCCAGCTGGATCTGACGGGGCCCCACGAAGTTTTTGCGCGCATCCCGGGCGCCGAAGTGCTGATCGTCGGCCCCACGCTCGAACCGGTGAGGAGCGAGACGGGCCTCCAGCTGGTGCCCGACGTCACGCGGGAGACCTGCCCGCCGCTCGCCATCCTCTGCGTGCCCGGTGGGCCCGGCGTGGGCGCGGTGATGGAGGACGAGGTCTGGCTCGACTTCCTGCGCGCCCAGAAGCCGGAGAAACTCACCAGCGTTTGCACCGGCTCGCTTATCCTGGCGGCCGCCGGGCTGCTGCGGGGCTACCGCGCGACCAGCCACTGGAACGCGCTGCATTTGCTCGAGCCGTTCGGAGCCATTCCGGTCGAGGCGCGGGTCGTCACCGACCGCGATCGGGTCACGGCCGCAGGCGTCACCGCGGGGCTCGACCTGGCGCTGGAGCTGGCCGGCGAGCACGCCGACCTCATCCGGCTCCAGATCGAGTACGGCTCCTCGCCCGAGACCGCCCGTCCCCACGACGTCGAGAAGATGCGCGCCGCGCCCCTGCGCAAGGCACGCGAGGAGCTGGTGCGGCGGCTGACGAACTCTAGCCGTTAATGTTCAACCTGGGCGGAATCGGGGCCGACCCACCGGGCAAACCGGTCCCGTTACGGGCCACCGCGTCCCCCGGCAAGCCTTCCATTCCCACCAATCCTGCCGATGTCGTGCAACTGCAGGCCCTGGCAGCCTCGGCTCCCCGGCCGGAATATCAGGCCCTGGCCAGAGTGGCCCTGCAGACGCCCGAGCTGGCGGCCCACGCGGTGCAGAGCGCGACCCTGCAGGCGATCAGCCAGGGCATAAGCGGCCAGCTCCCGCAGATGATGGCCCGGGTAGCCCTGGACGCCATGAAGGCCCAGCCCGACCTCAAATCGCGGGCCGTCATCGGGCACACCTACCTCGAGGCGATGGGCAACAACCCCGTGCGCCTCGCCACGATCGAGGACCCGCTGGCGGCCCAGACCTACCAGACCAGCCTGCTGGGAATGCTGGAGGCGCGCACCGAGAAGGCGCCCGCGACGCGCCAGAAGCTCGGCAAGGACCACAACCCCGCCACCAACCTGTTCGAATACGTCAACGGGCGCGTCAACAAGTTCTGGCTGGGGCTGGTGGGCGGCCACGAAGGAGTGCGCGGAGACCAGCTCCGCAAAGAGGCCGAGGCTCTCAAGAGCGACGTTTACAGGTCGCTGCTGAAGGACAATCCCCAGGTCCAGGCCTTCCACCAGGCCGTGGGCGACATGAAAGCGCGCGACCGGGTCGGCATCGGGCCGCTGAGGCCCCTGCTCGACCAGGTCGACGGCCTGCAGAGCCACGAGGAGCTGGGCGCGCTGGTAAACCACCTGCACCGGCAGGGCCTCAACGTGCTGTTCTCGCCCGTGCTGTATCCCCAGCAGGGCGGCGGGGCCGCGCTGCACGTCGTCCCCAACGCCAACGTGATGGGCACCGACCTGCACCGCATCAAAGAAGACTACAAGTTCCAGGGTTATGCCGAGACGCTGTTCCGCACCGCCGGCTACGACGCGGTGGAGGCCAGCGAGGCGGCCACGCGTGTGCAAGGGGTCGGGCTGCACCTGAGCCGGGCCGGCACCGAAGCCGACTATGACGCCACGACGCGCCGCTACCGCACCAGCGAGGTCTCCCTGAGGGACATGGGTTACGACCAGGAGGTCAAGACCGGCTATCCCCAGCATTTCGGACAGCTGAGCACGCTGTTGAGCCAGTTGCCCCTGGACCGGGTGAAGGAGTTCCTGACGTACTCCATCCTGAATGCCACCGCGTCCGAGCTGGGCTCGGAGGCCAGCAAGGCCAACGCCAAATCCAATCAGCGGCTCAACGCCTATTTCGACACGCGGCCCGAAAGCCAGACGCGCGTGCATCTTCCGGGTCTCACCCAGCGGGCGTTCGCCGACCGGGTCATCACGCCGGAGCGGCGCCAGCGCGCCGAGCAGGTCTTCCAGGACGTCAAAGCCGTCTTCCGGCAGCGCCTCGAGAACGCTCCCTGGCTCTCGGAGGAAGGCCGCCAGGCCGCTCTCGACAAGCTGGACAAGATGCAGTTTCAGATCGGCGGCCCCGACGGGGGCTTCCCCGTCGAGAAAGTCGATTTCAAGCCGGACCGACACCTCGAGAACATGCTGGCGCTGGAGCGCGAGAAGGCCGAGCGCAAGTTTGGCGGCGACCACGAGAATTACCACTGGGACAGCGATCGCACCGAGAAGCCGAACGGCTACTACATCCCCCATCGCAACACGGTGTGCGCCACGGCCGGCTATCTGCTCGACCACGCGCTCAGCGACGAGGCCGAGCCGGCCGAGCTGTACGGAGTGTTCGGATTCATGCTCGCCCACGAGATCGGCCACGGCTTCGAGGCCTCGGGCACCCGCCACGACGCCGAGGGGCGCCAACGCGACTGGCTGCCCCCGCAAGACCGCCAGATGTTCGAGATGAAGATCCAGCAGGTCGAGCGTCAGCTTCAGAAGGGCGATCCGAGCTTCAGCCACGGCAACGGGCCCTCGTTCATCAACGAGGCGGCGGCCGACCTGACAGGGCTCTCGGTGGCCTACGAGGCGTTCCTGCTGCGCAACCAGGACCGCACCGTGCGCGACGGCCACAACCCCGAGCAGCGCTTCTGGCTGCACTTCGCCACCGAGTTCGGTCGCCGCGACGGCAACATGCGCCGTCCCGAAGACGGCGACGTCCACCCGGCCAACGAGTTCCGCATCAACAACACGGCCCGCAACATGCCGGCCTACGCGGCCGCCTTCGGGCTGGCCCCGGGCGCTTCCACCATGGCCCTCGAGCAGGCGCAGCGCGCCGGCCTCTGGTGATTCTCGAGCTTCCCAACGACCAGGAGCTGGCGATGCTGAGCCAGGATCGGCACTACCTGGCCGCCGTGGCCAACTTTCTCGAACAGCCTTACACCGGCGATTTGCAGCAGCTGCAAGCGATCCACGACGGCGGCCCCTTCACCGAGGCGCCCGAGAACGAGGCCGTCGCGGTCGGCACCGGCCTGGGTGACCTGCTGGCCGGGGAGCTCGGCATGACCTGGGTGCGCGTGACCGACGAGCTCGGGGTCGACCTGGCGCTGCGCTACCCCGAAACGCAGATCCTGCTCTTCCCTCGCTCGATGCTGCTCAAACGAATGGGCGAGAGGGTCGAGCTGGAGCCGTTTTTCGCCAGGCTCTGCGCGGAAGTCCGCCGGCTGGTCTAGGCAATGCACGCTCCCGGGCCTCCAGCCGGCCTGGCCGGCCACCTGGGCGAGATGCGCCGCGACGTGCTCGGGCTGCTGCTGCGCTCGGCCCAGGAGTATGGCGACGTGGTGCGGCTGTTGCTCGGCCCGTGGGAGTTCTACCTGGTCAACGACGCCACGCTGCTGCACCAGGTCTACCAGGACCACCACCCGCTCTACGACAAGAACACGCGCACCGGGAGCCTGCTGCGTGGACTCACGGGCGACAGCGTGCTGACCCTGAGCGGCGAGCCCTGGCTGGCCCGCCGGCGCATGCTGGCGCCGTTCCTCTCCAAGAAGTCGGTGGCCGGGTACACCTCGATGATCCTCGAGCTCACAGACAGCTGGCTGGAAACGGTGCCTCCCGGCGCGACGGTGGACATGGCCTCGGAGATGACCCGGCTGACCTGCCGCGTCATCGCCCGGGCGCTGTTCTCGGCCGACCTGAAAGACCAGGCGGCTCGGGTCGAAAAGGCCATGCTCGACGCCCTGGACGTGGTCTACCAGCGCATCGAGCGCATCATCGACTTCAGCCTGGCCCGCCGCCAGCGCTTCAAAGCCTCGTTGGACGAGCTCGACGGCGTGGTCTACGGTCTCCTGGGCAAAAGGCGCCAGGGCTCCCCCCGGCTCGACCTGCTGCAGCGCTTGCTGGAAGCCGCCGACGAGGAGACCGGACTGCAGCTCGACGACCGCGCCGTGCGCAACGAGGTGGTCACGATGCTGCTGGCGGGCCACGACACGACTGCCAACACGCTGGCGTTCGTGTGGCACCTGCTGGGCCAGCATCCGAAGGTCTACGAGCGGCTGCGGGAAGAGGTCCGCCTCGCTCCGATGTCCCCCTATCTCACCGCGGTGATCCACGAGACGCTGCGCCTCTATCCCCCCATCTGGGCCGTGGAGCGCAATTGCCGCGAGGGCGACGAGCTGGGCGGCTACACCATTCCGCCCGGGGCCACGGTGGTGACCTGCCCCTATGTCACGCACCGCCGCCCCGACTACTGGCCGCAGCCCGAGCGTTTCGACCCGGAGCGTTTCATGGATGAGCACGAGCGCCCGCGCTATGCCTATTTTCCGTTCGGGGGCGGACCGCGCCAGTGCGTGGGGCAGAACCTGGCGCTGCTGGAAACTCACCTGATCGTCTCCCGCGTCGTGCAGCAACGCCGCTTCGTGCCGATCGAGGGTCACCATTTCGCCGTGCAGGCGGGCATCAGCCTGCGGCCGCTCGGGGGCCTGCCGATGCGCGTGCAGACCCCTTCCGAGCCCGTCGCCCCGGTGGTGGAGAAACCGCGGCCGCGCAAGCGCGAGTGGCTGTTCTGGAGTCGCGGCCTGAAGCACGATCTGGCTCGGGAGAGCCAGCGGATCCGCACCGAGCTCGGGCCCATCGAGTATGTCCACGTGGGCGAGGGGCCGCCGTTGCTGGTGCTGCACGGAGCCCCCGGCGGCTACGACCAGGGACTGCTGGGGATGCGCCACCTGCTCGCGCACGGTGTTTCCCTGCTGTGCGTCTCGCGCCCCGGCTCCCTGCGCACGCCGCTGGAGCACCGCACGTTCGAGGCCCAGGCCGACCTCTGCCTGGCACTCGTCGCCAAACTCGGCCTGGAGCTGCAGGGCGTCATTGGCATCGGGGCCGGGGGTGCGGTGGCGCTGAGCCTGTGCCACCGCTCCCCGCAGAAGCGCTTGTTGCTGTACCAGGCCATCACGCACGCCTACGAGCTGAGCGCGGCCAACCAGGCGCGCATCGCGCTGCTCTTCAACCAGCCCGGCACCTGGCTCACCAACTGGCTGGGCCCCGAACGCCTGGCGCGCCAGTTGATCGACGCCAAGGGCTTCCTCGACCCGCACCAGGCCCAGGCGTTGATGCGCCAGACCCTGGCTGACCCGGAGAAGCGCAACTTCCTGGAAGGGCTGCTCGAGGCCGTGGCGCCCGTGGAGCTGCGTCGTCCCGGGCTGGAGAACGATATGGAGCAGCTGCGAGCCTGGTCGGTTCCCCTGGCCGAGCTGCGATTGCCGGTGCTGGTGCAGCACGGCACGCACGATTCGGATGTCGCCTTCGAGCACGCCGAGCACGCCAGCAGGCTCATTCCCGGAGCGATCCTGTCGCGGGTCGAGGGCGGTACCCACATGCTCCAACTGGCGCCGCAGTGGGATGCGCTCGCGGCCGAGCAGGCGAACTTTGTAACCAAAACTTAACAATTTCCGAGAGCTGCTAACCTGATTGTTACCGACTCCCGGCGGCTCAGCCGTGATACTGAGAGTAACCCCACGAGCGGAGGAACCAACTTGGAGATCCAGCGCGCCCTGAATGCCAATTTCGCCTATCCCGGAGCCTACGCCCCCGGCCTTTCCAACCCCGCGGCGGGCAACCCGACCGCAGCCGCATCGGCCCCCTGGCTGGCCCCCGAGATGAGCCTGGCGAACGACAATCTGCGCGCGTTCTGGTCCAACCTTGGGGGAGCCCAGCAAGACGAGCCGGTGCTGCCGTTCTTCGGGCGCTTCCTGGCCGACCATCAGAGCGGCCCGCAGGCTTCCACCCAGGCCCTGGGGGAAGGGGACAACGGTCCGGATGGATTCCCCACCTTCGGCCTGCCGCAACCGGGCCAGCCCAGCGCCATCACCCAGGCCGTGGGTGAGGGCGACGTGCCCCCCGGCGGTTTCGCTCCGCCCGTGGCGGGCTTCGACGACGCGCGTCCCCTACCGGCGATCACCCAGGCCATCGGCGAGGGCGACACCGCTCCGCGTCCGATCGTGGGTGGCAATACCGGCGACGCCAACGGCCGCGGCCGCACTCCCGCTTTCACCCAGGCCATCGGTGAGGGCGACGACACTCCCCGTCCGATCGTGGGTGGCAACACCGGCGATGCGGGAGCCCGGGGCAAGACGCCCGCGTTCACTCAGGCCATCGGTGAGGGCGACGACGCCCCGCGCCCGGTCGCGCTGGGCAATACCGGCAATGCGGGAGCCCGGGGCAAGACGCCCGCGTTCACCCAGGCCCTCGGCGAAGGCGACGCCTGAGCGTTCTCGTCGTCACGTTCTCGGGCGACAACGACGGCATCACGCTGGTCTCCCGCGAGCTCGAAAAGCTCGGCCATGAGGTCATCCGGCTCGATACCGACGGCTATCCCCAGGAGCTCCAGCTCAGCACGCGTTATGGGGACCGACGGCGCATCCTGAAGCTGGACGGTCGTTCTCATGACCTGGCCGAGTGCAGCGCCGTGTGGTACCGCCGCTTCCGGGCGGGCGACCGGCTGCCGCCCAAATTGCTGGGCGACCATCTCGACAGCGCCTACCGCGAGTCACGCCAGACGCTGTGGGGCAGCATCGCCGCTCTCCCCTGCCCCCAGGTCGACCGCCTCGCGGCGGTGCGTCAGGCCGATTTCAAGGAGCTGCAGACCGAATGGGCGCTGCAGGCCGGCCTGGACATGCCGCGCACGCTCTTCAGCAACGACCCGGCCGAGGTGAGCTCCTTCTACGCCGAGCTGGAGGGAAGGATGATCGCCAAGATGCAGACCACCGTGGCGATGGTGCGCGACGGCAAGCGCCAGGTGGTCTACACCAGCCCGGTCAAGGACCTGGCGGGGATCGAGGGACTGAAGTATGGCCCCATGGTCTTCCAGGAGCTGATCGAGAAGCAGCTCGACGTGCGCGTGATCGTGGTGGGCGACGAGCTTTTCGGGGCCGCCGTCGACCCCGGCGGGGAGCTGGACTGGCGGAAGGAAGGCTCTGCCCTGCACGTGGCCTGGAAGCCGTGGGAGGTGCCGTCGTCGCTGGCCGGGCCGCTGCGGGCGCTGATGCGGCGGATGGAGTTGCAATACGGCGCGGTGGATTTCATGGTAGCCGGCGACCGCTGTCTGTTCCTGGAGGTGAATGCCGTGGGCGAGTGGCTCTGGCTCGAGCAGCAAGCCGGACTGCCCATCGCGGCGGCCCTGGCGCGCCTGCTGGGCGGGAGTTCGCGTGGCTAGCGGAGAAAATTTCCCCGTGCGTGGCGTGGATGTGGTGCTGACCTTGATGGCTGGCTTTCTCGCCGTGTTCGTGCTGGCCCCGGCCTTTTGCCGCGAATGGCAGGAGTTCAGCGTGGCCTGCGGCGCCGCTGCGTTGCTGTCGATGCTCGCGAGCCGTCCGCGTCGCCTGCGCGAGCCCAACGGAAAGCCCTGGAGCCTGGTCTCGCGCCGCCCGCAGAGCGAGAAGCCCTGGAAGCTGATCCGTTAGGCGGTCCTCGGTTTCAACCGCCACAACGTGCCCGCCAGCAAGAGACCGCAGGCGATCGCTCCCGCCGAGAACAGGGCCAGGCTCAGCAGCTCCGCGCTGGCCGTGTAGTCGCCCCGCACGTTGGCGGCCATCCCCCGGTAGGCCACCGAGCCGGGCACCAGCGGCAGGATGCCGTTGACACTGAAGACCAGCGCCGGGACGTGGTTCCAGCGGGCCAGCACCTCGGCCACCATGGCCACCACGAAAGCCGCCACGAAGAGCACGCCGGGTCGCGAGAAGTGGCCGTCCAGGGCATGCATCGCGAGGTAGCCCATCAGGCCCGCCAGCGGCGTCAGCCACAGCACCCGGCGCGGCACGTTGAACAAGATGGCGGTGGCGAACCCACCCGCCAGCGTTCCCAGGAGGATGCTCATAGTCCCCAGCTCCTCTGCAGGCTCAGGCCCAGCAAGACGCCCACGGCGATGGCGGTGGCCACCAGCAGGGCTTCAGCTCCGCGCGCCAGACCGGCCACCAGCTCGCCGGCCATCAGGTCGCGCACGCTGGACACCAGGGCCACGCCCGGCATCAGGGGGATGATCGCCCCCAGCACGATCTTCTGGCTGTCCAGGCCCACGTTGAGGGCCGCGAAGACCGTGGCCAGGAACGAGGCGAACGAGATGCTGACGAAGCCGGGGAAGAAGTTGGCGAGCCATTCGCTCAAGGACCGGGCCATCAGGCTCGCGACCGCGCCGGCGCACATCTCGGGCCAGGCTCCGCCCGACAGGGCCGTGTAGGCGAAGCCGCCCAGAGCCGCGGCCGCGTAGCGGGTTCGCTGCGAGAACGTCGGGGGTGCCTCGCGGATGTCCTCCACGCGCATGCGGGCGTGCTCGAGGTCGATGTTGTGAAGCACGAGCTCCCGGGAGAGCTCGTTGAGGGCGGTCACCTTGGCCAGGTTGATGCCGCGACGGTGGATGCGGGCGATGCGGGTCGTGGATTCTTCCCCCCCGACCGAGATCGCCAGCCCGGTCGGGGTGACGTGGCATTCCACCGGCACCCCGTAGGCGTGGGCCAGGTAGTGGATCGTCTCCTCCACCCGGCTCGTCTCGGCCCCGTTCTCCAACATGCCGATCCCTCCGTCCAGGCACAAACTGGCGACGTCGTTGCGCCGCCTGTGACTGATCGGACGTGACATGGTCCTAAGAAACGCCTGCGGGCTGAAAAGAGCCTGAAATTTGTGCTCAAAGAAGCTCGACGAAGCCGTTCGTGCCGTCCACCCGAATGCGCTGGCCGTCGCGGATGAGCCGGGTGGCGCGCTCGACGGCGACGACGGCGGGGAGGCCGTACTCGCGGGCGATGACCGAGCCGTGCGTCATCATGCCGCCGACCTCCGCGACGAGGCCGCTGAGGCCCAGAAAGAGGGGGGTCCAGCTGGGGTCGGTGAAGCGCGTCACCAGGATGTCGCCCGGCTCGAGATGCGCCTCGGCCATGGTCAGGATGACCCGGGCGCGGCCTTCGACCACGCCGGCCGAGACAGGCAGACCGGCCAGGGCGCCGGGGGGCAGGTCCTCCCGACGGTAGGCTCCCGAGATGCACTCCCCCTCGGAGGTCAGCATACGGGGAGGCGTGAGGGTCTGGTGCCAGCGATAGGCCTCTTTGCGTGCCTGGACGAGCTTTTCGTCGTAGTGACCGCTCTGCAATTCCTCGAACCGGAGGAAGTCGATGTCACCCTTCTCGCGCAGGGAAAGACGCTCGGCCTCCGCCAGCAGGGCCTGCTTGTAGATCCAGAAACGACTGATGATTCCGTACTTGGGAAACTCGCGGTAGCCCGCATACCGGCGGACACGGTCGATCCTGCGCTTGACCTCGTCGGCCTTCTGCTCCCCATCCGGCAGGGCGCGCAGACGCTCGAGAATCTCTTGCTCTTTCTCCTGAGCCCGGCGAAGCCCGTCTGCAAAGCGGCGCTGCGCTTCTCCTGGCGCAAAGTCGCGGATGTGGGCCTGCAGCAAAGGGAGCAGCGGCGAGGGGTCCTCGCTCCAGCGCGGACGCGTGATATCGATCTCGGCGGCGCAGCGCATTCCATACTTCTCGAGAAAGGCGGCGGGAATGCCGGCCTCGGGATGCTCGCGCAGCGTGTCCGCGACATCCAACAGCGCCAGGCCCATCTCGGAGGTGACGTTGTTGGGCACCGAGAGCGTGAGCGTGTCGATGGCGTTCCTCTCGCCCAGCCAGGCCTCCAGGTTCTCGTTGAGCCAGAAGCTGGCCTCCATGAAGGCCATGAGCGCCTGGAAGCTCTCCGGATCGCTCATCAGCCGCTGCAGCTCCCGGATATCCTCGCGAATGAAGTCGAGCAGATCCGCTCCGCTCTTGCCGCGAATCGTCTCTTTCAGGGCGGCCAGCGACGTCTGCGTCCTCTCGATGAGAACGGCGACCTCGGGCAGCTCCTTCTCACCCCGGGCCGGAGGCGGTGGACCATCGGGCTCGGAGGGGATGAAGCCCCGCTCGATGATGGTCTCGAGGGCGTCGCGGCTGAGCGGCTCGGAACGACCCAACGTGGCCAGCAGACTCGCCCGGCCCGAGGGTGTCGCGAGCCGCGCCGTGATGTCGATGAACAACCGGCCCCCGGCATCATGCATCGGAGCCAGGGCCATCATGCGCCAGAAGGAGATCCCCAGCGGCTTCATGGCATCGGTCATCATCTGCTGGTGGCCGACCGAGACCCAGACGTGCTTCCCCCCGTCGTTCTCGGGGATGGGGAACAGCGTGGTGATCGGGCGGCTCTGCACGAACCAGAATCCGTCCTCGGCCAGGCACCACTCGATGTCCTGGGGCGAACCGAAATGCGCCTGGATGCGGCGGCCCAGCCCCACTAGCTCCAGGACCTGCGCCTCGGTCAGGGGGCCGGAGCCGACGACGACCCCGTCCCGCACGCGGTAGGTATCCGGCGTGACCCGCCCGGACACGAGGTCGTCCGCCAGTCCCGGCACGGCTTCCACCACCGCGACGTGGCGGTTGCCGCTGACCGGGTCGGCCGTGAACATTACTCCCGCCGCCCTGGCCGGGACCATCTCTTGCACGATCACGGCCATCTGCGCGCTCTCGATGCCCTGGCGCTCGCGATACGTAACCGCGCGCTCGGTGAAAAGCGAGGCTCGGCACAGCTCGATATGCTCCAGAATCGCGTGGGAGCCGACCACGTTCAGATAGCTCTCGTGCTGACCCGCGAAGGAGGCCGTCGGGAGGTCCTCCGCTGTGGCGCTGGAGCGCACTGCGTAGCCCTTCCCCTCATCGATGCGGCCGGCTATCTCCACCGGGCCGGGCGTCACGACGAAGCCAGCCGGCACGCGGACGACGCGCGTCAGCTCCCCCAGAGCCGCCGCTTTGCCGCCGACCAGCGCAATCTGTGTCCGGTCCAGGTCTGCCAGGTGAAGCACCATCCTGATCCCCTTCTCGCGGCGCTGCGCGAGGCCTCTAAGGATTCTCTAAGCTGTCTCTTAAGGTGCTCTAAGCCGGGGGGTTTACCCTGGCTTCAGACGGGGGTCACCCCCACAGAAAATCCAGGAGGCAATCGAACATGCGTAAGTTGCTCGTCGCGGCCCTGATGGCCGGAACCCTTTTGAGCGCCCAGGCCGCTCCCCCCACTCCCAAGCAGACCCCGGCTCAGGCCCAGGCCGCCGCTCTCAAGAAGGAGTCCGGCACTGTTCAGGGCAAGCCCACTCTGATAAACAACAAAGGCACCTGGGAGTACGTCGTGATGGTGCAGACCAAGAGCGGCAAGAAGGAAGTGCACGTGGACGCCAATTCGGGCAAGATCAACTCGGACATGGCCGCGAAGTAAGCCGGCACGATGTCTCGCATCCTGATCGTGGAGGATGACGAGAGCGTGGCTCGATTCCTCCAGCAAGCGCTGGAGGAATCGGGCTACCAGGTCGAGCGTTGCGGCGACGGTCGCACCGCTCTCGAAATGGCCGCGGGCTGCTTCGACCTGATCCTCCTCGACGTGATGCTTCCGGCCCTGGACGGGCTCGAGGTCTGCCGGCGTCTGCGCCAGACGCGCGTGGCCTCCCCCGTGCTGCTGATCACCGCGCGCGACTCGCTCGAGGACAAGATCGCCGGGCTCGACGCGGGCGGCGACGACTACATCGTCAAGCCTTTCCAACTCAGCGAGCTGCTGGCCCGGGTGCGCGCCCTGCTGCGCCGCGGACCGCCGCTCCACGCACCGGTGCTCCAGGTCAGCGACCTCGTGCTCGACCCCGCCTCCCGGCGCGCGACGCGCGGAGGGAGCCCCATCAACCTCTCGGCCACCGAATATGCGCTGCTGGAGTTCCTGATGCGCAACACGGGCCGGGTGCTCACCCGCAGCACCCTGATCGAGCAGGTCTGGCACTACGACTTCGACGGGCGCGACAGCGTGCTGGACGTCTACATCAGCTACCTGCGCGCCAAACTCGACAAGGGATACGACCGCAAGCTCATCCACACCGTGCGCGGCGTGGGCTACCGATTGGACGCCGAAGCTTGATCAGCATGCGCCTTCGCATGACGGTCGGCTTCGCGGTCTTTCTGGCCATTTTGCTGGGCTCGCTGTGCTGGCTCATCGGCCGGGTCTCGGAGGACAACGCCAAGCAGCACGCCACCCTGTTGCTCAACGGGGCGGCCGACCGCCTGGCCTTCGAGATCGCCCAGGAGCACCAGATCGACCTGCGCGACTTCCTGGCCGAAGAGCGGAGTTTCGCCCAGGAGCCGCTCTCGGTGCTGGTGCTCGATCCCGACGGCAAGCTGGTGAAGAAGTCGTCGCGCGAGGTGCCGCTCGACATGGAGCAGCACCCCGAGGATTGGCGCACGGTGCGCCGTCCGGCCGGCAAGCACGAGCTGGTGCTGGGATTCGCGTGGAAGCGCACGCGCCTGGCCCTGGAGCGGCAGTCGCAGGCGCTCTTGGCGCTGGCCGGCGTCTCGACGCTGGTGGGCGCCTTCGCGGCCTGGATCCTGGTGGGACGGGTGTTGCGCCCGATCCACCTGCTCTCGCTGCAGGCTCGCCGGGCGCAGCCGCTCGAGTCGCCCTCGGCCGACGCCGAGATGCGCGAGCTGGTGGAAACGCTCAACTCGCTGCTGCACCGCGTGGCCCAGGGAGTGGCGGCGCGGGGCCGCTTCTACGCCGCGGCCTCGCACGAGCTGCGCACGCCGCTGCAGGGTCTGTTGGGCCACCTGGAGCTGGCGCTGTCGCGTCCGCGCACGGCGGAGTATTACGAGCAGGCCCTGCGCGAGGTGTTCGGCCAGACCACCCGGCTGACCGACCTGGTGCGGGCGCTGTTGCTGCTCAACCAGATCGAGGTGAGCTCGCCGCCTGCCGAGCCGGTGGATCTGCCCACGGTGGTGGAGTCGCAGCTCAAGGGCCGCTCGCTGGGGGGACGTCGGCTCGAGATTACCGGTGAGGGCATCGTGCAGGCGCCGCTCTCGCACCTCGAGATGCTGGTGGGGAACCTGCTGGACAACGCCATCAAATACTCCCCCGAAGGCTCGACGTTGACGTTGGCCATGGCGTGCGAAGGGCTGACCCTGGTGAATCCCACGGCCGAGACCGTGCAGTGGGACGAAGCCCGGCTCTTCGAGCCCTTCTACCGCACCGACCAGAGCCGCAACTCCCGCACCGGCGGGAACGGGCTGGGATTGACCATCTGCCGCTCGGTGGCCGACGCCAACGGGTGGCAACTCGGATTGAAAGCGGCCGACTGCCAAGTGGTCGCAGAGGTTGCTTTTCAGCGCCGAGAGGCGTAAACTCGGGGTATCTTTGACGGAAGGGAGCGCCACCATGGACGACCCTGGCAGTAGTATTCCCAGCCGCTCCCCCGGTACCTGTCGACTGTAAACTGTCGACTGTCGACCCCAGACGGGGCGAGCGGCACCCATACGCATTGGAGGTGCCGTGTCATGACCCATGTCGACATCCGTCGTCAGCTCCGCGCGCTGTGGAGCGAGTATTCCGCGCCCGAGCGCGAGGAAATCTTCGAGGGGCTCCCCGCCGAGGATGCGGGCGAGCTGCTGCTCGACCTCGCCACCAACGACCAGATCGAGCTTCTCTCCCCCATGGACCCGGGCCAGCGCGCGGCCTGGCTGCGCGTATTGCCCCCCGACGAGTTGGCCGACCTTCTGCAAGAGGTGGACGACCCCTCCGGCTGGCTGGAGGGCCTCTCCGAGTCGGCCCGCCGCGAGGTCGAGGCCCTGCTGGCCTACCGCGAGGACCACGCCGGCGGCCTGATGAGCCCGCGCTTCGCACGCGTGCGCCCGGACCTGACCGCCGAGCAGGCTCTGGCCTACCTGCGCGGCCAGGCCGGCGACAAGTCCGAGACCATCTACACCCTCTACGTGCTGGACTCGGACCAGAAGCTGCTGGGAGTGCTGTCGCTGCGCGATCTCATCGCCCAGCCGCTGCAGACCCGCATCAGCGACATCATGACCACGGACCTCGTCACCGCCCCGAGCGATCTGGACCAGGAGCACCTTTCGCGGCTGTTCGTGCAGAACCGGTTGATGGCCATTCCGGTGGTGGATGCCGACGGGCGCATGCAGGGCGTGGTCACGGTGGACGACATCGTGGACGTGGTGCAGGAAGAGGCGACCGAGGACATCCAGAAGATGGGTGGTCAGGAAGCCCTGGACATGCCCTACCTGCGCACGGGCTTCGCCGAGATGACCCGCAAGCGGGCCGGGTGGCTGACCGCGCTGTTCCTGGGCGAGATGCTCACGGCCACGGCCATGGGCTATTTCGAGGAGGAAATCGCCCGCGCGGTGGTGCTGGCGCTCTTTGTGCCGCTGATCATCTCGAGCGGCGGCAACTCGGGCTCCCAGGCCACCACCCTGGTCATCCGCGCCATGGCCCTGGGCGAGCTGCGTCTGGCCGACTGGTGGCGCGTCGCTCGCCGCGAGCTGATCACCGGAGTCTGCCTGGGGCTGATCCTGGGCGTCGTGGGAACGCTGCGCATCTCGCTCTGGCAGCACCTGTTCGGCACCTACGGCACCGAGGCCGTGCGCATCGGGCTGACCGTGGCCTGCAGCCTGGTGGGCGTGGTGACCTTCGGGACGCTGGCCGGATCGATGCTCCCGTTCTTGCTGCGCAGGATAGGAGTCGACCCCGCCAGCGCCTCGGCCCCGTTCGTGGCCACGCTGGTGGACGTCAGCGGACTGGTGATCTACTTCAGCGTCGCGAGAGTGATCCTGGGAATCTAGTCGCCGATCCCGACCACGATTTTCTGCAGTCCCCCGGCCAGGTCCAGACCCTGCGAGAAGTCGGTCGGGAAGGCAAAGAAGCTCTGGACCAGGGTGGCGGTGTTGCCGTCGAAAACTTTGACGTGTGGCCCGCCGCCCGGTCCGGCGCTGACGATGACTTCGCCCACGCCATCCCCGTTGACGTCTCCCGAGGCCACCCGCACTCCGCCCGTGAAAGCGGGCGGGAAGGCGATGAAGCTCAGGCGGGGCGGATTGGGCGTCAAGGTGGGGCCCTGGCGGCCGATGCCGACCAGGAAGCTCTGCGCCGCCACACGACTGCCGCCCTCGGCCTGGCCGAGCAGCAGCGAACCCTGCTGCTCGTTCTGACCGGGTCGGGCGTAGGCCACGCTGATGGGCCCGCTGTAGGTGTTGAACGGCTGGAAGCTGGACACTTCCTGGAACGTGCCGCCCAGATCGCGGAAGACCTTCACGACGCCACCACCGGTGGCGATCAGCTCGGGTGGGCCGGCGCCGTCGAGGTCGCCCGCGGCCACGCGCACGCCCCCGGTGAACGCCGGGTCGAAGGCGAAGAAGCTGGCCAGGTCGCTGGTCGCCCCGATCACCTTGACGTGCGGTCCGGCCGCGGCCACGATGTCGTCCTGCCCATCTCCGTCGAAGTCGGCCGCGGCCACGCGCACGCCTCCGGCGAAGCTCGGGTCGAAGGCGAAGAAGCTGCGCGTCGCCGCGCCGCTGACCCCGTCGAAGACCCTGACGTGCGGTCCGCCGCCGGGGCCCGCCGCGGCGATCACGTCGTCCACGCCGTCACCCGTGACATCCCCCGCGGCCACCCGCACGCCACCCTGGAAGCCCGAGTCGAAGGCCAGGAAATCCTGCACCACGTTGGTCGCGCCGTCGAAGACGCGCACGCGCGGCCCGGCTACCTCGAGCGTCGAGCCCACCACGACGAAGGTCGAGCCGTTGACCTGCAGCGTGCCGAAGCGCAGCTCGCTGTTGGGCTGCACCTGGAAGTGGCTGTCCGAGATCAGGAGGCCCGAGCCGTCGAAGATGCGGATGTGACCGCCGTCCCCCTCGCCCGTCCCCACGAGGATCTCGCTCTTGCCGTCGCCGTTGGTGTCGGTCACCTGGACGGTGCCGCCGACCTCGAACGGCGAGTTCTCCACCACGAAGAAGCTGGTCAGCTCGAGCCCGGAGCTGTCGAAGACCGTGACGCGCGGTCCGCCCAGAAACCCGGCGCCCGTCCCGACGATGATCTCGGAGAGGCCGTCGCCGTTCACGTCACCCACGGCCACGCGCACCCCGCCGCGAAACGAGGGGTTTCCGGGGACCCATTCGGAGGCGGGCCGGAGGTTTTTCAAAATGGACACTTTGGCCGCCTCGTTGGGGCCCGAGCCGACGATGACGTCGGCCTTGCCATCCCCGTCCACATCGCCCACGGCCACCGAGCCGCTCTGGTGCACGGCGGTGCTCTCCACCAGCGTGCCGTCGCTCGAGAACACACTGAGCTGTCCGTGGCTCGAGAGCGCCACCACTTCGGGAGCCTCGTCCCCGGTCACGTCGCCCGTGGCGATTTTCAGGCCGCCCGTCTCGTCGGGAAAGGCGATGAAGCTGCTGAGCTCGATGTTGGTGGCGCCATCGATGATGACGATCTGAGCGCCCCGGCGCTCGACGCGCGGGCTAATTTCGTCGAGCACGTCCGGACCTGCCGCCGCCACGATATCCGGCACCCCGTCGCCGTTGAAGTCGGCGAAGGCGACCTCGAAGCCGCGGAACTGGGGAGCGTCGGTCAAGAACGAGCCCAGCGGGTTGCCCTGCAAATCGAAGACCTGCAGGCCGCCGCGCGCGTCCAGCGCGGGAATGACGAACTGTGCCGCCTGGGGCTGGCCGGGGTCAGGCGGGCCGCCGCCGCCGTCATCCACAACGACCGGTAGGGGTGTGACAGGCGCCCCGTTGGAGGTGGTAAAATCGGTTCCTCCGCAGCCATAGAGTGCCAGAGCGACGAGAACGGGAGCCAGTTTGCGCACGGTTGCTAAGTCCTTCCCCGAAAATGCGACTCGGGGTGATACGACGCGGGCTGGGTAATTCCGCTTGCGGATCCAGACCCCGCCGACCCGCAAACGATCCTGCTGCAACTCGACGCCGCCGGACGTCCCCGCGGAGCCCGGTGTGACGTGGTCTCGCAAAGCCGTCTGGTAGGCGTCCTGCAGGCTGCCCCCCGTCCATCGCCGCGCGGCTGACGGGGCTCTCCGGGTCGAACGGAGCGTCTTGCAGAGCCTGGTAGAGGTTGGGACGGGGCAGCCAGGGGTAGAGGTGGCACCCCCCGCCGATGAGGTCGTGCTGCGCCAGGACCTTCTCGGCGGCGCCCGGGGCCTGGGAAGCCAGGAGCGCCTCGGCCACGGCGCGACTGACGGGGAGGGTTTGCAGCCAGGCGATCTCATCGGGGCCGGGCTGCCAGCGCCGGCTCTGGACTGCGTCTTGCATCGAGAAGGCAGGCTGGTCCAGCGCCATCAGCGCCACCGTGCCCTCGGGGGAGCCAACCGGGCGGCCTTCCAGCCAGGCCTTACCGGTCGTGGCGACGGTCTGGCACAGCTGGGTGAAATCCTGGCCGGGCAGGAGCTGCGCGATCGCGTCGCGCTGCTGCCACAGGAACGTGATCCGCTCGTCGAGGAAGAAATGCGTGGTCTGGGCTTTGAGCGCTTCCAGCCCCTTCAGCTCGTTGTCGCCGCGCTCGTGGGCGGCGATCACGCGCTGGGCGCCGTGCCGGGCGACCTGCTGACCGATGGCATCCCATTGTTCGCCGGGAATCTTGTTCTCGCGCAGCCAGTCATGAATCTTGTCGGCATCGAGCGCCCGGGTGCCGGTGGAGGCGTGCAGGTTTTGGAAGGCGAGCGGGTCGCCCTGGGCCAGCTTCTTCAGCCGCTGCGGAGCGGCGTTCTTGTCCATCTGAGGCAGCGTGGCGCGGGTCTCGGCCAGCGCGATGGCGGTCTTTCCGAAGGGTTTGTCCGCGGGCACCAGGGGGGCCAGCTCTTGGAGGAGCGCCGAGAAAGGCTTTCAGCCGGTTGACGGCCAGCTGGAAGTAGGTCAGGAAGAACGCGGGGATCGGCTCGCTCTGGCGGCGCAGATTCTCGCCCTGGCTGAGCCAGTTGACGGTCTGAGACAGGTCGTGGACCTTCGCCTGCCCGAGCGCGTTGAGCCGCGCGGTGGCGGCCTGGCCGAATTCGGCGCGATCGGCGGCGGGCATCGACTGGAGGTGTTCCGCCGTGAGGCAGGCCAGGTAGGGGTCGGGCAACCCTTCCAGACAGCTCTTGAGCAGCTTCGGGTCGTTGACTTCGTAGTTGTTAGGAGCGTTTGATGGTGCTGAGCCGGTCGAGCAGCACCTCGTCGCCCTGGTGGCCTTCCCAGGCGGCGCCGCCCTTCTCACCCGCCAGCTTGCGCAGCGCGGCGAACTCCTGCACGACCTCTTCGAATGTCTGGTGTTTGGGTGCTGCTGAAGCTGAGGAACGTGGCCGCGCTCTTGGCCCCGTCCATGGTCTCGTTCTCTTTCCAGAGGACGGCCAGGATCTCGCCGTAGCGGCTGGGGTTTTCGGGCTTCCGGTGCATGCCGAAGTTGGCCCGGGCCCCTTTTGGATTGCGGGGTGGATCGGGGTTGGCGGGCCCGTCGGGGCCCAGCGCCTGCGTCAGCGTATCGGCGGCGTTGCGGATCTGTTGGGGCGTGGTGCCGGGCAGAACGAGATCCTTCGGCTCCTCGATCGCGGGCGCGGCCACGCGCGTGGGCACGTGGAAGCGCTTCTGGATCAGGAGCGGGTCGATCTGCATCCGTCTGGCGTAGAGAATTCGCCTTTCGGGCCTGGCCAGCCATCTAGGGCAGCAGCTTGATGCTGGTGGCCTCTTCGATCTCCATCTTTCCGCCCGCCTCGGGGATGTCGCGCGTCACCTTGTGCCAGGTCACCTCGACCTTCTTGCCCTGGAACTTCTTGGGGTTCTCCACGAAGGGCGTGAAGCTCTTGTCCTGCGTCAACCAGAACGACTGCAGCTCGCCCTTCTCGTTTTTAACGTTGAGGTGCACGTAGTCACCCTGATCGATCCCGGCAAACGTGCCCTTGAGCACCTCCGCCTGCGCCGCGAACGCCAGCATTCCGGTGAGAGCAATGGTGAGGAGAGTCTTTTTCATGGGGCGGGGCTTCGCGCGGGGGGCGAGGGCGACCTCCGGGGGGGGCCGGGTTGCGAATCGTGCCCGGCCGGGGCGAAACTGTGTTCGTTTCCCCGGGAAACGAATGTTTGTTCCCTGAGGGAAGTGCGAAAGCTCGGCCTCGGGGCGGTCGACCCCGGGTCGATGCCGTTCACGAGGCGGATTCATGGGCTGCCTCGTGCCCAGGAGCCGGCGCACCCGCGGCGCCGAGGGAAAGTATGTTCGTTTCCCCGGGAAACGAATGTTTGTTCCCTCAGGGGTGCGAAAGCTCCGCCTGGCGGGTTGATGCCGTTCACGAGGCGCATTCATGGGCTGCCTCGTGCCCAGGAGCCGGCTCATCCGCGGCGCCGAGGGAAAGTATGTTCGTTTCCCCGGGAAACGAATGTTTGTTCTACTCGGGGAGATTCAGGGGGGCCACGCCGGGGCGTAGGGGCTTTCGGCCAGGCTAGCGCTAAAGCTCTGCTCGAAAGTGGTGCGCTCGGCCTCGTCGGGTTTGGCGCGTTTCAGGAACTGCTCGGCCCGATCGCCGTGGCCTGTGTAGATCAACTCGAGCATCGTCTGGACCAGCAGGCTGCAGCCGATCTCAGGGCGGGCCGCTCGAATCATAGACAGGCGTCGCTGCAACAGAGCTTCCGAGGGGGGCTCGGCGCGCATCAGATTGTGGGCGACCCGATAGCGCTGGCCGTCCCAAGTGAGTACCACCCGCACGGGTGGGGGTGATTCAGCCCCGGAGTACGCCCAGTAGGCGAAGGGAGCCTCCCCCACGATCAGCTCCGGAACGCCGTCTTTGTCGACGTCACGGACTTCCCGAAGGCTCCTGAGATACGCCAGTTCAACGGGTCTCTCGCCGAGTTCGAGGAAAACATCGTCTCGGCCCATCCCCCGACGGGCCGGGTGATGTCCGAGTTCCCAGACGACCTGTCCGTCACGAACCAACTGGACCTCATTCACAAGAGGGCTAACGTTTGGGTTTGAGCGCAGCACGTAGGCCCCGAACGGTCTATCCCGGGGCTCCGTGGGCCGAGAGGCCGGCTCTAAGCCAAGTGCCGTCAGGGAATACCAATTCCCCTTCCGAGAGACTTTCCACCTCAACTTGGCCTCGGGAGTGCGGCCAAATCCTCCCGGGCCCAAGATCCGCGCCACCTCCGCGGCAGGAGTATGCGGCCCCAGCTCCACTTCACCCACCCGCAGCCGTTCGCCCGAAAGCTCACGAACGTCGCCTCCCAGTTCGACCCCATTGATGGCCAGCGGGCAACGCAAAAGTCCGAAGGCGCCTCCAAAGCCGAAGCCTGCACGCCTTTCAGCGATACGGACCTGCTCGTCAGTCCAAACAGCGTGGCGCAGGCCAGCAGGCCGACGGTCCAGCGCGGGGGTTGCTCATCGCACCTGGGCGAGGTCCGAGCTGTGCCCGCGCACGGTCAGGTAGGAGCCGTGCTCGTCGTTGCGCTCCCCCACCACGCGGAAGCGGCTCCGGATCACGCCGATGCGGCGGGACTCGGCGTAGGGGATGAAGACCTCCTCCTCCACCATGTCGCGCTCGAAGAACTCCACGATGCGCAAGCGCAGATCCGCCACGTCGGCGGGGTTCTTGGCCGACAAGAACCAGCCATCGGGAAACTCCGCCCGGAGGTCGGAAAGATCCGCTACCTTATCCACCTTATTGAGCACCAGTTGGGACGGGCGGTCGGTGATGTCGGCCAGCACCTCGCGGGTGACCTCGAGCTGCGAGCGGAAGGTCGGGTCGGAGGCGTCCACCACGTAGAGCAGCAGCCACGCGTTGCGGGCCTCGTCCAGCGTGGAACGGAACGAGGCGACCAGGTCGTGCGGGAGGCGCTTGATGAAGCCGACCGTGTCCGAGATCAGGATCTTCGGAATGGTCGGCGGCGCCAGCGTGCGCACCGTCGTGTCCAGCGTGGCGAAAAGCTTGTCGGCCACCAACACCTCGCTCCCCGTCAGGGCCCGCATCAGCGAGGACTTGCCCGCGTTGGTGTAACCCACCAGCGCCACGCAGGGTTGCTCCGAGCGCAAGGACCGCCCCGCCGACTGCTCCCGCTGCAGCACCTCGATCTCGTGGTTCAGCTCGGCGATGCGGTCGCGGATCCGGCGCTTGTCCAGTTCGAGCGTCTTCTCGCCGGCCATCCCCTGACGGTCGGCAGGACCCCGCCCCGCGAAACGGATGCGCGGCGAGAGGTACTTGAGGCGCGCGATCTCCACCTGCAGGCGCGCTTCGCGCGTGCGGGCGTGCTGGCTGAAGATCTCCACGATGACGCCGGTGCGATCGAGCACCTGGGCCCCCGTGGCATTCTGCAGATTGCCCAGCTGCGAAGGGGTCAGCTCGCAGTCGAAGATAACCGCCTCGACATCGCCCACCTCGGGCGAGGAAGGCACCGGGGGCGTCTCGTCCTCGGGCTCCGACCAGGCCTGCGCCGCCTTGCTCTTGCGCACCGTCTTCTTTTGCACGAAGCCCTTCCCGCCGGTGAACGCCGCCAGCTCGCGCAGCTTGCCCTCGCCCAGCACGGTGCCCCCGCTCAGCGACGAGCGCCGCTGCGACAGGCGATCCACCACGTCATAGCCCAGCGTCTTGGCCAGACGGGCCAGCTCGGTGAGAGACTCTTCGTTCTCCTCATCGGTCATATCAGGGAGCGGAACCCCCACCAGGACTGCGCGCGGTCGAGACATCCGGAAAGCGTTTGACAACCGCCGCTCCGAGCCTGTATTATTAAAATAATATTATGACCATAATACAAAAGCAAAGCCTGTTCGCCACGGCTCTGGCGGTGTTTGCCGTTTTTCTCGACACCACGATCCTGTTCGTCGCCTTCAACGCCATCGGCCAGAGCTTCCCCGACGTCTCCCCCGCCCAGCTCTCCTGGGTGCTCAATGCCTACACCATCGTGTTCGCGGCCGTCCTCATCCCGGGCGGACGGCTGGCCGACCGCATCGGGCGCAAGAAGACCTTTCTGGGCAGCGTCGTCCTGTTCACGCTGGCCTCGATGCTATGCGGACTGGCGCCCAACGTGCAGATGCTGATCGCGGCGCGCGCGTTGCAGGCCGTCGGGGCGGCCGCCATGGTCCCCTCCAGCCTCGCGCTGGTGCTGCAGATCTTCCCGCGCGAGAAGGTGCCCGTGGCGGTAGCCATCTGGAGCGCCGTGGGCGCCGTCGCCGGCGCGGTCGGGCCCACCGCGGGCGCGCTCATCATCCAGCACTTCGGCTGGCCCTGGGCCTTCTACCTGAACCTGCCGGTCGGCATCGTCAGCTTCACGCTGGGCTCGCTGGTGCTGACCGAGGGCAAGGAGCAGAATCCCCGGCGATTCCCCGACCCGCTCAGCATCGTGCTGCTGATGGCGTCGCTCTCGTCTCTGGCCTACGCCGTGCTTGAGTTCCAGCTGACCCCCCTGGTCAGCGGCCTGCTGCTGCTGGCCGGCTTCGTGGCCCGGTGCCGACAAGTCTCCAACCCCCTGCTGGACCTGACCCTGTTCGACGCCCGCAGCTTCCGGCTCGCCAACATCGCCCTGTTCATCTTCGCGACCGGGTTCTCGGCGATGTTCCTGGGCAATGTGCTGTTCCTGACCCACATCTGGGGCTACAGCCTCTTCCGGACGGGGCTCGTCGTGGCCCTGGGGCCGCTGGTGGTGGCCCTCACCGCCCCCCACTTCGGACGCCTCGCGGCCCGCATCGGACAGCGCGCCCTCCTGATCCCGGGCGGACTCGTGTGGGGCTCGGGCGCGTTCTTCCTCACGCTCAATGCGACCACGCGGCCGCACTACGTCACGCAGTATCTGCCGGCCATCCTGCTGACCAGCCTGGGTGTTTCGCTGGTACTGCCGCAGCTGAGCTCGGTGGCGGTCCAGGACCTGCCCTCCGACCAGTTCGGCTCGGGCTCGGCCGCCAGCCACTCGATTCGCAACCTGGGCACCACCATCGGCGTGGCTCTGGTCGTCAGCCTGACCGCGCGGATGACGCTGGAGAGCTTCCACCACGTGTGGGCCCTGCTGATGCTCAGCGGCCTGTCCGTGAGCCTGCTCAGCTCGCGATTGAGCAGACGCTGAAGAATCGGGCCGCGCGCTCGAGCACCTGGTCGTGCGTGAGCGCGGTGGTGTCCATCACCGTGGCCCCGGCGCAGCGCTCCGCCTCACGCCGCAGGCAGCTCTCCAGGCGCGAGAACTCGCGCGGGCTCTCGAGCACCATCCGGTCCTCGCAATCGTTGTGGGCGCGCGTGTAAAAACGCCGCTGGCGCTCTCTCAGCGACACCGTCAGGTAGAGCGCTGCCTGGAAGCGGGGGAAACCGCGCGCGGCCAGCCTCACCAACTCGGCCAGATGGCGCCGGCCGTGCCACTCCTCCCAGGCCAGCGTGCGCAGCCAACAAGAGTCTTGCAGGTGCACCTCGCCGGTGACGGGCGGCCGAAAGTGGGCCGCGTCCCACATGTGCGCGGCCACGAAGAGCTGGGCGATGCGCTCGGGATCGCGCTCGGGATCCTGCCGCATTTCGTCCGCCTCGCGCGCGACCGGGTTTTCAGGGCAGAGCGAGTTGCGCGACACCCGCACCTTCAGGCCCTCGCCCTCGAAAAACCGGGCCAGGCGCGGCATCAGGCTGGACTTGCCCGCCAGATCGAGCCCCTCCACCAGAAGCGTCAGGCCACCCATAGCGTCACCTCCTTCGCGACGGTCCACGGATCGGACTCGGCCTTGAAACTGCGGGGCGCGGTGATGAGCCGCAGAAACTCCCCGTGGCTGAGCCCCGAGCGGGGGTCGTAGTAGGACTTGCGGTCCCACCGGGTCAGGTCCATCATGTCCAACTCCTGCACGGTCTTGGAGCGCAGCTTGAAGAACGGCGTGGCGCCCGTCGGACGAGGCACGAAGCCCAGGTCCAGCAGCAGCTGGTGCGTGTAGAGGACGTCCTCGCGCCGCTGTCCCGGCAGGCCCAGCTGCGTGTAAGCCTTGCCCTCCACGCGGTGGCGCTGGAAATTGCGCGCGACTTGCTCGAGAAACCGCTCGTCCACCTTGGGAGTCAGACGGCGCTTACGATCGGCGCACAGCGTCTCGATGCCGAACCCGATGCCCTTGAGGCCGACGCTCGCCAGGTCCGCGACCAGGCGCTCGTCGGCGTAGGGGTTGAGCAGGTCGACCGACTTGAAGGGGACGTCCGGACAGCGACGGAGCTTCTGCTCCACGAACGAGGCCACCCAGTCGCGATCCTGCACCAGCAGCGGCGAATGCAGCTGGAAGAGCTGATACGGATCAGGACCCTTCGCCATGTAGTCGAGGGTCCGCTCGACGGGACGGCGGCGATCCTTCAACCCCTCCTTGCGCGGCGTGGGACACCAGGCCGCGCAGTTGATGGGACAGCCGCGCGAGATGGTGAAACTGAGGTCGTCGGTGAGCTTCTCGCGGTGCAGCCGCGCGGTGTGGTAGCCCACCGGGTCGATCGCCTCGAGATCCGGGAGGGGCCAGTCAGCGCCCTCCAGCGTGTGCCCGGTCGGGGTCTCGTGCCACTCTTGGCCCCAGCGGAACACGCAGCCGTGCTGCGGGTCGAGACCCTGGTGAAGCCGCTCGATCGCGTCCGCCAGCACCAGCTCGGCGTCGCCCGAGGTGACCAGCACGTCGAAGGGCTCACGCTGAAAGTAGTGCGGAATGAAGACGTTTGCCTCGCCCCAGATCAGGATCTTCGTTCCGGGCGAGATCTCGCGCGTCAGCAGGGCCAGCTGGCGGGCGGCGGGGGCCTCCCACACGCGCGCCCACAGCACCAGGAAGTCGGGCTTCTGCACGAGGTGGCGCACCACCACACGCTCCGGGGCACCTGTCAGTCCGGCCGCCTCGGTGACGACCCGAGCCTGAGGAAAGCGCTGCTTCAAGAAGGCGCTGGTAGACGAGAACACGGCTTGAAAATAATGCAATGTCTTGTCGAACACGGCCGAGCCAGGTGAGACGTGGAGAATCTGCACGGGAACCTCCTCCGTTGGGGATGCCCTCATGCTACCCTGAAATGGAAAAGGATTCCGTGATGGGGCTCACGCGGCGGTTGTGAGCCAGTTTACAAAACCGCCCTTTCGGACCGTCACGGTCCTGGATAAAGATGACGCTCGATGAGAGTGGATACTGTTTCGCGGGCCGCCAGCTCGCCCCAGGACGACGAGGCCAACCGGCTGCTGGACAAGATGATGGCCGAGCCGCTCGGCTATTTCGAGCGCCGCACCATGCTGAAAGCCGCCCGGCGGCTGGGGAACGCGCCTCTGAAAAAGCTCTGCGACGCGGGCGTAAAGATCCGTATCCTGCACGAGCCCGAGGCCATGCAAGCCGCCTACTATCCGGGCAGCAAGACCCTGCGGATCGCGGCGCGACGGCTGGAGACGAGCACCGTGCTGCATGAGCTCGGCCACGCCCTCGACGACCTGGCCGCGCCCGACGTGGACGGCAAGCCGGTGTTGCGGTCGGAGGTCGATCCTCGCGTGAGCCAGATGCACAAGGCTTACTGCGAGCGCGTGGAGGCTCTCGCCTGGTGGCAGAAATTCTCTCACAAGACGCAGTGGAGCGACTACGCTCGCACCACTCCGAAGGAGTACCTGGCCGAGGGCGTCATGGACTACACCCGCAGCCCCCATCACAACGAACGGCTCCGCAAAGCCGACCCCGAGCTGCACGCCTACGTGCAGGGCCTGCTCCTCGACGTCAGCGCCTGACGCCCGGGGCCGCCTCGTTCCCCAATCCCGGGAGAAACGATGTCGTTCCCTTCGAGCACGAATCGTCATCCAGGGGAACGACCCGCGGCGATGAAACTCGGTCAGCGCGTGACGGGAGCCGCCGCCACCCCATCCAGGATGAACGCCTCGGTCAGCGAGTGGGCCACCTCGTCCACCATCTGCAGGGGCGGGTGCTTCATGTAGTAGGCGCTGGGAGCCTCCAGGGGCCCGCTCAGCCCGCGCTCGAGACCCAGCTTGAGGCAGCGGACCGCGTCGATGACGACGCCCGCGCTGTTGGGCGAGTCCTGCACGGACATGCGGAGCTCGACCTCCATCGGGACGTCCCCGAAGCCCTGGCCCTCGAGGCGGATAAAGGCCAGCTTGTTGTCCTTCTGCCAGGGCACATAGTCGCTCGGGCCGATGTGGATGTCGCCCGACTCCAGGCGCTCGCGCAACTGGGACTGGACCGACTCGGTCTTGGAGCGCTTCTTCGATTTCAGGCGTCGGCGCTCGAGCATGTTGAGAAAGTCGGTGTTGCCGCCGGTGTTGAGCTGGTAGGTGCGCAGCACCTGCACGCCGCGCGAGGCGAAGAGGCGAGCCAGAGCCCGGTGCACGATGGTGGCGCCGACCTGCGACTTGATGTCGTCGCCGATCAGAGGCAGGCCGGCGGCGCGGAATTTCTCGGCCCAGGCGGCGTCCGAGGCAATGAAGACCGGAACGCAGTTCACCAGCCCTACGCGCGCCTTCAGGCAAGCCCTGGCGTAGTGCTCGACGGCTTTCTCCGAGCCCACGGGGAGGTAGCAGATCAGCACCTCGGCGCCGCTCTCCTTCAGCACCGCCGCCACGTCGACCGGCTCGGCCGAAGCGACGCGGAAGGACTCGTCCTCGGGATACTCGTCCATGTGGGGCGCCAGGCCGTCCAGAACCGGACCCATCTCGACCACCACGCCGCTCTTC
Source organism: Vulcanimicrobiota bacterium (assembly GCA_039809865.1). Lineage (GTDB taxonomy): Bacteria > Vulcanimicrobiota > Xenobia > Xenobiales > QWHO01 > QWHO01. The sequence continues at coordinate 55,314 of JBDHVW010000032.1, forward strand.
GGCAGCTGAGCCTGAAAAACGCGGGTGCAGTTAGGTGGGGCGAAGATGGCCTCCTCCAGAGGCCGGCCCACCTTGCGCTTGTCCACGTCGAAGGCAGCCACGATCTGGATGTCGCTCACTCCGTAGTGCCCGACTTTGGGATGCATCAGACCGGCGTAGGACCCACTGTCCTTCCCTCGATAGAACTCCAGCCCCTGCACCAGCGAGCTGGCACAGTTCCCTACCCCGGCAATAGCCACCCGGATCTTAGCCATAAAGATACGACTCCTAGAGAAATCCCCATCGCTGGAGTTGCGTCAGTATACCCATTCTGCGCCACAGGATCAACGGCAGAGCCCCACGAACCGCCGCCCGGATGAAAATTCTGGTCACCGGCGGAGCCGGCTTCATTGGCTCGCACCTGGTCGAGCGCCTGATCGAGCTGGGTCACGAAGTGCTGGCGCTGGACAACTTTTTCACCGGCTCGCGGGCGAACCTGGCCCGGGTCAGCACCCATCCGCACCTGGAGATCATCCGCCACGACGTGATCGAGCCGATCTGGCTGGAGGTCGATCAGGTCTACCACCTGGCCTGCCCCGCCTCGCCGGTCTACTACCAGAGCGACCCCGTGCGCACCGTGCAGACCTCGGTCATGGGCGGGATCAACATGCTCGGCCTGTGCAAACGAACCGGGGCGCGCCTGCTGCAGGCCTCCACCAGCGAGGTCTACGGCTATCCGACCGTGCATCCTCAGCCCGAGAGCTACGTGGGCAACGTCAATCCGATCGGGCCGCGCAGTTGCTACGAAGAGGGCAAGCGGGTGGCCGAGACGCTGTGCATGGACTACCACCGCGAGAACGGCGTCTCGGTGCGTATCGTGCGCATCTTCAACACCTACGGGCCACGTCTGGCGGGCAGCGAGGGACGCGTGATCCCCTCTTTCGCCGCCCAGGCGCTGCGCGGAGACCCGATCACGGTGCACGGGGAAGGGCGCCAGACCCGCTCGTTCTGCTACGTGGACGACGTGGTGGAGGGACTGATCGCGTTGATGAACGACCCCGACCCCACCTTTACGGGCCCGGTCAACCTGGGCTACGACGGAGAGGTCAGCATGGCCGACCTGGCGGCGCTGATCCGCGAGCTGACGGGCTCCAAGTCACCCATCGTGCTCGACCCCAGCGTGCAGGACGACAGCCGGATCTATCCCGACCTGACGCTGTTGCGCCAGCGCATCTCGTTCCAGCCGAAGGTCGATCTGCGCGAGGGAATGCACCGCACGCTCGCCTACTTCGCCGCCCACCTCGGCCAAGAAGTAATCATTCGTTAACGTCCCCGCCGCCGGATGGGGTTATTCTCAGCCCCGTGCTGCTGACGTTCAATCCAGCCATCAACACCGTGCTGCCCGAGAGCGGGCGCGGGTTCCGCACGTACAACCGCGAGGAAGGGGGGGCGGACCAGTACGGGCTCCCCGGCACGGTGGATTTTTTCGTGCACCTCGGCGAGGCCTGGGAGCAAGAGCACGACGTCCCTTTCCAGGTAGGCGACATGAGCCGCCAGGGCGGCGGACCCTTCCCTCCCCACTCGGCCCACGAGAACGGGAACGAAGCCGATATGCGGCCCTTCCGCCGGGACGGCGAGATGGCCCCGACCGATATCTTCGACCTGGCTTACGACCAGGCGATGACCCGGGAATTCATCCAATTGGTGCACGAGCGCAACCCTCGCGCCGTGGTATTATTCAATGACCCACAACTGATCGACGAGGGACATTGCCGGTTCTATCCTGGTCATTACAATCATTTGCACGTTCGATTGCCTTTGGAGGGTGAGGCCGCGGAAAGCGGGTGTTGAAGGCTTCTCACGGGACGAACCCGAATAGGTAGGATGAGTTGGGGACGATTTCGGGTGGACAGCTAGAAGCGGGGCCCTGAAAGGCAGCCAGAAAACCACTGTACGAGACTCAGGCCGAGTTCGGTAGCTCCTATGAGCCGCCTGGCGGTAAGCTTGAGCATGCCTTCGCGCGAAGCCTCGAGCAGCTCACCGCATTCCAGGAGACCATCGATGATCTGGCGGATCAGCTCATCGAGTCGATGGATCAGGTCGAGGCGCTCCAGAAGCTGTGCGACGAGCGCGACGAGCAACTCGCGCAGATCGGCCAGGATCAGGACGCCGAGCTCCAGGCCCTGCAGCGCGAGAAGTCCGCTCTGGAGCTGGAGCTGGCCGAGAGCCGCGAGCTGCTCTCCACCATCATCACGCTGCAGAAGACGCCCCCGCTCGAGCACGTGGCCGGAGCCGTGCGCGACGCGGGGCGCTGGCTGCGCGAGCGCCATTTGCGCCTCCTGGAGCAAGAGCTCGAGAACCGCTCCGCCGCGCTGACGGCACAGGCCTCCGAGCTGGCCCGCACCCAGGAGCTGCTGCTGGCGCGCCAGGCCTCCATCCACGAGTTGCAGGCCGAGCTGGCCATGGCGCGCATGGACCAGCGCGCGCTGGAGCAGGAGCTGATCGAGCGCTCCCGCCAGCCCTCGCCCGAGCAGGAGGCCGAGCTCGAGCACCTGCGCAAGCGCGTCGGCGACCTGACCGAGAGCGTCTCGCGCCGGCGGGTGGCCATGGCGGGCTCGCGCCAGCGACTCTACGAGGAGCAAGAGTTCCTGCGGCGTGCCAGGAGCGAGCTGGCGGCCTCCAACGAGCGGGTGGCCGAGCTGACGGCCTCGCAGGAGCAGCTGCAGGCGGCGCTGCACGAGCTCGAAAGCCAGCGGGCGCTGTTCGAGCGCTGGCTGGAGGACGCGCGGGCCGAGGCGGACGAGGTCGAGTCTCTGCGGGCCCGCAATCGCACCCTGGAGGAAAGCCACGCGCTCACCCACGAGCGCCTGGAGCGCGTCGAGCTCGAGCGCGTGGCGCTGCAAGACGAGCTGAACGCCTCGCTGGGCGAGCGACAGGCGCTGGAGTCGCGCCTGGAAGGACTGCACACCCGCCTGACCGAGGTCGAGCGCGAGCGGATGGGCGCCGAAGAGACGCTGGACGCCCTGCGCTCGGCCCACTCGGACACCGAGTCACGGCTGATCAACGCGCAAATCCGCCTGAGCGAGATCGAGAGCGCGCGAGAGCAGGCCGAGCAACGCCTGACCGAGCGCGAGCGCGAGCTGGCCGTGGGAGCGGGCCTGCTGAAAGAGCTCCAGGAGCAACGGCGCTTGCTGGAGACTCGCCTGGAGGGTCGCGAGCAGAAAATGGCCTCGCTCGAGTTCGAGCTCTCGGGCGGCGCGGAGCTCATGGGCGAGCTGCGCGACCAGCGGCGCGAGATGGAGTCGCAACTCGAGGAGCTGCGCACGGTGCGGGGTGCCCTGGAGTCGCGGCTGGCCTCGCGCGAGCAAGATCTGGACGAGCTGCGGCGGCAGCACCTGGTCGAGCTGGAGACCGAGGTCGCCCGGCTGGCAACCGCGCTGGACGAAGCGCGCGCCGATTCGAGCCAGGTGGACGAGATGCGGGCTGCCTTCGAGGCCGAGGCGAGCGAGCTCAAAGCCCAGCTGGCCGACGCCCGGGCGCGCCTGGTGCAACGCGAGGCCGACATCCGGGCCGGCGCCGGCCTGCTGGACGAGCTGCAGGCCCAGCGCCGCTGGGCCGACGACCTGGTCGCCGGGCTCCAGGAAGAGCTGGAGGCGGCGCGTTACGCGGCCGAATCGCACCGCGAGACGGCGGGGCGCCTTCGCCGCGAGCTGGACGCCCTGCACGAGCGGCTCGAGTCGGGTCGGGAGCGCCGGGCCCAGCTGGAGGCGGAGCTGCTCGACGCCAAAGGCCGCTTGCGCGCCCGCGAGCAGGACCTGGCCGCGGGCATGGGCCTGCTCGACGAGCTGCAAACCGACAACGACGCCCTGCGACGCGACCTGGACGACCGGCTGCGCGCCCAGGGACAGAGAACCGAGAACGTCCAGGGCGAGCTGGAGCTGGCCCGCCAGCGCGTGCTGGCGCTGGAGTCCTCGCTCGAGCAGCAGGAGCGCGAGCTGAACGAGCTCGAGTCCGAGTTGGAGCTGGCCACCGAGGCGCGGGATGCGAGTCTGACCATGGTCAGCCAGCTGGACGGCCGACTGGCCGCCCGCGAGCTGTTCATGAACGTGGGCTCGGGGTTGCTGATCGAGCTGCAGAGCCTGCGCCGCCAGGCGGACGAATGGGAGCGCGGGGTGGCCGAGCGCGACCTGCTGCTGGACGCCGCCCGCTCCCGGCGCGAGGAGCTGCAGGACGCCCTGGAGACGCTCGACGCGCGGGTCGACACCCTGGAGAGCCAGCTGGCCGAAAGCGCCGAGGCGGCCGCGGAGCTACGCCGCTCGCGGGACGCGCTGGCAGACGAGGCAGCCCGGCTCCAGGCCGAGCTGGCCGCCGCCGAGGAGGCCCTCGAAGAGGCGCGTCCGCTGGCGCGCCGCGTGCTGACCATGGAGACCACCCTGGCCGAGGCCGAGGAGCGCGTGGGCCTGCTCGAGGCCGAGTTGGACGAGAAGCGTCCGCTGGCGCGGCGGGTGGCCTCGCTGGAGAGCGCGCTGGCCGAGGCCGAGGGGAAGGTCAGCGAGCGTGAGGACTCGCTCGGGGAGCAACGGGCACGGGTCGTCTCGCTGCAGAACCTGCTGGCTGCCGCCAAAATCAACTCGACCGAGCGGCACGCCGAGCTGACCGAAGCCCGGGCGCAGGTCGAATCGCTCACGGAAAACCTGGCCGAAGCCCGGGCGCGCATCGTCACGCTGGAAAGCGAGCTGGCCACGGCCGAAGAGTTGTTGGGCGAGCTCTCGAGCCTGGAGCGCGAGCTCGAGGCCAGCACGCAACTCCTCGAGGAAGCCGAGCTGAATCAGGGCATGCTGGAGGCCCGCAACGCCGAGCTGGTCGCCGCCCGCGACGAGCGTGAGAGGCAGCTCGAGCTGCTGCGGCCCATCGTGCAGAGCTCGCACGAGCGCCTGTCGCATCTCGAGCTGGAGCGCCTGGAGCTGGAGGAGCAGCTGGCCGGGGTGCTGCGCTATCACGTCGAGCTCGAGCGCAACCTGGCCGAGCGCCCCCACACCGCTGAAGTGACCGAGCTGAAGAACCTCCTGCGCGAGGCTGACGGCCGGCGCGAGATCCTCGAGGAGTCGCTGCACGCGGCCCACGAGCGCGTGGTGCAAGCTCAGTCCGAGCTGGAGCAGAACTTCGAGCGGCTGGCCGAGGCGGTGACGACCCGCGCCGTACTCGAGCGGCGCACGGACGATCTCGGACGCGAGCTGGACATTCTGCGCGAGCGCTCCGACGAGCGCGAATTGGAACGGCTCGAGCTGGAGCGCCGTCTGGAAGCAGTTCGCCGCCAGGCGGACGACTCCGAGCTGGCCCGGATGGAGCTCGAGGAAGAGCTCCAGAAAACGCAGGATCGCGTCACGTCCCGCGACGACGACCTCTCCGAGCTGCTCGCCCGGGCCGAGGAAGCCGCCGCCCGCCGCGAGGAGCTCGAGCTGCAGCTGACGGCCGTGCGCGAGCAGCTGGACGCCTCGCAGAAATACGTGAGCGAGAAGGCCGCGCAGGTCGAATCTTTGACCGAAGAGATGCGGCTCGTTCGGGAGCGGGCCGAGGCTTCGGAACAGAGGCGATTGGAGCTCGAGGAGCAGCTCGCGAGGCTGCGCGCCGAGGTCGAGAGCGAACGCACCGGGCTCGAAGAGCAGCAGGCGGCTCTGCGCGCCCAGTTGGCGGTGACCGAGCGCGAGCGGGTCGAACTGGAGGAGCAGCTCGACCGCCTGCGCCAGGAGGCCGAGACAACCTCGACAGAGCTCGGCAGACTGCGAGCGGAGCTGGCCGAGGCCGCGCGCGAGCGAATGGAGCTCGAGGGCCATCTGGAAGGCGTCCGCACAGAGCTGGAAAGCCTGCGGATCGGCACGGGCGAGGAGTTGGCGGAAGCGCATCGCGTCGTGCAGCGCCTGGAGGGCGAGCGCTCGGACCTCGAGGAGCAACTGGCCAACCTGCGGGCCACCGTGGACGCACAGCTGGACGGCACCGAGATGCTGCGCCAGAAAGTTCAGGCGGGCGAGCTGAGCCGCCTGGCCCTGGAGGAAGAGCTCGCCAACCTGCGCCGGGCAGGCTCCAGCGACGAGGCAGAGCTGGCCCGGATGGAGCTGGAGGAGCAGCTCGAAAAGCTGCGGAGCGCCGCCGAGGAGAACGAGCTGGAGCTCCTGATCCGGAACGAGGAGCTGGAGAAGGACCTGGCCTCGGCGCAGGCCCGCGTGCGGGAGCTGGAGAGCTCGCTGGCCGAAACGGTCAGCCAGCTGCAGGGCCTGGAAAATCAGGTCCCCGAGGACGGAGCGCGAGTCCAAGAGCTGGAGCAAGAGCTGGCGGACGCGCAGACCCGCGTGCGCGAGCTGACCGAGTCCGGGGAGCGGATCGCCGAGTTAGAGCGCGCGCTGGCAGAGCTGGAGAGCCAGCTGGACGCCGAGCAGGACCGCGCGAACGAGCTGCAAGAGGCCCTGGGCGACTCCGAGGCCGACCTGGAGCGCCTGCGCCAGCGCCTGCCTGAAGATCACCCCGAGCCCGAGATCCTGGCCGAGGCGCGCGCCCGCATCGTGGAGCTGGAGGCCCGGTTGCTCAAGGTGGGTTCGGACGCCGAGGAGTGGATGAGTGCCGAGCTGCGGACGGCGGTGGAGCGCAGCGCCGTGCTGGAAGCGGACCAGGTCGTGCTGAACGCGCAGTTGCACGACACGCGTTCGCGCGTGAGCGAACTGGAGACGGCCCGAGCAAGGCTCGAGGCCGAGCTCGTCGCTGCCAGCGAGCGGGTCACCGAGCTGGAGTCCTCGACCGAGGCCCGCGACCGCGTGGCCGAGCTGGAGGCCGAGCGCGTCGTCCTGGAGGCCCAACTGGACGAGAGCCGCTCGCGCATCGCCGCTCTCGAGACCGCCGAGGCGCGCGTCCGTGAACTGGAAGTGGAGCTGGGCGAGACCGAGCGCGTGCGCCTGCGCGAGCTGGAGCAGGCCCGAGCCGGGCACCGCGAGGCCGGAGCCGCCACCCTCGAGTTGGAGCAGTCGCTGGCCGGATACGAGCAGGCCCGCGCGCGGGTCCAGGAGCTGGAGCAGACCGTGGCCGGAGCCCGCGAGCGCACGGCCGAGCCCCTGGCGCGCATCGCGCTGCTCGAGTCCGAGCAGGCCCGGCTGAAGAAAGGCCGCTCGAGCAAGAACAAGAAAATTCGCCTCAAAGAGATCGAGACCGAGCTGGCCGAGGCCCGCATGGTCAACACCTTCCTGGACGAGCAGAACCTGGCCGCCGAGCTGGAGACCGCGCGCCAGCAGCTGCGCCATCTGGAGGAGAGCCTTCCCGGCGGAGGCCAGGGTGAGACCCGCCTGCGCAAGCTCGAGTCGATCCTGGAAGCGCAACGCGAGAAAGAGCGCGAGGCGCTCCAGCAGCTCCGCGCCCTGGAGACCCCGGGCGGAGAGCTGCAGCTGCGCCTGTCCGAGGCCGAGGCGAAGCTGCGCAGCCTGGAGTCCGAGCACGCCGCGGCGCTGAGCCGCCTGGACGAGGCCGAGCGGTCGCGCCCGACCTGGCCCTCCGAGGCTGCGCTACAGCGCGTGCGCCAGCTCGAGCTCGAGCTGGAGGACGCTCCCCGCAGCCGTACGGCTTCGGCCAAGACCCGCCTGCGCCAGCTGGAAACGGCTCTCGAGGAAGCTCGCGAGGCCGTCGCCGCCGAGACTCGCATCGGCGAGTTGGAAACCGAGCTGAGGGAAACGCGCCGCCAGCACCGCGAGTCCTCCGAATCCATCGGCCGTGAGCTGGAGGAAGCGCGCGCCGAGCAGAGCCATCTGCACGATCAACTTGCCTCGGACCAGGTCCGCGTCGCCGAGTTGTTGCGTCTGCTGGCAGCTCGCGAGCCCGGCGTGGCCGACCAGGCCCGCCTGGCGGAGCTGGAACGTCTGCTGGCCGAGCGCACGGCCGAGCTGGAGCGCCTTCTGGCAGAGAGGCCCGAGGAGTCGCACTCGGAACGGATTCGGGAGCTGGAAGAAGCCCGGCGCCAGGACCAGGAATGGATCGGTGAGCTCGAGCGCGAGACCCAGCGCCAGTCCGAGCGAGCCGGGACTGAGCTGCACGACCTCTCGCTGGCTCGCGCGGCCGACGAAGCTCGCATCGCCGAGCTGGAGACGGCGCTGGCCGAGAGTCTCCCCGGGTCCGATGTCGCGATGGCTCGGGCGGCCGACCAGGACCGAATCGCCCAGCTTGAAAAGGCTCTCGCTGACGCTTCGGAAACGAACGCCGCCCGGATCACCGAATTGGAGACGGCCCTGGCCGCCCATTCCCTCCAGCCCGACCTGGACAGTCGAGTGGCCGAGGCCCGCGCCGCCGACCAGGCCCGCATCGCCGAGCTGGAGCAAGCCCTGGCCGAGACCCTCCTCGCCGACGCCCGCGCCGCCGATCAGGCCCGCATCGCCGAGCTCGAGCAGGCCCTGGCCAGGCCCGAGCCCGACCTGGAGACTCTCCTCCACGAAGCCCGCGCCGCCGACCTGGCCCGCATCGCCGAGCTGGAGCAGGCCCTGGCCGAGCCCGAGACTCTCCTCGCCGACGCCCGCGCAGCCGACCTGGCCCGCATCGCCGAGCTGGAGCAGGCCCTGGCCGAGCGTCCCGCCGAGCCCGAGCCCGACCTGGAGACTCTCCTCAACGACGCCCGCTCAGCCGACCAGGCCCGCATCGCCGAGCTGGAGAAGGCCCTGGCCGAGAAGCCGTCCCCAGACGAACAGCTCGAGCAGGCGACACGCGCTCTCGAGACCGAGCTGCAGGAAGCCCGGTCCGGCGCCGAGCAGGCCGCCACGCGCCAGAAGCAACTCGAGCACCTGGTCCACGAGCTCGAGCACGCGCGCACCGAGTTCGGCCAGTCGGTCACGGCCCAGCTCGACGCCGCCGAGGAGCGCCAGCGCGAGCTGGAGGCCAAGCTCGCCGCCCTCGAGGAGCGCGACGAGGAGCGGGCGCTGCAGCAGCTCCAGGCCACCCTCAAGGCCCGCGAGAACGACCTGGCCGAGTTGACCACCACATTGGGCACTCGCTCGGTCCAGCTGACCGAGGCCGAGCAGCAGATCGCGACTCTGCAAGCCCAATTGCTGCGGCAGAACGCCTCCGTGCCGGCCACTCCCGCCGAGGAAGCGCCCGTGTTCGAGGCGCCAGCCCCCATCATCCGCCTGCAGGCCAGTTGGGACGGCCAGTACCTGTTTGCCCAGGTCGGCGAGGAGGCCTGGCTCGAGCACCGGGGCAAGGTCGTCTGGAAACACCCCATCCCGGCGGTGCAGCGCCTCAACTGGGTGGGCAACAACGGCGAGGCGGTGTTCAGCCAGGATCTGGGCGGGGTCGTGCGCTACTTCCCCGACGACTCGACGCCGAAAGAGGTCACTTTCCTCAAGACCGGCGCCGAGCACGGCCACCTCGGCAAGCTGCGCGTCCACGTGGACGGACGCACGATGTGCTACGAAAAGATGGTCCCCGAGCAGAAGCTCAGCGAGAAGATCTTCCGCCTGCTCGGCTCGCGCAAGAACCAGCTCGGCTCTTTGAACCACTCGATCGGCCTCCTGGACCTGCACACCGGCGGCTCCACCAGCTACGTGTCGGCGGTGCTGCCCCGCGTGCGCGAGGAGCGCTTCTGGTGGGAGATCTCGCCCTATTTCGGGCACCTCTGCGTGGGTCTGACCGAGAACTCCGGGTTCTTCTTCCGCGTCATCAGCATCACCCAGCGGGCGCTCGCGGGCGAGTTCCGCCTGGCCGTCAAGGACATCTCCCAGCTCTGGGTCAACGACCAGGGCACCGTGCTCATCGACGTAGACGGGCGCGAGAGCAACCAGCTCGAGTTGCACGATCGCCAGCGGCGCCTCCCGCTCACGCGCCCGGCCGACTCGACCGTCTTGCGCCTGGGGCCGGGCTGGATCGCCTATCAGACCCCGGAAACCCTCATCATCAAGAACTTCGACGATCGCGAGCTGACGCGCCTCGACCTGGACTACCTGAACCGCCCGGGTTTGCTGCACCGTCTGCGCGTCACCGAGCAGGGCGAGCTGGACCTGCTCAAGCTCGAGGACGGGAAGCTCAGCTTCGAGCGCAGCAACCTCAAGATCGGCTCCTAGCCTCTACAGGAGCAACCAGGTCCAGGCGGCCCCCAGCGTCAACAGCGTGATCGGTACGCCGGCGCGCAGGTAGTAGAGGAAGCTCAAGTCGGCGTGAGGCTTGGCCTGCTCGGCCACGATGAGGTTGGCGACCGAGCCTAACAGCGTCAGATTGCCCGCCAGCGTGCTCGAGCAGGCCACCATCAACCACCCGAGCGGGGTCTGGACCATGGGACGCAGCAACAGGACAGCCGGAACGTTCGAGACCAGGTTGCTCAACACCGAGGTCAGCAGGCCGAACTGCGCCATGCCCGGGCCGGTCAGGCTCTGCAGCCAGCGCACGATCACCTCCGACCACCCACTGGTCTGGATGGCTCCCGTCACGATGAACAGGCCGCTGAAGAAGACCAGCAGCTGCCAGTCGAAGTCGGCGAAAATGCGCTGCGTATCCACCCGGCGCGAAACCAACAGTCCCGAGGTGGCCAGCAGGGCCGCTTTGGCGATGCCCACTCCGCAGACGAACATTACCAGCAGAGCCGCAATGCACAGCAAGCACTTACGGAACAGGGCCAGCCGCAGAGTGAACTCGGGGGAGCGCGGCTCCCATTCCGGGCCGCCCCGGAACTCGGACGGATAGACCAGAACCAGCACCAGAAAAGCGATCACCAGTCCCGCCAGCGAAATCGGCGCCAGGGAGCGGAAGAACTCCACGTAGGACAGGCCGGAGGAGTGGCCGATCAGCATGTTCTGCGGGTTGCCCGTCAGCGTGCACACCGAGCCGATGTTGGCCGAAACGGCGACGCCCACGAGATAGGGACGCGGGTCGCGCTCGAGCGCCAGGGTCACCTCCACCACCAGCGGGGTGAGCATCAGGCAGATGGTGTCGTTGAGAAACAGGGCCGACAGGACGGCACAGGTCAGCAGCACCAGCCCCAGCAGGCTCTTGGGGCCACGCGCCAGGCGCATCACCCGGGCCGTAACCCAGCCAAAGAATCCGCACAGGCGCAGGTTGGAGTTGAGCACCATCATCGAGAAGAGCAGCGTAAGGGTGGGAAGATCGAGCGCGTGAAACGCCTGCTCCATCGTGATGGCGTTCAGGCCCAGCAAGACCGCGGCCCCGAAGAGCGCGATGGCGGCCCGGTTCGCGCGCAGCCAGGGCCAGCGTCCCACGGCCACGCCCACGTAGGTGGCGACCACGACCAGGAGGATCAGCACGTCAGCTCCGACCACCTGATCGACGTGAGACGGCCAGGCTCTCGAGGTTGGCCGGCACCGTGAGCCGTTGAATCTGCATGGCTTCGAGCAGTTTCCTCCAGGGACCTGAAAATGGAGTGAAAGCCACCGGGGAAACCGGTGGCTTTCGCAGGGCAGCCAGGTTGCGTGTTAGCGAGCCGGGATGGTTCCGAAGCCCGGGGCCGGCGTCGAGCCCGGGTTGGGGTTGGTGGGGTCCAGGGCCGTGGTGCCGGCGCGGTTCACTTCCAGGTTCAACACCACTTCGTTGGACTCCATGTTGTAGATGTTCTTGGCCCGAACCCGCAACACGAGGTCGGAGTTGACGGGGGCCTTCGTGCTCATGTTGAGCGTCCAGTTGCCGTTCTCGTCGGCCGAGGTGTTGCCGACGGCGTCCCCGGTCACCTCGATCTTGGTGCCCGGCGTGGCGGTGCCGTTCAGCGTGAAGGTCTGAGCCACTTTGGCCTTGTTCACAGGCGAGCTGACGTTGACGGCCAGGCGCGTGCGGTCAGTAGTGGTGGTCGAGGCGGCCGGGCCGCCCGAGCGCGGGAAACTCAACACCAGGGGCTTGCTCATATTGCCACGCGCATCCCGGGCCACCACGCTGAGGTCGACGGGATCGCCCGAGCTCAGCGTCTGGGCATCGAGCTCCAGCAGCCAGTTGCCGTTCTTGTCGGCTTTGACGTCGCCCGCCAGGTCGCCGGTGACCAGCACGCGGGAGTAAGGAGCCGCGGTGCCCGTCAGGGTCACCACGTTCCCGACCGTAGCGCCGTTCCCGGGCGTCTCGACGCGCAGGGCCGGCTGGGCCAGAGCGACGCTGGCCACAAACAGACCGGCGGCGCAGAACGTGAAAAACTTCTTCATCGAGGGATTTCCTCCAAAAAATCTTGTTTCTGTCACGATTATGCGCCGCACGCGCGGCCAGGACAGGGCACCCGGATCACCGGTTCAGGTGGGACAAAAGTACACAAAAAGGCAAGGTGGCCCGCCCGCGGAGGTGATAGATTGCCAGACGAGATGCACATCCAGCCCGTGGGAATCGACTCGATGCCCGTGCTGCCGCGCCCGAAACCCCGGGCCGAGCAGCCGCTGGACACCTTCACGCCGTCGGCGCCGGTCAAGAAAGTCGACCAGGACCTGCCCACGGTGGGCTCCCAGAAGAGCTTCTGGGTCTGGGACATGGCCGTGATGCCCCCGGGGTTCAAGCAGATCAGCGCCACCTGTAAAGCGGTCGGGCCAGAGGCCTATGTCTTCGTGGACGACGCCGTGCCCCTGAGCGACCAGGCCGTGGCGACGCTGGACAAGCGCCTGCACCGCGAGTCCGCCCCCGGCTCGGTGGACCCCTCGCGCGGCTTTGCGGCCATCAACAATGACTACTTTGGTCGTCCCGCCCTGGGTCAGGACGGCGACCGCAAGGTCTACGTGCTCGTCACCGAGCTGGCGCCGTTCAACGGCAGTGTGATGGACGGTTACGTCAACGCCTTCGACACGCTCACCGAGGAGGAGGCCTGGACGCAGTACCAGCAGCACTCCAACGAGGCCGAAGTCGTCTATCTCAACCAGGCTTCCAGGCCCGTCGACTCGGACTACATGCTCGGCGTGCTGGCCCACGAGTATCAGCACCTCTGCCACCAGGCGGCCGACCCCGAAGAGCACAGCTGGGTCAACGAGATGGTTTCGGAAGCGGCCATGACCGTCAACGGCTACCACACCGACATGGGCCACGTCGCGCGCTACGCCGCCAAGCCCCAGCATCCCCAGCTGGTCAGCGAGACCTACGTCAACTACGGCGCCTGCTTCCTCTTTGGCACGTATCTCACCGAGCGTTACGGCAAGACCTTCTTCCAGCAGCTGACCGCCAACCCCGACCACGGCACCGCCGGCATCGATTCGACGCTCGCCAAACTGGGCCGCTCCGAGCGTTTCGACGACCTCTACAAGGACTGGGTCGTCGCCAACTACGCCGATGCGCGCGGGGTCAGCGACCCGGGCCTGCACTACGGCACGCTGGACGTGCCGGCCATGGCCGAAGCTAAACAGATCACCTCATTTCCCGACGGCGACGCCGCCGAGCTGCCTCCGTCAGCCGTGCGCTACCTCAAGCTTGCGACTCCGGACGAGGCGCGCGTGGTTGTCCCCGAGGGTCTGAGCTTGCAGCTCCTGAGCTTCGAAGGCGGCCGCATGACCCGCACCGAGCTTTCCGGAGACGCTTGCCTTCCGGCCGGCAACGACCGCGTGCTGGTCGTGGCCAACCCGGGCGGGGAGAAGCTCGCCTACGAGCTTCAGCTGACCGCTCCCCGGCCCTAGAGCTCCCCCGTTTCCAGCAGCTTTTCGAACCCCGCCTCGTCCAGGATCGGGATTTTCAGCTCCTGCGCTTTGGTCAGCTTGGCGGCCCCCGGCGCCTCCCCGACGACGACGGCCGTCGTCTTCTTCGACACACTGCCCGGGCACTTGCCGCCGCGCGACTTGATGGCCTCGTCGGCGGCCTCGCGGGAAAAGCGCTCCAGCGTGCCGGTCACCACGACGCTCATCCCTTTCAGCGTCTGGGGCAGCGTCGGATCCCCCGGCCCGGTAAAGTTCAGCCCCGACTTGCGCAACCGATCGATCAATGCCCGGTTGTGCTCCTGGGCAAAAAAGCTGTGGACACTGGCGGCGATGACCGGCCCGATGCCCTCGACGGCCGCGATCTCCTCCTCCGAGGCGGCTTCGATGGCATCCAGGTGACCCAGCGCCCGGGCCAGGACCTGCGAGCCGGTCCCGCCCAGATGGCGGATGCCCAGGCCGATCAGCAGGTTGGCCAGCGGGCGCGTCTTGGAAGCCTCGATGGCGTTCTGCAGATTGGCGACGCTCAGGTCGCCGAAGTGCTCCAGGGCGCGGATGCGATCCCAATCCAGAGCGAAGATGTCACTCACATCCTTGAGCAATCCTTCGGCCAGGAAAAGCTGCACGGTGCGCTCTCCCAGCCCCGCGATGTCCAACCCGCCCCGGCCTGCAAAGTGCACGATGCGCTGCTCGCGCTGCTTGGGGCAGTCGACACCCGTGCAGAACGTGTCCGACTCCCCCTCGGCGCGGACCAGATCGGAACCGCACTCGGGGCACTCCGTCGGGAACTCCCACTCGGGCAAACCCTCGGGACGCAGAGCCAGCACCGGGCCCACCACCTCGGGGATGACATCGCCCGCCTTGCGTACGATGACCGTGTCGCCCGGGCGCACGTCCTTCAGGCGCACCTGGTCCTGGTTGTGCAGCGTCGCCAGGCCTACGGTAGATCCGCCCACGCGCACCGGCTCGAGCACCGCGAACGGCGTCGCCTTGCCGCTGCGGCCAATGCTCACCATGATCGAGCGCAGCAGCGTGTTGCGCTCCTCCGGCGGGAACTTGAACGCGATCGCCCAGCGGGGCGCCTTCGAGGTGGCGCCCAGCTCCAGGCGCTGGGCCAGGTCGTCCACCTTCACCACCACGCCGTCCATCTCGTAGTCCACGTCGTGACGGTGTGCCTGCCACTCCATGCAGTAGGCATGCACCTCCTCCAGCGAGGGCAGCACGCGGTTCGAAGAGTTGACCGGCAGCCCCAGCGACGCGATGTAGGCCAGGGTCTCGTGATGGCGGGCGAATCCCGGCCCCCCGTCCACCTGCCCAAGCTGATAAGCGAAGAACGCCAGATCGCGACCCGCGGTAATCGAGGAATCCTTCTGGCGAATCGAGCCGGCGGCGGCGTTGCGGGGATTGGCGAAGAGACGCTGCTCCGCCGCCGCCTGCGCCTCGTTCAGCTTCTTGAAGGAGCTGACCGGCATGAAGACCTCGCCGCGCACCTCCAGCAGGCGCGGAGCCCCCTCCAGAGTACGCGGAATGCTCTTGATCGTCACCACGTTGTGGGTGATGTCCTCCCCCACCAGGCCGTCGCCTCGGGTGGCCGCGCGCACCAGCTGGCCGTCCTCGTAGAGCAGCGAGACCGCCAGGCCATCCAGCTTGATCTCGCAGGCGAAGTCGACCTGCCCCGAGATGAAGCGCTCCATCCGCTTACCCCAGGCGTTCAGCTCCTCCACCGACATGGCGTTGTCGAGTGACATCATGCGACTCAAATGCTGCACCGGGGCGAACAGCTCCGAAGGCGCGAAACCAACCTGCGCCGTGGGCGAATCGGGCGTTACCAGGTCGGGGTTCTGCTCCTCCAGGGCCGCCAGCTCGCGCACCAGCGCGTCGTACTCGGCATCAGAGATCTCGGGGCTGTCCTCCCCGTGATAGCGCTGGTTGTGATAGCGGATCTGGGCCCGCAGCTCCTCGACGCGCTCAGCGATAACCATCCAGGACGTCCTCCAGAACGTGCCCGCTGCACATGGCCGGCGGGGGAATGCGTAAAAGCTCGCACAGGGTGGGGGCGATGTCGCGTGGGGTGCAGCGCTCCACCGCGAGCCCGGGGAGGATGCCCGGACCGCGCAACACCAGCGGCACCTTCGTATCGTAGTTCCAGACGGGATTGTGACTCGTCCCCGTGGACTTGTCCGAGGACAGCCAGTAGGGCGCCATCACCACCAGGATCTCGGGAGAGCGTCGCCGGTTGTAGGAGCGCGCCACCTGCGTGATGGCCATCCCCGGCTGCAGGGTGTTGCGCTCGATGTCGAGGCAGCTGAGAGCCACCTCGACGCCGTCGAAGGACTCGGCTGCGGCGCAGGCCGCCTTCAAGGCGTCGTCGCGGCGCGCGCGCGGGTCCAACCAGATCTCGGGGGGATGGCAGTCGATCACCCAGTTGCCCGGGCCCAGCACGCCCACCAGGGCGGCGTTCACGCCGTCACGGAGCCGGTCCGGGTCGAGCCGACCGTGAGGCAGCCGCGAGGACTCGGGCAGCGCCACCGAGCCATGGTCGCCGCTCAGGGCGAACACGGTGTCCTGCAGCAGCCCCCGCTGTTGCAGGAAAGCGAAGAAGTCGGCCAGGTCGCGGTCCGTGCGCAGGATCATGTCCTGCATCTCGGGCGAGTAGGGGCCCTCGAGGTGACCGAGCTTGTCGATGGAGCTCAGGCTGATCCAGAGGATATCCGTGTCGCCGTCGGCACCCAGGTTCTCCCCCACCACGGCGCGCTTGGCGGCCTCCAGGGTGTACTCCACGCCCAGCGGCGTGAACCCGAGCTTGTTGGTGAACTCGGTCCCGCGCGGCAGCGTGCTGCCCACCGTCACGAAGCGGGCCGCGCCTTCCTGGGGCGAGGGGCGCGTCCCCCCCACGAGCGTGCTCAGCATTGGCGTCCAGGTCCAGCCCTGACGGGCGTCGGCCCAGCCCTCGTCGTTGAATGCCTCCAGCCAGGCGGGAAGCTGCTGGCAGTAATACTTGCTCGAGATCCAGTTGCCGCTGGCCTCGTCGTACCAGAAGGCCAGGTCGGCGCGGTGGCCGCCCATCATCGCGGCGGCGCGCTCCTTGATGCTGACGCTGACCACCTTCGAGCCCGGGACGGCGTTCTTCAGCTCATCCCCCAGCGTTGTGCCGATGAGATGCCTGGGCGAGACGCCCAGCTCGGGACCGGGGTGGTTCACCGGGTTGTGGCGCGAGAAGATGCGCGGCATCGATGGGTCTTCCATCGACTGCACCACGGTCTTCAGCTCGCGGTCATACCAGCTGTTCGAGATGATGCCGTGCTGTGAAGGAAGCGAGCCGGTGCTGATGGCGGCGTGGCCCACCGAAGTCTCCAGGGGGAAGTGGTCGTAGAAGCACTGGCGCTCCCAGGCGCCCCCGTCCAGCAGATAGCGAAAGCCGCCCGGACCGAAGTGGTCGTAGAAGCGGTCGAGGAAGTCGGCGCGGAACTGATCGATGACGATCACCACGACCAGTTTGGGACGCTCTCGAGCCGCGCACGGAGTGAGGAGCAGGGCCAGAAAGAGCAGGAGCCAACGACGCATCCGCGTCCGTTTGCGCACCGGCAAGCGAGTCCCTGCTCAGGGCAGATAGGACGTCCAGCGGTTGACGCGCACCATCTCCACGAGCTGGTCCTGGCGATCGAGCTTGGCTCCAACCTGCTCCTCGAGCCGGCCCAGCGCCTCGCGAACCTTCCCCTCGAGCGGCTTGAGGGTCCACACCAGCAGGCCGCGCTTGCTCGCGACGGCCAGCTCCTGGCCGGAGGGATGGAACTGCATCTCGTTCACCTGACCCACCCCGCGCAGCCCGATGGAGGCGGGGCGCCCCGTCTCGAGCGAGTAGAGGCGCACCTCGTCCGGGCTCGCGAGCGCGACCAGGGCAAGTTGGGGGTGGAAAACGGCCTGCCGGGTGCGCCCCGGGCCGAAGGGGACGACGTCCAGGTCGCTCAGGCTCACTCGCGAAGCCCGGTAGTCCTGGCTCATGACCAGCAGATACCGGCTGTCGTTGGAGAACAGCAGCTCGTCGACCCGCGTCAGCGGCACCCGGAGACCGCTGATCTTGTCGTGAGCGCCGTCCACCAGCGTCGTAAAATTGTCGTGCGAGTCGGCCACAAAGGCCCCGTCCTCCGAGACCGCCAGGCTGCCGGGACGGTCCCGGGTCGTCATCCAGAGGCGCTGCTGCTGCTCGAGATCCCACAGAGCCAGCTTGTAGTTCCCATAAAGCGCGAGGAAACGCCCGTTGCGCGACCAGCTGGCCACGAATCCGTCGGCCAGCTTCTTGTCGGTCAACGGGAGGGGCTTACCCTGGGGCAGGGGCTGAAGGACGACCATCCCGTCTCTATCACAGAGAGCGAAACGGCCGTCGGGACTGGCGCCGGCGTAACCCGCGGGCTTCGGATAGGGGCCGTTCCAGTAGGCGACCAGACCCTCGTCACGATAGGAACCCGCCAGCACGTCCTCACCGAGCCACTCCAGCCGCCCGAACTGGCCGGCGCCCAGATTTTGCGAGCGTGCAACCCGGCCATCCTTCCACACGTCCACCATGGCCGGCCGGCGAGCGCTGGCCAGCTGGCCCTTGTGGGAATAGGCCACGCAGCTGACATCGGCCTCCTGCAGCCACCGCTGGCGGTGCTCCAGGTTGTGCATGTCGAGCTTGTAAAGCGAACGCGAGTAAGCGAACCGCGAGCCATCGGGACTGAACGCCATGGCGGTCGTGCGCGTCTCGGACGGCCAGGGACCGGCCGTAAGCCAGCCGCGGTCGTCATAGATGCGCACCCCGTCCTCGCAGCTAACCGCCAGCTGGCGACCGGCCGGGTCGAAAACAAGCATCTCGGCATGCACCGGGATACTTCCCCGCAACTCGCCGGACGGCAGCGCGTAGAGGCGCACCTCCCCCTCGTCGCTGACCGCCAGCCGGTCCTCGGCCGCCGCCAGGTGGAGAGACTCGGAAGGGAGTCTGAACTGAAGGGTCTTTCCATCCAGCGCGCGCCACGTCGCCCCCGTGGGGGTGAGCCAGGCGACCGCGTGGTTGGTAAAGAGGACTTCGCTGCACAACCCCTTCAGAGGCCCGGTCAGGGGCACGCCTCGCACGATGTCCCAGACCCGGTCGTCCAGCAGGGCCAGCCGGCCCCGGTAGGCCAGTTGGAGAGTGGCGCGGGGGCCCGGGCGTCTCTTCAAGCTGCCCGTCTTGGGATTCCAGCGCACCCAGGTTCCCTTCTCCTCGAGCGCCACGATGTCGGGGCCGTCGAAGGCCGCTACCAGGAACTTCCCCTCCAGGGACTTCCCGGAGACCAGCTCTCGCAATCCCTTCTTCTCGGTCCACTCCACGATGCGACCGTCCGGGGCGCGCTGATACTCGTCCCCCCAGAACTTGAGCATCTGCCCGGACGCACCCGTCTCGGCATTCAGGTAGCCGGACTCGGAGTCCCGCTGCACCAAGAGTTGCTTTCCTTCCGGGGTGAAGCGCATCCCGTAAGGCTGGGTATACTCGTTGTCGAACGGAACACGCCAGATCAGCGGCGATTCCTGGCTGGTGCCCAGCAGCATCCGCAGGCCGGGATCGTCCGGCAGGGTTTCGAGCAGGCGGGCCCACCACAGGGTGGCGAGCCCGGGACGGAGCTGCGATTCGGCCGCGATGCCCGCTTCCCAGTTGGCGCTGACGATGGTCTGGGTCAGGCGCTGGTTGGTGGCCTGCAGCTGCTGCTGCGATTCCTCCAGCCGCTCGTTGCGGCGCTGGATATCGTGGAAGGCGTAGAAGCCCGTCCCCAGCAGCACCAGGAGAAACGCCAGACTGACCGCCACCACGGGCTTGCGCAGAAGTCTTCGGGCGCGGTAGCCCAGGCTCCAGGGGCGGCGGCTGAGCAAGAGCTCTCCCCGCTGGCGGTGCTCGAGGTCTTGCAGCACCTCGCGGGCGGTGCTGGTGCGGCGCTCGGGGTCGAGCTCCAGGCAGCGCTCCAGGATGGCGGCCAGGTCAGCATCGACGACGCCTTTGAGCGGCTTGAGGGGGCGCTCCGCCAGCTTCTGGGGGTAGTCGCTCAGGGTCAAGGAGGATCGATCGGCGGCCGTCAGCCGGGGCGGCTCACCCGTCAGCAGCGCGTAGAACGTGGCTCCCAGCGCATAGATGTCCCAGCGGACGTTGGGAGTGCCGGTGGGCTGCTCGGGAGGCATATAACCGAGCGTGCCCAGACTGGAGTGTCCGTCGCCGGTGTGCACCGACTGCCCGAAATCGACCACGCGCACGTGGCCCTCCTCGTCGAGCAGCAGGTTGGACGGCTTCAGATCGCAGTGCAGCAGGCCCTTGTCGTGGGTGTACTGCAGCGCCAGGGCGGTCTCGCGCAGCCACTGCACCGCCTGCGCCGGGCTCGGACGTTTGCCCGCCAGGGACCCCTCGCGGAGCCAGGCCATGACGAAGTAGGGCGGCTCGTGGTCGAGGTCGGCGTCGAGCAGGTTCACCACGTGGGGGTGGTCGGCGATCTCGCGCAGGACCTCGATCTCGCGGCGGAGGAAAGTTCCCCGCACCAGCACCTTGACGGCGACTTTCTGGCCTGTGCGCTGCTGTTCACCAGCCCAGACCGACCCGAAGCTACCAAAACCGAGCAAATGACGCAGGGTGTAGCCGGGGATCTCGGGGGAGTCTTGCTCGATCTGACCCGAGCTGCGGCGCGCGGCTTCGCGTTGAGCGTCCGCCTGGTCGAGGGTCCGATCCTGCTCCATGCGGTCCCCTTTCTCCGGGGGGAATCGGGTTCCCCGCGCCAAAGGCGTGGGTATGTTGACGCAAATCCTGGGGAACCCCGTCTCGCCGTTCGTGCGCAAAGTGCTGGCGGTGCTGGAGTACAAAGAGATCAAGTGGGAGGTCGACCCGTTCGTGCCGTTCTTCGGCGACGATCGCTTCACGCGCCTCAGCCCGGCGCGCCGCGTTCCCGTCTTGATCGACGACCTCCTGACCGTGCCGGACTCGTCGGTCATCTGCCAGTATCTGGAGGAGCGTTATCCGCGCCCGCATGTGTATCCCGAGGATATCGCCCTCCGCGCCCGCGCCCGCTGGCTCGAGGAGTTCGCCGACACGCGCATCGCCGAGGTGCTCATCTGGAAGCTCTTCAACCAGAAAATCATCGCCCCCAACGTCTGGGGGACGGAGCCCGACCCGGCGATCATCGACCAGGCTCTCCATCAGGACATCCCCCACCTGATGAGCGTGCTGGACGATCTGGCGCCCGAGGAGGGCTTCTTCTGCGGCCCCGAGCTGTCGATCGCCGACATCGCGGTGGCGGCACCGTTTCGCAACGCCAGGTTCGCAGGCTACGAGGTGGACGTGGAGACCTACCCCCGCGCCGGCTCGCTGATCGTGCGCACCCTGGCGCAGCCGTGTTTCCAGGCATTACGACCCTGGGAGAGCACGTGCATCCGCACCCCGCTCAAGGAGCACCGCCAGGCCCTGATCGACGCCGGCTGCAACGTGACCGCCGAGACGTACGGCACGGACGTCGCGCGCCGGTCCTAGGCGCCGGTCAGCGTCTCGTAGGCCCTGGCCGGGTCGTCCGTGATGGTGACCAGCCCGAGGTCCTCGGGGGAGATGTAGCGGCGCTGGTCGTTCAGCATCGAATCCTTGATGGCGGCGAAGATGGGCTTCCAGAAGCTCGAGCCGACCAGCACGATCGGGACCGCGGGGCGCTTGCCCGTCTGGATCTGGGTCAGGGTCGCGAAGAGGTTGCTCAGAGTGCCCAGACCGCCGGGCGCATACACCAGCCCGCGCGCCGAGCGCGTCAGCAGCTCGCGATGGGTGATGAAATCGGTCTGCTCGGCCAGCACTTTGAGGCCCGGCATCGACGGCAGCTCCTCGCTCTTGAGCTTCAGCGCCTGCACCGGGGCCCCGCGGGCGCCGCGCGTCACGGCCAGGGCCAGCGCGAGTGGATTGCCCACGCGCATCGTGACGCCCTCGTCGCTGAGCATCTGCGACAAAATCCGGACTGATTCGCAGGTGGGGTCGTCCACCGCCAGCTCGCGGCCACCCATCACCGTGACGGCCTCGGGCTCATCGTCCAGGATCTGCACCGTGTTGGTAATCTCGCGATTCATCCGGGCCGCCGCGACTTCGATCGGCTCCTGCCCCTGCAGTGCCTGTGCCGTCGGGGGCAGGGAGCGCAAGAACTTCTCGTGGTCGTCGCTGTAGCCGATGCGCTCGAACTGGCCCCGATCGATCAGCTTGCGATCCCGCGTGGCGACATCGTAAAGCGTGTTCAGGAAAGGCTTCCAGAAATCGGTCTGGGTGAACGTGAAGGCGCCCTTGTGCTGGTCGCGCGCGGTCTGGGCCCAGACCTCGAAGACCTCGTCCAGCGTCCCGATGCCGCCCGGCAGGGCCATGAAGGCGCGCGCGTTGCGGATCAAAGCCAGCTTGCGAAACAAGAACTCGCTCAGCACCTCCGAGTCATCCACGGCCGAGTTGACGCTGCTCTCGTGGGGCAACTCCAGCGCCACCGCCAGCGTCTTGGGGGGCGTCTCGTGCGGAGCCATCGCGAGGCGGGTCTCCTTGTAGGCCTCCGGCACGGCTTTCATCAGACTCGGACCCCCGCCGCCGATCGGCTCCTCCCCCACCTCGGCCAGGCTCTTGCCGACATCGAGCGCTTTGCGATAGTCCTCGCTGTCCTCGCTGGCGCGCGCGCTCCCCATCACGAAGACGCCCGCGTCGCGGTGGCGCTGGAGGAAGTCCTTCACCTTGGGGAGGTCGGCCTGGGTGTTGACCAGGAAACGGCGCAGATCCGGGCGGGAGATAATCTCGCGCCGGCCCAGGTGGACCTGATCGCCGAGCTCGCGAGGCAGCTGCGACAGCGCGGCCTGGGCACGCAAAAACATGAAGTTGGCCGGCTGGATGAGCATCGCCCCCACCCTAGCCCGGAAGGCTGAAAGATGCCTGAACTCGAACCCCGCGCCAAATGATTAGAGAACGACTTTACCTGCGCTTGACCTGGTATCTCCAGGATGCCCGAGCATCGTGATGGAGCATCTACGCTCGCAGGGGTGGGACGAGGTGCCGTATCGACACTGAAGCCATCAAAGCACGCTCCGAGGGCATCATCCGGGAGGTCGGGGGGATCGTCTATCCCGAGCTTCCGGCTCTCAGCAACAAGCGTCAGCTGCGCTCCCAGGAAGCCATCGCTGGACGCATGTTCGCGCTCTACGCTTTGCAGTTCGCGCGTTTCATCGTCTGCGAGCCGATCCTGGCGTGGCTCGAGAAGCATGACCTGCTCATCCACGTCTCCCCCGAGGAACGGCGCCTGCTCTCGCTGGAAATGCTCGAGCCCCGGGACGAGCACGTCCTCGGCTGGGCCAACGAAACGCTGATCGAATCCCTGTGGATGCTGGGCATCGTGCCCGAGCTATCCTTCCAAGAGCGTATCTACGATTCCGTACCCGAGGGGCTGCCGAACATCGCCGAGGACGAGAGCCCCGAGCCCCTTCGGGCCCGCTTGAATCTGCGTTCCGCCCAGGAGCTCTTCGAGGAGTTGGACCTCTACTATCGCCTGGGACGCTGGACGCGAGCCGAGATGCAGGCCTACCGTTACGTCGAAGCGGTCAACTACGACGTGGTCATGGAGCGCTTGCGGGTGCTAGACTGGGCCTTCTCCATCGAGGACTGGGACGAGGTGGACGTGCGCAACAGGGGATAGCCTTTGGGGCTGCGAACCGCTTGCAGCCATGCTGAAACGAATCGCCCTCTGTTTGCTCTTGACCATGTCCGTCCATGCCGAAGAGCCCCGCGTCTTCATCACCGCCAAAGACACCGGCCAGCGGCTGGTGGAGATCGAGGCGCCCGACTGGGAGCCGATGCCCCAGCCCACCGAGCAGCAGATCGTGGTCTTCGTCGATCCCACCCGCAAGTTCCAGCTCATCGAGGGAATCGGCGGCGCGCTCACCGACGCCTCGGCCGAGACCTGGGCCAAGCTTCCCCCGGCCAGGCAGGAAGAGCTGCTGACCGCCTATTACGACGCTGACAAAGGCATCGGCTACACGTTGGGGCGCACGCACATCAACAGCTGCGACTTCTCCAGCGCCA
>JBDHVW010000033.1:0-77813 GCA_039809865.1 Vulcanimicrobiota bacterium
CCGCAGGGGTTTCCTCGTCGGAGGCGGTCTCCTCGGCGGCAGCTTCTTCCGAAGCCTCGGTGGCGGCCTCCTCGGCGGGAGTCTCCTCCGCGGCGGTATCCTGAGGGGTCTCCTCGACGGGAGCCTCGACCTGATCTTTCTTCTTCGAACCCATAGTACGACTCGGTCTCCTTTCCAAATGTGGGCAATGCGGTAGCAAAGGGTAGAACGCAACCGGGCACAGTCGCGCAAAGCGATGACAAAAGCAGACGCTAGAGGGGCGAACGCAGGAAACAGTTACAGAGGGAGGAGCTCGAGCGCGCTCACCGGCAGTCTTCCCTCTGACGGCGGGGCTCGTGGGCTCTTAGCTCATTATAGGGCAAACCACACCTGGATTGCAAGGGCTCAATGCCTGATTTTTCCAGGTTTTATGCGGCACCAAACCTCGATCAGGTGTTCGGGTTTGGACACGGAGGGCGCCCTCTCTCCCCCGGCGAAAGGGCTTCCCCCTGATGCCTCTGACCGACAAAGCCTTTGTGGGATTGATGTGGGTTGAATCCCAGACCGGCTTGGACATCGTCCAATGGGACATCTTCCACCCCCCGGAGGGTGGCCATTCCGAGAGCGACCCCGTCTATCTCGCCTGGAAGGCGGCCGACGGGCTCCCTGCGCCGCAGGCCGAGGAGCGCTATCTCGAGGCCCTCCGGCTGAGCGAGCAAAAGTCCACTCCGTTCAGCGAGATCTTCCGCTTCTGGTCTTATCTGGGCCTGTCGGAGTGCTACGAGCCCGAGGAGGGCTGGACGACGCTCATGATGGCGTTTGGCCCCAACAACTCGCCACGCTTGGTGCCGGTGGACTTTGCGGCCGACTGGGTGGAGCAGGTCGCGGACCTGGCTCCCCGGGTCGAAGAATGGCCCGTGCTGGCGTCGGCGCTGGTGTTCCTCTTTCAGCTCACCCACAAACAGGGTCCTCTGCAGGGCCATCCCAAAGCCGAGGCCGCCTGGAAGCGGGTGCAAGACTTGCGCGAGGCCACGTTCTCCCACCTCGAGGGGGTGGAGAAGGCCGATTTCGCCGAGCAGGTCTGCGATCAGATGTCCATGGCCCAGGACAGCGCCGGCCTGGCCCGCTGGGAGGCGCTGGCCGAAGAAGCGGCCCGCGAGGCCACTCCGACTCCCTGGAACCTCACGGCCGAAGCCAACTGGAGCGATCCCGAGAAGATCGAGCTGATGCTCCATCCCGAGCCGCATCCCGACCTGACCGAGGCCGGGCCGGCCTTGCAGCGCTACCAGGAGGCGGCCGCGCTGTCCGATCGCAATCGCCTGCAGGAAGGCCTGGACGCTTATCGCGCCGCCCTGCAGGGGTTCCAGCCCGTGGGCCCCGCCCAAGAGCTGCTGCGCGCCATGATGCTGTGGGGCAAGGCCACCAACCTCGATCGCCTGGATCAGCTCGAGGCCAGCTGGCAGACCCTGGGCGAGATCTTCAGCCCGGGCAAGAAGATCCGTCTTCCGCTGCGCTTCTTTGTGAGCTGGTTGCAGTCGAGCGTCATCGTGGCGGCCCGCAGCGGGCGAGGAGGAGCGGCGGCCGTGCTGCTGACCCTGCTGCGCGAGCTGGTTTCGCGGGAGCTTCCGGAGGCCCACGAGCATCTCGTCGATTCGTTCCACGACCTGGTGTCCGGCACGGTGGAGGAGCTGTCTCGCCCTCACCCGGAGGAGGGTCTGGCCTGGTTGGACGAGCATGGTGCGCGGCTGAGCTCGGACGGGCCCCTTCCCTACCTGGTCGAGGCACTGCGCTTCGATCTGCTGACCCATATGTTGCGCTTCGACGAGGCGCTCGAGGTCTCACGGCGTGTGATGGCGGAAGCGCGGGCCGACGGGGACACCGAGATCGAGGAAGACTGGAAGCAGTTCCAGGAGCAGGCGCTCGAGCAGGCCAACGACCCTTACAACCAGGCCCGTTTGAACAAGCTGGGCGACCTCGAGGACGTGGACGCCGTGGGCGAGAAAGGCCGCACGGCGCTGATGGGGGCGGCCGTCACCGGCAACCTGCCGCTGGTCCGCCGCCTGCTGCAGCAGGGCGCCGACCCCAATGCCGAGGACCCGTACGACTGGACGCCCCTGCTGCTGGCCGCGGACGAGGGCCATGCCGACGTGGTCCGACTGCTCGTCGAGCACGGGGCCGACCTGGCGGCGGTAACCGAGATTGACCAGACCTCCCTGCACCTGGCCGCCTGGCAGAATCACGTGGAGACGGCCCGCACCCTGCTCGAGCTGGGGGTCGACCCCTTCGCCTGCGATCAGGACGGCAACACCGCGCTGCACCTGGCCGCCACCGAGCCGGTGCCGGAGATGATCCGTCTTCTGGTGCCGGTGCTGGGCATCGAGGCCGAGAATGAGAGCACCGGCGGGACCCCGCTGATGGCGGCAGCCGCCAGCGGCCTGGTGGAGAATCTTGCGCTGCTGGTCGAGTTGGGAGCCAATCTCCTGGCCCGGGACGGCGAGGGCGACCGCGCGCTCGATTATGCGCGCCGGAATGGGCGCGAGGAAGCCATTCTGTTCCTCAGAAAAGGAGAATCCTGACTTGCAAGCCTATCAGTTCGCCCATCGCGTGTTTCCACGCTGGTTTTTTGACGATCCCGACCGGGTGGGGCAGGTCCTGGCCGGGCCGGAGGGCCTCCCCCACCTGATCGCGCTCTGGAAGGAGGTCGGCGCCGCCTGCCAGGAGGCCCATCCCAGCGACGGCCTGGGCGTGGAGACCTTCTCGCTGCCGAACGGGTGGCGCGGCAGCCTGATCCGTCTGCCAGAGCCCCAGGAGATGCCTGAGGCCCACTTCGTGTGCGTGGCCTGGCCGGGAGGCAGCGGACCCCGCGCGGGACGCGTGTTGACCCTGGAACATTCTTTTGGCCTGGACGGCAAGGTGGCGACCGTGATGGGCGAGTGGCGCTCGGACGGGGCGCATCTCAACTTCGGGTCGGGGCCGCCCCCCGAATCGGGACCGTTCCTCGAGGCGCTGGAAGAGTTGCTCAGCCGAGGTTGACAGAGCGGGCGTTTCTTTTTACATTGACGCAAAGTTTCGTTCACGTCGGGCCGTTATACTGGCCCCGAGAAATGCGTCAAGGAGCTCATCCCGTGAAAAACCTCGCCCTGCTCGCCTTCGTGTTGATCTGCCTGGCCCTTCCGGTCAGCGCCCAGCCGTGTTACCCCAACGGTGGCTCCGGTGTGACCGTGAGCGTGGGAGTGGGCGTCCCGAACGTCTACTACCAGCCCGGTGGCTATTACGTGACCAACGGTTACACCTACAACAACGGCGGTTACTACTACAACCAGGGCGGCAACTGCCCGGGCCAGTATTACAACAACGGCTACTATCCTAACGGCGCCAACGGTTACTACTACAACGGCTACTACCCCAACGGCTACAACCCCGGCCCGGGCTACGTCTACACCAACGGCTGCGGCCAGCGCGGCTACTATCCCACCACGGGCTATAACAACCGTTACATCAACGGCCGTCGCCGCCCGTCCGTCCAGGTCAACGTCGGATTCCCCGTTCGCTAAAGCCCTTCGGGCCACTGGTCGTAGCGCTGGCGCTGGCAGCCGTCTTGCTGCGGCCAGCGCCGCAGGCGCATTACGAGGCTCGCGGGGACCAATTATTTCAAAATGGCCGCGTCATCCTCGAAGAAGACACCTACTTTGCGGGCCCGGCCATCTGGTGGCAGCTTGGTTCTGCGGAGGAATTCGGCTGCGGCGATGAGTTCGGTCAGTATTACGCTCATTACGACTACCCGTCTCGCGGTCTGACCGTTATGGTTGGCGAGATGGGCATCTCCGGCTTCGTCGTCTACCCTCCGCGCTAGCCCCGCATCTCCCCAATCTCCAACAAAATCCCCTCAATCTCCTCGACCTCCAGCGCCTGGTCCAGCGCCGACGTTGCCACCGAGGCTCCCGCCCCGTATAATACCCCCGCCGTGAGAAAACTCGCCTTCTTTCTTCTCTTGCTGACTTCTGTGGCGTTCGCCGCCCCGGCCACGCCGGTTTCGGAGGCCGATCAGCAGGCCATCAAAACAGTCCTCAAGCAGCTTTACGACGCCTACTCCGCCAAGAACGTGGACCAGGTCATGACGCTCATTCAGGGCGCCGTGGACGCCTCGGCAGCCGCGGATCCCAAAGGGCGCACGCAGGAGATCAAGGACGCCTTCCGGGCCTTCCATGAGGACCTCCTCACCCACCCGGACCTCATCCTCGATCCCTTCGAAGACCGCTATCTCACCTTCGAGGCCCTGCCCGACGGCTCGATCCACGTGGTCTCGCCGGTGCCCGTCATCGCCTCCAACTCGCTGGTGTTCAAGGAGTCGGACGGCACCCCCACCGAGCCCATCTCGTTGCGTCTCGGCGACTTCACCTTCCAGAAGCAGTCCGACGGCACGATGCGCATCGTGCGGATGAACCTGTGACCATTCTCAAGGACCTCACCCCCGAAGAGCTGACCGCCTTCGTCGTGGAGCTGGGCCAGCCGCCGTTCCGCGCCAGGCAGCTCATGCGCTGGATGTACACCGCGCTCGAGTCGGACTTCGACGCCATGACGAACCTCCCCAAGGGGTTCCGCGAGAAGCTGAAGGAGACGGCCCGCGTGGGCGAGCTCCAGCTCAAAGAGGTGCGCCACTCCGAGCAGGAGACGTCCAAGTTCCTGTTCAGCCTGCCCGACGGCGAGGTGATCGAGAGCGTTCGGATGCGCTACATGGACATGGTCGACATGGGCCCCGGCCGGATCGCGGTCTGCATTTCCACCCAGGTGGGCTGCGCCATGGACTGCGACTTCTGCGCCTCCGGCAAGCTGGGTCTGCGCCGGAACCTCTCCACCTGGGAGATCGTGGACCAGGTCGTGCAGATCCAGAAGAGCGTTCAGGCCCAGGGGGAGCGCGTGGCCAACGTCGTGTTCATGGGCATCGGCGAGCCGCTGCACAACTACAAGAACACTTTGCGCGCCGTGCGCATGCTCAACAACCCCGAGGGGCTGGGCATCGGGATGCGCCACCTCACGATCAGCACCGCCGGACTGGTGCCCAAGATCCGCGACCTGGCGGCCGAAAAGCTGCCCGTGCGCCTGGCGATCTCGCTGCACGCCACCAACGATACGCTGCGCGAGCAGATCATGCCGATCAACAAGAAGTGGAACATCGAGTCGCTTTTGAAGGCCTGCCAGCACTATCAGGAGCAGACCGGACGCCGGGTCACGTTCGAATACATCTTGCTCGACGGGGTGAACGATTCGGTGGACGAGGCCCACGAGCTGGTGCGCCTGCTGAGCGGAACGCACTCCCACGTCAACCTGATTCCCTGGAACCCCATCGAGGGCGTGGAATATCGACGGAGCCGCCCGGCCCGGGTGCGCGCCTTCCAGGAGGTCGTGGACGCCAGCGGCATCAAGTGCACCGTGCGCCAGGAGAAGGGCTCGGACATCGCGGCGGCCTGCGGCCAACTCCGCCTGTCCGACCTGGGTGGGCTGGCCAAACCGCGCAAGGCCCGCGTTTCCAAATGAGCTGGCTGAAGGAGCTGGAGCGCGCGCTGGAGGGGGCCATCGAGGGGCGCCCCGAGGGCTCCCATCGGCTCGAGATCGCGCATCTCTTGCTGCGCCTGATGATCGACAGCCGCATCGTGCTGCACAACAAGTTGGAGCTGGCGCCCAACTCGTTCCGGGTGTGGTGCGCCGAGGGTCTGGGCGAGGAAGATGCGGCCTGGCTGCGCGAGAACCTGGCCCGCGAGGCCGAGGAACGCGGCTGGGCTCTGGTCGGGCCCTGCGAGTTTTTCTGGGAGACCGGGCGCGAGCTGGCGGCGGCCGCCAGCTACGCCCTGGCCGGCGATCCGGTCGTGGCGATGGTCGAGAATACCGGTGCTCTGCGCGAGCGGGCCTTCGTGCCACGGGGTGGCCTGGTGTTGGGTCGGGGCAAAGACTGCGGACTCCGCCTGGCCGATCCGCGCCTGTCGCGTCGCCACGCCCGCTTGTATTCGGCGGTCGGCATGCTTTGCCTGGAAGACCTGGGCAGCCGCGCCGGGACGCGTCTCGAGGGGGCCCGCGTCGGCAGGGTTCCGGCCGAGGTCAAGGACGGCGCCCGCATCCGCGTGGGCGATACCGAGCTCCAGGTCTGGCTGATGCCCTAGCGATTTCTGCAGCCGGAAATCGGCGAACCTGTGTTCGGAAATTTTCGGGCCGGAAAATCTCGAACACCCGTGCGATGTCCAGGCGAGCCGCTCCTGGGCCGAGTTGCCCCGGTCTTCCCGACTGGAGCCGCCCGGAAATCGGCGAACCTGTGTTCGGAAATTTCCGGGCCGGAAAATCTCGAACGCCCGTGCGATGTCCAGGCGACCCGCTCGTGGGCCGAGTTGCCCGGTCGTCGGCGATCAGCGACTGGTTGCTGACTCATCTGGGTGAAGGTCTTCCTATTGGCGGGCAGGCGGCTGTCGGCAAAGTCGTTCACGAACGGACAGAACGACAGGCCCGACGGAGGCTGCTCGAGCTTCGGGTCGTTCACGGCCAGCAGACTCTCAGCCAGGGTTTTGGAGGCCTGGGCGGCCTGCTCTCGGGTGGCCTCGGTCAACTCGGACCTGGCCGACACCGCCGTGAGGAAGCGCCCGAGGTCGGCAAAGGGGGCTCCCTCGAGCATGGCGCCCAGCATCGTCTCCAAAACGGCCTCGCGCTTGCCGGCGGCCAGTTCGCCACTGAGTGCCCCCGCCAGTCCGTCCAGATGCGGTAAGAGGGCCACCTTGGCCGTACCCGCCAGAGCGTTCTTCCAGGGCGGGGTCTCGGTCGGGACATAAGCCGTGGCGGTCGCCTCGAAGCCTCGCCCAGCACGGCCTTCACGGTCTCGAGCATCCCCACACGGTTGCGGGCGGAATCAAAAAACCCGCCATTCCCGTCGACGGTGCCGGTCAAGAGCAGGTCGGGACGCGATTGGAAATGCCGTCGAGCATTCTTGAGAATTCCCCCCGACAGCCGTCAACCTGCGCAGGGTCAGACCGCTCCTTCCCGAAGTGCCCGAGCCCATGCTCAAGCAATGCGCGCTCGGCGCCGCTCTAGCCATTTCCCTTCTCTCCCCTGGGCAGGCCCAGGGGGTTCCGCCCGAAATCCAATCCATCTTCGACAAGCCCCTGTACCATGGAGCCACCTGGGGGCTGCGCGTGGTGCAGCGCAACGGACAGGTCCCCATCGATCTCCGTCCCACTCACCACTTCTACATTGGCTCGGTGCGCAAGGTCTTCACGGTCGGACAGTTGCTCGGTCAGGTCGGGGCGGACAAGACCTACGACACTCCGGTCTACCGCACGGGCTCCGTTGATTCCGGGGTCCTGCACGGCAACCTGGTGCTGGTCGCCTCGGGAGACCTGACCATGGGAGGGCGGACGCTGCCAGACGGCAAGGTGGCTTACACCGGTTTCGACCACAACGAGGCGAATTCGCTCGGCAACGCCATCCTGACCGCGCCTGATCCGCTCGCGGGCTATAAATCCCTGGCCCGTCAGGTGCGCGACGCTGGCGTAACCAGCGTCGAGGGCGATGTCCTGGTAGATGACCGCCTGTTCGAGCCCTTCGACTTTCGGGGCGAGTTCCAGGTCGTCCCCATCTTCGTCAACGACGACGCGGTCGATCTGACCATCGAGCCCGCCGCGCCAGGCGCGCAGGCCTCGCTGGCCGTCCGCCCCCTCTCGGCGGCGCTCCAGGTCACCAACCGCCTGACGACCGGCGCATCGGGCTCCTCTCTCGCGGTCGACTTCGACGAAGCTCCCAAGAAAAGCCCCGTCAGCGTTTCCGGCACGGTGCCGGCCGACCTGGAGCCGCCCCTCACGCACAAGCTTCCCCTGGTCCGGATGATCCGGATCGTGGAGCCCTCCAATTACGCCCGTACCGTTTTCATCCAGGCGTTGCAAGAGGAGGGGATCACGGTCACCGCCCCGGCCGTCGCCGAGAACGACACGGACAAGCTGCCCGCCTCCTACTCCCCTGCGAGCCGGGTCGCACTGCTGAAGGGCAACCCCTACGGGGAGTACGCCAAATTCATCCTGAAGGTCAGTTACAACATCGGCGCCGATACCAGCCTGGTCCTCTATGGCCTGACCCAGGGTGTGCGCACGAAGCCGGACGCGTTGCGGGTCGAAGAGACGAACCTGGCGACCCGCTACGGGATTCCCGGCGAGTGGTACCACTTCATCGACGGCAGCGGCGGAGGCGATACGTGGGCGACGCCCGTGGCCGTCACCACGATGCTGCAGGCTCTGCGGAAAAGCCCCATCTTTCCGACTTTCCACGAGGCTCTGCCGGCGCTGGGAGTCGACGGCTCGCTCGGCTTCGTGACCGACTTCCAGAAGGACCCCTCGCTCCGGGGCGCCACCGGGCAGGTCCGGGCCAAGCCAGGCACGCTGGCGACGGCCGACGACGCCGGCCAGCTCACGGTAGGTGGCCAGGCCTTTGCCGGCTACATCCACACCCGCCAGGGCCACGACCTGGTCTACGAGGTGGTGGTCAACAACGTGCCCGTGGAGGGCATCGAGGGACTCATGCAGATTTTCCAGGACCAGGGAACGGTATCAGCGATTTTGTGGAGGGATTACTGAGGACATGAGCGGACAAACTCAGGGCGCGCCCAGTTCCGGCAAGGGCTCCGGCTGCATCAAGAGCTGCCTGACCGTCTTCGCCGTCTTTATCGGGTTCATCTTCGTAGCCATCCTGATCGGCCATTTCTCGGGGCCGAGCTACACGTCGTACAACCTGGATGTCATCAACAACGGGGATCAGGAGGCCACCATCACGATCAGCGACGCGAAGGACCCGATCACGATCGCACCCAAGAGCGTCAAGGTCGTCAAGGTCGATGGGCAAGACGAGGGCAAGGCCAAGGAGGAGCGCACCTTCACCATCAAAGCGGGCGATCAAACCGATACCGTCAAGTCGAAGGTCGATTATCTGGGCCACACCGTGGTGGACGTGACGGGCGACAGCATCGTGGTGGCCGCCGACTGCGGAGCGATGTATGGCGGAGGAGACAAGTACAAGCTCGAGGACATCAAGATCCTGAAGGTCTTCACCCACCCGGCCAGGGTCTACACCGTGTCCACCTTCGACAAAGACAAGATGACCTGGGACTTCATCCCCAAGTTCGGCGTCGGCGAGCCTCTGCCTGACAAGCTCGAGGTCTCCGCCGGCCACACCGGACCCCCGGTGGCCGTCCGCCTGGTGGTCGTCCCCGAGGAGGTCGTCGACGACCCCCGCGCCCTGGCCAAAGAAGTCAGCAAGTGATGCGCCTCACAGCGCCCGGGCGAGGAACGCTCTACAATCTCGACTATGTTGATGAGCTTTCGCCCGGAGCACTTCAAACCGCAGCGTAAGGAGCAGGCTCCCCCCGAGCCGCCCCGCCGCACCGAGCCCAACCACGCCGCCAGCCTGGCCACCCTACAGGTGGGCGTCTCCCTGGTGAAGTGGGGCGCCGGACTGCTGATTCAGCAGACCGTCCGGCGTTACAAGCTGGAGGGCTCCATCCTTCAGCTCGCGGGCCGCCGGATGGGCGTGGTGAGCGTGGCCGACGCCGTGCGGGAGCTGAACGCGATCTGGTCGGATTGCGAGGCCGCCCTGGGCCGGTTGTGCAAGAAAGGCTGTTGCTACCTCTCCACTCCGGACGGCGGACCGAGCGCCTACATCTTCGAGCAGTATCTGCCCACGCTGTGGAGCTGCGAGTATTGTGACGGGGTCCACCTCGAGGGACCCACCTGCCGCAACTGCGGAGCCGCGCTCGTCGAGCGGCCCTGCCACGTGGTCACGAAGCCCGGCAGGTAGCCTCAGGCCTTATACTCGTCGATGTCGGCCTGGCTCAATCCGAGTTGCTGGAGCAACTCGAGAACACGCCGGGAGACCACCAGCTTGCGCCCGTTGAACAAGCCCAGGTCATCTACCCCAGGCGTTCCATCGATGCGCAGCCAGAGACATTCGGGTAGCGCGCGGTCCGGATAGTGGAAGCGAAATTCCTCGCTGGCGCTGACCTCCACCGGATCAAAGCGCACGCCTGTGACCCCCAGTAATTCGAGGGCCTGACAGGCGGCGCGCGTCGCGATAAAGCAGGGGAAGGTGGTCAGGAGTACGTCCCCCAGCCATCCCTCGAACTCGTAGTGCAATCGCGATACCACCGGGGGGTGGGTGTCGGTGCTCATCTCGGTGTTCGGTCCGAGACCGCCGGCCACCTCGGGATCGAGCTGATAAAATACTGCCACTCTCGACAGTTCGATACCGCTGACAGCCAACCCTTACTTACTGTCCAGGAGCTCTCGAATCCGGCGGGCCAGCTGATCCAGCGTGTACGGCTTGGGGAGGAACTCGTAGGCCTCGCGGTCCAGCCCGGACTGCTCGAGCGCATGGTCGGCGTAGCCCGAGACGAAGAGGAAGCGCATCTTGGGGTGCCGGGCCAGCAACTTGCGCGCCAGGGTCGGCCCGTCCAGCCCGGGCATCATGATGTCGCTGACCACCAGGGCGGGAAGGCTCTCCTCGCCCTCCAGCTGCGCGAGCGCCTCCAGCCCGTCGCCGCAGGCCAGCACCCGGTAGCCGTGTTTGGCCAGAAACCGCGCTGCCAGAGCTCGAACCGGGGCGTGGTCCTCCACCAGCAACAGGGTCTCGTGGCCCCCGAGAACCGCGGCCGCGGGCTCGGGCACCGGCGTAGGTGCCGGAGCCTGGGCGCAAATCGGCAACCAGACGCGAAAACAGGCTCCCGGTCCGGCCTCCTCGGCCAGCTCCAATCGGCCCTGGTGAGCCTCGACCATCGTGGCCACGATGGCCAGACCCACGCCTGTTCCCGAACCGCTGGGCTTGGTCGTGAAAAAGGCCTCGAAGATCTTGCCCCGCAGTTCGGCGGGCAAGCCCGGGCCCTGGTCGGAGACCTCGAAGCCGACTTCCTGCCCCCTTCGCTCCACCTTCAAGCGAACCGTTCCCCCGCTGGGGCTGGCGTCGCTGGCATTGCTGACGAGATTCTGCAGCACCTGGGCAAACCCGGCCGGGTCGGCCAGAACCGTCTCGTCGGGACACCGCACCTCCTCGCTGAAAGTGGCGCCGCCAGTCACCAGACGGCCCAGGGCCCCGATCTCTTGCAGCAACTGGCGGACCCGCATCGGTCGCAGGCTCAGTACCTGGCGGCCACTGACGGTCAACAGCCGAGAGGCCAGCTCCGAAGCCGCCTTCAGGGCCTGGCGGATTTCGGCCAGATGCGGCTCGTCGCCGGAGGGTCTCTCCTCTTCCTCGTAGACGTTGAGCTGACCCAGGATCACGGTGAGCTTGTTGTTCACCAGGTGGGCCAGGCCGCCGGCCAGTCGCCCCACGGAGGCGATCCGATGGGCGTGGAGCAGCTGGCTCTGGAGCTCGGCCCGGGCCCGGTCGGTCTCCTCGCGCAGCTCCAGGGCCTCCGAAAGCGCGCGCGATTGGGCCTCGACGCGGGCATCCAGTTGCTCGCGCACCGACCGCGACTCGCTCAGCGAGCGCTCCAGGAAAACACGCTGGTCGGACAGCGCCTTTCCCCGCTGGAACAACTTGCCGTACAGGCGACGCCGCTCGCGCAAGCAGAGGTTGGCCACCAGAGCTGCCCCCACCACCAGCAGGATCTGATCGTCGCTCGGGAAGCCCGCGGGCCCCAGGCCCCGTAAACCTCCCCACAGAGTGACGCAGAAGCTGGCCAGGGCGACCTGGACGCCCTGGCGCAGAAGCACGACGCCCTGAGCCAGGAGGAGCATCTGCACGAGGCTGTCCTGGTTGACTTCCAGCCCCAGCAGATAGTCGGTCTCGATCGAGGCAAAGATGATGGCAGCGAGCACCAGCGTGGCGGCCTGGGCGTGGCGGGGGCGCGCGGCTCGGCTGAAGAGAAAGGCGTTCAACACCAGCAGCGCCAGGGCGGTGGCTAGATTCAGCCAGCGTCCGAGCGGGGCGTCCAGCTCCATCAAGCCGAACATGAGACTGAGAGCCAGGCAGACCAGGCCGAAAACCTTGAGGCTCTCGAGGTTCAGCTCGTCGTAGAACTTAACCAGTCCTTTCACGCGGCCTCGCGGGGGAGGGCCACGAAGAACGTGGAGCCCGCTCCGGGTGTGCTCTGGACCCAGACCGAGCCCCCGTGCTGGGTCACGACCCCCTCCACCACCGCCAGTCCCAGTCCCTCGTCCGGGCTGGGATGAGCGAAAGGCTCGAAAACGCGGTCCACCTCGTCGGGATGCAGCCCGACGCCTGTGTCTGCCACTGAAAGAACGACCCGGCCGTCGACCGCGTCGGCTCGCAGCCGCAAGACGCCGCGCCCCCCCATTGCCTGACGGGCGTTGAGGGCCAGGTGCAGCAGCACCTGGTGCAGCTGGTCCCGGTCCACCAGCACCCGGGCCTCGGGACACTGCAGGTCGAAAACCAGCTCGATCTGATCGCCCAGGAGCCCCATCATCAGCAACCGGGATGATTCCAGCAGCTCGCCTACCTTCAGGGAGCGCTTCTCGAGGGTTTGACGGCGGCTGAAAGCCAGCATCTGCCGCGTGAGCGCCACCACTTCGCCCACCACCCCCCGGGCGGCCGCCAGGGCCTGCCGGGCGGGCTCCTGGCGCGTCTCCCCCAGGAGCAGGGCCAGGTTCAAGTCGACCACCGTGAGACGGTTGTTGAGATCGTGGGCCACCGTGCTGGCCAGGCCGCCCAGGTGGTCACGGCTGCGCAGCCGCTCGATCTGCTCGCGCATGTGCTCCTGTTGGTTCTGGCCCTGCTGCACTCCGCGCCGGGCCAAAACCAGCTCCGCGGTGCGCTCCTGAACCCTCAGGTCCAGCTCGTGCCCCAGCGCCTCCCCTTCATGCAGGGCGGCCCGCAGCTGCTCCTGGGCCGAGCGCTCGGCCAGCATCTGCGAGTAGTGCCGCGAGAAGGCGGCCCGGCGCACGAACATACACCCCGTCGCCACCAGCAGGACGGAGAGCATGACCAGCATCACCTGAGCCGGGTCCTCGCCCGTGGGCGCGATCAGGCAGGTGACCGTGCCCAGAGCCGTGATCCCGAGGGCGGTGATCGCAAACCAGCGCCAGCTCAGCAGCACCACGCCGGCGCACAGGATCAGCAGGATGAGGATGGCGAGATAATTCGGCTCCAGGCTGGCCAGCTGGTGCAGGCTGGCCACGCTGGCCACGCACGAGCCGGCCAGCAGGCAGGCCAGGTGTCCCCATTCCGGCGAGCGGCTTCGCCTTTGCGACATCTGGCCCAGCATCAGCACCAGGCTGATCTCCAGAGCCAGGTAGGCCAGGCTGAAAGCCCGCGCCGGCCCCGACCACTTCCACCAGTGCGAGACGAAGAACGCCAGCAACACGAAGGCCAGCGCTGGCATCAGCGAGCGAACGGACTGGTTGACCCGCAGAAGGCACTCCCCCTCGAAGCCTCCCTCGGGGTCGGGCGCAACAGTCATCGTAATGTTTCAATTCGCAGGGTGCGCCCAGATCACTTTCGAGCGCGGAAGCTCAGGGAGACGCGGGACGCGGAGAGAAGGCCGACCCGGGGGCGAAAGGCTTGCCCTGGTGATAGGCCCAGGCGTCCATCCAACCCTTTCCAGGGGGCTTGAGCTGGCGAAGGAGCACCGCCCCCTCGCCGCAGGCCACGACCGGCCCCTGGCCTTTCTCGACCCCGAGCACGCTGCCGGGCGTGCCCCGCCCGGAGACCGTGGAAACCCGCCCGAGCTTCATTTGAGCCTCGCCCATCAAGGCCGTGGCGCCCGGCTCGTGCGCCAGCGCCCGCACGAAGTTGGCCACCTCGCCCGCGGGACGCGTCCAATCCACCCACAGGTCTTCCTTTTTCAACACCTTGCTGTAGCACGCACCCTCGGACTCTTGCTGCCTGCGGGGGGCATTGTCCTGAGCCAGCTCGGCCAGCGTCTCGGCCAGCACCTCGGCGCCCAGCAGGGACATCCGCGCGGCCAGCTCCTCTCCCGTCTCCTCGGGCCCGATCGCGGTCCTGCGGCACAAAATGAGGTCGCCCGTGTCGTAACCCTCGTCCATGTAGAACGTCCAGACACCCGTCTCGGCATCGCCCGCCATGATGGAAGCCTGCACGGGAATGGCCCCCCGATGCCGCGGCAGCAAGGAAGGGTGCACGTTGATGCAGCCCAGGCGGGGCATGTCCAGGATGACTTTCGGGATGAGCTTGGCGTAGGCCACCACGACGATGACCTCGGGGTCGAAAGCGCGCAACTCCTCGATCACCTCGGGGTCACGCAGCTTCAGGGGCTGGAGCACGCGAATGCCCAGCTCCATGGCGCGCTCCTTGACGGGTGGAGGGCTGACCTTGTTCCCCCGTCCGCGCGGCTTATCCGGCTGACTGTAGACCGCCTTCAGGTCGGTCTCGCGGGCCACCACCTCGAGGCTCGCCAGCGCGAACTCGGGGGTGCCCATGAAAACCGACCTCATTCTTCGTCTTCCTCGTCTTCTTCATTCTGACGCGTGCCGTCGCGCAGGTTGGTGGCCAGGTCGGTGAACAGGCGGCCGTCCAGGTGATCGACCTCGTGCTGGAATACCCGGGCCAGCAGACCCTCGGCCGGGATCCGCACCTTGAGCCCCTGCTCGTTGATGCCGCGGGCCACCAGACTGGTGGCGCGTTTGACCTCGCCGATAATGCCGGGAATGCTCAAACAGCCCTCGGGACCGGCCTCCTCGCCCTCCATCTCCTCGAGCCGAGGGTTGATGAGGGCGATCGGGCCGTCTCCGATGTCGACCACGATGACGCGCTTGGAGATGCCGATCTGGGGCGCCGCCAGGCCGATGCCACGGGCCTCGTACATGGTCTCCACCATGTCGTCGAGCAGCCGCAGCAGGGCCTGGTCGATGCGCTCCACAGCGCGCGCCTTCTGGCGCAGCACCCCTTCGGGCACGAAGCGGATGGGAAGAACGGCCACTTAGTAACCGGGCGGGTTGGTGCTGGTCGCCGTCGGCTTGGGAGTCGGCGTGCGAGGCGTATAAGTGGGGGTCGGGGTCGTGCTCTGGGTCGAGCCGCCGGTGGTGCTGCCGCTGCCGCCGGGGCTGCCCGAGGCGCCCGGGCTCGGGCTGGCGTCGGGCGGAACCTCGTGCTCTACCGAGACCTTCGGCTGCACCTGAATCTTCTGATAGTTGTACCAGATCGGCGGGTCGGGCGTGAAGCTGTACGATTGGCCCGGCTTGAGCACGCCCACGTTCTTGGTCCACTCCTGGACCGACTGACCGGCCAGGTTGTTGAGGCTCAACTTGAGAGTGACCTTGTTGAGGGTCTTGTCCTTGGAAGAGTTCTGAATGGTGACCGAGGTGCGCACCTCGCCGACGAACGTGGCGCCAGGGGTGGTGCTGTCAGAGAAGTCGAGCTTCACGATCTTGATGGGCGACTTCTTGTTGGTGCCGTCAGTGGTAACCATCTGACCGGCCTTGGGCTGCTGGGCCTGGACGTTCCAGGCGGCCACGACCAGCCACATCGCCGCCAGCAGCAGAGCGCCGGCGCGGACGAAGCCTTTATTCATTGTAACCTCCATCGGGTTAAAGCAGATCCTGGGGATCGGGATCGACGCTCCATTGCACGTCGGATCGCAAACGCGATCGACCGCTCCTGTCGTCGCTGGTTCTTTGAGCGAACAAGCTTCGGGCCCCTTGAACGAGTTCCTGCACTTTGGCAGTTCGCCCCAAGAGGTGCCAGCGCCAGCGCCCACGCACTTTTTCGAGCGGACAGGGGGCGGGTCCGAGCCACTCGACACCCGTCACCCGGCGTTCGAGAAGTCGAGTCACGGCGAGCGCTTCCGCCTCCACCGCAGCCTCATCGGTGCCGGTCACAACCAGGCGCGCCAACCGGCAGAAGGGCGGATAGCCCACCTGGCGGCGCAACGCCAGCTCTTGCTCATAGAAGCCCGCATAGTCGTGGCGTGCCGCGGCCTGCAGGCAGGGATTGTCGGGGTCCAGCGTCTGGACCAGCACCTGTCCTTCGAGCGCGCCGCGTCCGGCCCGCCCTGCCACCTGCGTGATCAGCTGAAAGGTTCGCTCGGCCGAGCGGAAATCGGGCAGGTTCAGCCCCCCGTCGGCGTTGATCACCCCGACCAGCGTCACGTCGGGAAAGTCCAACCCTTTGGCCACCATCTGAGTGCCCAGCAGCACCATCGCCTCTTTGCGGGCAAAGCGGCCCAGAATCTCGGCGTGGCCGCCCGCGCTGCCCGTGGTGTCCCGATCCATGCGCGCGATTTCGACGCCGGGCAAGACCCGGGCGAGCTCGGACTCGAGCTTCTCGGTCCCGCCCCCGCGGTAGCTCAGCTCGGCCGAGGCGCAAGCCTGACAGGTATCGGGCGGGCGAGCCACGTGCCCGCAGTAGTGGCAGCGCAGCTGCTGGGCCGCCCGGTGGTACGTGAGCGAGATGCTGCAGTCCTGGCACTTGTGCACGTGACCACAGAGCCCGCACTGGAGGTAGTTCGAGAACCCCCGCCGGTTCAACAGCAGCACCACCTGCTCGCCCCGGGCCACCGTGGCGCGCATGCGCTCCACCAGGGGATGCGACAGCATCTGGCGAGGGCGCTGGCGCATGTCCACCAGCTCCACCGGCGGCGGCTGGCGCCCCGTCACGCGCGCCGACAGCTCCACCAGCTTGTAGTAGCCGGTCTGAGCCAGGTAGAAGCTCTCCAGGCTGGGCGTGGCGCTGCCCACCACCACGGCCGCGCCCGTCTGGGCGGCCCGGCGAGCCGCCACCTGGCGCGCGTGATAGCGCGGGGTCTGATCTTGCTTGTAGGAGTGGTCGTGCTCCTCGTCCAGAATGAGCAGCCCCAGGTTCTCGAGCGGCGCGAACACGGCCGAACGCGTGCCCAGGGCGACCGAGAGCTCGCCCCGGCGCAGCTTCCACCACTCCTCACGGCGCTCGGCGGCCGTCAGGCCCGAGTGCAGCACGCCCACCTGGTCGCCCAGGCGTCCCCGGTAACGCTCCACGGCCTGGGGGGTCAGGGCGACCTCGGGCACCATCACGATGGCCTGCCGGCCCTGGGCCAGGACCGCCTCCACGGCGTGCAGGTAGACCTCGGTCTTGCCGCTGCCGGTCACTCCGTGGAGCAAGACCTTCTGGCCGGGCGCGATGGCCTCCACGGCGGCGCGCTGCTCGGGCAGCAGGGGCGGCGCGGGATAGGCGATGCCCTGCGGCACGGTGCGCTTGCGGGGACCGCGCGGCTTGCCAGGACGCTGCACGCTGGCCAGGACCGGTCCGGGCACGACGCAAAACAGGGTGTCGCGCCAGGTGGAGCCATAGTAGGCCACCATCCAGTCGACCAGGGTCAGCATGTTGCGCCCGAAGAACGGCTCGGACTCGAGCAGCCGGACGATGTCTCGCACGCGGTCCGGCTCGCAGCCGGGATCGGTGGTAAGCTCCAGGACGACACCCGTCAGGGCCTGGTTGCGGAAAGGAACTTCCACCAGGCTTCCGGCGACCACCTGACCGGCCAGGGCTGCCGGAACCCGGTAGGTGAACGGCCGGTCCAGGCTGCGGGTGGCTTTGTCGACGATGACGCTGGCGTAGGTCGCCGTCAAAGGCGGGTGCCCGGCGCCGGCAATCAGTCCTCCACGAGGAAAGCCTGCTGGAAGCCCTGCGACTTCAGCGAGTCGATGGCCGTCAGCGCCTCCTGCTTGCTGGTGAAGGGACCGATCAGCACTTTGAATGACTGGGCCCCGCCCTCGTCCACCGAGACGATGGTCGCCACGTGACCGCTCTCGCGTAGTTTGGCCTGCAGGTCCTCGGCGTTGCGACGCTGGCTGAACACGCCCAGCTGGATCTTGTAGCTGCCACTGGTGTCCGGCGAGGCGCTGGGCGTGGGCGAAGCGGTCGCGCTGGGGCTGGCCGTGGGCGTGCCCGTGGCCAGCTCGACGTTGAGCATCTCCTGACAGCGGTCCACCAGCTCGTCGGCCGAGCGGGTCGGATTGACCAGCCGGTCGATGCGGTAGACGACCTTGCGCGGCACCTTCTTCTCGAGACGCACGATGCCCACGAACAGCAAGTCCTCGGCCAGGATGTTGAGCTTTTGCTCGCAGTACGCGCGCTCTTTCTTCTTGTCGAAGTGATACGAGAAGATGGGCGGCCGCTTGTCGGCCGGCCAGCGGCTCAGCTTGCGCCCGATCTCGGGGATCAGGGTCTTCTCGAGCCGCAGCATCTCGGCGCTGGACTCGTTGCCTACGATCAGGATGGCCAGGTCCTCCGAAGGAGCTTCCTGAGCCCGCAGGCCCAAGAGCGAGCCCACCACCAGCGCTACCACGAGCGCAACCTGCAACCATCTGAACACGAGAGTCCTCCCAAGGCCAAATAAAGGCGCCGACAGGTTCTGTCATCCGGATGAAAATCCTTCGTCGCACGGGGGATTCAACCGGTCTGAGGTCGGTTAGTTGCGGGTTGGCAGTTGGCAGTTAGCTGGAAACCGCCAACCTCTCAGTAAGCCGCCAACTGACGCTCGAGGCGCGTCAGGTAATCTTTCAAGCGGGGCAGCTCCTTCTCGGGAGCGCGCTCCATCGACTGGCGCAGCGTCTTGAGGGCGTCTGGGATGTTGCCCAGCTTTTCGCAGGTCTGGGCCAGATCGCGCAGGATCTGCCAGTCGTTGGGGTTGGCCTCCAGGGCCCGGCGGAAGATGTGGGCGGCCTGGCCGTGGCTGCCCACGCGCACGTGGACGCGGCCCTCCATCCAGTAGAAATAGGAGGCGCGCTCGGGGAAGATGCCGGCGGCGCGCCGGAAGGTCTCGATCGCCTCCTCGGGCTGGTCGCTCTTGCGTTGCCAGCGACCCAGACGCTCGTAGAGGTCGGGGCGCCGCGGGGCGTACTGAATGGCCTGGCGATAGATCTCGGCCGCCTCCGTCATGCGGTTCTCCGAGCCCGCCACATCGGCCAGAGTGGCCAGAAAGTCCGCGTTGCGAGGCTCGCCCTTGAGCGCCCGCAGCACCAGCTCGCGGGCTTTGGGCAGGTCGTTGCGGGCCAGGGCGACCTTGCCCAGGCCGTGAGCCGCCTTCGAGTCGCGCGGGTCGCGCTGAAGCGCGGCCTGAAACACCTCGGCCGCGCGCGCGGGCTGGTGGGAGGCGAGATAGCTCATGCCCATCTCGACGTAAGCCTCGCTCATCAAACGGGTATCTTCGAGCACTCCCAGCTTGGACCCCAGCTTGCGGAACGAGGCCACCGCGTCGTGATGGCGTCCCGCCTGGGCGTAGGCTCGGGCCAGGTAGAGGTGCATGAGGTGCAGGCTCGGATCGAGGTCCAGCGCTTTCTGGTAGCTCGAGATGGCCATGTTGGAAAGACCCTGGCGGGCCAGCGCCTGACCCAGCATGCCGTGCGCTTGCGGATCGCCCGGGCGCCGGGAGAGCGCCAGCTTCAGACAAGCGACCGCGGACTCGTTGTCGCCCAGCTCGAACTTGAGCATGCCCATGGCCTTGGGGTAGTCGGGATTCATGCCGTCCAGCATGTGCGCCTTGCGCAGCTCCTCGGCGGCCATGTCGTACTTCTTGGCGCAGTAGTAAGCCATCGCGAGGTCCTCGCGATACTCCGGGTCGACCTTGTGCAGCTCGACGGCGCGCTGGTACTCCTCGATCGAGCGCTCGGTGTAGTTCTTCTTGAGATAGAGCTTGCCCAGCCGGTTGTGCATGTCGGCCGAGGCCGGATCGAGCCGAACGACTTCCTCGAAATGGGCCAGGGCGCGGTCGAGGTCCTGCGAGTGCAGGTACAGCTCGCCCAGACGACGATGGATCTGCAGATCTTCCGGGTGGAACTCGAGCGCGCGCTCCAGCTCGCTCACCGCCTGGCCGACGTTGCCGCGGCGCTCGTAGACGGCCGCCAGACGCACGCGGGCGTCGCGGTTGCCCTTGTCGAGGTCGAGAGCCTTGGCCAGCACCTGCTCGGCCTGCTGCTCGTGCCCCTGGGCCTGGTAGAGCGCGCCCAGGTCGGCGTAGAGGCCGGAATTGTTCTGATTGTGAGTGATGGCCTGCCGCAGCGTCTGCTGCGCCCGGTCGGGACGCCGACCCTTGAGGTACAGACGAGCCAGCAGCGAGGCCGTGTGGGCGTCCTCCGGATCTCCTTCGCAAGCCATCTCGAGGTAAGGGATGGCCTCCTCGGGACGCTCGCCACCGGCCAGCATCAGGCCGTACTGGCGATTGGCCTGCAGGTTGCGCTGATCGACCCGCAGCACTTTGCGGTACTGGTCCACCGCCTCGGCCACGCGGCCCTGCTCCTGCAAGAGGAAGGCCAGGCGACAGCGCGAGTCGGCATCGCCCGGGGTACGGCGCAGAACCTCTTGCAGGCAGGCCAGCACCTCGCCGAACTGCCCCTGGCGCTGGAACAGGTCGGCCAGAGCCAGGTGCGACTGCGGATCGTTGGGCGCGAGCAGGTCGACGGCACGCTGCAAGGCGGTGCGGGCGGCGTCGAAATCGCCCAGCTCGATGAGCGCTTTGCCCAGGTGCAGGTGCGCCTCGCCCAGCGCGTCGTTGCGCGAGAGCGCCTGCTGGAGGTCG
This sequence comes from Vulcanimicrobiota bacterium, assembly GCA_039809865.1. GTDB lineage: Bacteria > Vulcanimicrobiota > Xenobia > Xenobiales > QWHO01 > QWHO01. Next base: position 20,465 of record JBDHVW010000033.1, read on the forward strand.
TAGACGGCCTGCTGCCAGCGACCTTGCTCCATGGCCTTCAGGCCCGAGGCCAGGTGCGCCTTCGCTTCCTGGTCGATACGGAAGTAGGAGCTCTGCTGCAGCTCCATGCCGCAGGTGTCGCAGGATTGCTGGCCCTTGGCGTTCTCGGACCCGCAGCGCGTGCAGACGACCGTATCGAAGGCCGCGGGGGGAATCTCGACCGGCTTGGGCGGCTCGACCTTCTGGTAGAGCGGCCCCTGGTTCTCCTTGGCCTCGAGCAGCCAGGAGTCGGAAGCCACCGCGGGAGCCTGGCCGAACTTGATCAGGGGCGGCATGTAGTTGAGCGGATTGTCCGACTCGGCAATCGGAGCCGGATTGTTCGTGGGCTCGACCGAGCGGAAGTCGAGCGGCCGCGACAGGGGCGGGGCTCCGTCGGCAAAGGTGACCCCGGCAGGCGGCGTCCAGGGCGCCGCCGTGGGCTCGGAGCGCTGGGGCTCGGGCGTCTTCGGCGGGGGCGCGGCCGGCGCGGCGGGCGGCGCGGAGGCGCCCTTCAAGAACAGCTCGATCTCGGCGGCCATCTCGTCGACGCTATCGTAACGTTGCTCGGGCGCCTTCCGCAGGCAGCGCCCGATCATCATCTCGAGCGCCGGCGCCACATCGGGCACGAACTCGCGCGGCGACTTGGGCGGACTGTCGATGACCTTGCGGATCATCTCGACCGGGTGGGACGCCATGATCGGCAGCTCGCCCGTCACCAGCTCGAACAGGATGACCCCAAGCGAGTAGATGTCGGTGCGGTGGTCCGCCGGAGCGCCGTTGGCCTGCTCGGGCGAGAGGTAGGCCGGAGTGCCCATCATCTGGCCGGCGTCGGTCAGCGAATGGCTGTCCTCGAAGAAAGCCAGGCCGAAGTCCATCACCTTCACCAGCCCGTCGGGCGTGACCATCACGTTGTCGGGCTTGAGATCGCGGTGCACGACCCCGCGCGAATGGGCGAAGCGAATGCCCTCCAGGACCTGCAGGAACAGCTTGAGCCGCTTCTCGAGCTCGGCCGCGTCCTTGGGAGCGCCGACCATGAACTCGGTCAAGGTGCGCCCCGCCACGAACTCCATCACGATGAAATGCACCGTGATCGGCTTTCCCAGGTAGGTCTCGTTCTGTTGCTCGATGGTGTGGATGCGCACGATGTGCGGGCTATCCAGCTTGGCGGCGGTGCGCGCCTCGCGCAGGAAACGGTCGACGGCCTTCTCGCCCAGCTTGCCGGGGTGGAGCGTCTTGATCGCCACTGAGCGCTCCAGCAGCGGGTCGTGGCCGTGATAGACGATACCCATGCCGCCCTGCCCGAGCTGGTCGATCACCTGATAACGGCCGTAATAAAGGTCAGACACGGGAAGGATCATTTCCAGCACCGCACGCCATGTCCCTTTCATCACGCCCCCACCGTCCCCGGTCAACAAAAAAAGCGCGGCGAACCGCGCTTTCCTCGAGGGCTCCGGGAATTTCTCCGGTCTCCCGTCTACCGTTTCCGTCTGAGATCAGGCGGGCACTTTGCCGTTCAGGGCGGCCGCAGCCTTCTTCAAAACCTCCGCCTTGTCGGTACGCTCCCAGGGCAGGTCCAGCTCGGGGCGACCGAAGTGGCCGTAAGCCGCGACCGCCGTGTACTGGGGCTTGCGCAGCTCCAGGTGGCGGATGATGGCGCCGGGACGGAGGTCGAAATGCTCGGCCACCAGGGCGCTGATCTTGTCCGGGTCGATGGTGTTGGTGCCGTAGGTCTCCACCGCGATGCTGACCGGCTGGGCCATGCCGATGGCGTAGCTCAGAGCCACCTCGCAGCGTGAGGCCAGGCCTGCCGCCACGATGTTCTTGGCCACCCAGCGGGCCGCGTAGTTGGCCGAGCGGTCCACCTTGGTGGCGTCCTTGCCCGAGAACGCGCCGCCGCCGTGACGGGCCATGCCGCCGTAGGTGTCGACGATGATCTTGCGGCCGGTCAGACCGGTGTCGGCCTCGGGGCCACCCACCACGAAGTTGCCGCTCGGGTTGACGAGAATGCGCGGATAGACGATCTCGCCCTTCTCGAGCTTGAGATACTTGGGATCCACGACCGGCTTGATGACATACTCGATCAGGTCCTTGCGGATCTGCTCCTGGCTCACCTCGGGGTCGTGCTGGGTCGAGATCAAGATCGTCTCTACATCCTTCGGCTCGCCGCTCTCGTACTTGACGGTGACCTGGGTCTTGCCGTCCGGGCGCAGATAGAGCAGGGTGCCGTCCTTACGAACCTGGGCCAGCTTCTGGGCCAGGCGCTGCGACAGCTGGATGGCGAGCGGCATGAGCTCGGGCGTCTCCTTACAGGCGTAGCCGAACATCAGACCCTGGTCGCCGGCGCCGAGCGCATCCTCTTCGTTCTTGCTCCCGCCGCCGCGCACTTCGATGGCTTTATCCACGCCAGCCGCGATATCGGGGGACTGGCCGTCCACCGAGAGGAGCACCGCGCAGCTCTTGGCGTCGATGCCGTAGGCGGGGTTGGTGTAGCCGATGTGCGTCAGCATCTGGCGCACGATACGCTGCAGATCGATGTGGTTGGCCTTCGAGGTGATCTGCCCGGCGACGTGCACGCACCCGGTGTGGATGAACGTCTCGCAGGCGACGCGAGAATACGGATCCTCTTTCAGAAACGCATCCAGGATGGCGTCCGAGATCTGATCGGCCACTTTGTCCGGGTGTCCCTCGGTAACCGATTCCGAGGTGAACAGATGGTATTGCTGGTTCATTCTTTAACCTCCTGAGTGCGGAGACATACTTCGCTTGATGATGTGGTGCACTACGCTCGCCTGACGGCTCACTGCGCGCTACGCTTGCATAATGCCCAAGAATCTAACACCTGGGCCGGGCTTGTCAAGGCGCCGCATAAAAATGCGGAGGCGAGGTCAGTACCTCGCCTCCGGCGGTCAAGCTTTGCTCTAGCAAGTTTAGACTCGGGAGACCGAAAACCTGCTGGCGCAGCCAAACTTCCGGAAAGCCTTGTAAGGCCGGGAAGTGTGTTAGGCTACGAAGCGGAAAATCCTGCACGCTCTGGCCTGGAATGTCGATCGCGCGCTGTGTGGCCCTGTTCGCCTAGTCCGAAGATACCACGAGGTCAGGGGGAGAATCGTGCAGAGGGAACCGTTCGTCCTTTCGCGTAATATCCACGACGAACCCCTGATCTGACTCATGCCAATCTCTATCACGAACATGTCGGGACCGTGGGACAGCGCCGCCAGGCAGTCCGGGCCCATGTCCAATCCTCCCGGGACGGCCCCGGGCGAAGATCCTTCCCCCCACACGGTCAACAAATACTCCTGGTTCGCCGAGGTCTACGACGTCTTCGGCTCGGAAGATTTTTGCCTTTCGATGACCGAGTATCTCAACGAGGCCGCCGAGCGTTACGGTCTCGAGTCCGGCATCCGCTGCCTCGACGTGGCTTGCGGCACGGGGGTCATCACCACCGAGCTGGCCAAGCTGGGCTACGAGATGACCGGTCTCGATCGCTCGCGCCAGATGCTGGCTTACGCCAAGATGCGGGCCTCCGAGGCCGGGTTCGATGTCCCCTTCATCGAGCAGGACATGCGCTACTTCTCGGTCAGCGAGCCGTTTCCGTGGATCATCTGCACGCATGACAGCCTGGACCACCTCATCGAGGAAGTCCACCTCAACATGGCCTTCCAGCAGATCTCCGAAGCCCTGGCGCCGGGCGGCTTCTTCATGTTCGACATGAACTGCTGGGAAGGCATCCGCCACCTCAACGGCAAGACCGTTTTCGTCGAGGCCGACGATCGCGCGGCGGCTTATTATCTCGAGTCCAAAGACTCGCGGCTGAAGACCAGCATCGTGATCTTCATCCGCAAGCCCGACACGGACCTCTACCAGAGGTTCGAGGAAACTCTCTTCCAGCGCTGTTACAGCGACGAGCAGGTGATCGCGGCCCTGGATCGTTACGGGCTGGCGGTTCGCGAGCGCATCGCCGTGCAGCACCTGAAAGGCCATCTCTTCAAGCAGCTCTGGATCTGCCAGAGCACGCACCTCCCCGTCCCGGACGTGCTCTAGAACTCGGGCGAAGCCCCTACAACCACTGGTTGACGTTGTGCATGTCATCCGACCCGGTCGAGGTGGTGTGTCCCTCGGCGGCCATCCGGAACTCACCCGCGGCGTCGGCGTGGAACTCGGCCTCTTGCTTGGTGATGAGGCCCTTCTGGTAGAGGCGAAGCATGGCCTGGGAGAAGGTTTGCATCCCGTCGCTGGCGCCGCGATCCATCAGCGGATAGATCTCCTCGGTGCGGCCCTCCAGGATGTAGCTCGAGATCGCCGGGGTGCAGACCATCACCTCCACGGCGGGCACGCGTCCCTTGCCGTCCTTGCGCAGGAGCAGGCGTTGGGACATCACGGCCCGCAGGCTCTTGGAGAGCTGCGAGCGGATCTGCTTCTGGGACTCGGCCGGGAAGCTGTCGATGATGCGGTCAACGGCCTGCACGGTATTGGGCGTGTGCAGCGTGCTCAGCACCAGATGGCCGGTCTCGGCCGCGCTGACGGCGGTCATGATCGTCTCCGGGTCGCGCATCTCGCCCACCAGGATCACGTTCGGGTCCTGGCGCAGCGCCTGGCGCAGGCCGTCGGCGAAGTTGTGGGTGTCGGGGCCCACCTCGCGCTGGGTGATGAACGACTGCTTGTCCTCGTGGAAATACTCGATCGGATCCTCGATCGTCACCACGTGCACCGCGCGGTTCTGGTTGATGTAGTCGACGATGGAAGCCAGCGTGGTGGATTTACCCTGCCCGGCCGGGCCGGTCACCAGAATCAATCCGTTGTTCAGCACGGCCAGCTGGCGCAGCACCGGCGGGAGTCCCAGATCCTCGAATCGGGGCAGATCGCTGCGCAGCAGGCGGTAGGCGGCGCTCAGGTTGTTGCGCTCATAAAAGGCGTGCACGCGGAAGCGGGCGATGACCTTGCGACCGTCCTGATTGACCTCGAGCAACGTGGCGAAGTCGACCTCTTTGTGCTTCTTCAGCTTGTGCTGGCGCGAAGGCGACAGCACGGAAAAGATGAGGTCGCGGGTCTGGTCCTCCGCGAGCGGCTCGTTGCCCACCGGCACCAGGCGGCCGTTCAGGCGGACCGTGGGAGGGGAGCCGCTCTTGATGTGCAGGTCGGAAGCGCCGTGCTTGATCATCACCCGGAGGTATTCCTCCATGGGCACGCGCGGCGCCGACACGGCGACCTGCTCGTCGTCAGGCAGGCTGCGCTTGGAGGAGCGACCGCGCGGGGCGGGGCGGCTCTCGAGAGCCCGAAGCTTCTCGGTCAGCTCCTCGACCTGTTTCTTCAGCTCGTCGACTAACGCGAGCTGCGCCCGCATCTCCTCGATATCGCGGCTCGAGACCGTATCGTCCACGCGCTGCGAGAGCAAGAAGAGGTCGCGCTGAATTTCGCCCATCGGACCGCTGAAGCTGCGGGGCGGAGCCTCGACCTTCTGCTGAGGAGCCGCCTCGCGCACCGGAGCCGAGGCCCGGAAGGCGTCGGGCTTGGGCACCTCGGGCTGAGGCATCGGCTCGATCGGGATCGCCGCCACTTCAGCTCCGCCGATTCTCCGTCGCATCTCTCGCTCACCCAGCCCCATTTTCGCGTAGTTCTCGTTTTACGCAGGCCAATCCTGGGAAGGACCAGCGCGCGGTGAAAAAGAACCGGCCACCTCGATGAAGATGGATTTTGAAGTTGCCGGCCTGAACATCACCGCCCTGTCCGAGGACAAGCTCGGCGATGGGTCGGGATACGGCTCGGTCGTGGATCTGCGCAAGGCGTTCGAGATCAAGTCCGACCCGGCGCCCAGACTGAAAGAGAAGAGCATCGCCTACTACCGCATGGGAATCGACACCGGCTCGCTCAGCGAGCAAGACATGGACCACCTGCGCCGCGAGCTGGCGCGCCGCGCCGGACCCTACGCGGTCGTCTCCTCGGGCGGCAAGCGCGCCGTGGCCATGTGCCTGATGCACGCCGGCCGCACGGCGGGCTGGTCGGTGGCCGACACGCTGGCAAAGTCCAAGGAGATCGCCGACGACAAGGCCTTGAGCGCCGAGATCAAAAGCTACCTCGAGCGCCACGTCGACAAGAGCGCGCATCACTGGAGCAAAGAGGTGGGGAACACCTGAGGCGTTTACCGCTGGACCTGATCGTGGATGCGATTGGTCAGCATGGCCATGAAACGGGTGGATTGGCCAGCCAGACCTTCGAGGTTGCGGGCCACCTCGGGACGCGCCAGCGCGGCCGGCTCGGGTTTACAGCGTTCCACTTCTAATCGACGGCCTCTCCTGTCGACTGTGAACTGTGAACTGTCGACCCCCGAAAATGTCGACCCCTTCACGACTTACGGAACGGTCTCCGCTTCGCGCCCCCGCGCCACGCTGGCCGGCTCCAGGGCCGGGTTGAGCGCCAGGGCACGGCTCCAGGGCTCGCGGGCAGCCGACTCCATGCCGCGCTCGTAGAGCAGATCGCCGAGCAGCAACTGCGCCTCGGCCAGATCGGGATCGAGCCGGGCCGCGCGACGGGCGTGCACCAGGGCACGCGAGGCCTTGCCCATCGAGCGCAGCACCTGGGCCATCAGGAAGTGATACCAGGGATTGTCCGGCTGCGACTGGATGGCTTTCTGCACGAACTCGCGCGCCTTCAAAAACTGGCCGGCGCGATAGGCCACCTGGCCCAGGGCGCCCAGCGCCTCGGGATCGCGCGGATCTTGCACCAGCACGGCCTGGAAGCGCTTGACCGCGTCTTCGTCCAGGTTCTGCTGCAGCTCGAGGCTGCCCAGCAGCAGCAAACCCTCGATCATCATCGGGTCGAACTCCAGCGCCTGCACCAGCACCGTGCGTGCCTCGTCGAGCTGGCCGCGGTGGGCCAGGGCGTGACCCAGGTTGTAGAGAGCGTCGGGATTGGTGGGCGACAGGCGCACGGCGCGCCGGAACTCCAGGATGGCCATGTCGATGAAACCCTGGTGCATGTAGACCACGCCCAGGTTCATGCGCGAGCGGGGGAAGGCCGGATCGAGCTCGACACAGGCGCGCAGCTCGCGCTTGGCCCTCTCCAGGTCGCCCTTGTGCAGATAGATGACGCCGCGCAGGTTCAACGCGTCGAGGTGATAGGGCTGCACCTTCAAGATCTTGTCGATCTGGCGCAAGCCCTTGGTGTGCTTGCCCAGCTCGATGTAGGCCTCGGCCAGGGACAGCCGCAGCTCGAGATCTTCGGGGTCGAGGCGCAGCGCACCCGACCAGATGCGGGCCGCCTTCTCCATCTCGTCGAGTTGGAAGTAGGCCAGGCCGAGATAGTAGTGGGCCTCGGTGCAGCTCGGGTCGAGCTCCATGGCGTTCTTGAAGCACAGGATGGCCTGGTCCAGCAGACCCTTCTCGGCCAGGACCACGCCCAGATCCAGGCGCACCTCGACGTGAGCGCGGTCGAGCGCGGCCGCGCGCTGCCATTCGCGAATGGCTTCGTCTAGGCGACCCTGCTCGCGGTACAGCCGACCCATTTCGTAATGACTGTCGAAACTCTGAGCCCGACGAAAGGGATGCAGCTGGACGACCTTGGGGGATGTCTTCTCTGGACCTGGGGGTTCCACGTGAGATTTGTTCGCCTGCGGTCGGCTGGCATCCTTTAAGCCCGAGGCGTCAGGGGAGCTCGACGAACTGCAAGAGGTCGCCGTTGAAGAAAGCCAGGAAGCGACCATTAGGAGCCACCCGGATGGAGCCCATCTTGACCTTCTGGAGGGAGCTCACGGGCTTGAGCTGCCAGTTGTCGCCTTCCTTGGCGTAGTAGACGTCCATCTTAGCCTGAGCCAGGTCGAGCTGCGTGACCACGGCGGTGCGCCCATCGTCGGAGAGGAACGGGTAGGCGAACGACCCTTTGGCTCCCAGCACGACCTGCTTGTCGGTCGAGGCGTCGTAGAACATCGCCTGGGAGCCGGCGGTCCGATAGATCGTGTAGCAGACCCTCGTTCCAGAGGCCCAGAAGGAGCCCATCCGATCGCCCTCGTCGACTTTGCGAGGATTGCCCCCATCCCACCAGTTCAGCTGGTACTGCCCGTTGTTGCGGGTGGCCAAAAACCCGCTGCGCGGCCCGGTGTAATTGGAGGCGTAGAATCCGGACAGAGTCTTCTCCACCTTCTGAATGTCGGAGCCCTCGGTGAAGGCCGAGCGGCCCTGACCGCCGGCATTGACGGTGGCGAGCACGTTGTCCCCGGCGTAGTCATCCTTGTCGTAGAAATAGCCGATGGTCAAAATGTCGCCCTGGATGGGACGCAGGTAGCTGGGACTGCCGCGGAAGCCCGGCTCGCCGCGCTTGTGCTCCATCAGCACGCTGACCGGGGAGCCATCCAGCGGCACTCGCAGGAAGGTCGCCCCGGCGTGGCCGGCCACCACCGCGGTCCGATCGTCAGGACTGAGGGCCAGCGCTTCCACGCTCGGAATATCCAGGTCGAGTCGCTTCACGTCGCGCAACTGGCCTTCCACACCGTAGCTGAACAGCCAGAGGCGGTTGACCTTGCCCCGGGCGCGCTCCTCGGCGGGGGCCTTGTCCTGACAGATCAGGGTGAGCCCGTTGGAGGTGAAGCAAACCGGCCGCAGGCTGAAGGTGTTGATCCCCTTCTCGCGCAACTGCGCCGCGCTGAGCCGCACCGCGACGTTCTGCGAGGCGACGGGCAGAATCAGGCAGGCGAGCGCCGCCATCGTGAGCAGCCGGAAGCGTAGCAAGGGAGACCTCCTCGTAGGGATAATCGCCTCAAGCTTTCTCAACCGCGTTGAGTTACCTCTTGCCAACCGAAGAACTTCTGCATCTCCTGGAACACCTTGGGATTCGAGTTGAGATAGCTGTGATGGGTCAAACCGTCCAGCACGATGGCGGTTTCACCGGGCGGCGTGAGGTGGGCGGCCGGCACCAGCCCGTCGCCCCGGTCGATGCGCCACGGGGTGGGACGCGGGGTGAACACCCCTCCCCCGCCGACGATGGCCAGAGCCTCCAGCTGCGCCTTCTGGCGCGCCCAATTCTTGTTCAGCTCGGTCAGGTGAGGATTGTTGATCCCCTTGCCGTCGTCCACCGCCAGCCAGCGCAAGGCCGGCAGGTCGGCCGGATTCAGGCCCCCCAGGTTAATGGCCCACTTGATGTCGCGCTCGAGGATCTGCTTGGAAAGGTCGGCAAAGCGCGAGCCGCGGGCGGGCGAGCCGAGCAACATCAGGCGACCGATCTTGTCGCCTCCTTCATCGAGGTAGAGACGGGCGGCCAGTCCGCCCATGCTGTAAGCGTCCACGTCGAATTTCTGCTCGCCCGTGACGGAGGCGATGGCCGCAAAGTCCTTCTTGAGCTCCTCCTTCATCTCGGGCGGGGGCTCGTGGGGGTCGTGGAAGACGATTTCGAACACGCGCGCATCTTTGGCCACGGCGCTGGCGTCCTTGGGCGTGATGCAGGCGCGCTCGCAGAAGAACTGCCCGTCGCGCACGAAATTGATGTCGCCGCCGTTGAGACCATCCTGGGTCAGGTGGCGGCCGAGAAACTCGAACTTCTCGATGCGCGTCGTCCAGCCCGGAATCATCACGAACGAGCGGTCGAGCTTGACCTTCGGCTGCTCCGCCAGAGGCGGGTGGGCGGCTTCGGCGGCCGCGATGCGATGGTCGATGAATTGGTAGGCCTTGCCGACCCCAACGAACTCGCTGATGAGCAGGGCGTCATCCAGCACCGGCCCCATCAGCTCTCGTTGCGTGGGCGCCTTGAAGGGCGCTGGCAAAGTTGCAGTCGTGATCTTCATGGGTGGCAGATTAATCCCACCCCCCCGGGCCAAAGGTGAGCGGGATGTTAAAACCGCGCGACGAACCCGCGGCCATGCCCCATATGCAGCGAGCGCTGCTCCTGGCCTACATGAAGGGCGCCGAGACACGTCCGAATCCGAAGGTTGGCGCCGTGCTGGTCCGTGAAGACCAGATCGTCGGGGTGGGCTGGCACGAGCGCGCCGGGATGCCCCACGCCGAGGTCAACGCGCTGCAGAAGGCCGGCGAGAAGGCGCGAGGGGCCACCCTTTACGTCACTCTGGAGCCCTGCAGCCACCACGGGCGCACGCCCCCTTGCACGGACGCGCTGATCGAGGCGGGCATCGCCCGAGTGGTGGTGGGCCTGAAGGACCCGAACCCCCTGGTGGACGGACTGGCCAAACTGCGCGAGGCGGGCATCGAGGTGGAGATGGCCGACGCGGCCACGCAGGAGCGCTGCGCCCTGCTCAACGAGGAGTTTCTCACCTGGATGGCCACCGGCCGCGCCATGGTCACCCTGAAGTACGCCATGACGCTGGACGGCAAGATCGCCACCCGCACCGGACACTCGCAGTGGATCTCTTGCCAGGACTCGCGTCAATTCGTGCACGAGCTGCGCGCCCGCAGCGCCGCCATCATGGTCGGGAGCGGCACGGTGCTCAAAGACGATCCCCAACTGACGGCGCGCCTTCCGGACGCCCCGCAGCCCGCTCGCGTGGTGCTCGACGCGCGCGGGCGCTGCGCACCCGACGCCCGGGTGTTCGCCGACGGAGCGCGGCGCATTCTGGTGACGCATAAACCGCGTCCCGAGATGACCGAGCGCGGCGTCGAAGTCTGGATGCAGGAAGGACATGATCTCCGCGCCACGCTCACGCGCCTGGGCCAAGAGGGACTTACCAGCGTGGTGCTCGAAGGGGGCGGGACCTTGAACGCCTCGGCGATCGCCGGGGGGCTGGTGGACAAAGTGGCCTGTTTTATCGCTCCCCGATTCGTCGGAGGCGCGGGGGCCCTCACCGGCGTCGAAGGCGAAGGGGTAGAGGAGGTCACCCAAGGTTGGGTGCTCAGCGACATGACCTGCCGGCCCGTGGGAACGGACCTGCTGGTCGAGGGATATCTACAACGCCACTGGAGCCCGTCGTGAGGGCGGTGGCCGAGGCCAGCCTTCCGACCCGGCACGGGCCCTTTCGCATGGTCGGCTTCGACGGGGAGCACCTGGCCCTGGTGAAAGGCGAGCTCGCGGGCACTCCGACTCTCGTCCGCCTCCATTCCGAATGCCTGACCGGCGACGTCTTCGGTTCGCTGCGCTGTGACTGCGGCGAGCAGCTCGACCGGGCGCTGGAGATGATCGCCACCCGCGGGCACGGCGTGCTGCTCTACCTGCGCCAGGAGGGACGCGGCATCGGCCTGCTCAACAAGATCCGGGCTTACCATCTGCAAGATGGCGGTCACGACACGGTCGAGGCCAATCACGCCCTCGGCTTTGCCGACGACGAGCGCGACTACCAGGTGGCCGCCGAGATGCTGCAGGCCCTGGGCGTCACGCGCGTCGAGCTGATCACCAACAATCCTCGCAAGATCGAGGGCCTGGAGCGGCACGGCATCGCCGTCACGGGCCGGCTCGACCTGCACATCGGCCCCAACCACGAGAACGAGCGCTACCTCGAGACCAAGCGCGAGAAACTGGGGCACCTGCTGGGATGATCTCCCGCGCCCAGGCCCTGGCCTGGCTCGAGCGCCCCCTGGAGGAGCTGCTGCGCGAGGCCGCCCGGCTGCGTCCCGGAAAACGCCTCACCTACTCGCGCAAGGTATTCCTGCCCGTCACCAACCTCTGTCGCGACCGTTGCAGCTACTGCACGTTCCGCAAGGGCTCGCGCGATCCCAAAGCCCACACGATGAGCCCGGCCCAGATCCGCGCCGAGAGCACCCGCGCCCAGGAGGCCGGCTGCAAGGAAGCCCTGATGTGCCTGGGCGATCGACCCGAGACGGCGTATCCTTCCTACGGACGGCTGCTGGACAGCTACGGCGCCGCCTCCACCGCGCACTACGTCGAGCAGGCCTGCCGCATCGCGCTCGAAGAGGGTCTCCTCCCCCACACGAACGCCGGCGTGCTGACCCGCGACGAGATGGCTCTGCTGCAGCCGGTCAACGTGAGCCTCGGACTGATGCTCGAGAACGTCTCCGACCGCCTGTGCCAGCCCGGCGGGCCGCACGCGAGCGCGCCCGACAAGCGTCCCGAGGTGCGGCTGCAGATGCTGCGCGAGGCGGGCGAGCTGCAGATCCCCTTCACCACGGGCCTTCTGATCGGTATCGGCGAGACCGCCGAGGAGCGCATCGACACGCTGCTCGCGATCCGGCAACTGAGCCAGGAGTACGGTCACATCCAGGAGACCATCGTGCAGCCGTTTCGCGAAAAGCCCGGCACGCCGATGGCCGGCGCCGCCAACCCGGACGACGAGGTGCTGGCGCAAACCATCGCGCTGGCACGCCTGATCCTGGGCGAGCAAGCCAACCTGCAGGCGCCCCCCAACCTCAGCCCCGAGGGACACAGGCTGATCATCCGGGCCGGGATCAACGACTGGGGTGGCATCTCCCCCGTCACCCGCGACTTCATCAACCCCGAGGCCCCCTGGCCCCACCTGGCGTCGCTGGCCGACACCTGCGCCCAGGAGGGGTTCACGTTGGCCGAGCGCCTGGCAGTTTACCCTGAGCACATGCACCAGGTGCACCCCGACCTCAAGAGTTCGATCGAGGCGATTCAACTTCCGGAGCGCGAGCCATGCACGATAGCCTGAAGAAAGCCCTGGACGGGCGAGAGTTGACCCCCGAGGACGCCCTTCCCCTGGCTCAGGCCCGCGGCGAGCTGCTGCACGACCTGATGCGGGTGGCCGACGAGCTCAGAAAGCGGCACGTGGGTGAGGTGGTCACCTATGTCATCAACCGCAACATCAACTTCACCAACGTCTGCATCAAGAAGTGCGCCTTCTGCGCCTTCAGCCGCGACCACCGCACCGAGGAGGGCTACTTCCTCCCCCTCGAGGAGGTGCTGCGGCGGGTGGACCAGGCGGTGACGCTGGGCGCCACCGAGGTCTGCCTGCAGGCCGGGCTGGCCCCCAAGATGGAGGGGGACTACTACCTGCGTCTCACGCGCGAGGTCAAGAAGCTTCACCCGGCACTGCACATTCACGCCTTCTCGCCCGAGGAGGTGCTTTATGGCGCGGTGCGCTCCAGGGTCAGCCTTCGCGAGTATCTGGCCGAGCTGAAAAACGCCGGATTGGACACGCTCCCGGGCACCTCCGCCGAGTTGCTGGACCAGGCGATGCGCGACCGGATCTCACCCGGCCGCATCACGGTGGAGCAGTGGATCGAGGTCATCAAGACGGCCCACGAGCTGGGGCTGCGCACCACCTCTACGATGATGTACGGCCATCTCGAGGAGCCCCGCCACTGGGTGGCCCATCTCGAGCTGCTGCGCCAGATCCAGGCCGAGACGGGAGGCTTCACCGAGTTCGTGCCTCTCAGCTTCGTGCACCAGGAAGCCCCCATGTACCGCCTCATCGAGGGCGTGCGGGCAGGCGCCACCGGGGCCGAGGTGCTGCGCCTGCACGCGCTGGCCCGGCTTTATCTGGGTCCCACCTTTCGCAACATCCAGGCCTCCTGGGTCAAGGAGGGGCCGCGCCTGGCGCAGTTGCTGCTGGAGGCGGGCTGCAACGACCTGGGTGGCACGCTCATCAACGAGAGCATCTCCACCAGCGCGGGCGCGTCCTTCGGGCAACTCGTCCCTCCGCGCGAGCTGCGCCGCTTGATCGAAGATCTGGGGCGGGTGCCGGCCCAGCGCAACACCACCTACCGCCTGCTCGAGGAGCGCGAGGTCGCCCTGGATCGCGCTCAGGACGGCGAGTTCGGCTCCTACCAGGAGCTGGTCGCCTCGGGCGACCACCGTTTCGTGCATCCGAACAAGCGGGTGTGACCCGGCTCACAGCGCAAGGCCACGCCATCGGCTACACTGGCAACGGGGAAACCCTTTCCAGATAAAGGAGAAATCCGATGCCGATGCCGCAGTCGTACACTTGGAGACATTCCATTCAAACGGCTGAGCGTCTGTTGAGGGATCGCGAAAAGTCTCTGGCTTTCCTGATGCGGACGAAGAAGCCGTTGGAAACCGCCGTCGGGCCACACGGGAAACTCTCCAAGATGAAATCCCAGGCCGTCGAGTTGTTCCACCTGTTGTATTGCTATCAGCGCGGGGAGTGCAATGGTCCGAGCTACCACACGCTCATCCTGACCACAGCCGCGTTCCACTATATGTCTTGCGCCCGTGACGTGCGCGACTTCTGGCGCAAGACCGAGTCGACCGAGGATGTCTTCGAGCACGTGCTCAAGGAGATCGATCTCGACTTCCGTGACTTTCAAGCCTGGAGACAAAAACAAGGGGCTTGACCTGCCATCGTCCAGAACGGGGAGAAACCCGGCGCGCGCCGACCTGGAAATCGGGGCGCGCTTTTTCTTTTAGCGGTAAGTGATGCGGAAGATCTGCCCGCCCCGGTCGTCGGACACAAGCAAGGAGCCATCTTGCAGCTCTTGCAGGTCCACGGGACGCCCCCAGGGACCACCCGGCTGCAGCCAGCCCTCGGCGAACGTGGTCGGTTGCGAGCCTTTGACCACCTGGATGCGATAGCCCAGCGGCGTGGAGCGGTTCCACGAGCCGTGCTGCGCGATGAACGGCTGGTTGCGGTATTCGGGCGGAAACATCTGGCCGCGGTAAAAGCGGATGCCCAGCGGCGCCACGTGAGCGTCCATCAGGGCCACGGGCTTCACGAAGTCGACGCCGTTGGGAGCGAACCGGCCGAAATCGGGGTCTTTCTGGTTGTTTCCGAAGACATAGGGAAACCCGTAGTGGCCGCCCACCACCAGTTTGTTCAGCTCTTCGGGCGGCAGCTCGTCGGAGATCAGGTCGCGACCGTTCTCGGTGAAGAAAAGCGCCCCGCTCTGAGGGTCCCAGTCAAAGCCGACGGTATTGCGGATGCCGCGGGCCACGATCTCGAAACCGGAGCCGTCGGTCTTGAGCCGCGCCAGGGTGCCGAACGGATCGCTCACCTGGCCCACGTTCAGCGGAGCTCCAATGGCGACATAGAGCATTCCGTCCGGGCCCAGCCGCAGGTAACGCCAGCCGTGGTGGCCGTCCTTGGGCAGCTCCTTGATCACGGTGCGGCTCGTGGCGGCGAGCTTCGTGGCCATGCCCGGATACTTGCTCAGCTTGTCGATCTCGGCCACGTAGACGTCGTCGCCCTGGACCGCGATGCCGTTGGGGCCATTGAGGCCCTCGAGAACCTTGATGACCTTGTCGGGCTTGAAGTCGCCGTTGGCATCGGGCAGGGCGTAAACATCGTGCTCGCGGGTTCCCACCCAGAGCGTGTTGTGCTTGTCCAGACACAGGCTGCGCGCACCGGGGACCGCCGCGAAGCGCTCGATGTGAAAGCCCCTGGGCATTTTGATCTGCCCCAGTTGATCGGAAGGGGCCGCAGCGGGAGGCGGGGCCTGACAGGCCAGGGTCAGGATCATCGCGGACAGGAGGAAACGCTTCATGAGCGTAAGTTCCGGCCCGCCTCGCGCACTCCTCGGTACCCGCGTAACTACCAGGGGTTGCGCACGCGAGCGTGCTGGCGAATCTCCTGCACCAGCTCGGCCCAGTTCTCGAACGAGTTGGGCAGCGTGACGCTGCCCTGCTTGTCGCGCAGCCCGATCTCGAGATAGGTGGATTGCTCGCTCAGGTCCACGATGTCCGACCAGGCGATGGCGCGCGGCACCCCGTTGTCCTCGTAGATCAGCTCGTCCTGGGTGACGATGACGCGCGAGCGGCCCCCGCGTAGCCAGCCTTGGAAAGGAGCGGCGGCCGCGAACAAGGCCACGCCTCCCATGACGATCACTCCGATCGCGGTGCGACCGTCCCTGTAGGAGTGGGAATACGCTACTCCGGCCAGACCCAGAATAGCCAGGGCAGCGCCTCCCATCGTCAGCATCAAGATGGCCGCGAAATACATCATGCGCGTCCGGGGGTCGAAGCCGTAGATCTTCCTCATCTGCATGAGAATTCCACAGGAGCCCCGCTCGTTCCGCTTGAACGCCGCCAGACCATGAGCAAGACCGTCCTCTTCTTTGCCCCCCTGTTCAACGAGAACACCCTCGAGCTGCTGGACACCGTAAGCCGAATTCCCGGCGTGCGCACCGGGCTGGTGAGCCAGGATGCGCTCTGGAACCTGCCCGCGCAACTGCAATCGCAACTGGCCGGCCACTGGCAGGTGCTCGACGTGCTCGACGGGGAGGAGCTCTCGGAAGCGGGTGCCCGCCTGCGCGAGGAGCTCGGCCACGTGGACGTGCTGATGGCGGCCAACGAGCAGATCCAGGTGCCCGTGGCCTACGCGCGTGAGAAGTTGGGCATTCCCGGCATGGGCGTGCAGACCGTCAGCAACTTCCGGGACAAGGCCCAGATGAAGGACCGCTTCCGCGAGCACGGCGTGCCCTGCGCCCGGCACTGCAAAGCCACCAGCGAGGACGATGCCTGGGCCTTCATGTGCGAGGTCCACTTTCCGGTGATCATCAAGCCGGTGGACAGCGCCGCCACCCAGTCCACCTATCGCGTGGAGTCGTCGCGCGCGCTGCGCGAGGTGCTGCGGGCCGTGCCACCCTCGCACGAGCGGCCGTTGCAGATCGAGGAGTTCGTGGTCGGGGCCGAGCACACGTTTGAGACGGTGACGCTGCATGGCCAGCATCTCTGGCACTCGATCTCGCGCTACATCCCCAATCCGCTGGACGTGGTCAACAACCCCTGGATCCAGTGGCGCATCGTGCTACCGCGCGAGGTGGACGCGCCCGAGTTCGATGACATCCGGGCCGTCGGGTGCCGCGCCCTGGACGCCCTGGGCGCTCATACCTGCCTCACCCACATGGAGTGGTTCCGGCGCGGCGACGGCAGCATCGCGATCGGTGAGTGCGCCGCCCGTCCCCCGGGGCCGCAGCTGCAGGCCCTGATGAATCGCGCTCACGACGTGGACATGAACTTGCTCTGGGCGCGCCTGATGATCTTCCACGAGTTCACGCCCCCGGCTGAGCGCAAGTACGCGGCCGGCGTCGCCTTCCTGCGCGGAATGGGCGGCCACCGCGTGAAGACGGTGCACAACCTCGATCGCGTGCTGGAAGAGCTGGGCGGACTCGTGACCGACCTCAAACGCCCCCAACCCGGCGCCTACGCCGGCCATCTCTACGAGGGACAGGGCTGGGTCATCGTCCGCCACCCCGAGACCTCCGTCGTGGAAGCCGCCCTGGAGCGCATCGTCAACACCGTGCGCGTGGAGATGTTCCTGTAAAGTTGGCTACTCCCTACTCCCTACTCCCTACTCCCTACTCCCTACTTCCCCACCTTCAGGACCAGGCCCGCGGAGGGGGAGATCTCCGTGGCCAGGTAAGCGGTGCCGCTGACAACGGAGCCTTTGGGCATCGGGTCGACGGAGGTGGGATTGGTCGGGTAGCTCTTGCCGTCGAAGCGGAGGCGGACGAACCGGGCGGGCATGCCGCCGCCCGAGGTGCGCACGATCAGGTCGTGCCAGCCTTTCGTGGACGTGTCGGCCACCACGACCGGATTGCGCATCACCGTCATCTCGGTCACCAGCGCGTAGCCCTCGCCCTGCATCTGGAAGACCGCGGCGGTCGAGCCGCCCGAGCCGCTGAACTCGGGCCCGATCAGCATCACCAGGGCCTCCTTGCCCGTTTTGGTGAGCGCCACCGGGTTGTAGAAATAGCGGGTCTGGCTGCCGGGCGCCAGTTGGAAGGCCCGGGCGAGGGCGCGCTCCAGCGCCCCGTCGGGACGGGTGGCGGCGGGGACGTAGCGGACGGTGCCCAGCTTGATCCCGTCCACCGGCAGCAGGGGCTCGGCCACGGCCACGGCCAGCAAAAGAGCGACCAGGACGAAGCGCATCAGGCGGCTCTCTTCTTCAGGACGACGCCGCCGATGACCAGCGAGTCCTGCTCCTCGCGCACGGTGTTGAGCGTGCCCGGGGCGACCAGCTTCCCGACCTCGGCCAGGGTCTCGACCGTCTGGGCGATCTCCTGGCTGCAGGAGCCCTGCACCAGGTCGATAGTCTCACGATCCTTACTCTCGACGAGGGCGGTGAACATCTCCTCCACCGTGGCGCCTTCGAGCTTGCTCAATTTCTGATGGACCTGGCGCATCTGCACGGCCTTCTCGAACTGGCCGTTCTCGGCCAGGCGCGCTTCCTGGCCCTGAAGACCGGCCAGAAAGACTTTGCGGTCAATCTGAAAGCTCGCCTGGGGCGCGGCGGGAGAATAGCTGCGGACGTAGTCCTGATTACGCTGCACGGCCTCCATGATGGCGTTCTGGCGCGCTCCCTGATAGCCGCGATACAAACCGACGCCGGCCACGGGCAGGCCGGCGGCCGCGATGTACAGACCGGCCTGCACCACGCCCGGCATGATGGGCGGGATGGCTCCGAATCCGGCCACCAGCAACCCGCCACCCAACAAGACCCCTCCGACGATGCTGACCCGGTTGCTCAGGCCGGTGGGCAGAGAGCGGCTCTTCTCGCTGGCGAGGCGATACATCTCGTACAGGTTTTCGCCGGGGGCGCGGAGCGTAGCGATATCCTGCTGGACCTTCTCGGCCCCGTTGAAATCGTTGGAGCGGATCAGCTCGGCGCTTCTGGCTTTGAGGGCGGGCTCGATCACAGCCCGGCCCGGTGACGTGATTTCCATCGCGCCCAGTATCGGCACGCGCTCTGAAAAAATCCTCAAGACAGCGCGACGAAGTACTTGGTCAGCTTGCTAGTGATCTGCCAGATCGTGGTGCAGCCGGTAGGAAAGTGGGCCGTATCGCCCGGCGCCAGGGTGCGCGTGGGCCCGCCAGGCCGGCAGTCGGTCACGGTCACCTCGCCCTCCACGATGTAGACGAACTCGTCGTAGCCGAAGTAGAACTCGTAGCGCCCCGGCTCGCACGACCAGAAGCCGGCGGTGGCGCCGCGCTCCTCGTTCTCGGCGGTGAAGAGGCAGCGCGCATTGGGAGTTCCCTCCAGGATCTCCTCCGGAGGCAGCTCCACCGCAGGCATGGGACCGGCGGGCAGCTTGCCGTAGGTGACGCGGGGGGCTCTCATCCGAGACCCCACTCGAAGAGGCCGGTGTAGGGGGTATCCTCGTCGAGCATGGCCTCACCCAGCGAGCGCTCGATCTTGGCCGTAATGGTGGGATGCAGCGGCCCGAAGACGACCTGCTCGGTCAGCGACTTGATGGGATGGTCGGCGGCCATGGAGCGCGTTCCGATCAGCGCCCGACAACCATTGACGATCTCCTCGGCCACCCGGGTGCCGGTGTGCTTGATGATGGAGCCGCAGTCCATCAGGTCGTTGGCTGTCTTGTCGAGCTCCTCGGCCGGACCGCGGGCCCGGACCAGGCGGCAATACTTGTCGGCGCAAACGCCAAACGAGTGCGCCAGAGCCAGGCAGGAGCGCAGCTGGACCGCCAGTCGGCCACAGTCGAGGATGAAGCCGTCGAGGTAGGCCAGGGGCTCCTCGTCCTCGGTGTGCACCGCGTAGCCGAACTTACGCACCTCCTCGAGCGCGCGGCAGGCCCCGCCCAGGTATGCGGCGGTCACCAGCGCCTCGAACCACGCGGTCGCGTAGTAGGAGACGTGATTGGTCAGGTCGTTGTGCACCGACAGAACGTTGCGGCTCTTCACGACCAGGTCCTTGAATTGGACCGGGCGCGTATCCGAAAGCGCCATGGCGCCGGCTCCGAACAGCGGCGGACCCAGCTCCAGAGCCGGCTGGTTCTTGAGATTGCAGTAGAACATCCCCATGTGCTCGCCCACCCAGCCGCTGAACAGCAGGATGTCGGCCTCGGAGGCGATGGATTGGAAGCCTTTGCGACCGGTACAGACGAAACTGCCGTCGGGCTGCGGCTTCGCCACCACATTGCGAAAGGGGTCGGCTTTGTTCTTGATATTCTCGCCGAAACTCGAGATCGCCATCAGGGAGCGGTATTTCTTGATCGTATCGACCAGCGCCTGACGCCGACGCTCGAAATCGGGCACGAGCGGCACCGGCAGGGTGGCCAGGGCGGCCAGGTTGTACTGGTGCATCGTCAAGCCCACCGTCAGCGGTACCGAAGCCCCCCCGAGCAGGTAGAGCGCCTCGTAGGAGCGGACGAAGAGCTCCCCGGCGTCCTCCTGGAGCTCGCAAGGCAGGTAAGGGATGCGGCTGGCGCGCACGCCATCGAAGAAAACCCGAGACTTTTTCTCGACCGGAGCCGCCTCGGTCTGCTCGGCGATGGCGCGGGCCTGGGCGCGAACTTCGTCCTTACTCATGCCGGGGAATGAGCTTTTGCAACCCGGCCGCGCCCCCCAGCACCTGGGACCAGCCCTCGTTCAGCTCGCGCGTGGAGCGATTCTCGTTGACGGCGTGCATGCGGTTGACCCCGTCCAGGGCCGTGTCGACCGTGCGCAACAGGGGCGGCAGCGACGCGTCCTCGGGGGCCTGCTCCACCGCCTGCTGCAGCAAGGCCTGCGCTTCCAGCAGGCTGAACTCGAGCGGTTGGAGCGCCTGCATCAGCTCGGCCAGCCCGCCCTGGCCATTGATCACCCGGGTGTAAGCGTTGAAGACCGCCATGAACTCCTCGTTGACCTGGACCTGCTCGAAGTCCCGCTCGGCGCCCTCCGGATCGGGGATGAGGCGGTCCACCTCGCAATGGGGGCAGCTCGGCTCGGGGCCGCTCGAGCCGCAGCCCGGGCAGATCGGCTGACTGGAATGAGCCAGCTCGCTGAGGCGGTCACAGCTCTCGAGGAAAGCGCGCGCGTCCTGCTCGAGCTGCTCGAGAATTACGGCTCCGGGATCGGCGTGAAAGCCGTCCAGGCTCCGCTCGAGCGTGCGGCAGGCCTCGATATTGGCCTCGATCAGGCTGAAGACGTGCGGGTCGAGCTCGCCCGGTCGGGCATCGAGGTGGCCCTGGCGCTCTTGCCCGGCGGCGTGGACCCGATCTTTCATTCGCTGGATGTGCCCGAGCAATTCGTCCGACGGCTGCTCGACCTCCGCGCGGGCCATCTCCAAGAGCCCCTCCAGCCGGGAGGGGTCGGGGCCCTCGGGGGCGCCGCCAAACGTACTGATCAGGTTGTCGAGATAGCCGGAAGCCACGCGGGCTGCCTTCGCCCGCCAACGAAAAAGTCCCTCGCGAAGCGCGAGGGACCTCTGCCGCGGACTCGTCGACCGTCTAGAACGGGCGAGCGAACTGGTTGAGGAAGCCGCCCATACCCGGGTTGGCGCCCATGCTGGCGTTATTCTGCTGGTTGGCGAGCAGCAGACCCATCATCGCGCCCACCAGGAACTGCTGCTGCTGGTTGCCGCCGCCGATGCCGCTCATCCCGTTCATGCCGCTCATCCCGTTCATGCCCATCGGACCGCACATCGAGCCCATCGGGCTGCCCATGCCCATCGGGTTGCAACCCTGGCCCTGGCTGGCGCTGGCGGCGATGGCCATCGCGATGGCCATGCTGGCGTTGTTGTGGAGCGGATCCTGGAGACCGTTCTCCTCTTTGCCGTTCTTGCCGTTTTTGCCGTTCTTGCCATGCTTGCCGTGCTTGCCATTTTTGCCCAGCTTGCCGTGTTTGCCGTTCTTGCCCGCCTTACCGGCCTCTTCGCTGGGCGGGGCCTGCTCGGCCTGACCCGGTTGACCCTGGTTGATCGAGATCGCGATGGCGATCGACAGGGCGGCGGAGTCGCCCCCGGCGGCCGGACCGCATCCGCAGGGGTTGGCACCCAGCAGCGGGTTCTGGAAAGCGTTGGCGCCGGCGACTGCGAGACTCATCAGGTGTTGCCTCCAAGAGAAAGATTTATTGAAGCCAGCTTATCAGGGAAAATTTAACAGCGCTGTAGCATCAAGTTAAAAAATTGTAAACGATGTGGACGGATCTGCCGGCTCTTTGCCAAAGTGTTGCTTATTAAGACATCTTAACGGGATCAGCCCCGCCAATCCTCGAAGCGGGGGCCATGCTGATCCGAAAATTCGACCGCGCGCAGCTCGAGTCCGAGCCCGACCGGGTGCTCTTCAAAGACCTCTATCCCTGGGACGCCATCGGCGACACCCCGTTTGGCGCCAGCCTGGCCGTGGTCGAGGGCGGGGGCGCCACGATGCTGCACAGCCACCATCCTGCCGAGACGTTCTTCATCTTCCAGGGACGCGGCACCATGACGTGCAACGGCGAGACGAGCAGCGTGGCCACGGGCGACGTGGTCTACCTGCCGCCCGGGAGCCGCCACACCCTCAAGAACGACTCCGACCAGGAGGCGCTCATGTTCCTGTCGGTCTTCTGGGACGCCGAGGCCGACGAGACCCCCACCGCGGTGCTGCGCACCCCGATGGCGCGCATGCTGTTCCCCAGCCCGCCGACGCCCAACGGACCGCTGCACATGGGCCACCTGAGCGGTCCCTACCTGGCGGCCGACGTGTTGTGCCGCTTCGACCGTTTGAAGGGCCTCGACTCGAAACTGGTCATGGTCAGCGACGACCACCAGACCTACACCCGCATGCGGGCCGAGTCCGAGGAGAGCACCCCGGCCGAGACCGCCATCAAGTATGCCGACCAGGCGGTCGCGCTGCTGCAGGCCTTCGACGCCCGGCCCGATGTCTGGGTCCACCCGAGCCGGGACGAGAGCTACCAGGCGGCGGTGCGCGCGGCCTTCACCCGTCTGGTGGAGGCCGGCCACGTGGTCGTGCGCGAGGAGGACGCCCTTTACTGCGAGGCCTGCGACGAGTTCCTGGTGGATGGTTACGCGGTGGGCGATTGCCCCCACTGCGGCGCCACCTGCCGGGGCTTCTTCTGTGAGACTTGCTGCCTGCCCAACAAGACGGTCGACCTCGACGACGCGGGTTGTCTGCACTGTGACGGCGACGCTGTGAGAAAGCCGCTCCGGCAGGCCTTCTTCTCGCTCGAGCCCTTCCGCCAGCCGATCCTCCAGTATCTGGGGGGTCTCAAGCTCGGTCCCCGGCTCCTGAGCCTGGTGGCGCGGATGCAGGCCATTCCCGACCTGACCTTCGCGGTGGCGCGTCCGGGCGACTGGGGCATCGAGCACGACGGGCTGCGCATCTCGCCCTGGTTCGAAGTGCCGCTGGCCAGCGAGCACCTCGCCACCGGCGGGCAGCAGGCGGCCTGTTTTGGGGCCGACAACGCCTTTCTCTACCTGATGCACGACCCGGCCGTGCTGCTGGCCCTGGGCCAGGGCGCCCTGCTGCCGCGCGCCCTGGTCGTCAACGAGCACCTGCTGTTGGACGACCGCAAGATGTCCACCAGCGCGGGCCACGCCATCGACGCCGCCGCGGTGCTGGGACAGGTCAACTCGGACCTGGTGCGCCTCTTCCTGGCGACCGTGCGACCCGAGGCCAGCGACGCCAGTTGCAGCCTGCAGCAGATGGAGGCGTTTCTCAACCAGAGCGTGCTGGCCCCCTGGCAGGACTGGCTCGCCTCGCTGGGGCGCCAGGTCGCTACCGAGTGCGGCTCCAAGGCGCCCGCGCCGGGGGTGTGGAGCGCCGAGCAGTCCGACTACCAGGACCAACTCGACGTCTGGTTGCGCCGGGCCACGCGCGGCTACGAGTCGGGCTCCCTGGCCGAGGTCGCCCGCACCCTGCATGAGCTGGTGGATCGCTCGCGGGCCTTCGACGCGGCCCAGTCGCATCTGGCCGGCATCCCGGGTCTGGAGCCGCAGCGCGCAACCGCCTTGGCCCTGCAACTGGCCGCGGCCCGCTTGCTGGCCACGCTCGCGGCGCCCATCATGCCGAAATTCTCGGCCCTGCTGACCAAGCACCTGGGCCTGACGAAAGCCGACAGCTGGCCGCACGAGGCTCATTTCTTGCCCCCGGGCCAGCGCGTGCTGGCGGCCGCGGGGCTGTCGGCCCGGCGCTACTTTTGATTCTCGTCGTCGGCGGCGGGGTGATGGGCGCCAGCATCGCCTACCACCTGGCTCGTAAGGGAGCAGCCGTCACCTTGCTGGAGCGGCGCTCGATCGGCAGCGGCGAGACCGCCAAATCGGGCGGCTTCGTGCAGACGCACTGGGCCAGTCTGGCCGAGACGCGTCTCATCGCCCATTCGCGCCAGGTCTTCCAGGAGTGGGGGGAGCGTTGCGGCTGGGTGCAGGGCGGCTACCTGCACGTGACCGGCGCCGAGCGGGTCGAGCAGGTGAAGGCCGTCCACCAGATGCTGCTCGACGACGGGCGCGAGTCGCAGTGGCTCGAGCCGCGCGACCTCAAACGGCTGCAACCCTTGCTGCGGGTGGACGACCTGGTGGGCGGCTGCTACGAGCCTTCCAGCGGCTGGGCCGACCCGTTGAAGACGACGCGGCTGATGGCGGACCTGGCTCGCGAGCAGGGGGCCTCCCTCCGCGAGGGCGTCACGGCCCTGCAGATCCGCCACGAAGACGGACGCGTCACCGGCGTCGAGACGGACGGCGGATTTCTGCCCGCCCGCAAGGTCGTGCTGGCCTGCGGTCCCTGGACGGTCGGCCTGCACCCCGATCCGCGCGCCCGACTGCCGATTCTGGCCAAGCGGGGACAGGTCTGCTACCTGGACCGGCCGGGCGGCCTGCCCCGCAAGGAGCTGGGCTTCTACGACGAGATCACCGGGCTCTACACCCACCCCGACGGGGCGGTCAACCTGGTGGGCATCGACTGGCACTTCGAGCCGGTCTACTCGGCCGACCGCTATGAAGGCACGCTCGACCCCGATTATCTCGCGGCGGCCCTGCAAGCGCTGGCTCACCGCTTTCCCATGCTGGCGCCCTCGTCGCTGGTGCGCGGCGTGGTGGGGCTGTACGACTTCACTCCCGACGGACATCCGATCGTGGACGGGCCGCTGGGCCTGGAGGGTTACTACGTGGCCGCGGGCTTCAGCGGCGCGGGCTTCAAGAGCTCGCCCGCGCTGGGACTGGGCATGGCCGAGCTGGTGCTGGACGGCGGGTCCTCGTCGGTCGACCTGGGGTTCTTGCGCGCCAGCCGGTTCGACTGAGGGCTTACATCTCGGCGTATTGTTTTCGGAACCAGCTCTTCTCGGCGAAGGAGACCATCCAGCCGGTGGCGCTGCCCCAGGCGATGGAGATCATCAGCCCGTAGGGGTTGAGCCCGTGGTCCCAGATGCCCCAGATCGTGCCGATGGTGGCCCCGATCTTGCTGGTGTCCATCTGGTAGCAGAGCACGTCCATGGCGCCGGCGATGACGCCGATCAACAGAGAGTAAAGCATCTGCGAGACGAAGCAGACCCCGAAGACCACGATGCCGCCCAGCGCGGCGCCCGCCAGCTCGGCGCTGACCCCTTTGCCCGCGCCGGCGAAGCTGCCCAGCATGGCTCCGAAAAAGGCGTAGAAACCGGCGTAAAAGAAGCCCATGAAGGCGCCCGCGGCCGCGCCGGCCCGCACCCCGTGCTTCCAATTGGCCTTGCGGTGCGCGTGGCTCTCGTCGAGCAGCTCCTGCAGCCGGCGCGAGGAAGCCTCGTGCTCCTGCCCCGGCTCGACCGGGTTCTCGATCACTCCCGCCGGGCCGGCCGCTTTTTTGGGCGTCAGCTCCGCCTCGCAGCTATAGCACTTCTCGTCGGTGTCGCGGTTCTGCGACCCGCATCCAGGACAATTGCGATATCCCATCTAGAAGAAAACTCCCCTTCTTCGCGATGCTAAGAAGAATTCCAGAGCCCGACGGGCGGTTCCTCGGAGGAACCGCTCCGCGTCCCTAACGCGCCGACTCCTTCAGGGCCTTCCACTCGGCGGAGCCGAGCTTGACCCCGTGCTCGGCAAACACCTCGCGCACGGCCTGCGCTCGTTTGAGTCCGCCCGGATGATCGCCGTCGTGCTCGGCCCGCAGCAACATGCGCAGAATGGGCCGGGGGTCGTAGCCCAACCGGGCGCACATCTCCGCCGCCCGCCGGTCGGCCGCGAACTCGACCTGGTGGCTGTAGGAGCGCTCCATCAGGTTCCACTGGTCCTCGCCCACGTCGCGGTGAATCAGCTCGCCCAGCGCCTGGACGCCCACCAGGCCCTGCGAGTCGCGGTGCTCGACGTGGGCCAGCTCGTGGGCGAAGATGAAGCCCAGGCAAGGCTCGCTGTCGGCGTAGGGCAGGATCTTCTTGCCGGCAAAGACCGTGTCGCCCAGGGCCACGGCCTCGGAGGGGCGGCCCCAGAGCTTGAGGTCGGCGGGCGCGGTGCTGACCGCCGACACTCTGTCGAATATCGCCTGCAGGCGCGGGAGCTGGCCCTGCAGTTGCGCGTCGGCGGGCCCGGCGCGGGCCATCAGCTTGTCGCGGGCGACCTTCACCTCGGCCCCGCCCAGCGAGCGACCGACCTCCGCCGCCAGCGTCAGAGCCACCGGCGCCGCTCCCGCCACGGCCGGAATGAGGGCTGTCACGGCCATGTAGGCCTGCCGGGCCAGGACTTGCGCGGGAATCCTGGGGGTGGACGTCGCGCCGCTGGTCGTGACCTGATCGGCCGGGCCGGCGGCGGGCGTCTCGGGCGCGGACGGCGCCTCGAGCTTGCGGCGGCTCAGGTCGACGAACGCAGTGGAGAAGCGGACGGCATCCATGAGCGGGGAAACTTCGACGCCCTAGCGATAATCTCCCAGTGCCTCGAAACCGGCCCAGAGATAGGGCTGTGAGGTCGCGGGGTCGTTGAGCAGGATGCACTCGGCCAGTCGCAGGGCCTCGGCCGGCCCGCGCCCGCGGTAAAGGGCCGTGTAGTAGTTCTTGAAGAGGGCCAGCGTGGCCGTATCGGAAACCTTCCACAGGCTCGCGATCAGCGTGGGGCTCCCGGCGAAACCGAAGGCGTCGGCCAGCGAGGTCAGGTCCCAGCCCACCTCGGCATCGCGCTGGCCCAGCGCGCTCTGACAGGCGGACAGCACCACGCACCGGGTGCCGTGCAGGTCGAGTGCCGAGACATCCAGCGCGGTCAACTTTCCGTCCGCCATGAGAAGGTAGCTGCGAGCCGTGTTCTCGACGTCCAGAAACCCGTGCGTGGCCAGGTGCACCTGGTTGGACGAGCCATCCAGGCGGCTGCGGGTCGCGTCGGCCCCCACGAAAGCGCGGAACCCGAAGAGCTTCTCGAGGAAGGCCGCCTCGGAGCGCGCGCCCGGCAGGCTGCCGTCGGGGTCGGCCAGCACCAGCGTCTTGCCCCCGCCCGCGGCGCCGGGCCCCCTGAGCACCTCGAGGTCGGACGACTTGGCCGCCACCGCCAGCGTGACCCGTTCGGCCAGGAAAGCCGGCTTGCCGTTCACCCGCGTGCCCAGGCAGGCGAAAGGCAGCGTGTGCAGCGAGCCCGTGGGCACGACGATCAGGTTCTCGCGCAGCTCCAGCGGGCCGACCAGGAGCTCGCCCAGCTCGGCCAGCTGCTGGCCCAGCGGACTGTCCCACTGGAAGGGACCCTGGGCCTGCACGATGGCGCGTCGCACGGCGCGCACGCGAGCGTCGAGGTCGGCGCGGGGCAGGGGCACCTGGCGGATCGTCAGGTTCTGGCGGGTCGCGATGAACAGATACAGCTTGTCGTCCGAAGGGAAATACTGGACCACCATCACGTCGTCGGCCAGGGCCGGCTGCAGGCGAGTAAAGTTGTTCGGGCGCACGGCCAGGCGCGAATAGCCCGGGTCCTTGCTCGTCAGGTCGGTCAGCGTCTGGTAGAACTCGGACCGGGTGCTGCTGACCAGACCCGGGTCCATGCCCGGCTGGCGTGCCAGGCCTTCGGCTCGCTGCTGCAACTCGGAGGCGCGGGTCAGGGCGGGGTCGCCGGCAGCCAGGGCCGCCAGCGGGAACGTCGCCAGCGTGTCCATCTGGTGCATTCGGTCCAGCGTCGAGGAGGCGCCGGCGGCGTCGCCCGCCTCCAACTGCAGCCGGGCCAAGAGCTCGTAGGCGCGGGGACGTTTCTGGGGGAAGGAGGTCTCCAGGATCTGCAGCCCTTCGGTCAGATCTTGCCGGGCTTCCGCCGCGCGGCCCTGCTCCGCCCGCAAGTGCCCGCGCAGGAGCAGCAGGCGCATCCAGGGCTGGCGGTCGGGAGCGGCGCGCAAGCGTTTCTCCAACTGGGGCAGCAGCAGGTCCAACCCGTTCCGCCAGTTGGGAGGCCGGTAGAGGTAGAGGGCCTCGGCGAACCGCACCCAGACCTCGCCCGCCACGGCCTGATCCGAGATGCTCGGAAGGCGCTCGAGCACCGTCTGGAACGAGCCTCCCCCGCTCAACTCGATACGCTCGAGCTCGAGGTTGGCGATCGAGACCGCCACGGTGCCCTGGATCGGCGCCAGATAGATGCTCTCGGGCCGGGCCTTCAGGGCCGCCTCCTGCTGCTGCAGAGCTTCGACGCGGGCGCCGAGTTGCGCCACCGCCTCGGCCTCGGACAGCTTGCCGTCCGCTACCGCCCGCCGCAGGCGCAAAGCCAGCAGCCGGTCGCGCGCGCCATCCACCTGGAGTGCGAGGCCCATGCGGCCCCAATCCTCGCCAGGCGCGCACGCGGGCAGATCGACAGCGACCCCCTGGCGAGTCCAGAAAGCCGCCTGCTCGGCGAACAGGGGAACCTCGACCAGGGCATTGGCCACCGCGTCGTCGTCGTAGGTCAGGGGCGGCAAGGTGGGCGCCGGCCCTCGCCGCGAGCGGGCTTCCAGGCTGTCGAGCACGTAACCGGCGAGCACCGCGCGGGTCCCTTTCCCCAGCAGCTTGCGGGCCCGCGGAACGAGCTCGTCGGCCAGCCGGGGGCGTCCGCCGCGCAGGGCCGCGTCGATGGCCAGCAGCAGCGAAGGCAGGTCCTCGCGCGTGTGGGCCTGCTCGTAGACGGTGTCATAGCGCCCTTCGCCCCAGTCGAGATAGAGGGCATAGAGCGGGTCGCCCGCTGGAGTCTGGCCCAGCGCCTGGCGCCCGGACGAGAAATCTCCGCTGCGCAGCACGTAGAGAACGTCCGGCTGGATCGGCCCGGCCGCCAGGACGAGCAGGCTCAGGATGGCCAGCGACAGCCGCCTCACCCTTTGCGCTTGCCTCCCAGGAAGTCCAGGAGCATGTAGACGCACGGGATCACGAACAGGGTCAGCAGGGTCGAGGTGAGCAGCCCGCCGATGACCGCGATGCCCATCGGCGCGCGCGCCTCGCCGCCTTCCGAGGCGCCCAGAGCTACCGGCAAGATGCCGACCGCCGCCGCGATCGAGGTCATGAGGATGGGTCGCAGGCGCACGGGCCCCGCTTCGAGCACGGCCGCCCGCAAGTCCTTGCCGACGTCCCGGCGCTGATTGATGCGGTCGATCAGCAGAATCGCGTTGCGGGTCACGATGCCGCTCAACATGATGACGCCGATGAAGCTGTAGACGTTGAGCGTGGCGCCGGTGACGAACAGGGCGAAGAAGACGCCGATGGTGGCCAGCGGCACCGTGAGCATCACCGTGAACGGGTGCACGAAGCTCTCGAACTGCATCGCCAACACGCCGTAGACCACCAGGAACGCCATCAGGAAAGCGAAGCCCAGGTAGGTCGCCGCCTCCTTGAAGAGCTTGGACTGGCCGGTGGCGATCATGCTGTAGAGAGGATGCTCTTGCAGCACGTCGTCGGCGATCTGGAGGAACTTCGCAGTGCCCTCCCCCGCCGGGATGCCGGTCTTCATGTTGGCGCTGATCGTGACCGAGCGCTGCTGGTTGTAGCGGTTGATCTGGTTGGGGCCGACGCTTTCCTCCA
Source organism: Vulcanimicrobiota bacterium (assembly GCA_039809865.1). Taxonomy (GTDB): domain Bacteria; phylum Vulcanimicrobiota; class Xenobia; order Xenobiales; family QWHO01; genus QWHO01. The sequence goes on from JBDHVW010000033.1 coordinate 49,967, forward strand.
CGTTCAGCACCGAGGCCATGTCCACCATGCGGCCGTCCATGGTCCGCACCGCGATGCGCCCGATGTTGGCGCTGGTGGTGCGAAAGCTGTCGCGCGCCTTGACGCGAATATCGTAGCGGTCGCCGCCCTCCTGGAACTTGGCGGCGTTGAAGCCGCCCATCATCACCTGCACGGCCAGCGACACGTCGCGCGTGTTCAGCCCCAGGTCGGCGGCCGCCTCGCGATCGATGCTGACATTGACCTGAGGACGCGACAACTCGAGGTCGTCGTCGATGTCCACGAAGATGCCCGTGTCGGTCATCTTCTGCTTGATCTCCTCGGTGAATTTCTCCAGCTCGTCCAGGCGCGGACCCTGCATCACGTAGGCGATCTCGGTGGCGCGGCCCGAGCCGGCGCCGGCCAGCAGCGGATCGTTGGGCACCACGAAGCTCTGCAGGCCCGGGATCTGGTTGAGCTCCGTGCGCACCAGGTCCATCACCTGCTGCTGGCTCAGGCTGCGCTGGGCGCGCGGAGTCAGCGTGGCGAAGAACAATCCCGAGTTGGGCTGACCGTCGATCAGGCCGATCGCCATGAACGCGCCTTCGATCTCCTTGTGCGCCAGCACCAGCTTCTCAGCCGCCTTGATGCGGTTGTCGGTCAGCTCCAGCGAGCTGCCCAGCGGCGTCTTGAAGAACACCAGGAAGTTGCCCGCGTCCGTGGCCGGCATGAACTCGGTGCCCAGGCGGCTGGCCGCCAACAGGCTCAGCACGAAGATCCCGATGGCGATGCCCACCGTGGCCAGACGCGTGAAGACGTTGTGAATGCTGAGGGCCAGCAGCCTGCGGTAGCCGCGCTCGAGGAACTCGACCGGCCAGGCCAGCGCGCGTGCCAGCCAGCCCTCGGTGGATTCCTTGCGCATCAGGCGGGCCGCCAGCATGGGCGTGAGCGTGAGCGAGACCACCAGGCTGAGGAGGATCGTGCAGGCCACGGTGGCGCCGAACGGCATGAAGAACTGGCCGATGACACCGCTGATGAACGTGATCGGCAGGAAGATGGCGCCGATCGCCAGCGTGGCCGCGATGACCGCGAAAGCGACCTCGCCCGTGCCCTTACGGGCGGCCTCGAAGGTGTCGTCGCCCAGATCCAGGCGGCGGTGGATGCTCTCGATCACGACGATGGCGTCGTCGATCACCAGGCCGACGGCCAGCGACATGCCCAGCATCGTCATCTGGTTGATCGTGAAGCCGAGCCGCTCGGCCAGGAAGAAGTAGGTGATGAGCGAGGTGGGAATGGCGAGCACGCTGATCAGGGTGCTGCGCCAGTCGCGCAGGAACAGGCCGATCACCAGGCAGGTGAAGAGCGCTCCGAAGAGCACGTCGAACTGCACGCCCTCGATCGAGGCCTTGATCGAGGGAGAGGCATCGAAGGCGATGTCGATGTGCACCCAGTCCGGCAACTGCTGGCGGATCTCGGGCAGCGCCGCTTTCACGGCCTCGCACACCGCCACCGTGTTGCCGCCGGACTGCTTGATGATGCCCAATCCGATGGAGGTGCTCTGGTTGTAACGGCAGGTACCGCGCAGGTCTTCCAGGCCGCTCTCGACCTGCGACAGGTCCGTCAGGCGCACCATGGCTCCGCCGTCGCGCTTGACGATCAGGCTGCCGAGGCCCTCGATGGTCTTGTACTCGCCCTCCATCTTGATGGTCTGCTCGGAGACGGCGGTCTCGGTGCGGCCTCCCGGCAGCTCGACCTGCCAGCTCTGCAGGGCATTGACCACGTCGGAGGGGCCGAGACGGTAGCTCTTCATGCGGTCGGGATCGACCCAGACGCGGATGGCCTTCTTCTGAAAGCCGCCCAGCTCTACGGAGCCCACGCCGCCCTGCCCCTGGAGACGCTCCTTGATGACCTTCTCGGAATAGTAGCTCAGGTCGGCGTAAGGACCGTTGCCGCTCACGGCCAGCCACATCACGGCCTGGGCGTCGGGGTCGATCTTCTGCACGATGGGCGGCTCGATGTCGCGCGGCAGTCGCACGGTGGCGACGCCCACGCGGTCGCGCACCTCCTGGGCGGCGGCGTCGATGTCGCGGTTCAGGGCGAACTGGATGGTGATGTCCGAGCGGCTCTCGCTCGAGGCCGAGGTGATCACCTCCACGCCCTGCAGCGTGCCGACCTGCTCCTCGATCACCTGGGTGACGTCCTGGTCCATCACCTCCGGGCTCGCCCCGGGCAAGATCGTGCTGACCGCCACGATGGGCGGCTCGATGCGCGGATAGAGGTCGATCCCCATGCGGCTGTACCCCAGCACGCCGAACGCGATCATCGTGCAGATCAGCGTGATGGTGAAGACCGGCCGCCGGATGCAGAATTCCCAGACGCTCACGGTCCCGCCTCCACCTTGATCTTCTGGCCGTCCGCCAGTCCTTCCGAGCCGGCCGTCACGATCTGCTGGCCGGCCTCGAGGCCCTGCGTCACCACGGCGTCGGTGGGGCCCTCGTAGGCGACCACGACTTTCTGTTTGCGGGCTTTCTCCCCGTCCACCACCATCACGTAGACCTCGTCCTTGCGACGCTGCACCGCCAGGCGGGGCACGATGACGCCCACGTGCTCGCGCACCTTCAAGCGCGCCTTCACATAGACGCCCTCGAAGAGACGTTGCCGATCGCTCACCTCCACGCGCACCTTCACGGCGTGCGTGGCGGGGTCGGAGGCCGGGACCATCTGGCGGATCCGGCCGCTGAACTTGCGCTCGGGGAAGAGGTCGGTGTTGACCTCGGCGGGGGTGCCCGGCTTGAGGAAGCCGGCGAACGTCTCGGGGGCGCTGGCCAGGAACTCCAGGCGCGAGTTGTCCACGATCGACAGCAGCGCTCCGTCGCCCGGGCCCACGATCTGGCCCGGCTCTACCTTGCGCTCGGTCACATAGCCGTCGATGGGCGAGCTCAGCACGCTGTAGTCGCGGGCCACCACGGCCGTGTTGAGGTTGGCCTGGGCCTGGGTCACGCCGGCCCGCGCGCCGCCTACCTGATCCTGCGACAGCTGGTTGCGCCCGCGGTTGGCCCGCGCCAGCTGCAGCTGCTGTTTGGCCACCTGCACCGCCGAGCGCGAGGTCTCCACGGTGCGCTCGGCCAGCCTGGCGCGCAGCTCGGCCTGCTCGACCTGGGTCTTGGGCACGGCGTCCTGGGCGAACAGCGACTTCTCGCGGTCCAGGTTGAGCCGGGCATCGGCCAGGTCGGCCCGAGCCTTGGCCTCGTTGGCCTCGGCCTGGATGATGGCCTGCTCGGCGTTGCGCACCGCGCTCTCGACGTCGGCCCCGGTCAGCCCCACGCCGGTCTCGGTCTCGCGCACCCGGGCCGAGGCCACGGTCACGCCCGCCTGGGCCTGGGTGACCTGGGCGTCCAGGTCGCGCGCATCCAGCGTGATGAGCGGCATGCCGGCCGCCACGTGGTCGCCCTCGCGGGCCTCGACGCGCTCGACCCGCCCGGTGATCTTGGAGGAGATGCTGGCTTTGTCCAGGCTGCGCAGGTGACCGGTCAGCTCGAGATACTCGGGCATCCGCCCGGCCTTCACGGTGGTAGAGTTGACCGCCGCGCCCGGCGCCTGGGCCGAGGGCGAGGGAGAGGGCGCGCCGCTCCCTCCTCCGCAACCGGTCAACAGGATAGCGATCAAGAGCAGCCTTCTCATGGCAGCGTCGTCCTTTCGTAAAGCGACTCGGGGATGGGGATCGGGGGCGGCCCCGAGACGGCCCGGTACCAGCGGCACTGGGCGGAGAAGAAGTCGAACTCGGCCTGCGCCTCGCCGAAGCGGGCCCGGCTGGTCTCGGCGATGGCGTCCTGCAGCTCCAGGCTGGTGGAGACGCCCGCCTTATAGCGAACCTGAGCCACCCGCTCGGCCTCCTCGGCCTGTTTGGTGGCCACCTGGGCCACCTGCAGCTGCTCCTGGGCGTTGGTCAGATCGAGGTACGCCTGATCGACCTCGAGCAGAACCGTGCGCCTCGTCTCCTCGCGGCTCTGCACGAGCTGCTCCACGATCTCCTGACCCTGGCTGACGCGCGAGGCGGTCAGACCGCCATCGAAGATCGGCCACGAGAACGTGATCGCCGTGGTGTACTGCTGGCCCGGCACGAAGCCGGTAACATTCTGCTGCTGGGCCTGCGAGCGCAGGCTGAGGTTGGGATTGTCCTGGGCCGCGGCCAGGTTGACGCGCGCGTTGGCGGCATCCACGGCGAAGTCGAGTGCCTTCAGCTCGGGACGCTCCTTCTGAGCCTGCTCCCGCCCCTGCTTCAGGTCGGGCTGGAAAGTCCGCTCCACGCTGAGGGGGATGAGGGTCAGCTCGGTCTCGGGCGGCAGCTGCAAGCGGCTCAACAGGCGCGAACGGGCCAGGTCCCTGCGATTCTGAGCCTGCAGCAGCGCCTGGCGAGCCGAGGAGCGGTCCGCTTCGCCATTGAGCACGTCGAAGCGCGCCACCTTGCCTGCCGCAAACAGGGTCTGGGCGTCCTTGAGCTGCGTTTCGCGCGCCTTCAGGTTGGCTTCGGCGATCCCCACCGCCTGATCGGTCAAAATCGCGCTGCCGAACTCGAGCGCGGTGGTCAGCATCAGCGTCTCGATCTCCCGCCGGTACTGCTCGCGAATCGCCAGCTCGTTCAGCTCGGCGCTCTTGGTGGCCCATTTCAAGCGCCCGAAGGTGTAGATGGCCTGGTTGAGGACCAGCAAAAGGGTGTAGTTATGCTCGGGCTGGATGGTGAAACCGTCGAACTGCACCTGGGGCTGGATGTTGGAGTAGCTGCCCGTGAAACCCAGGGTGGGATAGTAGCCGGTGTAGGCCTCGTCGACCTGGTAGAGGGCCTCGCGCACGCGGGCGCGGTACTCGGCCAGCGTCGGGCTGGTCTCGAGCGCCCGGGTGACGGCCTGCTGCACGTCCAGGGTCTCGGCGTGGACCCCCGCGAAAAGCAAGAGCACCAGCAGCAAAGTCCTCACTTGCGCAGGCCTCCCAGCAGGGCGCCCAGGAACTCGCTGAGCATCGGCTCGGCGGGCCGGTTCTCGAGGCTGGCCAGAAAGAGCACGCTCATCAGGCAGTCGGCGATCACCGCCGAATCGTGCGGCTTGAGGTCGGCCTGCTGGAGATAGCCCTGCAGGTGCAGGCAGAACTCGCACTTGGTGTCATCCAGGCGGGCGTTCAGCTCGGGATGATTGTTGGTCTCGCGAAACAGGATCCAGTAGATGTCCCGGCGCTCGCACAGGTGAGCGTAGAGCTCGCGACAGATGGCCTCGAGGCCCCGCTCGATCGGGTCGCGCGCGTGCCTCTGAACGATTTCTTTGAGCACCGGGGCCAGGCTGTAGTGGTCGGCCACCGCCAGCAACAGCTCTTCCTTGCTGCGGAAGTAATGGTAGATGAGACCTTGCGAGATGTGGGCGCGCTGGGCCAGCCCGCGCATGCTCGTGCCCGCCCAGCCCTCCTCGGCGAACATCGCCATGGCAAGCTGGATCAGCTGCACCTTGCGCTCTTCCGCGCGGGTCGCCCTGGTTGACTGAACGTTCATTCAGCGGAATGTAGTGCAACCGGTCGGGACGGGGCAATAGTACGTCCGAACCAGGACTGCGATCTTTGGCGCCCGACCGCGTCCCCGTGCTATTCTCAGGGCATGAAAGCCTTAACCGAAAAGACCGGCTACCACGGACTCGACATGGCGCTTCTCTTGCTGGCGTTCGGCCTGTTTTTGTTGCTGGGAACGGCGACCCCGGGATCGTGGCTCGGCTTCCCCCTCCTCTTGATGGGGCTGTACGAGCTCGCTCAGGGCCGTCACCACGAGCCCACGGACAGTGACCGTCAATTACTGCGCAAATAGTCCTCGAACTCGGTCAGTGAGCCGAGCGTGACCGCCCCCATCGCCTGGAGCCGGGGTTTGTAGTCTTGCGCCGCCTGACCCCCCACGATCAGCTCGACGGTGCCAGGCAGACGCTCGCGGAGATCGGCGATCTGCGCCAGGGCCGCTCGGTCCTCGGCGGGATAGACCGCGCTCAGAGCCACCGCTTTGACGTTCAGGTAGCCGGCCATGTGGAGGATGTCCCGGGTTGGCAGATCGCAGCCCAGGAAGACGGCCCGCCAGCCGGCCTGGTTGGCCATCACCGCGGCCATCAGCGCGCCCAGATCGTGGCGATGACCGGCGGGGGTGGTGACCAGCATGGCCGGAGCGTCCGCCTCGAAGTGGGAGGACTCGTACAGGCGGCTGAGCTCGGAGCGCACCACCACGCTGACCAGGTGCTCGGTGGCCACCGTGAGGGTGCCACGTTCCCAGAAGCGTCCCACCGCCTCGAGCATGGGGGCGATGACTGCATCCAGCAGGATGCTCGTGGGCAGTCGCAGGGCCGCCTGTCGCAAGCAGAGCGCCAGGGCCTGAGCGTCGATGGCCTGCACGGCTTCGAGGGCGTCCGCCAGGTAATCGCTGGCATCGCGTCCCTGCAGCAGCTTGCGCAGGTCGCGCCGGGGCAGACGGGCCACCAGCTCGAGCGGATGTCCGGCGCGCAGCGCCCTGTCCACCAGGCGCAGCTTGTCGAGGTGCGTCGGAGTGTAGGTGTCCCGCCGCGGGCCCAGGACCCGATAGCCGCGGATCCAGAGGCGCAGCGTCTCCTTGGGGAGGCCCGTCTCGCGGACCAGATCGTCGAGCGAATAGTTCATCCGTGCCCTCCAGCAAGAGTACCGTGCACGGGGGAGAAGGCGTAGCCGTGCACGGGATCATCTTCTTCGAATTGAAGAACTATGCCGAGTCGCTCGGACCCGGAGTGTGGTGGTCGCTGGTTCGGGAAGCTCGCCTGGAGGGGCGCCTGTATGTGCCCCTGCGCGTCTATCCCGACTCGGATCTCAAGGCCCTGGTGGAAGCTGCGGCGCGGCTGCGGCACCAGCACGAGCACAGCATCCTGGAGTCCTTCGGGCACTTTCTGGCCCCCCGTCTGCTGAGCTTCTACCAGGTGCTGGCCGACCCGTCCTGGCGGACTCTGGACGTGCTCGAGCAGGCCGAGACCTCGTTCTACGCCAGCATTCGGCGCACGACGCCCGAAGTCTCCGCCACGACGTTCCGCGCCCGCCGCATCCACGAGGACGAGCTCGAGGTCACCTATGTGTCTCACCGAAAGCTGTGCTCCCTGGCGCGCGGCATGATTTGCGGCCTGGCCGACCATTTCGGCGAGGAGTTCGTCGTGCGCGAGGTGGAGTGCATGCTGTCGGGAGGCGAGTTCTGCCGGATCATCGTCACGCGCTCCTCGCCCGCTCGACCAGAGCCAGAGCCGACGGATCGGTAAACCACTCCAGCAGGCTCTCCACGCTGCGCTCCACGCCCGCCTTCTCGTCGGCCACGGCGGCCACCAGCAACACCCCCTCGGGATGTCCGGCAGCCAGCTCGTCGAAGCGCGGAATCTGCTCGAGCCGCTGGCGCTTGAGCTCGGCGGCTGCTTCGGCCAGCTTGGAGTAGTCCTTGTCCGGGACGGCCCGCTGGAGCTCCTCGACCATCAGCTCGAGGTGGCGCTCCAGAACGTAGCGCGGCATCCCGCGGCCCGCCAACACCCGTCCCAGCCAAAAAACTTGCTTCATGGCCGATTTCTCGCAGGCGGCCAGGGTGGCCAGCCAGGCCCCATCGGAGTGTGTATACTTCCGCCCCCTGTCCCCGTAGCGCTGGTCGACGTAAGGAATCTCCTGCAAGCAACGGATGCCGGCCAGGCGGGCCGCCTCGAGCTCGCGAGGGTCGTCGGTGATGGGATAATTCCCCGCGTCGGGGTTGAGAGAGGATGCGCTGTTCACTTGAAGTGCGTTTTCTGCAACTGGGACGCGGGTCCTATGGGTCATCTGGACCAGGGCCAGGATCTCCCGGCGCCCGACCAGAACCGTCTCCCTCAGTGCTGCGCAAACAGACCGAGGTTCTGGAGATGATGGCGCGGGGCGCTCCCATGCGGGCCACGATGGAGCGGCTCATGCGCGCCCTGGAAGCTCAACAGGAAGGCATGCTGTGCTCGCTGCTCCTTTACGAGGAGCGCTCGGGCGTGCTCAAACACGGAGCCGCGCCCAATCTGCCCGACAGCTACAACGCGGCCATCGACGGAATTCCGGCCGGCCCCCGGATGGGCTCCTGCGGAACCGCGGCCCATCGACGCGAGAGCGTTTACGTCGCGGACATCGCCACCGATCCCCTCTGGGCCGACTTCCGGGACCTGGCTCTCCCCATGGGGGTACGAGCCTGTTGGTCCACTCCCATCTTCGACCCGGCGGGCGGCGTGCTGGGCACGTTCGCCATCTACACGCGCGAGCCCGGTCTGCCGGGTCCCGAGCACCTCGAGCTGATCGCCGCCGCCACTCATACGGCCTCCATCTGCCTGGCTCACTACCGCGCCGAGGAGGCGCTGCGCGACAAGACTTCGCGGCTCGACCTGGCGCTCACCGCCGCCGGAATGGGCGTCTGGGACTGGGTGCTGGAGACCGACCAGCTCTTCTGGTCCGAGCAAACCCGCTCCATCCTCGGGGTTCCGTTCCCCACCGACTTGAGTAGCTTCAACCGTCTGGTCCATCCCGACGATCTGGCCGGTCTGCACCAGGCCGTCGCCGAGTGTATCGAGAAGCGCACCGACTACAACGCGCGTTTCCGCTTCTACCGCGGCGACGGCGCGCTGCGCTGGGCAGAGAACCAGGGTCGCGCCATCTACTCCGAGGAAGGCGTGCCCCTGAAGGTGACCGGTATCATCCGGGATGTCACCGAGAGCGTCGAGGCCGAGGAAGCGCGCGCTTCGCTGGAAGCCCAGCTACGCCAGGCGCAGAAGATGGAGGCGCTGGGCACTCTGGCGGGCGGCATCGCCCACGACTTCAACAACGCCCTGCACGTGATGCTGGGCCACTGCGAGCTGGGGCTGCTCGAGGCGAACGGCTCGCTGGCCGACTCGTTGCGGCAGATCGACCAGGCGGGCAGGCGAGCCCAGCAGCTGGTTCGCCAGATCCTGACCATGAGCCGCCGTGAGGCTCCCAATCTCAAACCGCTCGCCCTGAGCGGAGTGGCCTCCTCGGGCGCCGCTCTGCTGCGTTCCGCCCTGCCCGCGCGGGTCGAGGTGCACTGCGTCGTCGACCCCGATCTGCCCCCTATCCTGGGCGACGAAAGCCTGCTGCAACAGGTGCTGCTGAACCTTGGCACCAATGCCTGGCAGGCCGACGCCGAGCGGATCACGCTGGGGGTCACGGCCGCACCCGAGGGCCAGGTCCTGTGCTTCTCGGACAATGGCTCCGGGATGCCCACAGAAGTTCTGGAACGGGTCTTCGAGCCGTTCTTCACCACCAAACCGGCCGGCCAGGGAACCGGACTGGGGCTGTCGGCTGTGCACGGCATCGTCACCGGCCACGGCGGCTCGGTCGCGGTGGAGAGCGCGCCCGGTCAGGGCACGACCTTCCGGCTGACTTTTCCCTCCGCCCCCAGGGCCGCGGCGGCCCAAGGCCCGTCACCGGAAAAGCGCTCGGCCGGGGCCGGCGAGCTGGTCGTGGTCGTGGACGACCAGAGCGAGGTGCTGCACCTGGCCGACCGCATTCTGTCCCGGGCCGGCTACACCGTGCTGCCTTTCACCGCGCCCGACCAGGCCCTGGGTGCCCTGCGAACCTCTCTGGACGTCTCCCTGCTGGTGACCGACTACAACATGCCGGGCATGAGCGGCCTGGAGCTCTGCCAGGCAGCCCACGAGCTGTATCCCCAGCTGCGGATGATCCTGTGCTCGGGCTACCTCACCCTGGAGATCAAGGCCGCGGCCCGCGCCGCCGGTGTAGGGGCGTTCGTGGACAAGCCGTTCACGGCCGACATGCTGGTCGAGGCCGTGGCGGAGATGATCTTCTAGCTCAACTCCGAGAACTCGTGGGTGCAGCCCTCTCCGGTGCACTCGTAGCGGACCTCGAACTCGGTATCGCTGGCCGGCGTGGATGGATTGCCGTGGGTCCAACCGGCCCAGGCCACCCGCATGGGTGCGCCGCAGACCGCGCAAAGATTCGGTTTTTTCTGCATGGCTCCAGTCTAGCGGAGCGCGCTCATGAGATCGGTGACAGATGGTACCGATGCAGGTGCCCGTCCGCGGTGGCGAGCAGAAAATCTTCCTCGTCCAGGGCGGCGACGGCCGCGGCGTTCTCGCACGGGAGAGCTGCCAGCTGCACACCCTCACCCAGCGCCACCAGCCGGGCCAGGCCGTCGTGCAGGGCCAGCGCGCGGGCTCCCGCGGGCGAGATCGCCAGGCCGCTGGAGACGCAGGGAGTCAGGTCCAGGGCGGCGCCCGTGAGCAGATTCCAGCGGCCGATCAGCGTCTGGGTCCAGGCGACCAGAAACTCGCCCCGCACCGCCTGCCGGTCGGGCATGAAGGTGGCGTAGTAGGTTTGCTCGGTGACTCCGTCGTCGAAACGCGCTCGGCGCAGGCCTCCTTCGGGCACGGCCAGCAGCGCGGAGTCGCCCTCCAGCACCAGCTTGGGCGCGACCAGGTCGGTCCGGCCCTCGAGGGAGCCGTCGCTCTGCAGCGTCCAGGTGGGGTAGACCAGCAGCTTGCCGAAGACCAGCCGGCGGTCGACCACCGAGGCGAAGTTTCGGGCGGGGGCGCGGCCCACCGCGTGCCCCGAGGCCAGGTCGAGCACTACCAGCTCGCTGTTGGTCACCCAGCCCGCCAGCTCGCCCGTCTGTGACACGCTCAACTTGCCGAGGCCGCCCTCGGAGACGTGGCGCGCGAGCTCCCGGCCCTCCAAAGTGCGGACGGTCAGGCCCAGGCTGCCGCTCAGCAGCAGGCGATCGCCCGCCACCAGCATCTCCTCCACGGGAGCCACCCGCCACATGCGCTCGGTTCCCCGCCACAGCTCGAGACCGTGCCGGGCGTACAGGCAGAAGTGCCCGGCCAGCGAGACCCCCGGACCAAACCACACGCCGGCCTGGCAGCGAGCCACGGGCTGCTCGGCCAGATAGGGCTCGGGAACGCTCTCCTCCAGGATTCCCTCGTGAAAACGGCAGAGTCCGTGGACGCCGCTGGCCACCACCCGGTCGCCCAGGTAGGCCACCACGGTGCACTCGGGAGCCTCCACCCGCCAGAGGGGCGCGCCGTCGCGACTCCAGGCCTCCACGCTGCCGGTTCGAGCCACCGCCAGTTGGGCACCGTCGTCCGAAAAGGCCAGCGCGGTGATCGGGGCACCCGCCTCGCTGCTCCAGAGGTCCCCGCCTTCGAGGCTCCACAGGGTGAGGACGCCGTCTCCCCCACTGGCAAAGGTGTTGCCGTCGGCGATAGCCACCGCGCTCGTCCGCTGGTGGGCCTCGAACTCGCTGGCCAGGCCCCAGCCATGCTCCTGGCGCGCATAGACCCGCAGGGTGAACCACTCGTCCTCGGCGTCGCTGCCGGCCAGCAGCCAGCTCGAATCGGGCGCGACCGCCAGGCAGGTGATGGGGGCGATGCCCGCCCGCAGGCGGGCGATCTCCTTGCGGGTCAGCGCCTGCTGCAGCAGCACCTCGTTGTGCTCGGCCAGGGCGAGCCACTCGCCGCTGGGGGCCAGCACCGCCGGAGGGGGCGCCTCGGCCGAGAAGAGTTGCCAGGACTGAACGAGCTCGAGCTTCACGATGGAAACAGCGCTTCGCGCTCGAGATTTGAAGTCCCTTAACTAGGCGACCCGGGCCCGGAAGTAGCGCAGGGTCTCCATCTCGATGAGGTGGGTCCCGTTGCGATCCTGAAAGTGGAAGACCAGCGCGGGCTCGTCCTGGTCGGGCATGCGAACCGAGCTTACCTGGGCGACCTTGGGGGCGTAGGCGCTGTTGGTATCCATCACCAGCACCGACTCGCCGCCCATCCGCTGATACAGCACCTTGCCGTCCGGAAGGCTGATCAACAGGCTGCCGTCGGGACGCTCCTCCTGCACGACGCCGCTGAGGTGATTCTGCAGGCGAACGGTGCCGTTCTGATAACGGCGCAGGGAGCGCTCCTCATCGAGATATTCTTCTTCGTATTCAGAAAATCCATCATTCGTATTGACGGAACGATAGGAAACCGATACGCTTCCATAAGCAAAATTTCCGTTCTGGGGCTGCTCGCGCTCCTCTTCCTCGCTGTCGACTTGCCGCGCCAGGCGGGCTGCGAGATCTACCGTCTGCAATAGCGCAGCGAAGGGGTTCTTGGTAGCCGACATCGGAGGCTGCTCCTTTCGTGAGCGGAAATCTTAATGATTTGTTCACGACCCCCCGCCGGGCTGTCTAGGGATCGGTTCTTAATAATTATCCTCGACCGACGACCGGGGCAGCGTCAGCGTAACGCGGGTGCCGTTCTGGGCCTGGCTTTCGATCAGCAGCTGGCCGCCGTGCTGCTCGGCGATGGCCCGGCAGATGGCCAGGCCCAGCCCCGTCCCACCGCTCTGTCGGGCGCGCGAGGCGTCGGCGCGGTAGAAGCGCTGACCGAGATGGGCGAGGTGCTCGGGGGCGATGCCGCAGCCGGTATCCTCGACCACCACGCGGATTTGCTCGCTGTCCGAGCTGCTCGAGAGGCGCACCTCGCCCTCGGGAGGGGTGTACTTCAGGGCGTTGTCGAGCAGGTTGCGCAGCAGGCGGCGCAGGGCATCGGGGTCGGCCAGCAGCCACTCCTCGGGGCTCTGATCGCGCACCTCCAGGGTCCTGCCGGGAGCGGCGGAGAGCGCCTCGGCCACCGCCTCCTCGATCAGGTCGTGCAGCTTCACGGGCTCGGCGCGCAGCGTCTCGGGCTGCTCCGAGCGCGAGAGCAGGAGCAGGTCGCCGACCAGGCGCTCCATCCGCTCCACGGCCAGCTCCATGCGGTCGAGCGCCTGCACGCGCTGGTCACGCGCGTCGGGACGGGTTTCCAGCACGCGCATCATCTGGGTCATGCCCGAGAGGGCCGTCAGGGGTGTCTTCAGCTCGTGCGAGGCATCGGCCAGAAAGCGGCGCTGCGCCGTGAACGAGATCTGCAGCCGCTCGACCATCTGGTCGAAGGTGTGAGCCACCTCGTAGATCTCGTGGGCGCCCTCTCCCAGGCGAGTGCGGGCCCCGAAGTCGCCCGCGGCCACCTGCCGGGCGGTCTGGGCCAGCCGCTCCAGCGGCTCGGTCAGCACGCGCGCCAGCCGGATCGCCAGGGCCACCGTCACGCAGGCGATCACCAGCAGACCCACCGCCAGGAAGCTGGCGAACGAGTTCAGCACGTTCTCGCCGAAGTGCCAGGTGGTGGTCATCTGCAGAAAGCCGATCACGTGCCCCTCGCTCGCCAGGGGGATCAACAGCACCTGACGGTCTCCCCGCTCGAGGTAGCTCAGGCGCAGGCTGACGCCCGAGCGCTCGCCCTCCAGGTAGCCTTCGGTGACCTTGAGCAGACCCGTCAGGTCGGGCACGGAGGGCTGCTCGGCGGGGCCGGAGTCGCGCGCCACGATGCGTCCCTGCCGGTCGAGCACTTCGACGCGGTAGATGCCCCCGCTCAGGTCCTCGGCCAGATCCGAGGCGTGGGCCATGAAATCGGGCCGGACGATCATCGGTTGAAAGCGGATACCTTCGAGCGAGCGCGGCTCGGCGTTGCCCAGCGGGCCCAGGTCGTGCAGGGTGGCGTGGACGTGGCTCTCCATGCGGGCCAGCCCGGTGAACCAGAGCAGGCTCTGCAACTCGGCGTAGAGCAGGCCTCCCCCGGCCAGCAAGATGACGCCGAACACCGTCAGGAACGAGCCGGCGATGATCCAGCGCAGCGGGATGGCCCGCCGGCGCCGCTCAGCCAAGGGCGTAGCCGACGCCTCGCACGGTGCGAATCAGGCGCCGCTGCGCGTCGCCCAGCTTCTGGCGCAGGGCGCTGATGTGCACCTCCACCAGGTTGGTCTCCGCGTCCGACTGCCAGCCCCAGAGCTGGCGCAGGATCTGGTCGCGGCTGAAAACCTGCTGGGGACGGCGCAGCAAGAACTCCAGCAGCTCGTACTCGCGCAGCGTGAGGCGCAGCAACTGTCCCTTGTGAGTCACGGTGTGGGTCACCGGGTCGAGGACCAGCTCGCCGTAGCTGAGCCGAGGATTGCTCGGGACGTGGCGGCGCAGCAGCGCCTTGACCCGCGCCAGCAACTCCTTGAACTTGAACGGCTTGGACAGGTAATCGTCGGCCCCGCTCTCGAGCCCGAGCACCTTGTCGTCGGAATGGTCGCGCGCCGACAGGAAGAGGATCGGTTGCTCCCCGAGGGCGCGGATGGCGCGGCACACCTCGATACCGCTGCAGTCGGGCAGCATGACGTCGAGAATGATGAGGTCCGGCCTCACCTCCTGGAGCTGCCGCAAAGCCTGTCCGCCGTCGCTGGCGACCACCGTGCGGTAGCCTTCGTTCTCCAGCGAGAACGTGACCGATTCCAGGATCGACTCTTCGTCGTCCACGACCAGGACCAGCGGATGTCTGCTCATGATGGCTAGGGAATTCCCGTCCGAGCCTGTCGACCCTGCGCGCGCTTCCTTAGATGTTCCTTAGAAAATGGCCCGGAGAGAGACTTTACAGGCGCTTTAACGGACCTTTAATTGCGGCTACCTTTGGACAACGTCGTTCGACCAGGCTGAAGAGGTGCTCTACCAGAGAACCCCCCGCCTCGAGCCCACCCGGATGCACGTGCGCCTGCTGGCGCCGGTGGTCGTGCGGTGTCCCGGGCTCCCTTTCTCTCGTCTGACGGCCCGGGATCCCTGGAGCCTGCTCGACGACCCCGCCTTCGTCGATTGCCTGGCTACGATGCACCACGCGGCGCTGCCGAGCCTGCTCAGCCGGCGCGAGCGGTCGCGCGGGCCAGGCGATCGCAGGCGGGCCGAGCACACCCTGACCCGCTACCTGACCCGGTTCTGCAGCCGCAACGACACCAACGGCGTGGCCGGCTCCACGTTCTGGGGCGAGCTCGGCCCCGGCCCCACCCGCCTCGAGGGGACGGGAGAGCTGCGCCGAGTTGCTGGCCCAACGTTTGTCCCACGGCCCCCTGCGCCCCCGCGCTCGGCTGGTGCTGCGCCCCCGCTACCTCTATATGCTCGGGCTGCGGTTCGACCCCCATCACAACAGCTTCATCGAGCTTCCGAAGGACGAGCAGCGGGTGATGGCCCACCTCGACGCGGTCCCCCCGGAGTTGGAGCA
This sequence comes from Vulcanimicrobiota bacterium, assembly GCA_039809865.1. Lineage (GTDB taxonomy): Bacteria > Vulcanimicrobiota > Xenobia > Xenobiales > QWHO01 > QWHO01. Next base: position 65,044 of record JBDHVW010000033.1, read on the forward strand.
GGCCGCTCGGCGCCTGCTCGAGCGCGGCATCCTGGCGCTGCGCCTGGGCGAGCCGGGGCAGGACCGGCTCGAGGCGCTGCGACCGGGGACTCCCGAGGTGGAGCGACTGGCGGCCCTGGGCCAGGCGCTGGAGCAGGCGGCCGGAGACGATTTCGCGCGCCGATGCGCGAGGCGGACGCCCTGTGCCCCTGCCCCACCCGGGTGCTGCGTTCCCTGGTGCACCTGGCGCTGGATGATTCGGCCCTGCAGCTCTGCCTTTCCCCGCTGCTGAACCTGGACGGACGGCTGGTGCGCGACCCCCACGGCGCTACCCGGCCGCTCTCGGGCGGGGAGCTGCTGGTGCTCGACAGCGTCGGGCCGTCTCTCATCCCCCATCTCCCGTCTCCCCTCTCCCTTCTCCCATCTCGTTTTGAGGTTCCGTTCAGCCCCTCGTGGTGTTCTGTCACAATGAAGTCCCGGCTGCTGCTTTTCCTCTGGCTGGCGTTGACGACCCTGGCGTGGGGGCAATCGCCGAGCCCGTCGGCCAGTCCCAGCGCCGAGCCTGCTCCCAGCCCGACGACGGTGGATACCTCGGTGGCGCCGCCGGCGCCTCAACAGCCCGTCAGCCTGAGGCTGAACACGCTGACGCTCTTCACGCTCACGGGCACGTCGCGAATGAGCGCCGAGGAGCGCGCGGCGCAGGTGAAAGAGCGGCTGCGCGAGGCGCTGCGGCGCAACAAGAACCAGGTGCCGCCGGTCTACGTCGACAACGTGTTGGGCTCCACCGTTGTGCGCGCGGGCGACGAGATCATCATCACCGTCGTAGACGAGGACCTGGGCGAGTTCGACCCGGATACGATGACGCTGGCCGAACGGCGCAAGCTCGAGAACGACCTGGCCGAGCGCTGGCGGGACGCCATTCAGACCGAGCTGGAGCGCTCGTCGCTCATGTATACCTCCAGCTACCGCTGGGTGGCCTTCTCGCTGGTGGGCATCCTGCTGACGCTGGCCTACCTGGGCCACCGCCTCATCAAGCACCTGTCGCGAAAGCCCCTCTGGTCGCTGAAATTCCTGGTCTGGACGGTGGCGATTCTATTCTGCCTGCGCCTCTTCCCCGAGACGCAGACCTGGGCCGAGCATCTCTACGCCAACGTCCTGTGGCCGTTCTTGCTGCTGCTGATCGTCATGGTCGGGACCAACCTCGTCAGCGTATTGGTCGAGCGCCTGCTGCACCAGTATTTTCTGGCGCTGCAACGCCAGCAGCACGTCTACCACCTGACCCGGCTGGGCCAGCGCATGAGCACGCTGGACCAGGCCTGCCGCGTCACCGCGCACTTCATCCTGATCCTGGCCGGGGGACTGGTCTACCTCACGCTGCTGAAGGTCGACCTCAGGCCTATCCTGGCAGGGGCCGGCGTGGTGGGCGTGGCCCTGGGCTTCGCCACCCAGGACCTGCTCAAGGACGTGGTGGCCGGCGTCAATATCCTGGTCGAGGACTCGTTTGGCGTCGGGGACGTGATCGAGTGGAGCAATATGACCGGCAACGTCGAGGCGTTCAATCTGCGCAGCACGCGGGTGCGCACCATCGACGGCCGACTCATCACCGTCCCCAACAGCGACCTGCGCCTGGTGCAGAACCACTCCAACCGCTGGTCGCGCGTCGACTTCCGGGTGGACGTGGCCTACCGGGTGGACCTCGAGTTCGCCATCGACGTGCTGATGCAGGAGGCGGGGCGGCTGTCGGCCGAGTGGAACGACCGTATCCTGGAGCCCCCGGTGTTGCTGGGCGTGGACCGCCTGGGACCGTCGGGCGTAACGTTACGCCTGCTGCTGCAGACGCGACCGCTGTCCCAGTGGGAAGTCGGTCGCGAGCTGAATCGGCGCGTCAAGGTCCGTTTCGACAAGGAAAAGATCGAGATCCCGTTCCCGCAGCAGCGGGTCTGGCTCACGGAACCGGCGAAGGAAGCCTCGTGAACGAGGATCCTCTCGAGCTCCAGCAGTTGGTGCGGCGCGTGCCGCAATTCGCCAGCGGCTCTTTCGAGGCGCGCGACGCCGTGGTGTGCGTGGCCCGCGCCCGCCGCTCCAAGGCCGGCGAGCGAATCATCGCACGCGGGGCAGCGGGCGATGCTCTCTTCTTCATCGTGGAGGGCACGTTCGAAGCCCAGCTCTCTCACGGCAAAGCCGTGGCCATGGGCCCGGGCGATTTCTTCGGCGAGATCGGCCTGCTCTACGGCCACGAGCGCACCGCCTCGGTGGTTTCGGCCGGCGAGGGGCTCCTGCTGGTCATCCCGGGCGAGTCGTTGCAGCGCGTCTACGACGCTTTCCCCCAGATGGGACCCATCCTGGACAAGTCCGCCCGCGAGCGCCTGCAGCGGACCTAGCAGGCTTTTTCCTATTCCCGACGCAGACTCAGCGCATGAATTTCAAGCGATTTCTTCTGCTCGGCCTCGCCGTGGCCACTCTGCACGGGTGCGGGGGCAGCGCCACCACCAGTCCCTCCGCGCTCGTCACCCCGTCCCTGGATGACCAGCTCAGCCAGATCGCCAGCGACGGCGGCATCTCCGCCGAGGACGCGGCCCGCTTGCAGATCGAGGATCCGGCTCTCAACGACCAGCCCCTGCATCCGTCCATCGGTGGCGCGGGCAACTTCGACTACGGTCCCCTGAGCCCGCTGATCCCCGCCACCACGCCCACGCCCACGATTCCCCCGCCACCCTCACAGCCGGTGACCGGCGTTCCCTTCGCCCACCTGGCGCCGTTCGAAGAGCACCTGCAGCAAATCATGCTCGCCAATGGCATCCACGGCACCGCCTACGCCGTGATGAAGGACGGGCGCCTGGTCTATGCGCGCGGCTTTGGCTTCGCCGACTTCGAGAACGGTCGCGTGGTGCAGCCTGACGAGTTGGGGCGCATCGGCAGCGTGGGCAAGATCTTCGAGTGCTATCCGGCGCTGTATCTCTCCGAGCTGGGCAAGCTCGACCTGGCCGGCAACCTGTTCGCCAAGGGCGGCATCCTGTACGACCTCGTGCCCACGGCGCAGCCCTCCTATCAGTCCCACCTCGCGGACTACGATGCGATGACGGTGCTGGACCACATGCAGATGGTCTCCGGTTGGCCCGGCGCGCTGGGCATCATCACGCACAAGATCGACTTCCTGGACATCTCCGAGAAGACGATGACCCCGCCGCCCGCGACGTCCGAGGCGGTCGTCACCTATGCGATCGGCTGGCACGACCACGTGGGCGAGGTGCCCAATGCGCCGCCCCGCAAGCTCTCGCAGTACTGCGACACGAGCTACACCGCCCTGGCGCCCATCATCGCGCGGGCCAGCGGAGCGGCCTCGTACGAGCAGTATGTGCAGGAGGCGATCTGCCAGCCTTTCGGCATCACGGGCATGATCACCAGTCCGCTGGTCTATGACCCCGCGGCCGCCGCGGCGCGCGAGGAGATGATCTACTACCCGCTGACGCCGGCCGGGCCCAGCCTCGATCCCAACGTCAAGGAGCTGGTCCCGCCGGCCTACGGCGAAGACTACTACTCGCAGCCGCAGGGACGCTGGGCCGCCTCGCCGGTGGACCTGCTGCGCTTTCTGCGCGGCATGAACAACTACGGGCTCTGGCCCGGCCCCCAGGCGCTCATCTCCAAATCGGCGCGCGACCTCATGCTGGCCAATCCGCTGGACGACGGCAAGTCAACTTACCTGGCGATGGGCTGGGAGGTCTCTCACATCGCCAACGGAGAGATCCTCTACTTCCAGAAGGGCGGCGACGTCACGGGTTGCTGCGCCGGAATGTGGTATTATCCGCAGCGCCACCTGGCCTTCGCCTACATCGCCAACCAGGACATCACGGTGGCCGCGCCCGGCCAGAAACTCCCCCCGATCACGCAGATCAACAAGGTGCTGCGCCCGACGCTGCTGCTGATCGACAACAACGACGGCTGGCCCGAGGGCGATCAGTTCCCCAACTATCCTCGCTAGGGTTCTTCCTTCTTCTTTACGACGACTCCCCCGATGATGACCGATTTGTCGCGCTCGCCGATGCTGGCGGCGCTGCGGGCGAGCATCATCTCCAGAACATTGTCCAGGTCGTCCACCAGAACCAGGTTAACGGCCACGGCCAGGTAGCTCTCGACGGCCTCCTGGAGAGGCATGCCTTCGAGCGGGCCTCCCTTGACCTGCTTGGATCGGATGAACTCCAGGACGCGCCAGGCGTTGCCTGCCGGCAGCTGCGCGAGGGGCTTCACCAGTCCGGGGTTGGCTCCGGCTTCGCGCAAGATCTCGCCCACGGCCTCGGCGCGCACAGGGTGGCCCCAGGAGCGCGTCAGGCGGTAGCTCGCGCGGGCCGCCTCCAGGTCGCTCCAGGGCGTGCAGACGGAGGCGATCTCCATGGCTCCCGGCAGGCGCTCGTCCCGCGCCAGGGTCTCCACCATCGGCAGGGTGCCGTTCTGGAGCACACCCACCAGCGCCCCGAAACGAAGCGTGGCCGGATCATGGCGGAAGTCGCCCGCCTCGATCAGGCCGAGCTGGACGCCATCGCCGCTGTTGGAGTGGTCGGACTGCAGGCGGAAGCGCACCTCGTCGGCGCCGCTCAGGGAAAGCTCGTGCATCTGCCAGGAGGACTGCCCGTCGAACCGGGCGAGCTCCGTCCAGGAGGAACCGTTCTTTGCTTCGACCACCAGGAAGTCGCAGTTCTTCTCGAGCCCATAGGCGGCCTCGAAGCGGAGCTTCCGGGCACCGTTCAGGCCGGGCAACGTGAGGCTAGCGCTGGCATTCTCGGGATAGCGCCCGGTCACGTAGGTCAGCCCGCGTCCGGGCACCACTTCGCGCCGCCAGGGCTTGTCGGCCATCACCCCCACCGGAGCGGCCTCGCTGGCCCGCACCAGCTCGGTCAGGCGGCGCACCGGCTCGGCCTCGAGGCCGGCCGGCATCAAGGTTTTGACCATGTCCAGCCGCTCGGCGTCCGGAGGGGGCACGGTCATGGCCATGGAGAGCCGCCAGCTCGCCTCGTAGAGCCCGATCAGGCGGGGCACGTCGGCGCTCGTCTTGACGAGCGGAGCCAGCTCCCGGGCGCGCTTCAGGCCCAGAGCGCGCGCCAGGTCGGTGACCGCCCGGGGATTGGTGGCCGCGCTCGGCCAGAGCTCGCAGGCGCCCGCAGCGCTGTCGAGGCTCTGGCTCATGGCCGTCAGCTCGCTGAGCATCGCCGGGCGAGTTGCCTTCGGTTGGGAGCAGACCAGATCCACCAGGTCGCTGGCCGTGGCCGTGCCCTCGGGCATCTGTGCCAGGGTGCGCGGCAACGGCTCGCCGTCCGCCCGGGCCCGCAGGCGCACCGCCCGCACCGAAGCACCCTCGCCCGAGTTGGAATGGTCGGCCGCCAGCCGCAGGCGCAGCTCGAGGCTCTGGCCGTCGAAGCGCGACAGGTCGACGTCGCGCTCGGTCCAGTTGGCCTGGCCGGTCCACCGATCGATCTCCTGCCACCGGTCGCCCACCCGTGCTTCCAGGCGCACGAAGTCGCAGTTCTGCTCGAGCCCGTGCGTCATCTCGAACTGCAGGCGGGCGTCGCGCAACCCCTTCAGCTCCACCTTCGGGAAGCTCAGCGAGGCGCTGGCATTGTCGGCGTAGCGTCCGAACCGGTAGCCGCCGCGCTCGACCTTCCAGGGCGCCTCACAGCTCCAGGTGGCTGGCCTCTGGGCCGCCAGGGCTTTGAGTGAGGCCATTTCATTCGGCTGGAGATCGGCTGCCAGCAGTTTCTCCGCCAGGGCCAGCAGCCGCGTGCGGTCGGCCGGCTCACCGTTGGCCAGGCAGAGCGAGCGGGCGAACTCGAAGCTCTCCAGCAACTGGTCGGCCCGGGCAGCGTGTTTGAGGGCGGAGGTCATCCCCAGTTGCTCGGTCAGCTTCACCCGGTGCTCGCTCAGGTCCGGCCACAGCGCCAGCGCCGCCTCGCGACTCCCCAGACGCCCGCTGACCTCTTCCAGACGGTCCAGAGCCGCGTCCCGGTCTGCCGAGGGGATGCTCGCCAGGGCCTTCAGCGCATCCCCCAGCCGCGCGGGGGGACGGAGGTCGGCCAGCCCGTTCACGACCACGCTGCCCAGGCGATAGCCGTCGTTGCGGTTGGAGTGGTCCGATTTCAGCCGGTAGCGCAGGCGGATCTTCTGCCCGTCGAAGCGGGAGAGGTCGACGACCTCGTCCTTATAGTCGCCCGTGCGACCCGTATAGCTCGCCACCGTCGTCCAGTCGCGCGCGCCGACCGGCTGCGCTTCCAGGTGCACGAAGTCGCAGTTGCTCTCCAGGTCATAGTGATGGACGAACATGGCCCGCGCGCCCTGCACCGCCGTCAGGTCGATCTCGGGGCTCACCAGCGAGCTCTCGTCGTTGTCCACATAGGTCCGGCGCCAGATGAGACTGTCGTTCTCGCGAATCTGCTGCCAGCTCGGCTCGGGTTGCCAGGCCACCCCGGGCGCCGTGCGCGCCAGGCTCGCGAGTTGCGCGGGGGTGATGTCCGAGCCCGCGAGGCTGCGGGTCATCTGGTTGCGGGCGGCCAGGTCGACGGGCTGCTGAAACGACGCTTGCAGTTGGCGGGCGGCATTCCAGTAGGCAGCCACCTCGGTCGCGGGGCGCTGGAGATCGCCCAGCTCGAGGGCGCCCTGGACGCCCACCAGGGTGGCGAGCTCTCCGCTCCGACCGTTCAGGGTGAGCGCGGCCGAGACGCTTTCCGTCCGGGCTGCCGCTGCCTCGATCGCGGCCAGGCGGGACGCATCCTGCGAGAGCGCCAGCTCCCTCAGCTCGGCGTGCCCGGCCTTCCCCTCGTCGAAAGCCAGCACCCGTCGGCCGTCCGCCACCACGCGGATGCCGGCCAGGCTGACGCCCTCGCTGGGATTGCTGTGGTCGCTGACCAGGCGGAAGCGCAGCTGCACGCGCTGGCCCTGCAGGTGGGAGAGGTCGACCTCGTGATCGGAGGCCCCGGTGCCGGTGTGCCGCTTCACCGGGCGCCACTCGGCCCCGGGCGTCTTGACCTCGACGTTCAGGAAGTCGCAGTTGCTCTCCAGCCGGGTGGCCGCTCGGTAGCTCAGCAGCGTGCTCGCGCCACACTCGAACTCGGGGGTGGTCAGCGAGACGTCGGACTGATCGGGCAGGCGCCCGTGGCTCCACATCCGGCCCTCGGCGGTCTCGCGCACCTTCCAGTCGCCCTGAGCGGCCCAGGACGGCGGCGCCAGGCCGCGCTCGAGCTCCAGCAGCGGCGCGGGGTCGACCTGCTTGCGCGCCAGCTCCTCGGCCAGCTGGATCTGGCTGGCTTCCAGCTGTCCGGGAGCTAGCTTGCGGGCCAGCTCCAGGGCGGGCCCGGCTGCATCGCTGACGTCGCGTAGAGCCAGGGCCGGCGTCAGGCCGACCTGGCCGGCCAGGCGTCCGAGGCCGGTGGCGTTGGCTCGGGAGAGCGCCAGCGCGGTGCTCAATCCGCAGTGCCGGGCATCGTCGGCGATAGCTCGAAGCTCTTCGGCGGCCGGGGGCAGCGCGAGCAAGTCTTTCAGGCTCGCCTCGCCGGTATCGGTGGAAGCTCGAACCTTCCCGTCCGAGATCACGCGCATCGCCCGCGCGCTGAAACCGTCGTCAGTATTGCTGTGGTCGGTGGTCAGGTGCAGCCGCAGCTCCACGGACTGGCCGTCGAAGCTCGCGAGGTCGATGGTGTGGTTGCGCCAGTCGGACCGACCCGTGAAGGTGGCCAGGCTCTGCCACTGGCCGCCCGGCGCGCGGGCTTCCACCTGCACTTTGTCGCAGCCCGACTCCAGGGCGTGCTTCGCCGTGAGCTCGAGGCGCGAGCCCTTCCCGAGCTGGAGCGGCGGGAAGTTGAGCGAGCTGTCCTCGTTGTCGCGATAGCGCGCTCCGGGACTGTCGCTCCAGCTTCCGTCCGGCTCGCGGGCCCAGGTCTTCTCGGGCTTGAAGGGGGCATCCTGAAGGCGGGCCAGCTCCTCGACCGCCTGCAGCTGGTCTTGCGTCAGTCTCGTCAGGGCTTCGTACTCCCCGATCGCGGCGGCCAGGCGCAGGGCCCGGGCATCGATGGGCTGAGTGAGATCCGGGATGGTCGTGACGACGGCTCCCTGGGCGTTGGTCACCCGGACCGGACAGGGCGGATCGAGGGGCGAGCCGCCCAGGTCGAGGCCCGATTCATAGAGGGTCTTGAGCGCGGGCGCCGTCTTGCTCGGGGCTGCGCCCGCGTCGTGGAAGTAGGCGGCCAGGGCCACGTCGTCGGGTTTGCTCAGCTTCAGGGAGCGACCCGCGACGCTCAGCGTGACCGGCCTTCCGTGCTCGAGCTCGTGATAAGCGCCGAACGGCCCCAGCTCGCCGTCGTTCGCAAAACGCGCGCCTCTTTCGGCCAGCGCTTTGAGTCCGGCTCCCATGTCCGAGGGCGCTTCGGCTTTCTGGCCGCTGAAGTACTCCAGCTCGCCCAGGTCATCGGGCTGCTCGAGCGGCACCCAGCTGCCGTCGCGCACCTGCACCGACTTGCCTTCGGCCAGGCGTTCGCGAGCCTGCTCGGGCGTGGCCGAGCGCCATCCGATGCCGAGCCAGCCGGGACGGCGGAACTCGACCGTGTCGGCCGGCTCTGGCGAGGCGGTCGCGCGCGCCGAATACAGACTGAGCGGCGTTGCGAGCGCGGGTTGAAAGCGGATCTCCATCTCCCCGACTCTAGGCCAGGGGTCTGAAAAATCGCTATTTCTTGAGCAGCTTGAACGAGTTCAGGAAGCGGTCGATCTCGGCTTCGTCATAGCTGCTGTCGGACTGGCCCGCCAGCACCTGGTACAGCCGGCTGTGGACCAGGACGATGCGCTGCTTGGCCTTGAGCTTTTTGTCCGGAATGGAGAACGTCAGCTCCATGGCCGGAAATCCCTCCACCTCGAGGGACCTGGAGTTCTCGAGCTTGCCGTTTACGTTGCGCACCGCCCCGTCGCGAGCCCCCTCGAGCAGCGACTGGACCCTGGCGTTCTTGACGACCGCTTCGGGGAAGTCGGAGTAGGCCGCCGTGAAGCCGTAGCCCGAGCCCTCGCAGGTGGCCGAGTTGAAGGCGATGTCGCCCACCGGGGTGGGCTGGTTCTGGGAGGCCTCCTTGGGCGTGCCGGGCATCTCCACGCTGTAGCCGCCGGCCTCGGAGCGGAACTCCTTCCAGGCAGGCTTGGAGGCGCAGCCGACCAGAAGGGAGCAAACGATGAGCAGGAACGAAATTCTCTTGTGCATGACGCGGCTTTCGGGAGGGGTGCCCGAGGCCCTGTCAGGGGGTCAGGAGGCGAGCGGCTTTCAGCCTCTTGGACAGGCTGGGGAAGCTGGCCAGAGCCTCGGTCAGCTCGGCCTCGGTGGGTTTCAGCGGGCGCAGCTGGCTCTTGAGCTCGGGCACGAGCTTGCGCTGGAGGTAGCGCCAGGGCTCGGTGTAGAGCAAGACCACGAAGAGCGCGGCGCCGACCATCATGGCGGTGGAGCCCGCCTCCTCGGCATTGCCCTGATAAGCCATCTGCAAGAGCACGATGGGGACGAGTCCCTGTAGCATCATCGTGGTCACGCACCCCAGCCCGACCCAGGCATCCCAGGCCTTGTTGAACAGGCTCTGGCCGGCGCGCTGGTCGTAGGCCCGAGCGGCCCGCGCCAGGACCTCTTGCAGCAAGAACTGACGAGTTTCGGCCGGAACCTGCGAAGGATCGCGGCGCAGCTGGTCCTCGAGCGCCAGGCGCTCGGCCCAGCGTGCCGCGACCTCGGGGTTGGTGGCGCGCACGAGCTCTTCGGAAAGCACGCCGCCGCCCACCGGAGCGGGCGGCAGCGTCTTGAGCGTGCCGGCATACTGGGCCGGGTCGGCGGCGAACTCGGCCTGACAGCACTGGCATCGCACCGCGTGCCCGGCCAGCGCTCCCTGGCCGACCGAGATCTTGTAGACGTGCCCCGCCACCCCGACCCGCAAGAGTTTGCACGGAGTGATCTGACGGCAGACGTTACAGAACTCGGCCACGTATCCGAGGGAGGTATCGACCCGCTGCTGACCCCAGACGAAGATCACGGGGGAGAATTCGGGCTGGAAAAGGCCGAGCCCTCTGGGGTCAGCCGGCGTAGTTGCTCCACTGGTTGCTGGCCGTGTCGCCCACGATGCTGAAGGCGTTGCCGGTGCCCTGCACCTGCGACTCGATCGCGCCGCCGAGATCGCCCATCGCCAGGGCGGTCGTGGTCTTGCCGGCGGTCTCCAGCCCGTTGCCTGCCAGACGCGCCACGCCTTTCACCGGCTCACCGATCAGGCTGGCGCCGCTGGAGAGGTAGTCGCCGTAGCCTTCGGCCACGCCCTGGACGTGCCCGAGCTGCTCGCTGCCGTAACCTTTGACGTTGTCGACCTGCTTGCCGATTCCACCCGCGTAGTCGGTGGCGGCCTTGCCCAGGTCACCGTTGGCCACGTCGGTGAGGACCTTGCCCCCGGTCTCCAGTCCGGTGCCCAGCATCTTGGCGCCCGTGCGCAGCGGGGCGGTGGCGAATCCGACGGCTTCGGAGCCGATTTTGGTGATTCCATCGAGCAGACTCATCGGTGGGTCCTCCTGGCGGGTTTGGTCTGGACCCAGTATCCCTCATCGGCGCGGGCTGTGACGCCCCGAGATGTTAGCATTGGTCGGCTCTTGTTAACGTTTAGGACAAACTTTCGTCCAGCTCCGCTTTTCGCTGCTCCACCATGAGGAAGCTCTGACAGAGGTTGTCGTTGCCCTGCTGGAGGATCTCGAAGGCGGCTTCCACTGCCTCCGGGCTGCGGGCGTCGTCCAGCCCGTCCAGCCCGCGTCCGAAGAGGTCGACGCCGGTGTTGACGAGGTAGCGGACCTGTCCCGGGAACTCGTTGTCGGGTTGCGCCTGCTCTTCGTGCAGCAGCATCTCGAAGAGGTTCGGCACGGCCCGCTGGGTGAAGTTGTCGTAGGCTGCCCGCAGCATGGCCAGGTGCCGGCGCACCTCTTCCTCTCCCTCCCCGGTCTCGAGCAGCTCGGCCAGCAGGTCGTAGAGCTCGTTGAGGTGCCGGCTCAGGAACCGCTCCTGGGGCAGCACGTAGGTGCGGTCCTCGCTGATCTCCAGCCCGCCGACCTGCGGGGGTCCCGGAACCCCCTGCGGCAGCAGGGCCTGGCAACCCCCGCAGTATTTCGAACCGGCCGGATTCTCGGCCCCACAGCGCACACAAAGCATGGACCTCCGGCTCTTCGGCCAGGAGGCGCTTCTCCCCCTCAAGGCTCCAGGCCGCTGGGCACGCTGGCCGGGGCGGCCGGCGGTGGGGTGGAGTCGGTCAACGCGTTCAGGAAGGCCACCAGGTCGGCCACGTCGGCATCCGTGAGCGGGTTGGGCTGGCGCAGGACCGGGTCGAGGCTCTGGGCCAGGCCGGCCGCCAGGCTCTCGGCGACGTGCACCTGGCCTTGCAGGCGCGGGTCGAGCTGCGCCGGGTCGTAGTTCTGCACCGCGCGCAACGGATTGATGTAGTGGCGCACCACCGCCTCCAGCGAGGTGTAGGCGCCCGCGTGCGTCCAGGGGCCGGTCAGCGCCACGTTGCGCAGCGGGGCCGTGCGGAACTTGAAGCGGTCGGCGGCCAGACCGGTTTCCCGGCCGCGGCCGAAGTCGAGGGGAGCCTCGGCGCCTTTCCCGGGACCGATCTGTGGGGCCGCGATGGAGTGGAACTGGAAGTCGCTCAGCAGGCTCCCCCGATGGCATGTGGAGCAGCGCGCTTGTCCGAAGAACAGGTTGGCGCCGCGCTTCTCGGAGTCGGTCAGGGCCGCGTTGTCACCTGCCAGGTAGCGGTCGAACGGCGAGTCGGCGCGCATCAGCTCGCTGGCCTCGAAGGCCCCGATCGCTTCGGCGGCGTGCTGGAAGCCGATCTGGCTCGGCGGCACGTCCGGGAAGGCGGCCGCGAACATCGAGACGTAGGTCGGATTGGCCTGGAGCCGCGCCGCCAGGAGAGCCCAGATGGCGGTCGGATCGTTGTCCGGCGGGGCCGCGAGCTCGTTCTCGCCCACCTGTCCGCGCATCTCGTCGCGGTCGAGCACGGGGAACATGGCCTGGGCCGCCAGCGCGCTCGAAAGCCCGGCGGGGAGCTGGGCTCCGGCCGGGGTGGAGAAGCCTCCGGCCTGGGTGCCGCTGACGCGGCCGTCGAGGAAGAGCGTGTCCACGCGCCCCAGGTTGAAGAGTGGCTGGGCGTTGCGTGGCAGGAAGGTGCCGGTGCGGGCGGGTCCGAGGCCCGTGCCGCCCGTGCCGATCGTGACGCTGAGGCCGTCCCCGGTCGCCTGGGTGGGCAGGTGGCAGGTGGCGCATGAGACGTCGCGGTTGCCGCTGAGCAGCTTGTCGAACATCAGGGCTTTTCCCAGGGCGACCCGGGCCGGGTCCTGGGGAGGCGCGGGCGGCAGCGCTCCGACGCCCGCCTGTCCCAGGGCGGCCCGCAGGGGGGTGTCCAGGTCGGCGACCGGGGGCGCGGGCACGGCGGGGTCGGCGACCGGAGTGGCTTCGGTCGTCGGGGCTTCGGTGGTGGTGGGGGCCACCTCGGTCGAGTCACCCTGGCCTCCCCCACTGCAGGCCAGGCAAAGCAAGAGGGCCAGCGCGGCCCCGGTGCGGAGGATCGTCTTCATGCCATTCAGCCTAGCGGAAAGGCTTGGCAGAACCTGCGCGGGACGTATCGAAACTGTATCAGGCGTCGAGTGGGAGGCCTACGGCGGGAGCGGGCGGTGCGGGCGGCGCGGGCGGCGCGGGGCGATGCCAGCCGAGTCGTGCCGGCATGCCAGGGCGACTCGCCCGGCGCGGGCGGCGCGGGCGG
>JBDHVW010000034.1:0-76430 GCA_039809865.1 Vulcanimicrobiota bacterium
GTCGCACGGGCCGCTCGTCCCTGCTCACGGGACCCTTCCGACCCGGGGAGGGAGAACCGATCATTTTCAACCCTGCGATGTTCCGTTCCGCCTCGCGAATGTTCGGAGATCCCTATCTCTTCTACTACTATGCCGGCCAGTTGGACCGGCGCTGGCACCCCGATCGCATTGCGATTCGGCTCTATCAGCAATTGGACGGCCGCCCGGAAAGATTCCAGATCTTGAACATTCGCGATTTCCGGGCCGAGAATCTGCGATACAACGGCTGGTGGCACAACGAGTGGATCAAGATTCCCCCCAGAGGGCACGTGTATGACTGGCCCTGAGCTCGGGCAGGGAGCCGCCTCCTTCCAGGGAGAATAACTGGCGGGGTGTTTTCACGCATTACGGGGGGGAACGGAGCTTACGTCCTGCTGGATACCACGGCGGGCGGGCACAGCTTTCCGGTCAAGCAGCTCCTGGTGGGCGCCGCACTCCTCGTGCTCTGGCTCGCCTACCCCATCCCTGAGACGATGGGCCTGGCCATCATCGGGTCCGCTCTCTTGTTGCTCGTTGCCCTCATCTGGCTTTCCCCGCACAGGTTCCACGCCCTGGGCCCGGATGGACTGCATGAGTATGTCAAGCACCTGGGCAAAGCCCGGATCGGTCGGCATCTGGCGCGCCGCGAGGACATTCTGGGCGTGGCGGTCGTGCCCGACAGCTCGAGTGGCGGCGCTGCGGCCTGGGCTGCCGCGCTCCACGTCAGGGGCCAGCGACTCATCAAGCTCGAGTGCCACGGCAAGAAGAGCGATGCCGACGCTGCGGCCTCCCGGGCCGCCTCGGAGCTGGGCCTGCCCCTGCTGGAAGAGTCCCCCACCTCGGAGCACGCCACGGTGGTGCAGCCGGGGAACCTGGTCGCGGTGCAATTGGACTCGGACACTGAAACCTGGCTCACCTGGGGCGCCTGGGGGTTCCTCCTGCTCGCGTTCATTCCGGCCTGCATCTGGATGGTGATGCAGGCGGGCCTGGGCGACAGCAGCGCGATCTTCGGCAAGATAGCCCTGGGCCTGCTCGGTCCCTCCCTGCTGCTCTTCCTCATCCGGGGCCAACTCGAGGATTTCATGGTGCTCGACCTGGGCACGCGCCGCCTCATCTTCATCCGGCGCTTCGCTGGCAACGAGAGGCAGACAGTGCTCGCCAGCCTGGACGACGTTCGCGACGCGGCCGTCATGACGCGGGTCGAGCACGGCAGGAGGGGCTCCAAGTCCTACTCCTACCGTCCCGTGCTTCGACTGAAGAACGGTCGTTTCCACTTTGTCGGCGAGCTCACCAACGACGGCTGCCGGGCTCACGGACGGGCCGAGGACCTGGCCCGAAAGATCGGCTGCGAGTTCAGCCCGGACGCCCAGGGACTGCCTGCCCTGACGGGCTGTCACCCCATCTACGTCGTGCTCATGGGGTTCGCAGTGATGTATTTCGTGTGGCTCTTCTGGGGGATGAGACTGTAGGAGGCCCTACTCGCGAACGCGCAATCCGTTTACCCAGCGCAGAGGCTGGGAGCGTTTCGCCAGCGGGCCGTCTTCGATCGTCACGCCGTACTTCCAATCGGCTGGACAGATGGCCACGTAGCGCGCGTAGCCGCCCGTGCCGCCCTGGAAGCGGGGGAAGCCGATCGCCACCAGGGCTCCCGTCTCGGGCACCTGATCGAGGTTCGTGACGCCCTCGGCCTGGGTGTAGCCGTTGTGGAGCAGCCAGGCTTCGCCTTCCAGGGTCGGGGTCGTGTCGGTATCCAGCGGCTCGTGGCCGTGCAGCAAGATCTTGCGCTCGAGGTGGAGATACTTCAGGGCGTCCAGGCGCACGCCCGGGAAGACCGGGTCAGCCGCCAGGCCGGGCTCGCTCCAGCGCTTCGACCAGTCCGAGCGCACCATCACCACTGACCCCGCCGGAATCAGCCCGTGGACGCTCTCCCAGGCCTTCACGTCGTCGGCGGTCATCTGGTAACCCGGGTCTCTTCGGACCTGGTCCACGATGCTGATGACCACCAGCGGCCGCACCGCGTAGCTGGCGGGCAGCTCGTCGATGGCGGCGCCATAGGGGTCCCAGTGGGCCGGCGGATCGAGCTGCGTGCCGAGCTGGTCGGTCGACAGCTCGTAGCGCGTGGCCTCGAATCCATCGTGGTCGTAGGTGTAAGGCTGACCGGTGGCCGGATCGACGGCCGCCGCGAACTTCGAGGGGCCGAACCCCTTCCACACGGGCGAATCGGGCGCCACCACGTGGCTCAGGTCCACATAGCGCGCGTGGCGCAGCGTATCGTCGTAGATCTTCCAAAGGTCCTGGGCCCGGGCCATCGGGAGCGTGAGCAAGAGGATCAGCAGCAGGCGTCTCATGGACGTGCGATTCTCTGTCACGTTCGTTTACCACCTCTGTATCCTGGACGGCCACGCGCGAGGGTGGCCGGGCCTCCGGCGGTCCAACCAACTGCCGCCAGTTCCCCCTGAGACACAGTCAAGCGTTTCGAAGCCCGTCAACCACCTTGTAGTTCCGATCTGCAAGAACCGGAACTACAACTTTCTCCACGAGGTTTGCGTCGGTTGCCCGGCCTCCGGCGGTCCGCCCAACAAGCCCGCCGTTCCGCCCGAGACCCGGCAAGCGTTTCGAAGGCCGTCGACCATCTTGTAGTTCCTATCTGCAAGAACCGGAACTACAACTTTCCCCACGAGGTTCGCGTCGGCGGTTTCCAGCCGAACGACCGGAGCCGCCGTCGGAAAGGGCAGGTCTTCTCACGTTCTGAAACGAATCGGCGGCCAATTCACCATGGGGGGGCTGTATGCGTCGCATCTGGACACTGGGAATCTTGCTCCTCTTACTGGGTTGCTCCGGGGGCGCGCCGCGCAGCGGCGGCACCGCAGCCCCGCCGCCCGGCCCCAGCGGGTCCGGCAGCCTCCAACTGCGCGTGGACGCCCGGCAACTGAGCGCCCAACCGCGCGGCAGCCTGCGGTCGCTCGCCATCCGCGTGGTGGACGCGAGCGACGTCGAGGTTGACGTCGTCGACCCGGTGGTCATTCCCGTGACCGATCAGAGCGGCATCGTCACGACCACCATCGAAGACATTCCGCTCGGGATGCGGCGCATCCAGCTCACGACCCGTGACGATGAGGACCTGATCCTGGGTCAGCTTTTGACCGAGCCATTCAATATCGTGGCCGGCGTCAATCCCACGATTCGCCTGGTGGCCCCCGGCGTCGGCGAGTTGCGCTTCCGGACCCAGCCCTCCGGGACGCTCGTGAACCAGGTCATCGCGCCCCCCGTGGTGGTGGAGCTGGTGGACGCTACCGGGGCCCTGCTGACGGGAAGCAACACCGTGACGCTCAGCCTGGCTGGCGGAGCCGGCGTGCTGGGCGGCATCGTCAGCACCCAGTCGGTCAACGGCGTGGCCACTTTTGCGAACCTCAGCGTGGCCCAGGCCGGCACGGGCCTGACGCTGGTCGCCAGCTCCAACGGGTTCGGCTCGGCCTCGAGCGACCCGTTCGACGTGGCCACCGATATCGGGCCCCCGGCCCAGCTCGTCTTCATCACCCAACCGACGGGCGGCGTCGTGGGCGGTCCCGTCGTGCCCGATGTTCAGGTCGTGGTCCAGGACGCCAACGGCATCACGGTCCCCACCGCCACCGACCCCATCAGCCTCGCACTGGGCTCCAACCCCGGCGCCACGTCGCTCGTGGGTACAACGAGCGTCGTGCCCACCAACGGCGTGGCCACTTTCACCGACCTGCACATCAACGTGCCGGGCAACGGCTACACGCTGGTCGCCACCTCCGGCTCTCTGACCGGCTTCACGAGTGCTCCGTTTGACATCACCAACACCGGCACGCAGCTCGCCTTCGGCACCCAGCCGGTGACCAGCCAGGCACGCGCCGTCACGCCGGTGTTCACGGTCGAGGTGCAGGACCAGTTCGGCAACCTCGTGCCCACGGCCTCGAACGCGGTGACGATCGCCCTGGACAACAACCCCGGGCCCGCCACCCTGAACGGCACGCTGACCGTCAACGCGATCAACGGCATCGCCACGTTCAATGCCGTGGACGTGAGTCGCTCGGGCACCGGCTACACGCTGCTCGCGACGTCTCCCGGCCTCGTCTCGGCCACGAGCGCTCCCTTCGACCAGACCTTCCCGCGCGGTTACCTCGTTCCGCTGGCCTCCGGCTTCCCGGTGACGAGCGTCACCAACCCGGCGCGCGGCGACTTCAGCCAGGACGGCAACTTCATCTACATCGCCGAGTTCAACACTTCCGGGCTGGTGCACGGATTCTCGGTGGACTCCGCCACGGGCGCTCTGACCCCGACCCCCGGTTCGCCCTATGCCACGGGCGCAGTGTCCTCGGTCGGCGGCTTTCGCATCGCATCCGACAACATCACCTCGGTGGCCACGCTCTTCGACACGTCGCAGTATCGACAGTTTACCCGCAACCCGGCGACCGGTGTGTTGACGGTTGCTGGCGTTCTGCATAACGCTACCCCTGGCGTGACTCCGCTCGATCTGGCCATCCGGCCCGGCGCGACGCTCTACGCCTACATCGCCCAAAACTTGAGCGAAGAGCTGTCGGGCTTCGACCTCACCACGAACCTGAACGTTCCCGGCTCGCCCTCTTCGGCTGCCGGTGCGACGCCGAATCTCGTTCAGCGACCCATTCTGCACCCCAACAATAACCTGGTGTTCGTCAACACGGGTTTTGTCTTCAGCGTCAATCCCGCCGACGGCGGAATCACCAACGTGCCGGGGTCGCCGTTTACCACAGCCGAGGGATTCGCTCAGGCGATCGACCCGACCGGAACATTCCTTTACACCGGCCTGACCGGCGGCCAGATCTCCGTGCACACGATCGACCCCGCCACCGGCTTCCTCACTCCCATCGCAGGCTCGCCTTTCACGGTCGGCAGCGGCAACCTGAGCGGATTGCGCATCGTCTTGAACGGCGAATTCCTCTACGTCCACCCGTTCGGAAGCCCGGACATGCTCATCTTCGCCGTGGACCCCACGACGGGCGTCCCGACAGAGATCGACGACAGTCCCGCCCCCGTGACCGGCACCTTCGACAGCATCGTAGACCCGCTCAACCGGTTCCTCTACATGAACGATCGAATCGCCAGCCAGGTCTTCGGGTTCAGTATCGTTCCCTGAGAGCAGAGCCTCTTCCCCGTCGATGCCACGAGCCGAATCCACCATCGCCGAAAAGCTCCGGGAAGCCCGGAGAATCCTTGTCTTCACCGGCGCCGGAATCTCGACCGGCTCGGGCATCCCGGACTTTCGCGGCCCTCAGGGGCTGTGGAAGAAGCGCCAGCCGGTCTATTTCGACGAGTTCCTGGCTGACGAGGCCAAACGAATCGAGCACTGGCACTACAAGCTCGAGGGCTGGGAGGGCTTCCGTGACGCCCAACCCAACGCCGCCCACCGGGCGCTCGCAAAGCTCGAGCAGACAGGCCGGATGCTGCTGCTGGTCACCCAGAACATCGACGGCCTGCACCATAAGGCCGGGAACACCAACGTGGTCGAGATCCATGGCACCAACCGGCTGGTCGAATGCCTCGACTGCGGCCAGACCACCGACCCGGAGTGGGCCTTCGAGGAGTTCAAACGCACCGGCAAGTGCCCGCTTTGCAAGAGCTGCGGAGGGCTGTGCAAGACGGCCACCATCTCGTTCGGGCAGCCGATGCCGCAAGAGCTGGTCCAGCGGGCGCTGGAGGCGGCGCTGCAATGCGATCTGGTGCTGGCGCTGGGCTCCAGCCTGCAGGTCGAGCCGGCCGCCTCGATCCCCCTGGCGGCCTGGCGCAACGGCGCCACCTACGTCATCATCAACCAGGGCCCGACAGCCCACGACAAGGTGGCCCAGATCCGCCTGGAAGGCGACCTCACCGAGCTCGTCCCCGCCCTGCTCTAAAAGTAAGCCCGCAGCCACGCTTCCAGCGTGATCAGCAGCCAGATCTTCACGCCCCGGCGGGGGCGCAGGCCGCCCAGCTTGCCGTCCAGCAACCGCTCGAGGTAATCGCGCCGCACGATGCCACGGGGAGCCAGCCCGTCCAGCAGCCGGCGGCGGGCCTCCGCCAGCAGGGGACCGGAAAACCAGGCCTCCACCGGCACCAGCATGCCGCTCTTGGGACGCTCCACGACCGAACGCGGCAGCAGGTCCTCGACGGCTCGCTTGAGCAGATACTTCTCCACCGAGCCGTTCAGCTTGAGGCGCGGGGGAAGGCGGAAGGCCAGCTCCACCAGGTCGCGGTCGAAGAGCGGGGAGCGCGGCATCACTCCGTAGGGGAAGCTGATGCTGTCCACCTTGGGCAGAATGTGGTGGGCGCCCTTGAACAGCAGGTTCAGCCGCATCAGCTTCTGCACCAGGCTGGTCTCGGGACTGCGCAGGAAGGGCTCCAGGAAGCTCTCCGGAGACTCGGCGCGCACCTGCTCCCACACGTCGGGGCACAGCATCTCCTCGAGGTCGTCGTAGCACTTGAGGTGCGAGCGCAGATAGCTGGCCTCGCGCTCGTCCGAGCCATAGAGCTCGCTGAGCAGCATCGGGAGGTTCTTCGGGCCGCCAAAACACGGGTCGCCGCCCTCGCCGTTCAGCAGCACGCTGACCTCCTGGGCGGCGGTCTCGAAGAGCAGGGCGTTGGGAACCGTGAGCGGGTCCCCATTGGGCTTGTCCAGCCAGCCCACCACCCGGTCGATCTCCTGCGTCACCCGCTCGGGCGAGAGCTCGACCACCCGATGGCGGGTGCGGCAGTGCTCGGCGACCGCGCTCGAGAAGGGCAGCTCGTTGGCGTAGCCCTCGCCGAAGCTGAGGGAATAGGTGCGCAGATCGCCCATCCGGGCGGCCAGCGCCACCACCAGACTGGAGTCGATCCCGCCCGACAGCGTGGCCCCGGTGCAACCCGGCTCGTAGCGACGCCGGACGGCCCGCTCCAGGGCGGCGCGCAGCTCGTCGCGCAGGGTCGCCTCGTCTCCCTCGACGGGGGCCGGCACCTGCCAGCTGAGGCGGCTCTGACCCGCCTCGATCCGCTCCCCGGGCAGCAGCTCGGAGATCCCCTGCACCAGCGTGCGCCGTCCGGGGATGTAGGCGCAGCAGAGGTACAGCGCCAGACCCAAAGGGTCGAGGCTCGGATGGGCCGGCATCAGCGGCTTGAGCGTGGACGAGAAACGGCCCTGCGAGTAGTAGAGCGTCCGCTCGCCGATGGCATCGCGCGCGAGCGTGGTGCCGCCCACGACGTACGCGCCGCTGACCTGATCGAGCGTGGCCAGATCGCGATCCCAGGGGGAATCGCCGACAAAGCAGGCATCACAGTCGACACCCGGCTCATCCAGCAACCGCTCGCGGGGCAGAACCGTCCTAACCAAAGCTGTCGCCTCCGCCATCGGAAGTCGACGCGTCGCTTCCAAAGGACGAAGTATCCGAGATGAACAGGAATCCGTCGGCCTCGGCCCCCGCGCCATACGCGGTGAAGGAACGGAACAGGCGCTTGATGACCTGCTCGGGGCGGATCGCCGCCAGCGCCAGCTTGTGTTTGGCCAGCCAGTCGCGCTCCTGGGTCGTCAGTCCCTCGTGGAAGGCCACGGCGCCGGCTCCCGGCTCGAGCATCTTCTTCAGCGGCGGAGCATGCACGGGGCGCAGCCCCACGTCGATGATGTGGGCGCCCGTGGGGAACCAGTCCGGATCGCTCTTGAGCCGGGCCGCCAGCGTGCAGCCCTCGGGGGTGCAGTCGTGCAGAACCCAGACGCGCAGGTTCTGGTTACGCTTGAGCATCTTGCGCACGGTCTCGAAGACCGGCTCGGGATAGCCGGTAACGGACAGAATGGCGCAGTTGTTCTCGAAGTGGAAGTTGTTGGCCAGGAGCAGGTCCACCGTGGCCGCGGTGTCGCAGATGACGGCCCGGTCGAAACTGTAGTCGCCCAGGTCGCTCTCGGGAATCGTCCGCGTGGGCTGGGGTTTGGGGACGATCATGCTGGCGGGGACGCCGTGCACGTTGGCCCACTTGGACCAGGCCAGGTTGAACACGTCACGCTTCAGAGGCTTGGGGCCGCCGCGCGTAAGCAGCCAGTTCAGGCCGGCCAGGACACCGCCGGCCAGGGCTCCGCCCGCGATGACACCGGGGTCGCCGTGGCCGAACATCACGGCCAGAAAGGCGGGCACGACGAAGCACCCCGCCGAGCAACCCGCGCTCTTCTTCTGCAATCGGCGCCACATCTCGAAATAGAGGTGCTCGAGGTTCCAGCGCACCTTGCCCTCGGATGAGACCGCGTCCACGGCCGCCTTCACGAAGCCGTCGGTGAAGGCGTCCCCTTTCTGAGGCTCGAGCGCGAAGAGCTTGCCGCAGCTGGGGCACTTTCCGTCGCTGCGGTCTTTGTACTTGGCATCGTTGTTGCAGTAGATGCACTTCACGCCGGTTTCCCCCCCCGGTCGATGAAGGTTCGGATCCAGCCCTCGAGCATGGCCAGCGCCCACAGGCGCTCCCCCACCCGGCGCCGCCGGATCTCGACGGGGGTGTCGTGTCCGAGCAACAATCCGCTGACGAACTCGGGCCGGAAGAGACCGCGCCGCGCGAGCGCAGCGGGGCCCAGCAGGTCGGCCATCAGCTCCTTGAGGGGGCCCAGGCACCAGTCCGTGACCGGCACGCTCATCCCCGACTTGTTGCGCCAGACGATGTCCTCGGGCAGAGCCTTGCGCAACATCATCTTGAGGATGAACTTCTCGGTGGCGCCGTGCAGCTTCAGCGTGGGGGGCACGGCGAACGATCCTTCCGCCAGAGCCCGATCGAAGAGCGGCACGCGCAGATCGAGCCCCCACCCGTTGGTCAGCCGCTCGGCGCGGGGAAGGATGTTCTGCGTGCCCTTGAGGTTGATGTCGGCGAGGCGCACGCGGTTGAGGAAGCTGCCCTCACCGCCCAGATAAGGCGCCAGCATGGCGCGCCTCTGCCCGGGCGTGCCGACCTCGCGGTGGAAGTCGGGGGCGTAGAGCTCGTCCTCCAGGCCGTAGAACTTGTGGTAGGAGCGCAGGTAGGTCTCCTCCTGGCTGTCCGGGCCGCCGTACATGTCGCCGTAGACCGCGGCCGCCACCATCGGCTTGGCGGTCCAGCCCCCGAAGAGCTGGTCGCCCCCCTCGCCGTTGAACACGACGTCCAGCCCGGCCTGGCGGGCCGCCTGCCCCAGCAGGTACTGCGGACCGGTGACGGCGTCCCCGAAGGGCAGGTCCAGGCGCCAGACGAGGTCCTGGAAGATCTCCGCGATCTTCTCCCCGGTGACGGGCTGCTCGGTCAGCGGGATCCCCAGGAACTTGGCCACCTCGGACGCCTCGGTCCGCTCCACCGACTTCGCGCCGAAGTCGAGCGTGAAAGCCTGCACGTTCTGCCCCGCCTTCGTGAGCCAGAAGGCCACCGCGCTCGAGTCGAGGCCACCCGAAAGATAGAGCCCCACGCGGGCGTCGCCCGTCAAACGGCGTTGCACCGCCTCGCGGCAGCGCTTGCGCAGGAAGCGCACCGCCTTCGGCCGCTCCATCAGGTCGAAGCGGATCTGCTCCTTCAGCTCGAAATAGGGCTCAGTCTTGAGCGTGCCGGCTCGGTAGGTCAGACGGTGCCCTGGCAGCACCCGCTTGATGCCCACGATGGGCACGTCCTCGCCCGGGACGAACGAGAACGTCAGGTATTTGTGCACCGCGGCGTGATCCAGCCGGGGCTGGAAGCCGGAGATGGCCAGCAGTTGCTTGACCTCGCTGGCGAAGTAGAACGTGCCCTGGTGCTCGAGGTAGTAGAGCGAGCGCACCCCGAACGGGTCGCGGGTGAGCGTGAGCTGCTCGCCGTCCCACTCGGCTTTGGCGAAGGCGCCGTCCAGTCCGGGCTGGTCCAGGCTCGTGGCGGCGGGATTCTCGACGGGAGGGGCCAGGGTGCCGCAGCAGACCGCTTTGCGGGGGCCCTCCTGGAAGACGCCGTCCGCCTTGCCGGCGCGGCCCTGCCACCAGCGATAGCCCAGCGCCGCCCGCTCGTCGCGCCATACGTCCTGCGAGTCTCCGCGATAGTCGATGCGGCCCAGCATGGCCTCGACGGTGCCGGGCGGGGCGCTGCCCACCAGCCCGCAGATGCCGCTCATCGCCCCACCTGCGTGGCCAACAGGTCCTCGAGGTTCTCTCGGCGCGTGGTCAGATGGATCTGGTCCCCATCCAGCACCACCTCGGCCGGGCGCGGGCGATTCAAGAAGTGGCTGGACATCGCGTAGCCGTAGGCCCCCACGTCTTTGAGGGCCAGCACGTCGCCGGGCTGGAGCTCCGGCAGCTGGCAGCTTCGGGCCAGGTAGTCGCGCGAGTGGGTGGTGTTACCGCAGACATCCGTGGGGATAGGCAGAGCGTCCCCTCGCGGTGCGATGGCCTCCACGCGGTGATACGGGTGATAGACGCTCTCCACCACGATGTTGCCCACGGTGCTGTCCACCCCCACGAACCTGCGGCCCTGGCGCTCCTTCACGCTGAGCACGGTGGCGTAGAGCGTGCCGGCTTTGGCCACCAGCAGGCGTCCGGGCTCGAGCACCAGGCGAATGTTGCGCTGGCGCTCCCGGCAGAGCTTCTCCATCCGAGCCGTGACCTCGGCGCCGAGACGCTGCAGGTCCAAATCCTCCTGGTCCTGACGGTAGCCCACGCCGTAGCCCCCGCCCAGGTCGACGAACTCGAGGTCGGGCAACAGGCGGGCGGCCTCCAGGAGCCGGTCGAAGGCCTGCAGGAAGCGCTCCACCTTGCGGTTGTTGGTGGCGGTGTACATGTGCAGCCCGGTGATGCGGAGCCCCTGCTCCAGGGCCTCCGGCAGCTCGTCCGAGGCCACGCCGATGCGCGGCGCGCCCTCGGGCAAGAAGAGACGCAGCCCCACTGCGCCGGGGCCTCTCCGGGCGCGCGCTTTGACCTGATCGAGCGAGTCGAGGTGCAGCGGGATATCGTGCCGCATCAGGAAGTCGAAGTCGTCCTCGTTCAGGTTGGTCCCGCTGTAGACGATCGCCTCGGGCGGAAGGCCCGCTTGCAGCGCCGCGTAAGCGTCGCCGGGGGTATTCGCGTGCACCCCCGCCCCCAGCTCGTGCAGCACCTTCAGCAGGTAGGGATTCTTGTTGCACACCACCGCGTAGTGGATCTGCGTCGGCCGATACGCGAAAGCCGCTTGAAACCTGCGGTAAGCCTCCCGCACTTCCTCGGCATGGTAGACGTAAAGCGGGCTGCCGTAACGCTCGAGCAGAGAGGGAATCACTTGAATAGGATTCTAGTTCGGGCGGAAAAGAGCCTTCAGAACAGGCGTTCCGGTTGTGCTTAAGTCGGCCCGAGGAGAAAGCCTGCACGTTGCGAGTCTCCCTCTTCTTTCGGAGAAAGAAAAGACAACCCGCGACAAGGCCGTCGCCAAGCCCTCTCCATCGCCCAAAGCCCGCTCCACGGCCGACGTCGCCCTAAGCCCAGGCGAAGGTCGCCCCCAGGGCCAGGTGGTCGCTCGGCTCTTCCTCCGAGGGCAGCGGTGTGTGGTCATCGATCGCGCGCAGAGGATGCGGATCCGCCCGCAGCGAGGGCGTGTGCAAGAGGAAGTCGATGCGTTTGGCGCGCGCGTTGGCGTTGCAGGTGGGGCCGCCGCCGGGGTCGAGCCAGCCGCGGTCGCGAGCCATGAGCAGCGACGGGCTGCGCGGGTCGGCGTTGAAGTCGCCGCAGACGATCCAGCCGTCGCACTCCAGCTCCTCGGTGAAGTCCAGCAACTCGGTCAGCTGAGCCAGACCCAGCGCGTTGTCGCGGTCCCAGCGCAGGTGCGTGTTGGCCACGCCGAGCCGTCCGCCGTCCAGCTCCACCACGACGAGGAGCGCGACATGCCCCGTCCCGTCGGAATACTCCAGGCGCTCGGCCCGCAACGGCCTGGCTCGCGTGAACGTGCCGCAGCCGTCCGGCTTGCGCTCGCCTTTGCGCGCATAGTGGCCGTGATAGCCATCCAGGCGCAGAGCGCGGGAAGCCTCCAGCTCCTGCAGGCAGAGCACGTCCGGGGCGAGCTCGCGCAAGTGCGCCAGCAAAAGCGGCCAGCGGCGAGGAAAGAGCTCGGGCTCGGTGTGCGGATAGTAGGACGGGCGGACATAGGCATCCGCCAGCACGTTGTAGGTGACGACCGTAAGGCTCAAGCCTCGCGCAGGTTGCGGATGGAGCTGACCCAGGCCTCCTCGCGCGCGGGCGACTTGAGCCGGGTCAGGAACGTGGCGATGATCTTCTTGAGGTGGTCGAGCAGCACGGAGGTGTTGAAAACCGCCCGCGTCTGCGTGCGCGCCTGGGCGCCGCGCGCATCGGGGTGGCGCGACTCGATGACCAGGTCTTTCTCTTTGCCGGGAAAGTCATGGCCCTCGCACATCTGGTCGCCCGGCTTGAGCTTGCGGCGGAAGGCCTCCGACACGCGGTCGGCCAGGTTCTGGCGGTCGATGACCACGGAGGTCCACTCGGGGGAGCCGAACTTGCGCATGAAGCTGGCCGTGCTCAGCTCCCCTCCGTGAATGCGGGTCAGCGTCTCGATGCAGGCGCCCAGCTCGGCGAAGACCAGCAGCGGATCGGCGTGGCCCACGGCCGCCGGAATCACGGACTCGTCGAAATACCGGGCAAATCCCGCCGCCAACTCCTCGTCGGAGGAATCAAGCGGGACCTGCAACTTGGCCAGTAGCTGATCGGGCATGAAATCGAGCTTCGCCCGACCCCGCGGAAATACCCCCTTACAGAGTCGCGGCCAGCTCCTCGAGCAGGCGCAGAACTTCAGGATCGCGCACCCACCGCGACTGGGAGAGGTCCTTCCCCCCCCGGGGCAGGCTGACCACCCCGTAGCAACCGGGCAGGGACGGCAGCTCGAGGCGCACGCCGCGCACGATCCCCAGGGTCGGTGCGTCCAGCAGCGGCACGCTGGGAATGCCGACCAGCGCTTCCACCGGCCCGCTGCGCTCCTCCAATTGCGACGGAAGGTTGCGCAGCCGTAAGGTGCCCGGCCCGCGCAGCCAGACGGCGCGCGCCAGATGGGGCAACTCGAGCGTCCCGTCCAGCTCGGTCTTGTTCAGGGTCATGGGAAAGAGGGTTTCCCCGGCCAGGATCTCCAGCTCGCGGTGCCGGCTGAACCAGCTGCCCTGCTCGCGCAACTCGAACCGGGCTCCGCAGCAGTCGCCATGAGACGCGACGCCGTCGATCAGCCGGGCACCCTGGCCCTCGACAATCCGCGTCCCCAGCCCGCGGGCGGCATGCAGGCCGATCGCCAGCTCTTGCAGGGCCAGGTCGCCTCCCCCGAAGTCGGCGTAGAGCAGGCGCAGCTGGTCGTAGTCCGGCGCCAGCCCGTCGTGCTCGAAGACCAGCTTGCCCTTGCTGGTCCGCACGACGCAGCGGCTGGCCCCGGCGGCCGCCGCCCAGGAGACCAGGTTGAGCACGTAGCGGCGTGGCTCGGGCAGCGCGTAGCGGCTCATCAGCTCGAGCGCGCGGGCGGGGTCGAGCGTGAAGCGGCCTTCCGACTCCAGCGCGCCCTCGTGGCGCACCGAGCCCAGGAGCCGATCCAGCTCCTCGCTCACAGCTCGACCCGGGTGCCCACCTCGGCGGTCTGGTCCGAAGGCAGCCCGAGGTAATGCGTGACGTTGGTGGCATTGTGGGCCAGGAAGACGAACCAGCCTCGCAGCAGGCGGTTCATGCGCCCGAGCTCGCCGCTGAGGAAGTTCTCCCGACTGGTCATGTACTGAATCGAGACGTCGCTCAGGTTCAGACGCTGGCGCGCGAGCTCCACGGCCCGTGGCACGTCCGGATAGTCGGTAAAGCCGCAGTGGACGGTCAGGGTGTAGATGCCCTGGCCGTGGGGGCACAGGTCGACCTGGTCCTCGAGGGGCACGGTCGGCACCGCCTCGGACGTCACGCTCACCAGAAAGACGTGCTCGTGCAGCACGTGCAGGCGCGTCACCAGAAAGAGCAGCGCGGTCGACAGGGCCGTCTGGGGCTTGACCAGGATGACGCAGAGACCGGGGATGCGGGTGCGCAGCTGCGCGGGCATGCGCTCGAGAAACGCCTCCAGCGGAACCGAGCGCTCGGCGTGAAAACGCGTCAGCTCCTCGCGACCGACCGTCCAGGCCAGCATCGTGACGAACACGAAGGCCGCCACGATGATGGGCAGGTAGCCGCCCAGCATGAACTTGGTCGAGGTGGCCACCAGGAAGGGCAGGTCGAGGCACAGGAATCCGCCCGTCACCAGCAGGCTCTTCCAGAGCGGCCAGTGCCAATGGTGGCGCGTCACGAAGAAGAACACGATCGAGGTCAGGGCCATGGTGGCGCTGACCGCCAGCCCGAAGGCGGCCGCGAGCGCCGAGGACGACTTGAAGATCAGCACCAGCGCCAGGCAGGCGAGTCCCACCGCCCAGTTCATCAGCGGGACGTAGATCTGCCCCTGCACCCGGGTGGACGTGTGATAGACCATGATGCGCGGGAAGTAGCCCAGCCGGATCGCCTGGTGCGTCAGCGAAAAGACGGCGGAGATCAGGGCCTGCGAGGCGATCACGGTGGCCATGGTGGCCAGCAGCACCAGCGCGTAGGTCCACGGGCCGGGCGTGAGCATCGAGAAGAACGGCTGCAGGCGCGCCTCGGGATGGCGCAGCATCAGGGCTCCCTGGCCGAGGTAGGAGAGCATCAGGCAGGGCAGCGCCAGTCCCAGCCAGGCCATCCGGATGGGGGTGCGCCCGAAGTGGCCCATGTCGGCGTAGAGCGCCTCGCCCCCGGTCACGACCAGGACCACCGAGCCCAGCAGAACGACTCCGTGCCAGCCGTGCGTCAGCAAGAAACCCAGGGCGTGGGTGGGCAGAAAGGCTTCCAGAATCTCGGGAGAGTGCAGAATGTGGGGCACGCCCAGTAATCCGGCGGTCAGGAACCAGACGACCATGACCGGCCCGAAGAGCCCGGCCAACCGTCCGGTGCCGTGACTCTGGATGCCGAACAGGCCGATCAGGATCACCACGGTGATCGGCACGACGAAGCGTCCGAAGCCGGGGTCGACCGCTTTGAGCCCTTCCACGGCGCTCAGGACCGAGATGGCGGGCGTGATGATGCCGTCGCCGTAGAGAAAGCTGGCTCCGGCCATGACCATGAGCGCCGCCACCCCGGGGGCTCCGCTGGCCTGCTTGCGCAGGTCGGCCGGCACCAGCGCGAGCAGGGCCATGATGCCGCCTTCCCCGCGGTTGTCGGCGCGCATCAGCACCAGCACGTATTTGACCGTGACGACCAGGATGAGCGACCAGACCACCAGCGACAGCACCCCGATCAGGTTGGCGCGGGTGGGGTCCACGCCGTGGGGGCCGTTGAAGCAATCTTGCAGCGAGTAGAGCGGGCTGGTGCCGATATCGCCGAACACCACACCCAGCGAGCCCAGCGCCAGGGCCCAGAGCCCGTGCTGGTGGGACGAGGAGTCGTCCTCGGGGTGCCCGGCGGGCACCGCCGAGATCGGCTCGCAACCCTCGCGGGCGGCCCCTTCCGCGGTCAAGAGAGCAGCTGCTCCCCCAGCGGTCCGAAAGCCTCGATCGCGAGCTCCGGGTGCGGGTCGGTGGCGAACAGCGTGTAGATTTCGCAGTCGCGCGGGTCCTGGCCGGGGCGGCCTTCCAGGCGGCGGCGCAGCACGGCCTCGAGCTGGTAGCCCAACCTGAGGGGCACGCGGGAGCTGGCGACGTTGCCGGGTTCCACGCGGATCTCGACGCGGTCGACCTTGTGCAAGTCGAAGGCAACGCGTGTCAGCGCCGCCGCCAGCTCGGTGGCGAAGCCTTTGCGCACCTGGTCACCGGCGATCCAGTAGCCGATCTCGAGCGAGCCCGGGCCCTGCCGCTTGTGCAGGCCCGAGCCGCCGATGGGCTGACCGTCGAGGAACACGCCGTAGACGTAATCCTCGTCCAGGTCGAAGCGCGCGCGGAACTTGCGTAGCATGGCCACCTTCTCGTCCAGGCTCACGGGCTCGAAATGAGCCCACGGCATGTACGGACGCAGGTGCTCGAGGTTGCGCGCGATCAGCGCGTTCAGCGCGGGTGCGTCGCCGGGAGCCCAACAGCGAAGCTCCAGGCGCGGGGTGACGATGCGATAGGGCGGAACCATAGGCCCCAGTCTACCACGACCCCGGCCCGGGCCGAAAGCTGTGCGGGGGGGGTCCGCTCGCGGGAGGGCGGAGGGGATCCGCTCCCCGGAACGGATCGGGATCCGCTCGCGGGCATGGATCTGGTCCCGGCGCTGGGACGGACATGTCCGGGCCACTGAGTGGACGAGCGGGAGGCCCGCGCGCCCACGCCAGAAAGCCGAGCTCAGCCCTCGCGGAACTCCTCCACCAGGGAGCTGACGACCGACTTCAGGTCGCCGTCCCGGCGGAGCAGCGCGCGCTGGCGCACGTAGCTCGGGCCGGCCAGCACCATCCGCTCCGCGCGCCGCAAGGCACGCGAGCAGCCCAGACGGCGGGCCAGCGGCCGCCAGGTGTCGAGCAGCTCCAGCCACTCGTCCCGGATGGGACGCACCGTGCCCGCGTCGTCCACGATCACCTGGGCATCCATCCCGTAACGAATCACGCGCCACTTGTTCTCGCGCAGCCTCCACAGCGGCGCGGGCTGCATCGGCAGGCCGGAGCGCAGCTCGCCGTCAAGCCAGGCGAACAGGCACTGGATGGCGCCCACCAGCGCCAGAGTATCCTCCAGCGTCGGCTGCCCATCACAGATGCGCACCTCGACAGTCCCGAAATGGGGACTCGGGCGGATGTCCCAGTGCAGGTCCTTCAAGCTCTCGATGGCCTCGGACTTGCGCAGGCGGTCGACCAGGGCCTCGAACTCGCGCCAATCCTCGACCTGCGGCGCGGGGCCCGAGGTGGGCTGACTCTCGAACGACGTGGCTCGAGCGGTCGCCAATCCCGTGTCGTGGCCGTGCCAGAAAGGCGAGCTGGCGGACAGGGCCAGCAACAGCGACAGGTAGGGCGTGGCGGCATTGACCAGCTGGATGGCGTGATCGCCGTCGCGCACACCGACGTGCACGTGCAGCCCGAAGATGTTCTTGTTGCGCGCGATCCACTGATTGCGCTGCATCAGCTTGCGGTAGCGAGGATCGGGGCTGAGATGGTCGTCCATCCCGAGACCCGAGAACGGGTGCGTCCCCACGCCGATAATGCGAATGTCGTTGCGGTCGGCCACGGCCAACAGACGATCCTGGGCCGACAAGAGATCGCTCTCGACCTCGTCGATGTCAGTGGCCACGCCGGTGCACATCTCCAGCATGGTCTGGTAGAACTCGGGCTTGAAGGCGGCGCTGTCCCCCAGCTCGGCCAGCAGGCGCGGAGCGGCGGGAACGAGGTCGAGCGTGCGCCGGTCCAGCAACTGGACCTCCACCTCGACACCCAACGTCAGAAAGTCAGAGCCGGCGAACTGGACCGGCGGGGGCAGAGCTTGCCCCGAGGACAGGGTTTTCAGCGACAACATGGTGTTGCAGCTCCTCTCGAATGGCGTAGTAGCCTCACGTGAGGCTCTTCCATGACGCCTACGAGGTTAGCTGACGGGCTCGGGTCGGAAGAGGATGACCCGGACGGCTGTTGGACGGCCGCCTTCGCCCCAAAAGTTGGGTCCCCCGCTCTCCGGGATCCCTCCCGGAAACTCGGCGTTAAGGCACTCTTACCTTATCCTGGCGCCGTTCCTGGCACCAGGGATCGGTATACTCCGGTTCACACAAGTTCACAAATCGGCAAAACTTTTTACAGTTTGACAACACCCGCTCTGCGGCCGCGTCGCCTACACTGAGAGCAAGAGAGCACCGAGAGGAGATCCGCATGAGCAGACGCTTTCAGACCCGCCGCGCCAGCCGGGTCGGCAACTCCCAATGCACTTCCTGCAGCCAGCATCCCCGGGCCACCCAGGCGCCCACCGGCAACACCCGCACAGCCGAGGCACGGGCCACGGGGAGCGCCCCCGCGACCAGCTCGACCGCCCCGCAGGCCAACGACCAGGTCAAGCTCAGCACGAAGCAAGAGGAGAACGCCGGCGGCGCCCAGGCCTCCAGCGGCTTCGGCAGCTTCCTCGGCAACCTGACCGGCAACCTCGGCGACCTGACCAAAAAGCTGACGCCGCTCCAGCTGAACGACCAGGACAAAGCCCTGATCGGCAAAGCTCAAGAAGTGCACCGGAAACTGGCCGGGGCCGACGGCGTCTGGGACGCCTCGGATAAGGCCCGCAACCTGCAGCAGATGCAGGGCGATCTGGGCCGCATCGTGGACCAGAAGATCAACGAGCAATTCCAGGAGCGCACCCAGGGCCGCACCCGCATCGGCACGCGCTTCAAGCAAGCGGTCGGCCGCATGCACATGAAAAACCACTATGGCGAGTACAAAGCCCAGGGGATGGGCCAGGCCAACGCCCAGGCTCGCGCCGGCCTGGACGACGGCCAGAGGCAGCTCGGGATCGCGGGGCCCGGCAGGGCTCACGGGCCCGAGCCGGTGCAACCGCTCACCGTGGCCGAGCTGGAGACCTTCGGGCAGGGGATGAAGCGACTCGAGCAGCTCGGCCGGGAGCAGGGCAAGCCCCACGCGCGCTTCACCAACGGGCTCCCCAACCAGTTTTTCAGCGACGTGCTGGGGGGCAAGCTGATCCCGGCCGGGGTCGACCTGACTCCCTGAGTGGAGGTCTGAGCCGACCGAAGGGTCGAAGTTCCGCCCACGATGAACGCGCAGCTCTCGGTCCGCCTTCTGCGTCTTTTCCTGGGCGATCTCGAGGGAGTGGAAGGGCTCACGGGAGCCGTCTCGCGCTGGCTGGGCCTGCTGCAGTCGGCCCTGGACGCCCGCAGCGCCGCCGTGCTGTGCGAGATGCAGCCGATCGCCGTCAGCTCGCCCGACGCCCGTGACTGGCTGGACGGCCTCGAGCTGGCCGGGGGGGACCGCAAGCTACAGAAAGCCTGCGCCAAACCGCGCTGGGAGCTGGGCGGCGCCCCCGCCCCCGGCAACGAGAAGCACTGGCTCTGTTTCCCCTTGGGACAGCGCCTGCTGGTCTACCTGGGCTGGGAGAGCGAGCCCCCGGCCGAGATGGAGGAGCTCGACCTCTTCGTCGATCTCGGTGCGCGCCTCTTGCTCGAGCTCGATGCCCGCGAGCACGCCCAGCGCGAGACCGAGCTCGAGCGCCAGCGCGCCGCCCGGCTGGAAGGCTGGATCGGCGAGCTGGGCCAGCTCCTGGCCCATCTCCCGCAGCTGACCAGCCTGACGCACGTCACCGAGCACCTGGAAGCCATCCTCCCCCAGCTCATCGAGCACGACGCCCGCATCATCTGGCCATCGCCCGACGAGCCGCCCCGCACGCACGGCGGCACCTTCCACAAGCGCGTCCTCAAGGAGCTGACCGAGTTCCTCACGAGCCAGAACCGGCCCCTGGCGCTGGACGAGCTGGACCGCTCCAGGTTCCGCGGCCTGGTCGAGGGACCGCAGGCCCTGCTGGCCGCCCCTTCCGGCAGCGGCGGGTGGTTGGTGCTGCTGGGCGCGCGCTTCGACCGCTCGGCCCTGGGCCTGCTCGAGCTGCTGGCCCGCCAGGCCGGCGTGGCGCGCGAGAACGCCCGCCTGCACACCGAGCTGCACGACGCTTACCGCAAGCTGACCGAGTCCGAGCAGCAGCTGATGCAGTCGAGCAAGCTGGCGGCCGTGGGGCAGCTGGCGGCGGGCGTGGCCCACGAGATCAACAATCCGCTGGCGTCCATCCAACTGGCCCTGGAGGCGGCGCTGCGCGCCCCCCACAAGCCCGAGATGTTCTCGCCGCTGCTCGAGAACGCGCGCCAGGCCGTGCAGAGGCTCCAGGCGATCACCAACAAGTTGCTCTATTATTCGCGCGAAGGGCGCCAGGGCAAGCAGAAGGCCGACCTCAACGAGCTGGTCCAAGACGGCGTGCTGCTTTTCGGACTGCAGGTTCCGCTCACGCTCGACCTCTACGACAAGAAGCTGCTCACGCTCTGCAACCTGGACGAGGTCCAGCAAGTGCTGCTCAACCTGCTGCTCAACGCCAGGGAGGCGCCCAACGTGCAGGTCAAGACGGGCGAGACGAAGGACCACGTGTTCCTGGAGGTCTGGGACGACGGACCGGGCGTGGACCAAGCGATCCGGGACAAGATCTTCGACCCGTTCTTCACCACGCGCCCGGTGGGCCAGGGGACGGGCCTGGGGCTGTCGGTCAGCCAGCAGATCGCCCGGGGCCACGACGGCAAGCTGGAGCTGATGCCCACCGACAGAGGAGCCTGCTTCCGGCTCAGCCTCCCCCGAGCAACCCCCACAAGCCTTTCTTTTTGACCGGCTCGGGCGGTTTGGCGGTGAGCGTCAGCCATTCCTCGCCCACCACGCTGGTCACCTGGACACCGGGACCGGCCAGCGACCACTCCTCGGTCAGGGCCCGCACCGGGGCGGCGACCTGGAGCCGCTCCAGGAAGGCCAGCCCGATCTCCTCGCCCCACACGCGGTTGACCGGGTGGGCAAGCAACCGGCGCGAGATCAGGAGCCGCAGCTCGTCGCCCCCCACCGAGAGCTTGACGAAGTTGGCCAGCTTGTGGCCCGTGGGCGCCAGCACCGACTCGGTGGTGTTGGCCAGGTAGAAACGCTTGGCGAAATCGTCGTCCAGCAGCTCCTCGAGGGACAATCCGATCATGACCGTAGACCGCTCCTGTCGTCGCTGATTTCTACTCTCGCAAACCGCAGCGTCGTCTCGTTCCCCAGCCGCAGCACGTCGCCGGGCGACAGGCGCGTCTCGCGCTCGACCTGCACCCCGTTGAGGAACATCTGCGCCGAGCCCACCGGGGTGAGATAGAAATCGCTGTCGCGCAGCACGATGGTGAGCTGGCGCCGGGAAACGGCCGGGTCGGACAGCACCAGGTGACAGTCGCCCTGGCGCCCGACCGTGAACACCGGATCGTTGATGACCATGGTCGGCCCATCGTCCACCCGCAGCTCGAACTCGCCCAGGCCCGAGTTGGAGGCCGGGGTGCGCGCCGTGGCGCCGGCTTCGGCCAGCTCCAGCTCGGTGTTGCCCACCTGGAGGCTCCAGCCCACCTCCAGCGTGGAGCGGCCATAGACGGGCAACCCGTTGACCTTGAGCTTCACGCCGGGAGCAGGCAGCAGCACCAGGTCGTCGCCCTCGAGCGAGAGCAGGGCCGACGGATTGGGGGCCGCCTCGTCATCCAGCTCGATATCGCACTCCTGCGGACCCGGGCCGCCGATCGTCAGCGGACCGGCCACGCGCAGCATCTCCAGCATCAGGGGGAACTCTTCGCCCGCCCGGGGCCCGCGGCGCACCGCCAGGCAGTGGCTGGCGCGATAGGAGGCCTCCTGGGTGGGCTGCTCCAGCCGCTGCAGCGCGGTGAGCTGGTCGCCCGTGACGGAAAGCTCGCCCAGCGCCATCCAGGCCAGGCCCGAGGGGGTCTCCCCGCGCGCCTCCTGCAGTGCGCGCCCCAGCGTCTGACCGCCGGCCAGCTTCTCGTAGAGCACGCCGAAGAAGCCCATCGCCTCGCGCGGCTCCACGTCCCAGGCGTTGACCAGCACGCTGGGGATGCCCAGGCGCGCCAGAGCCTGTCCCCAGTGATGGGCCACCGGAGCGCCGGGGCAGCCGGGCGCGGCCTTACCCGCCAGTGACAGGTGCACGATGGCCAGGCTGGGCACCGTGGGATAGCGGCGCGTGAACGCCTCGGCCGTGATCGGGCCGTCGGCCAGGTAAAGCTTGCTCTGCTCGGGGGCCGACTCGAGGTAATCGGCATAGGCGTGCAGGTGCAGGATGCCCCACTGCTGGCCCAGCGCCTCGCGCAGCCCGGCCACCGAGGCGTGCCCGCCCACGCGCGACTCGACCCGCCAGGTCTGGCCCAGCGAGCGCTCCAAAGCGTCGTGCCAGCCCGTGCTCCAGGGCTGCATCCCCTCCGGATTGAGCACCAGCAGCGCCTTGCGCGGGGCGTGCGGCGTGTTGGGCAGGCGCTCGCCGCCCAGCCAGCGCGAGAGCTGCACCCGGCGCACCAGCGGGCGGCCCTGCACTTCCATAAGCTCCCAGGGCAGCGGGCAATCCTGGACTTTGAGCTGGATGACCTCGTCGCGGCCGGCCAGATCCAGGCTGTCGAGCAGCTCCTGGGGCATCAGCGCGCGCAGCAGGCCGCCGACGCGGTTGGTGGCGATCTTCAGGTCCTCTTCGTGGAGCCGTCCGAACGGAAGCTCGGGGACGAGCGAGGCCAGAGCCTTATAGATCTGCTCCCAGCGCGAGGCCGACACCACACGGCTGGCGGAGAGCGGCGGCAGCTTGGGCAGGGTCAGCGAGAACTTGTAAAGCGACCTTGCTTCCTGCGAGGAGATCTGGAGCAGACCCTGGGACACGGCCTCAGAGTTCGCGGGAGCACGTTAAGGTCCCTGGTCCAGGAAAACCTTGACCTGATCGAGGTTCGGACGGGCCTCCGGAGCGGGATCGAGCATCCGGGCCAGGAGCTCCCAGCCGGGCGGGACCTCCACCTTCCCCTCGCGCTGCAAGCGCATGGTTTCGAGCGGAGAGCCGCCCTGAAACGGCAGTTTGCCGGTCAGGCACTGGAACAGCACCACTCCCAGGGCGTAGACGTCGGCCGGATAGCCGAGCGCGCCCTCGAATCCTTCCGGGGCCAGGTAGCCGGTGGTGCCGGCCAGCGAGCCGGAGATCCCGGCCACCGCCGCCAGGCCGAAGTCGCTCAGCCGCACGCGGCTCCTGTCGTCGCTGGAACAAAACAGCAGGTTTGCCGGCTTGAGGTCGCGATGGATGAACCCGGCCCGGTGCACGGCCTGCAGCGCGGCCGCGACCTCGCGCCCCACCCGGCGCACCTCCGACGGCTCCAGGCGCCCCTCGCGCTCCAGCCGGTCCGCCAGGGTCTCGCCCGGGACGAACTCCAGCAAGAGATACGCCTGGCCCTCCCACTCGCCCCAGCCCAGCAGGAAGACGATGCCCGGGTCGGCCATGTCCTTCCAGGCGCGCACCTCGGCCTGGAACTGCTCCCGGTGCAGCTCGCCGAAGATCAGCTTGAGCGCCACTTTCTCCGAGCCGCGCACCGCCTCGAAGACCTGTCCCGCGCCGCCCGCGCCCAGGCGTCGCACGAGCTTCCAGCCGGCCACGCTGTCGCCCGGCCGGAAGTCGCCCTGGCGGTGGCGCTTGAGCATCTCCACCTCGACCGCCAGACCCCGCCTCTGCCGGCGGCGACGCGTCGCGAACGCGACGATCAGGGCGGTCAGGAGCGGCACCGAAGGCCAGTCGCGCAGCCAGTAAATCAGCCCGATGCCGGGCAGGCGCGGCTCGAGCTTCAGGGCCTCGGGGTAGTGCAGCCGGTCGGAAGGAAAGCTCCCCGCGGGGAACGTGCGCGCCAGCGGCTGGTAGCCGGGCAGCTCGAATACGAGCGTCAGCGGCAGGTCGCGCGCGTCCAGCGCGATCGGCCCCGGGGTGGTGCCCATCGGCACCCGCCGCACGCCGCTGCCCGATTGGCCGCGCGTGTTGACGAACAGCTCGCTCTGGGTGCGCAGCACATGGGCGCCCTCGGGCCGGGTGTGAATCGCGATGGAGTCCTTCGAGACGAACTTCGGCAGCGCCAGGAACTGCCAGACGACGATCACGACCAACCCCAGGACGTAGAGCCTCACAGGGCGGCGCGCACGGCGTTCAGGTCAGGATAGCGCTCCTCGGGGGTCTTGGCCAGCATCCTCAGCAGCACCGGGTTGAGCGGCGATTCCAGGGCGCGCGGCTTCTTGGTGGCGTGCAGAAAGACCAGCTTGAGCGGGGACGGGTCGTTGAACGGCGGCTTGCCGCTCAGGCACTCGTACCAGATGACGCCCAGCGAATACTGGTCGGCGGCCGGACCGGCCGTGCCCTGGGCCTGCTCGGGCGCCATGTAGGTGGGGGTGCCCACCCCCATCCCGGTGGCCGTGACGGCCGTGAAGCCCTCGCCCTTGGCCAGCCCGAAGTCGAGCAGCTTCAGCTTGCCGTCCCGCGTGACGAACAGGTTGGCGGGCTTCAGATCGCGGTGCGCGACACCCGATTCGTGCGCCAGTTGCAGACCCTCGAGGAGCGGCGTGAACAGCTCCTTCAGCCGGGCTTCGTCCAGGGGACCGCGCGCCAGCGCGTCCTGCAGGGTCTCGCCCTGAAGCAGCTCCATGGCCAGGAAGAGCCGCTCGGCCTCGTCGCCCACCTGGAGGATCTTCACGAAGCTCGGGTGGGAGAGCTTCTGAGCCAGGCGCATCTCGCGCGAGAAACGGCGCCGGAACTCGGGCGCCAGGCTCTCCTGGGGGCGCAGGATCTTGAGCGCAACCGCTTGCTCGAGGTCGAGCGTGGCCTCGGGCACGCCCCGGTAGACCACCGCGGTGGCGCCTTCCCCGAGCTGGTCGAGCACGCGGTAGCCGCCCACCAGGGTGAGCGCCAGAGGATCCCCCGCGTCGACCAGCGGGCGCAGCGCCGCCAGCCGGTCGCGCTCCTGCCGCGGACGCAACAGCAGAAGCAGCGGGCTGAGAGCGAGGAGGCCCACCCACCAGTGGCGGCCGGCCTGGTAGGCCAGGCGCGCGACGCCTCCGTCGGCCGCAGGGACCATCGCGAAGCGCCCGCTGGCGGGATAGCGGCCGCCGGCCACGTCGGCATAGCTCACGGTCTGGTCCTGCCAGCCGTCGCGGTGCAGCACGAAGCCGGGTTTGGTGGCCAGCAGGGCCGAGTCGACCTCGACGGGCGCCGAGCATACGCCGACCGGGCGCGGCGGCAGGCCCGGCTGGACCAGCAGCACCTGCGCGTCAGGCGGGTCGACGGCGAACTCGATACGGGTCAACTGAGCGCCGGCGGCCAGCGCCAGCGCCAGGAGCAACAGGAGAGCTCTCAAAAGCGGCGCTGGTAGAGCTGCCAGTAACCCACCCGAACCCGCGCGCTCTGAGGCATGAACTTGTTGAGGTCGATGTCGATCGGGATGCTGACGCCCAGCTGCCCGGGGCTGCCGCCGTAGCTTCCGTTGGACTGGGTGTGCGAGACGACGTAGTCGGCGTAGGCGTTGGCCGCGGCGTTGGCGGCCGCCTGGAACTCGGCGGTGGCGGCGGCGACCTCGGCGGTCTTGGCGCTGATCTCGGCCGAGAGCCGGGCGCGCTCGCCGGCATAGGGATCGCTGGGGCCGTCGTCATCGTCGTCGTCGTCATCATCGTCAGGCGGCGGCGGAGGGGGAAGGGCGTCCAGCTGCGCCTGCAGCGAGTCCAGCTCGTGCTGCAGCGAGTCGACCGTCTGGGCGGCCGCGAAGGCCGTCGCGAACTTGGCCAGCACCGGAGCTCCACCGGGAGCGACCTGAACGTTGGGATTGAAGCTGCGCCCGTCGGTCCCACCGATCAGCGAGCCCAACTGCCCGCCGATCTGCATGCTGACCATCGTCTGATCGGTGCCCATCTGGACGTCGAGGTTCATCCCGCCGCCGGTGCCGCTGTTGGGGAAGCCGCCACCGCCGCCGATCTCGAACGGGATGCGGCCCATCGAAGTCTGCTCGATGCTGCCCACGTCACCGCGCGTCTGCACCGTGAAAGCCAGGTGGGTCATCTCGGGCGAGCCCTTGACGGTGACCCGGTCGAGAATCGCGCCCGCGCTCTCGGGACTGGCCGGATTGTTGGCGATCACGCTGCCGAGCACGGTCAAATTCTCGGCCGTCACCGTGCCTTTGGCGTAGAGGATGCCGGAGAAGTAAGCCCCGCCGCCCTTGATGTGGATGTTGCCTCCGGCCACCACGGCGACCTGGTTGTCTCCTTCGAGCGAGGCGCCGTCACCGATGAAAACGTCGCCCATGGCGATGATCGCGCCTTTGCCCTTGACGGACCCGTGGATGGTGACGTTGCCCTCGCTGAAAAGATAGGCGTTCTTCATCTCGACATTGCCGTTGTAGGTGATGTCGTTGGGCAGGTAGTAGGCGATGTCGAGCACCTGGTCGCCCAGACCCTGGCTGGCCGGAACATTCATCGTGGCCACGCCGGTCTCGGTCTTCTTCAGGGTGGCGACGTCGATGTCGGGCAGGTCGATGGCGCTGGCGTAGGGTCGCAGCGCGCCCACCTCGGCATCGGAGGAGACCCGCACTTCGGCCCCGCCGCGCACCATGCCGGTGATATGCGTGACCTGGCCGTTCGGCCCCGTGCCGATGTCGACGGAAGGCTCGTGCTTGCTGTTGCTGGCCACGTGTCCGGGCCGGTCGGAGGGGTTCAGGTCGCGGGCCACCTGGTTCGAGCTGACCCCTTCCACCTGAATGGCGGTCGCGGCCGTCAAGGGGCCCGAGACGGCCACCCCGTAGGGGAACGGCGGGACGTCCACCATGGCCTCGATAGTGGCATACTGGCCGCGGCAATAGCCGGTGGCCACGGCGTGCACTTTGCCGACGGGCACCGAGCGTCCCAGGCTGCCGGCGATCTCACCGCCCGAGGGGCTGGCATTGACCCCGTTGGTGGAGCGGGGCAGACCCTGGGCGATGACCGGAACACCCCCCGGGCTGTTGGAGAACGACAGGTAGCGGAAGCGGTCGCCGGTCTGGAGGAAGATGGTCTCGTTGCCCGCCGAGCCGTAGGTCGGCTCCTCGCCCACTCGGGCCACCAGCTCGGACAGGGCCGCCTCGGCCTCGTTCTGAGCCAGCTCGGCGTTGGAGAACTTCTGCACCGAGTTCATGTTCATCGTCAGCGCGGCTACCATGCACAGGGCGACCATCGCCAGCAAAGCCGCTATCGCCAGTGAGCTGAGAAGGGCGGCGCCCCGTCGTCTTACCATTCCATGCTCCTTGGATAGGCCTCCACGGCCAGGGTGCGTTTCAAGAGATCCTCGGAACCGCCTTTGCGGGCTTCCTGGGTGACGACAAACTCGAGCCGCACGGGCAGATTGAGGTTGTCGGTGGTATCTGAATCGTAGAACCTGCACTCCTCGCAATTCCAGACCATCGTGCGCTCGGTTCCGTTGCGCTGCGAGGTGGCCGCGCGCATCTGGGTGACGTTCAAACGGGGCGGCAGCGGCCCATCGAACAATCCAACCGGCGGAGACTGACCGGGAGCCGGCCACAACTTGCGCATGATGCGCTTCTTGTCCGGCTCGTAGTAGAAGAGGACGAAGCTGCGGCCCCAGCGCGCCTTGGCGGCGCCAGGCTCCATCGGCAGCATCTCGTCCTTGGTCAGGAACGCGAGCCGCGTGTTGTCCGGATCGACCGTCATCGTGGTGGCCATCGAGTTGGCCACTTCCCCCTTGAAGCGCTGGGTCAGCATCAGAGCCGATTGGAACAGCTCCGTGCCGGCCAGCTCGTTCTGGAACAGGGTGAAGGACGGGATCATGGCGCTGGCCACCAGCCCCATCACGATCAGCAGCAGGCCGCCGACCACCAGCATCTCGACGAGCGTGAATCCGGCTCGCTTAATAAGCATCGCGGCCCACCACGGTCTGCACTTGATAGCTTTGCGGACCCTGTTTGTTGCTCCAGCGCACGGTCACCTCGGCCCCCACGGCCAGTCGCTCGTCGATCGGCTGGGGCGGCGAGCCGGTGCCCATCAGCGCTCCCAGCCGCCTGGTTTCGAGGCGGTAGGTGGTCTCGTCCTCGATGACGGTGCCGCTCTCGTCCTTGACGGCCTGGGGACCGGCCTGCCGCAGGGACATCAGGCGCTCTTGCACGATGGTCACGGCCACGGCCCTCTGGCAGGCGGCCCGGGTCCCCATGATGGTCGCCGGAATTACACCGATCATAACGACCAGAAGAAGCCCCAAAATGGCAATAGCGATCACCAGCTCGAGCAGATTGAAACCGCCGTCGCGCCTGTTGGCCATCTTCCAAGACTGTACCACCAAATCGGGCTTTAACCCAGGCTGAGCAGGGCCCGCTGGCGAGCCTCCTCGAGCGGAATTCCCGGCTCGATTCCCAGCTCGCTTCGTAAAGATTGCTGCGCCCGCTTGTATTGCCGCACGGCCTCTTCGGGACGCTCCAATCCGAGGTAAGCCCTCATCACTGCAAGGTGAGATTCCTGGTGACAGGGATCGAGCTCGAGCAGCCGCCGGGAGATCTCCAACACCTCCTGGTGCCGGTCGCCCGCGGCGCGCGCCATCGCTCCCAGCACCTCCACCAGCTCGGTCTCCAGGTGGGTGCGCGTCCGCACGGCCCAGTCGAGATAACAGCCTTCCAGAAACGGCCCACGCGCCAGCGTCAGCACCCGGGCGCTGCCTTCGGGAACATGTCCGGCGCGCAGGGCGGTGCGCGCCCGGGCCAGCAGTCCTTGCAGCTCGGTGTAATCGTGCCAGATCGGCAGCTCGCGATTGAGGCTGAAGGTGCCCTGCACGCGCTGCACATAGTCGGCCGGGCGCAGGCACCGGCGCAGCACCGAGGTGGTCCAGTACAGGTTGTTCTTGCCCTTCTCGGGGTCGTCCGGCCAGAACTCCTCCAGGATGAGCTCCTCCGACAGCGGTCGCTCCTCGGCCGCCAGCCAGGCCATCAGGTACTTGACCTTGGCGGTCTTCCACTGGCTCTCGCCCACCCGCTCCTCGCCTTTGAACACCTCGAAGCTGCCCATCGAGAAGATGCGCAGCGTGGTGGACGGCGGCGCCGAGCCGCCCTCGAGGGCCTGGCGCGCCGCCTGGCGCACTTCCGCGTCGGAGTCGGCCGTCAGGGCCTGCAGCAGCTCCTTGCCGGCCGCTCCCGCCTCGACCAGAGCCAGCAGGCCCGCCTTGCGCGCGGCCGGAGCCAGGTTGGGATTGCGCACCAGGTGCCCGATGCGGCGCGGGAATTCCCGCACCATGCGCGCCAGCGCCCGCGCCCCCGCACCGGACGCGGCGCGCTCCAGCACGAACGGCGCCAGCCAGTCGGCCGAGCGCGACAGCTCGGAGGCGTTCTGCGGCTGCAGCAGCTCGCCCAGGGCGCCTTCCACCGGGCCGTCGTCCCCGCCCAGATGGGCCCGGCGCAGGTCGACCAGAGCGGCTCCCACGGGCAGCGCCAGCTCCGTGAACAGGCGGGCGGCCCGATCCAGGCTGGTCAGCGCCTCCTCGGGGGGCAGCAGCAGGCTCGCCTCCAGGTGGGTGCTGGCCGCCTGCAGCGCTCCCACGCGCTCGGCCATGCCCAGGGCCAGCCGGGCCGACTCGGCCGAGCTCCGGCCCGTCTGGCGCAGCAGGCGCGCCTGGCCCAACAGGGCCTCGACGCCTTCGCGACTGGGAGATTCCGGGCTGGTCAACAGTCCGTAAGCGCTGTGCGCGTCGGAGTAGTTGCCCGCCTCCTCCAGTGCCCGCGCCAGCGAGAGAACCGTGCGGCGCTTGCGGCCCTCCGGTCCCGCGCTCTGCGCCTCGCTCTGGTCTTCCAGCGCCTGCAGCACGGCCGGGTCGAACTCGGCGCCCTGCGCCCGTGCCGCCGTGGCGACCGCCAGGATGCGCGCCTCGACCGGAATGGCTTCGCCCCTCAGCCCCTCGGGCCCGGTCCCGTCCCAGCGCTCCTCCGCGAAGCGCAGCACGCGCTCCACCTCGAGCGGCAGCTCCGGGCCGTCGTCCTCGAGCAGGAGCGGTCCCGAGGGCAGCGATTTGAGCTGGTGCACCAGCGTGGCCAGCTCCACGGTCTGGCAGGCGGCTTGGGAGAGGCCCAGCCGGCGCGCCAGCCCGGCCGCCAGGGTGCCTTTCTCGGGCCGCCCGTGACTGGCCATCAGCGAGCGCAGCGACCAGCGCAGCGTGCGGCCCAGCCGGGCCTCCTCGCGAAACTTGCGGCGCTCCTCCAGCCGCCGGGCCAGCTGGCGGCGCACCGCCTGCAGGAACACGTCCAGGCTGAAGGGCTTGGTGAGGTAGTCGCCCACTCCGGCCCGGATGGCGCGGATCGAGTCGGCCTCGCTGGAGTAGCCGGTCACCACCAGGCTGCGCACGTCGGGCTGGTGGCTGCGCACCTCCTCGAGCGCCGTCAGGCCGTCCATCCCTTCCATGCGGATGTCGGCCACCACCAGGTCGAAGTCGTTCAGGTGCGCCTTCTCGACGGCCTCGTGCCCCCGCCGCGCCTCCTCGACCAGGTAGCCCTCCTCCCGCAGGAGCGAGACCAGCGTCGGACGGAGCTGATCGTCGTCTTCCAGCACGAGGATGCGAGCCGCCTCCTCTTGACCAGGTCTCATCACGCATCGCCTTCGCCCCTTTGACAGGGAGGTCCCTCCGGAATAGATGGGAGATGGGAGTAGGGAGATGGGAGAATTTGGCCTTTGCTCCTTTCTCCCATCTCCTATCTCCCATCTCCCATCTCCTCAGACGTAGGCCGTCCACGGCTGGTTGTCCATGTGCTTGAAGATGAGGTCGGAGTAAGTGGAGCTGCCGTTGTAGTGGTCCAGGGCTTTGTCCCAGTTGCCGTACTTGCCGTAGAGGTCGGCCAGGTATTTGGTGCCGTAGTCGATGTTGGAGGCCGAGTCCCAGACCTCGCTGGTCTTGGCGAACTGGTGCCAGCGGTCGTCGATCTGCATGACGCCCTTGCCGTGGCCGCCGTCGAACGAGCTGGCGTTGGCGCGCCAGGTGCTCTCCTGCCAGGCCACCGCCTTCAGGACATTGGCCGGAATGCCGTACTTGGCCGCGGCGGCCTCGAGCTGCTGGTTGATCTCGGCCCGGTTGGCGTCGCGGCCGAAGTCGGGGATTTCGCCGTCGGGGTTGGCCGGGTTGGGGCCGTTGGGCATGATCTTCTTGACGATCTCGTTGGCGTCCGGGGTGGGCAGCTTCAGCTGCATGCCGGCCTGGATGACGTTGGGGTCGTCCAGGTTGTTCATCTGGGCCACCTGGTCGATCAGGTCGCTGTTGAGGATCTGGTCCTTGGTGTAGCCGGCGCCGATCAGGGCGTTATAGATACAGTCGTTGTCGCCCGTGCCCCACTTGCCCACGGTCACCGTGGTGGTGCCGGGCTTATCCTTGTCCTTGAAGTTGGGCGGGTCGATCTCGTTGCGGGGAGCGACGATCTTGCTCGGATCGAAGCCATCCACTTTCTTCTCGGGGTCGTGCCCCTCGACGCGATTCTTGCGCTCCGGGTCCACCTGGCCGAGCTCCATCGGCTTGTGGGGCTGGTCCATCAGCTCGTCGAAGCTGAGCTTCTCGCCGCTGCAGTCGTTGCGATGGGTGACGGTGTCGGAGTCGGGGTCTTCGTTGCCGTTGCGGTGGGTGATGGTGTCGAAGTCGTCGTCGCTGCCCACCTGGCCGAGCTCCCTCGGCTTGTGGGGCTGGTCCATCAGCTCGTCGAAGCTGAGCTTCTCGCCGCTGCCGCCGTTGCGGTGGGTCACGGTGTCGTTGTCGTCCTTGCCGAGCAGCGCATCGAGGTTGAAGTGGCTGATCGAATCGTCGTCCTTCTCGTGGTGAGCCTCGTCCGAGATGTCGACGTGGTCGCGGGTGGACGAGTTGCCGTTGGAGCTGCCCGCGTGGCTGGTGCTGCTCGAGGCGCTGCTGTTGCCGTTGCTCTCCGAGCTCTTGCTCGCTCCGCTGGAGCTGGAGCTGCTGCTCTTGTTGGACCCGGAGCCGGAGCTGCTGGAGCTGCTGGAGCTGCTGTTGGAGCTGGAGCTGCTGGAAGCGGAGACGGACATGTTGGCGGAACCTCCTGGCGATTCGGTGTGTTTGCTTGGTCTCAGGTTACCCGCCGGCCCTTGGATAGACCCTGGCGAGATGTTGCCAAACTGTTGAAAAGTTGTGAACCGGGAGTTCATGCAAAAAGAAACCCCGCTTCGTCAGAAGCGAGGCATACGTTGATTGTAGGGAGTCCATACCGAGATCTGCCGGGTTCTATGGCTAAGGCGGAGGTTACCCCACCAAATCAAACGTCGAGTTGGGCGCCAGGAACTGGCCTGGCATCGGGAGCAGGGCGTTGAAGTCCTCCGTCTGTTGCTTCTGCATCAGCTCGTCGCTCCAGAACGAGAGGCTCTGCCCCTGGAGAGAAAGGTCCATCATGTCGCGGCGCGGGATGCGCAGCTCGTCGCCGCCGTTGGGGTTGAGCAGGGCCACGCCGTCGAGAATGTGACGCGACTGGATCTGCTCGTCCGACCAGCCCTGCTGGTGCAGCGCGTCCACGATGGCGTCCTGGCGGGGCAGGTTCG
Source organism: Vulcanimicrobiota bacterium (assembly GCA_039809865.1). GTDB lineage: Bacteria > Vulcanimicrobiota > Xenobia > Xenobiales > QWHO01 > QWHO01. Next base: position 32,029 of record JBDHVW010000034.1, read on the forward strand.
GGTCGAGCGGCATCGTCACGGCGAGATTCTCGCCGGCATACTGCGAGAGCGCCTGGCCAAAGATGGAGTCGCGCGCCAGCTCGCCGTACTTCGGGTCGGCCGAGTCGGCCACGAACTTGTCGACCTCTTCCGGGGTGGCGTTGGGGAGCATCGCCTCGATGGCGGCTTTGCGGTCGCCCTCGGGCAGCAGGCCCAGGCCCATGGAGACGTCCGACAGGGTCTGGACGTTAGCTTTGTCGTGGTCGGGCAGCTCTCCCAGGGTGTGGCCCAGGGTCTCCACACTCTGATCCCGCAGGGACTCGACCTCCTCCTTGGGGACTCCCTGGAGGCTCAGGTGCACACGGTCCTCGAGGCTGGGCGGGGGCGGATTCTCGGGGCCGCCGTAAGCGCCTTGCGGTTTCGTCTCGGTGGTGGTCGCGGGGGCGGTAGTCTTGACGCTCGTGCTGGGGCTCGCGGTGATCGTCGCCATGTCAGGCCACCAGGTCCAGGAGCTGGCCCGCGGGGGGCCGCCCGAATTGGGAGCGGTAGTTCTCGTGCTGCTTGTCGGTCTGCTGGATCAGCATCCCGTTGGCGTTCAGGTAGTCCTGCGAGGCATCGAACAGCTGGTACATGTCCTGGCGCGGGATGAGCACGTCCTGACCGACCTGCAGTCGGGCGGGGTTCAGCCCGTTCAGCTGGCCGACGGACTTCTCGAGGCCGTTCGCCTTGATCTCCTCGGGCGTCCAGCCGCCCACGCTCTGGAGCAGGTCCCAGGTGGTGTCCCCGCTCTGCACGGCGACCCGGGCGTTGGCGTTGTCGGCCGCATACTGGTTGACCGCGTCGGCGAAGAGCTGGTCCTGCACCATCGGACCGGTCTTGGGATCTTTGATCTCGCTGGCCACCTGGTCGACCTGAGCGGGGCTCAGCTCGGGCGAGAGGGCCTCGATGGCCCGTTTGCGCTGCTCGCGAGGGAGCTGGTCCAGGTTCTGGCTGACGTCGGCAAAGAGCTGCACGTTGCCGGCGTCCTCGCCTTCGAGCTGGCCCAGGGCGGCGCCCAGATCCTCGCGGGCGGCTTTCTCGTTCTCTTTGGCCGTGGGCACTTTGCTGATGCTGTTCGGCCCCTGGGGCTGCGTCGTGGGACGGTTGGAAGAGGAGGAGCTGGTCTCGGCGGCCTGGCCGGGCGTGGCGGGCCGGGAGTTGGAGCTGGAGCTGCTGGCGCTGCCGGGTGAGGGTCGGCTGGCGGCCGAGGAGCTGCTCGCGCTGCTGGCGCTGGATATTGGCATCGGGCGGACCTCCAATTTGCTTCGGTCTGTATCTCTTGGCCTTACGATACCCCCCCGGCCTTGGACCGACTCTGGCGAGACATTGACAGAGTATGAACAACTTGTTGCCGGCATGTTTACCCGACTTGTTCACGACTTGCTAACCCTAGCGCGGCGCCGCGCGGTTACATTCGGGAGGTTATGACTGAGCCCAGAGACCCCAATGCCCAGGTAGAAGGCCTCCCCATCGGCGAGCACTCGGAGACCTTCACCGAGCTTCCCGACGAGATTCCCCCTCTAGCCGACGACGCCACGCCCGAGGAGAAAGACCTGCACTGGTTCACGCACGTCTACCAGGGCGACAAGATGCCCCAGCTGACCTTCCGCGCCGTCGCGATGGGCGCCGTCCTGGGCATGCTGATGTCGGTGTCCAACCTCTACACCACGCTGAAAGTGGGCTGGGCCTTCGGAGTCGCCATCACCGCTTGCGTCATCTCCTACGTGCTCTGGAACCTGTTGCGCGCCGCCTCGGGCGGGCGCCTGAGCCAGATGTCGATCCTCGAGAACAACTGCATGCAGTCCACCGCCTCGGCGGCGGGCTACTCGACGGGCGCCACCATCGCGACCGCCTTCGGCGCGCTGATGATCCTCGACGACCTGCACCGCCACCAGCCCTGGTACGTCGTGGCCTCGTTCACGCTGACGACCGGCGCGATGGGCGTCTTCCTGGCCATCCCGATGAAGCGCCAGATGATCAACCAGGAGCAGCTCCCGTTCCCCAGCGGCATCGCTGCCGCCACCACGCTCCGCAGCCTCTACTCCGAAGGCGTGGAGGCGGTGCGCCAGGCCTACGCTCTGGTCATCGCGCTGATCTTCGCCGGCGTCATCGGCTTCCTGAAAACGGGCGAGGGCCAGCTGAAGGCCGTGGACAATTTCTTCAACTGGTTCAAGAACAACCTGTTCCCCATCCGCCTGCCCGAGCAGCTGCCCGAAAAGGGCTTCCTGCAGGTGGCCGGCAAGCCCCTCGCGGGCTGCGGCTTCGAGCCCAGCGCACTCTTGATCGCCGCCGGCATGATCGTGGGGATGCGCGTCTCGCTGTCGATGCTGTTCGCGTCCGGCCTGCTGTACTTCGTGATTGCCCCCTACCTCATCGGCCTGGACGGAGCTTCGGCGCTCCCCTCCATCCCGCTGGTGGGCGGCGGCACGCTCTACAATCCCGTGCGCTGGGCTCTGTGGGGCGGCACCGCCGTGATGGTGGCGTCCAGCCTGATGTCCCTGGCCCTGCAGTGGAAGACGGTGGCGCGCTCGTTCAACATCCTCAAGCGGACCGACGGCGAGGACAAGATCGGCGAGGCCAAGCGCGCCGAGATGAATGCCATCGAAGTGCCCGGCTCCTGGCTGATGGCGGGCATGGTCCCGATCACCATCCTGTTGCTCCTGGTGCAGTCGTGGGCCTTCGGCATCGAGCTCTGGAAAGGCCTCATCGCGGTGGCGATGTCGTTCGTGCTCTCGCTGGTCGCCTGCCGCGCCACGGGCGAGACCGACACCACTCCCATCGGCGCGATGGGCAAGGTGATGCAGATCATGTTCGCCGTGCTGTCCAAGAACAACATCCAGCACAACCTGATCAGCGCGGGCGTGGCGGCCAACAGCGCCTCGTCCAGCGCCGACCTTTTGACCGACCTCAAGAGCGGGTACCTGCTGGGAGCCAATCCGCGCAAGCAGTTCATCGCCCAGTTCATCGGCATCTTCTTCGGGTGCATCGCCATCGTCCCGGCCTGGTACCTGATGTGCCCGACCTTCGAAAAGCTGAACGCCTTCCCGCTGCCCGCCACGCAGACGTGGGTGGCCGTGGCCCAACTGCTCTCCAAGGGTATCGAGAGCCTGCCCCAGTCGGCGCTCGTCGCCATCGGCATCGGGGCTCTGGTGGGCGGGCTGCTGCCGGTGCTGGAGAAGTACATCCCCAAAGCCAAGCCCTATCTACCGAGCGCCATGGGCCTGGGCCTGGGCTGGGTCATCCCGTTCAGCAACGCGCTGGCGTTCTCCATCGGGGCGATCATCGCGTGGGTGTGGCTGAAAATCTCCCCCAAGACGCAGGACTCGTACAACGTGCCCATCGCCTCGGGCGTGGTGGCGGGCGAATCGCTGGTGGCGGCGCTCATCGCAATGCTGGCGACGGCCGTGGGACTCTATTACGGATAGCTCCGGCGGCCCTCTGTCGGCATTAGAAGGCCAATCGAGCGGACCGGGCGCCCCCTGCCCGGGGGGTTCGTTCCCCCAGTCGACGATTCGCGGTCGGGGGGAACGATGCCGTTCCCGTCACCAGCGAATCGTGGGCTAAGGGAACGACCTGCGGCCCTGGGAGACGTGGTAGTCCAGCGAGCCGTCCGGAAAGACCGTAACCATCTCCACCCTTTGCGACTGCATGGGCAGTAGCTCGGTGCGCAAGATGGTGGTGCGGGGCTGGTTCACATCCCTGTGGCTTTCCAGACGCCAGCCCGCGCCTTCCGCCTGCAAGAAGACGACCTGCCCGACCACGTCGAGCACGAGCGTGCCGTTCCGCTGCGCCTGATGTACGATCACGCGCTCTCCCAGGGAGCTTTGGTCCAGGAGGGTTCCCTGCCCCCTCGCGAGGTCGCGACACAACTCGCGATGCTGTTGCATGATTTGCTGACTGCGCGCGTAGGCCGCAGCCTGCTCGGCGGTCTGGAGAGGTTGTCTGAGCTTCATGCACCCAATTTAAGCGGGCGCCCTTGGACGGATCTTGGAAGCTAGTTGTTGCCCTGCCACTCGTCGTGAACGCGGTTGTATTCCACGTTCTCGTTGAACCAGCGCTGCTTTTCGTCCTCGGACATCGACTCGAACTCGTCCTCCTCGTGGGGACGCTCGAAGATGGCGTGCTGCTGGTTCTCGTAGGCCATCGGCAGGAGACGGAACCCGTCCTTGGCCGCCCGGTTCAAGACCTCGTGAACCGACTCGGCGGTCTTCTCGCGCAAATCGTAAACGCGGTAGTCGAAGCGATGCGCCAAAGGATCAATCCTCCGTTGAAAGGTCGCAGGTTCTTCTTACGCCAGGAGGTAAACTCCCCCCATGACCTCCGAGCTCCTCACCCGTATCTCGATGTGGGCCCTGCCCAAGAAGTCCGTCCTCAAGCTGATGACGGGCTCGCACATCCTGCTCTATCGCCTCACCCAGGGCGTGGTGGGCGGCCTGGTGGCGGGCGTGCCCAACCTGCTGCTGACCACCATCGGGCGCAAATCCGGCAAGCGCTTTACGACGCCGCTCTTCTTCCTGCCCTGGGGCAAATCGTTCGCCGTGGTGGCCTCTTACGGCGGCAGCCCCACCGAGCCCCAGTGGTGGAAGAACATGAAGCACTCCAACCACGCCTGGGTGCAGATCGGACCCAAGCGCTTCGAGGTGCGCCCCGAGGAGGCGTCCCCCGAGGTCAAGGACGAGCTCTGGCAGGCCTTCGTGCAACTCTACCCGGGCTACGACACCTACCAGAGCCGCACCGACCGCGTCATCCCGGTCGTGCTCCTGCATCCTCAGTAGCTTGCTGCTCTACCACGAGCACGCGACTCTCTGGCGCCACCTCAGCCCGCCCGAGCTCTACCGCGACGAGGCCGCCCGCTGGCGGGACGCCCTGCGCGGTTGCCGCACCGTGCTCGAGCTGGGTTGCGGCGCGGGTCATCTGCTGTCGCACCTGGCCCCGCACTTCCAGGTGACGGCCATCGACCTGTCCGAGCCGATGCTGGAGCTCTCGCGCCAGCGCAACCCGAACGTCGAGCACGCGCAAGGCGACATGCGCACGTTGCGGCTGGGCCGGCGCTTCGACGCCGTCTTGCTGCACGACGCGGCCGCCTACCTGTTGTCACACGGCGACGTGGAGCAGGCCCTGGCCACGGCGGCCTGCCACCTCGAGCCCGGCGGCCTGCTGCTGGTGCAGCCCGATTACGTGCAGGAGAGCTTTCCAGGCGACCACACCGCGCACCACGCGGCCGGTCCCGGGGTGGACGTGCTGGAGTGGTGCCGTCGGGTAGGTCCGGAGCGCCTGGAGACGACCTACGTCTTCCTGCTCGCCTCCGAAACGGTGCGCGACACGCACGCCATGGGGCTCTTTCCGCGCCACCTCTGGCTGGAAAAGCTAAAGGCCGCCGGCTTTCGAGCGACGTGCTCGCAACGCGGCGGCCCTCACGGTCAGGGGGTCTACTGGTTCTCGGGGCGGCTCATGAAGGAGCGCGGGAACGAGTAGCCCTGCGCCCGGAACGTCGCCTGCTTGACGCGCTCGAGGATGGACTGGCGCCGTCCGGTGGGCTGCGCCATCTGGCTCTGCACCTGAGTCTTGGACTGAATCTCGAAGGTGGCGCCGATGGCCTTCTGAAAGGCCTGCAGGCGCTCGTTGCGGGGCGCGCCGGTCATCGCGCTCACCGGGGTCGCCTCGGACTGAGCCTGGAAGATGCGAGCGGCGGCGTTCTTCACGGCCTGCATGCGCGGCGAGGGGGTCGCGGGCGTCATGGAGGGCTGCGGCGCGGTCACGTCCAGGAGGCTCAGCAGGTTGGCTTTGCTGCGAGCCAGCGCCAGCCGGCGCGGATCCTCGACCGGGCTCGGGCGGAGCGCCTTCAGCCGCAGCACCTGCACGGCGGAGCGCGGAGTGGACCAGTTGGCCGGACGGGTGGGGTGGATTCCCAGGCGGTACTTCGTGGGGTTCTCCAGCGTCAGCATCGTGTCGGCCTCCTCGATTGGTCTGAAAGCATTCTACCGCGAGACGCTGAAAGGCATCTTAAAGCGGTTGAGAGTTGAGAGTTCAGAGTTGAGAGTTTAAGGATTCTCCCGTCTCCCATCTCCCATCTCCCATCTCCCATCTCCCGTCTCCCGTCTCCCGTCTCCCATCTCCCGTCTCCCGTCTCCCGTCTCCACCGTCTCCCATCTCCACCGTCTCCCGTCTCAAGCCCCGGGCAGGCGTTCCTCCACCCCGGATGGAAAGTGCCCCCCACCTTGAAGAAGCTGTCCGGCCTGGAGTTCCTGGAAGTCTCGCTCGAAGCGATCTGCCTGATCGACCTCGAGGGTCGTTTCCGCTATCTCAACCCGGCCATGGAAGCGGCCCTGGGCTACGCCAGCGGGGACCTCGTGGGCCAGCCGTATCAGCGCATCCTGCACGCCGACGAGCTGGAGCGCTCCCAACTCGCGTTCGGGCGCGTGCTCGAGGGCGGCCGCATGGTGGACGATGTCACGCGCTGCCAGGCCCAGGACGGCACGACGCGCTGGATGCAGTGGCGCGCCCGCCGCCTGCCCGACGAGGACCTCGTGCTGTGCGCCGGACGAGACGTCACCCGCAGCCGGCCCGAGGACTCCCTGGCCGAGAACCGCCCGCGCGTGGGCGCCTTCGCGCTCGACCTGGCCGACGACAGCCTTTACTGGAGCCAGGAGATCGACCGCCTGGTTGGCATCACCGAGCCGCCCACGCGGGAGATCATGCTCGGCCTGTGCCTTCCCCACGAGCGCCCGCGACTCGAGGCCGCTCTGCGCGGCAACTCTCCCTTCGACCTGCAACTCGAGGGTATGACCAAACGAGGGCGGGGCCTGTGGTTGCGCGTGGCCGGCGAGGTTACCGGAAAGCGGATCCTGGGCATCGTGGAGGACGTCACCATGCGCCGCCACGAGATGGAAGGCTTGAAAGAATACCAGGGCCTGCTGGAGCGGGCCCAGGAGCTCGCTCAGGTGGGCGCCTGGTGGTCGGACCCGAGCGATTCCGGACGCCTTTTCTGGTCGCGCGGCTGCTTCGCCATCTTCGGCCATTCCCCTGACACGTTCGACGGCCGCATCGAGACGTTCTTCGCCATGGTCCATCCCGAGGACGTCGAGCGGGTGCGCGAGGCCGGCAGGCAGGCCCTGGGCGGAGGCGAGCCCTACGACGTCACGCATCGCATCGTGCGCACCGACGGCGAGACCCGGTGGGTGCACCAGCGGGCCGAGGTCATCCGGGCGGCCGACGGGCAGGCCACGCAAATGGTGGGGCTGTGCCAGGACATCACCCGCCAGGTGCAGCTCCAGGCCCAGGTGCTGCAGGCGCAGAAGCTCGAGAGCCTGGGCCTGCTGGCCGGCGGCATCGCGCACGACTTCAACAATCTCCTGATGGCCATCATCGGCAACGCCGGCCTGGCCCGGCTGGAGCTCGATCCGGACCATCCCGCGGCCAACCTGCTGCACAACATCGAGACCGCCTCCGAGCAGGCGGCCGAGCTTTGCAAACAGATGCTGGCCTACTCGGGACGTGCCCACTTCGTGCTGGGTCCGGTGGACCTGTCCGAGCTGGTGCGGGAGATGTCGCAGTTGCTCAAGATCGGGCTCTCCAAGAAGGTCGAGCTCAAGCTGGAGCTGGCGCGCGACCTGCCGACCGTCGAAGCCGAGGCCAGCCAGTTGCGCCAGATCGTGATGAACCTGATCACCAACGGCTCGGAGGCCATCGGGGAGCGTGAGGGGACCATCACCCTGCTCACCCGTCTGGAGCGCCGTCCGGAGCCCCTCGTGGTGCGCCACGGCACCCTGCCGCCCGGCGACTACGTGCTGCTCGAGGTGCGCGATTCGGGCATCGGCATGGACGCCGCCACCCAGGAGAAGATCTTCGACCCGTTCTTCACCACCAAGTTCACCGGGCGGGGATTGGGCCTGGCGGGCGTGGCCGGCATCGTGCGCGGTCACCAGGGCGGCCTGGAAGTGTTCAGCCGGCCGGGCGAGGGAACCGTGTTCCGCGTCTACTTTCCAGCCCGAGCCCAGGAGCTGCGCCCGGCGCCGCCCCGCCTGCCGCGGGAGCTGCCCCACGGCCACGGGCGCGTCCTGGTGGTGGACGACGAGCCCCAGGTGCGCCGCCTCGCGGCCAGCATCCTGACGCGGGCCGGTTTCGACGTCGAGGTGGCGCGCGACGGCCTGGAGGCTCTCGACCTGCCGGGGCTGAGCGAGACCGGACTGGTTCTGCTCGACCTGGCCATGCCTCGCCTTAACGGCCAGGAGACGCTGACCCGGCTGCGCGAGCGCGGCCTGCGCATGCCGGTCATCCTGACCAGCGGCCACCTCTCCGATGACGAGATGCCTGCGGAGTGGCAGCCCGTCTATCGGCTGGCCAAGCCCTACCGGCCCGAGGAGCTGGTGCGCGAGGTGTTGCTGGCGCTCGAAGCGGTCGAAGTCAGCCTTTGAAAAAGCTGCTGCTGGCTCTGCTGGCCTGCCTGAGCCTGGCCGCCTCCGACCCCCTGGAGTCGCTGCGCTGGACCCCCTCCCCACCGCGCAGAGCGGTGACTTCGCCCGGGCCGCGTCCGAGTGCGAGAGCCGCGGCGATCGGCTGGGCGAGGCCTACTGCCTGGGCCGGCTGGGCGATCGCGCCAGCCTCGAGCGGGCTCTGCGCATCCTGCCCGACAACGCGCCCGTGGGCGGACGCGTGGCCCTGGAGCGCATGCTGGGCGAGCTCACGGGCGATGCCGCCCTGCTGCGCCAGGCCGCCGCCCGGATGGGCCCCGAGCTCGAGACGGCCCGTTGCCTGAAGGCCCTGGGCAACCTGGAGGCCGACGCCGGCCAGCTGGACGCGGCCCGCCGCCTCTACCTGCAGGCCCAGTCCCTGGCCGGCGAGGATGCGGAGCTGCAACAGCGCCTGCTGCTGAACCTGGGCATCGTGGACATGCAGGCGGGCGATTACCGCGGAGCGCTCCGGCAGCTCGACCAGGTCACGCTGCCCCAGCTGCAGGGGGCGGTGCAGGTGAATCGGGCCACCGCGCTGTCGCATCTGGGCCAGGACGTCGAAGCCGAGCAGGCCTTCCTGGAGGCCCTCAAAGGGCTGCCCGAGGGGCAGCGCAGCGTCTGCTGGCAGAACCTGGCCGGGCTCTACCTGCGCCAGAAACGCTGGCCCGAGGCCGAGCACGCCCTGGACGAAGCCGAGCGCGCGCGGCCGGGCGACCCGGGGCTGCGGCTCCTGCGCGGCCACCTGCTGGTCGATCAGGGACGCCTGCTGGAGGGCCGCGATCTGCTGCAACGGTCCCTGGAGGAGTTCCGCGCTCAGGGCAACGAGCTGGGTGTCGGCGTGGCCCTCAGCGGTCTGGGCCAGGCGGCGACCTACCTGGGCGATCTGGAGGCGGCCGACCGGGCCTTCACCGAGAGCGAGACCATCCTGACCCGCCTCGGTCGCCCGGCCGAGCTGGCCGTGCTCTACGAGCAGCGCGGCGAGTACTGGCAGCAGATCGGCAACGACGGCCTGGCGCGCGACAGCTACTACAAAGCCCTGAAGGACTTCGCCCTGCTGGGAATGGCCGAGGAGCAGAAACGGGTGGAGGGCAACCTCGCCCGCCTGGCGTTGCTCTCCAATCAGGGCGAGCTGGCGCTGGAGAAGCTCGAGCGCAACGCGCCCGGCCCGGCCGCCGGACCCGCCCGGCAGAGCCTCTACCTGCAGGCCGTGGCCGGCGCCAAGATCCTCTCGGGGCGCCTCGAAGAGGGCCGCGCCGACCTGGCCCGGGCGCTGCAGCTCGCCGAGGGGCTGGAGGATCAGCAAAACGCGGTGCTCCACGACATGGCCGCCGTGGAGCTGGCCGTGGGCGAGCTGGAGGCGGCCCGCGAACACTTCGAGCAGGTGCTGGCCTATTATCGCGGCCACGCCATGGTAGGAGCGGCCGCCTTCGCGCGGCGCTCGCTGGCCGAGGTGCTGTCCCGGCTGGGACGCAAAGCCGAGGCCCTGGAGCAGGGCCGCCTGGCCCTCGAGGAGATGCTCGAGCTGCGCACCCGGGTGCTCTACGCGGCGGGCTTCGAGAACCAGATGCTGCTGGGCGAGCTGCAGCAGAGCCTGCCCCGCCTGGTGGCCGGTCTCGCGCTCGAGCAGGACGACGCCGAGGGAGCGCTGGCCGCCCTGGAGACCTCGCGGGGATTCACCGAGAGCGCCTGGCGGCGGGCCATCTTCCGCGCCGCCGACGACCCCGAAGCCCAGGCGATGCTGCGCCAGGGCCAGGAGCTGGCGGCGCGCGTGCAGCAGCTGGGCGACACTCCCGAGGCGGCGGGCCTGAAAGCACGAATGAACAACCTCGAGCTCGAGTTCTGGCGCCGGAAGGGCCGTCAGGACCAGAGCGTGCTGCCGACCGCCGCCGGCATCCGCGAGCGCCTCCCCGCGCGCACGGCCTACCTCGAATACGCTCGCCTCAAAGACGGCTGGCACGTCTTTGCCGTGACCCCCGACGGCCTGCGCACGGCGCGTCTCGGTGAGCTACCCGACGTGGCCGCCCTGCGCCGCGCCTGGGCCCGGAACGAGAGCTCGGACGAGGCTTCGCTGGCCATGCGCCGCGCTCTGCTGGGCCCCGTGGAACCGTCGCTGGCCGGCCTGGACCGCCTGCTGATCGTGGCCGACGACGAGCTGCAAGACCTGCCGTTCGAGGCGCTGCGGAGCGAGCAGGGACGTTACCTCGTGCAGGACTACGCCATCGCTTACCTCAACAGCGCGCGCGAGCTCTGGGAGCCGCCGCCCGCAAAGCAGGGCACCGGCGCGGTCGTGCTGGGAGGCGCCGAGTACGCCTCCACCTCGACCTGGAAGCCTTTGCCGGGCTCGCTGGAGGAGGCCGACGCGGTCCAGAAACTGCTGGGCGGGGGGACGCTGCTCACGGGGAAAGGCGCCACCGAGCAGGCGGTGATGGCCCGAGCCCCCGGCCACAAGGTGCTGCACCTCGCCACCCACGGCTTCGCCGAGCGGCCCACCCCGCTGCGCCACGACGGCGGGATGTTCTCCGCCTACGCCAACTTCACGCTGGTGCTGCAGTACCTGACGCACCAGACCGGGGTGGTGTGCGCGGGCGAAGACACGCTTCACCCCATGGAGGTGCTCGGCATGGACCTGCGCGGCACCGACCTGGTCGTGCTCTCCGCCTGCCAGACGGCGCTGGGCCCCAAGGAGAACGACGAAGGCGTGATGGGTCTGCGGCGGGCGTTTCGTTTCGCGGGTGCGCGCTCTCTGCTGGTCACGATGTGGAAGGTGGACGATGAAGCCACCCGCGCCCTGATGGAGCGGTTCTACCGGCATTACGAAGCGGGCGAGACGGCCGACGTGGCCCTGCGCCAGGCCCAGATCGAATTGCTGGAGGGCGGCCCGAAGTTCGCCGCGCCCTACTACTGGGCCGCGTTCGTCGCCGTCGGCTTCAGCGCACCGTCATCCGCAACGCCTTGAGGCCCTGAACGCCCTGGAGGGCGCCGAGGCTCAGCTCCTCCAGCGTCGGCTCCACCTGTCCGGCGCCGCGCAGATACTCGAAATACTCCCGATACTCGATGGCTTCGCGAGGATGCGAGTAGACCACGGCCACCTTGCCCGGCTGCGTGATGCGCTCGTCGGTGCCCTCCACCTCGGCCTTGTCCAGGCGCTTCTTGATGATCTCGTAGCGCGCGTTGTAGGCCCCGTCGACGTTGAATTGCTTCTCGTCGCTCTGGAAACGGATCGAGAGGGGCTGGTCGTGAGCCAGGATCAGGTGGGCCGTCTCGAGCGGCACGGGCAGCTCGGCGACGAGCTGGCGCGTGGCCCGGGCCACCTCGACCATGACCAGCAGCTGCCACAGGCGCAGATTGCGCAGGTAGAGGAGGTCGAAATTGCCGCCCGGCACGGTCGAGGGGCCGAGATACATGGTGTGGTCCACGCCGTCGGTCTTGTACATCTCGAAGTAGTGCGGGAAGGCTTTCTGGGCCTCGGCCTGGCGGTCGTAGAGAATGCCCGTGACGCAGTCGCGAATGAGGGCCACGCTCTCCTCGTACTGCCGGCGGTGCCGGTAGAGGAAGCCCAGCTCGGGGTCGAGCTGGTGCGAGTAGAAGTCGACCGTGCTCTGGACCGAAGCGTCGAAGCGCGCCAGGCGGGGGAAGAGCGGCTCGATGTCCTGCCTGAGGAACTCGATGATGCGCGTCTCCGAGCCCGAATGCAGCCCGGGCTGCAGCTCGACCACCCAGCCCTGGATGCGAAAGCGCAGCTGGTCGAGATAAGGCAGCGGTTGCAGGGCGTGGGCCGCCTTCAGCACCGCCTCGGCCAGCCGCAGCTGCTCCAGCAGATCGGTCTGAATGGCGTGGTTGCGGGTCACCGACGAGTTGCGGATGTCGGAGGCCCCGAACAGCGGATAGACCTCGGGGAAGACCACCTCCTCGACCGTCTCGGTCTGCAAGAAATGGTGCGCCGCCTTCTCGAAGCGCCACTCGATGGCGGGATGGATGGCCGTGAACTGCTCCTTCATGATCGCCTGGATACGATTGCGCCGTCCGTCCGTGGTGCGCGCCATGGCGACCGACAGCAGCGGCAGCAGCGATTGCACCTTGATCTGAGCCAGCGAGTCGAGGATGCCGACCTGGTGCGAGGCCAGCAGCAGCACGCCGCGCACCTGCTTGTCCTCGCCGAACGGAGCCAGCAGGGCGCTGCGGTAGCCGGTGCCGCGCAGGCGGCCGAAGTAGGAGCATTCGGGTACGTCGCGGCCGTCCAGGTCGGGCACCGTGAAGCCCTCGCACAGGTCCTGGCAGCCCACGAACTCCTGCAACTCGAGCCGCTCTTGCTCGTCGACGTCCAGGGGCCGCAGACGGCCGGCGCAGGGGGTGATCAGGAAGACCTCGTCGCCCTCGATGCCGGCGATCGTCATCTGCAGGTCGGGGATACCCAAGAGCGAGCGCAGGCTGCTCTGGATCTTGAGCAGGCGCGCCGGGGTGGTGAGCGGCTCCTTGCTGACCAGCTCTTGCTTGAGGTGCGAGATGCACACCTCCTCGGTCACGTCGATCGCGTCGCTGACCAGGAAGCCGTAGTAGCCGAAGCGGTTGGGCGGCAGAATGCTGCGCCAGAGGTCGAGGTCGGTCACGCGGCCCCGCAAGAGGTCCACCTCGGGCGGCAGCTCGGGCGTGGTGCCGTAGACCCGCACCTCGTTGAAGTCGAGATGGGTGCGGACCTGGTAGTAGCGCGAGAGGCCGGTCGAGCTGTCGCTGGTCTTGAGGTGGATCGACTTCTCGAAGGGGAAGTGGATGCCGTAGACGCGCCGCAGAATTCCCAGCGAGCCGAAGATGGTCAGCAGCGTCTCGAGGTCGATGTCCTCGGTCTCGAACTCGCCCCGCATCTTGTTATCGTCGCTGATCAGCTCGCGCCGGAACCGGGGGGTGACGTACCAGGGCCGCAGCTCGCCGGGATAGCCGGCCATGGTGAACGCGTGCGCCCGCAGGCCCAGCGGCACGATGGCCGTCATCATGGCCTGCACCAGCGTGCTGTGGCGCTCGAGCACGTCGAAGTCGTCGATCTCGCCGCGCAGCTCGGGGGCCCGCTCGAGGCCCTCCAGGATGTGCTGCCCCAGCAGAGCCGTGCCGCCCGCGTTGCTGCGGACCTCTTTCTCCCAGTAGTTGATCAGCCGGTCCAGGCTGAAGATCCGGCGGAAGGGGGTCACGAACCGGCTGTTCTCGGGCGCGATCCGCACCAGTCCGGCGAAGCCTTGCTCGGGGAAGCCGATCGACAGGGACTCGAAAGGCTCTTCTTCTTTGAGGGAGAGGGGACGGCGCAGCATCAGCGTCCATTCGACGCCATCTGTTCGCCCGCCTGTTCGCGAGGAACCGCCCGGGCTACCCTTGAACCGCCCTCAACATGGCCAAGCTGTATTTCCGGTTCGGCGCCATGGGCAGCGCCAAAACCCTCAACCTGCTGGCGGTTCGCCACAACTACGAGGCGCAGGGCAAGAGCGTGCTGTTGCTCAAGCCGGGTCTCGACGACCGCTTCGGCGCCGAGACGGTGCGCTCGCGCGCCGGCATGGAGTACCGCGCCGACATGCTGGTGGGCCCCGATACGGTGCTCGACTTCGAGGCCTTCCGCGGGCTCTACTGCGTGCTGGTGGACGAGTGCCAGTTCCTGTCCGCTTTCCTGGTCGAGCAGCTGCGCGAGCTCACGCGGCAACTGGATATCCCGGTCATCGCCTACGGCTTGCGCACCGATTTCCGCACCCGGCTCTTCGAGGGCTCGGCCCGCCTGATGGAGCTGGCCGACAGCCTGGAGGAGATCAAGACCACCTGCCGTTTCTGCAACCGCAAGGCCGTCTTCAACCTGCGCCACGACGCCTCCGGCCGCGCCATCGTCGAGGGGCCCAGCGTGCAGCTCGGGGCGGATGCCTGCTACTCTCCGGTTTGCTACCCCTGCTACCAGGAGCGCACGGAAGTCAAGCCGCCCGCCGAGGTGCTGGTCGAGCGCTGAGGCTCAGTCCAGAGCCGTCGCCAGCGTGTCGTCTCCCGTCGCCAGGGCCAGCTCGCGAGCGCGCGAGCGGGCCGGGCCATCGCCGAGGCGTGACAGCAGGAGGCACGCCTGTCCCTCCAGGACGGGCAACCCCAGCTCGGCCGCCTCCCGAGCGGCCTGGGAGGCCAGCGCGGCGGCCTGATCGGCCTCCCCTCGCAGCGAGGCGATGCCCGCCAGGCCCACCCGGGCCTCGACCTCGACCGCGGGGTAGCCCGACTTGCCGGCCAGCTCCATGGCCTCGGAGAAAGCCTTCTCGGCCTCGTCCAGGCGCGCGAGCCCCAGCAGGACGTTCCCCTGGTTGACCCACCAGATGCTCTGGTTGGCCAGGTCCTGACTCAGGCGGCTGCACTCCAGTGCCTCCTGGAAGGCCGCGCAGGCCTCCTCGAGCCGTCCCGCCTTCTGATGCGCCAGCCCCAGGCTGCCCACCAGGTTGCCCTCCATGCGCACGTCCTGCAACGCCCGGGCCAGCACCTGGGCGTGCTGCAGCTGGTCGACGGCCGCCGCCACGTCGCCCAGAGCCAGGGCCACGAAGGCCAGCGACCGCAGGGCGCGGGCCCGCTGGCGGCTGTTGCCCGCCTCGCGCGAGGCCACGAAGTGCTCGCGAGCGTCGTCGTAGCGGCCGCGGTCGAAATCGACCGAGCCCCACGCGTACTGCACGTCCGCCAGCAGCTCGCCCTGCACTTCGAGCGCACGCAGGCACTCCTCGGCCTCGTCCAGCCGGCTCTTGCGCAGCAAGACCAGGCCCTTGCGGGCCGCGAACTGGACCTGCAGGTCGGGGAAGGCGGCCGAGCCCTCCAGGCCCTGCGCCGCCAGCTCCAGCGCCTCGTCGAAGTGGGACAACTGCTCTTGCGTCTCGAGCCGCACCAGCAGAATCTCGAGCCGGCTGTGCTCCAGGCCGCGCAGGTGCCCGACCGCCTCCTCGGCGCCCGCCAGGGCCGCCAGCGCGGCGCGAAAGTGCGAGCCCTCGAACGCCAGGCGCGCCTGCGCCATGTGGTAGGTGAGCGCGCGGCCCCAATCTTGCGCCTCCTCGGCGTGATAGGACAGGCGCGCGGGCGAGGCCAGGTGCTCCGGCTCGAGCACCTCCAGCGCCAGCCGGTGCAGCAGGCGCCGGTTCTGCACCAACAGCGAGCCGGCCACCACCTCCTGAACCAGGCCGTCGGCGAACACGTACAGCTCGCCGGCATCGTCCCAGCCCGTGCGGGGCCGCGTGGAGGTCTGCAGGAACCCGGCCTGCTCGAGGCGCGGCAACTGGTCCGTCAGGTCCAGGCCGGCTCCCTGGCAGACCCGGCGCAGGTTGACGACCGTGAACTCGCGTCCCAGAACGGCCGCCATCTGCAGCACGCTTTTCAGCTCGGGCTCGAGGCGGTCGACGCGCGCCAGCACGGCCCCTTCCAGGCTGGCGGGCAGCTCCGCGCGGGCTTCGGCCGTGAGCTCGAGCCCGGCCGGGCCCGCGACCAGGCCTCCCCGCTGACGCGCCTCGGCCACCAGCTCGCCCAGCACGAACGGGTTGCCCGCCGCGCGATCGAGCAAGACGCGGCGCGATTCCGGCTCCAGCCGGGCGCCCACCAGCTGATCGAGCAGCTCGCTCATGGCCTCGGTGTCCAGCGGGCCGAGCCGCAGCTCGAGGCGGGGCTCCAGCCAGTCGAGCGGGGTGCGCGACGTGATGACGAGCGGCAGCGGACCCTCCGCCTGGTAGAGAAACCGGATGACCCCCAGGCTGCCCTCGTCGATCCACTGCGCATCCTCGAGTCGCAGAGCCAGGTGGATCCCCTGGCCCTCGGCCGTCCGCGCCGCCGCGTGGAAGAAGGTCTTGAAGGCGAGCTGCACCTGCAGCTGGCGGGCCCGCGGCTCGAGCTGCCCCGGGGCCTCGAGCAGCTGCACCAGGCCGGTGACGTCGAGCCCCAGGCGCAGGTGGAGACCGCGCATCCAGGCCACCAGGGCGCCGTAAAGCTGGCGGCCGTACGGGATGCACTGGGCTCGAATGGCCACCACTTCGGCCTGGCTTTGACCCTCATCCGACAGCCGTGATTTGCCGATGCCGGCCTCGCCTTCGAGCACGACGGCGCCCTCGCGCAGGGAGCCGTGCAGGGCCTCCAGCTCGCTCTGGCGGCCGACCAGCACCGTGGGCAGAGCCGAGGCGGTCTGCACCAGGTCGGTGTGCGCCGGCCCCAGAACGAACAGCTCGCGCTCCTCGGACTTGCCTTTCAGGGTCTGCCGCCCGAACGAAGTGAACGCGAATCGATCGCGCATCGCCTCGGCCAGCTCGTCGAGCACCAGCGCGCTGTTGGGCGGAGCGACCGACTCGAGGCGTTTGGTCACGTTGATGGCGTCGCCAGCGCCGGTCCACTCCTGGCGCTCGCCCACGCTGACCTTGCTGAGGGCGATCTTGCCGTAGTTGACGCCGATGCGCACGGCCAGCTCGAGACGGGCCTCCTCGCAAACCGGCCGGATCGCCTCGACCTGCTCGAGGATCGACAGGGCGGCGCGGCAGGCCATCTCGCGGGGATCGATGCGCGCCTGGGCGGGCGGGAAGATGGCGAAGATCGCGTCGCCCAGAAACTGCAGCACCACGCCCCGATGGTCCTCGATGGCGGCGGCAAAGCTCTGGAACACGGTCTGGTGGATGAAGAGCGAGAGCTCGTCGGGGGCGAGCTGCTCGGCGATCCCCGTGAAGCCCCGCACGTCCAGGAAGAGAATGCCGACGTGCCGCAGGTCGCCTTCTTGCAACCGGGCCACGGGGCGAGGAGCGAGCCCTTCGCCGCGCGCGCCGGCAAGCCCGGAACGCAGCCGGGCCACCAGGTCGGAAACCGAGCCCGTCGCCATGCGGTCCGCTTCGCGCGGGCGGGCTTGGGCCCTGTTTGGTTCATGTTCACAACCTCGCAAAGATCCGCCGGGGGCTCATGCATAGGATGGGTGCACCTCAAAGAGTGCTTAAGGAGCCCCATGACCAGCATCCCCCGTTCCAGCTACAGCTTCACCGACCAGGGCAAGTCCCAGAACGTCCACGCCAAGCGCCTCGCCGAGGCGGCCTTGATCGACACCAATGAGGACGGGAACCTTTGCGACGACGAGATCGCCGCGCACCTCGAGCGCACCGACTCGATGCACGACCACGAGGGCCACAACATCGACAAGCAGCAGGTCCTGTGCGAGTTCAAGCACCACCTGCGCAACGAGCTCAACCCCGACGCGGCCGCCTATCCCACCTACGACGAGATGTCCCAGCAGCTGTCGGACCTGGAGCGCCGGTATCCCAACCTGGCCGAGAAGGTCAGCCTGGGCAAGACCCACGAGGGGCGCGACATCTGGGCTCTGAAGATCAGCAAGGGCGCCCACTGCGGGGACACCTCCTCCAAGACCGGCGTGGTTCTGACCGGTTGTCACCACGCCCGCGAGTGGATGTCCATCATGCCCCCGATGCGCAGCGCCAACGACCTGCTCTCGCAGTACGCCACCAACCCGGACATGAAGCGCCGCGTGGACAACGCCGAGATCTGGGTGGTGCCCATCGTCAATCCGGACGGCTACGAGTACTCCCGCAACGAGGACAACTGGTGGCGCAAGAACCGCGCCCCGGTGGGCACGGACGCCTGCGGCCAGGCCACCGACGCGATCGGCACCGACCTCAACCGCAACTACGCCTCACCCAACGGCGCCGACGCGACGCTCTATCGTCCTGACGGCGACACGCCGTGCTCCACCAATGACGACTTCGGCTGGGCCACCAGCGACAACCCCTACTCGGACACCTATCGCGGCGCCTCGGGCGCCAACCAGCTCGAGGTGCAGGCGCTGCTCAACCTCGAGCTCGGCCGCGGCAACATCAAGGGCGTCATCGACCACCACGGCTATGGCGAGATGGTGTTGATGCCCTGGGGCCACACCGAGGAGCCCGCGCCCGGAATCGAGCGTCTGCGCGAGGTCGGCAACCGTTTGAACAAGGCCATCGGCGAGGACGAGCCCTTCCGCGTGATGCCCGCCATCGATCTGTATTCGACCAGCGGAACCTCCAACGACATCCTGTATGCCAACGGCATCTTCAACTACACGCTGGAGATCGGGCGCAGCTTCCAGCCCTCGGTGGACCAGATCGAGCCGATTTCGAGCAGCGTGTCCCGTGCGGACATGGTGTTCATCGACGAGATCCTGGCCAACGGCGGCCGCCAGGAGGCCTAGCGCCGGGGGGTTCGTTCCCTTCGTGCGAGAATCGCGTTTTGGGGGAACGAATCCGCCGCGCCGCGCAGCCGGGGGGGGTTCGTTCCCGTCATGCAAGAATCGCTTTTTGGGGGAACGACGTCGTTCCCTCGGGGCGCGAATCGCCATTCGGGGGAACGAATCCGCCGCGCCGCGCAGCCGGGGGGTTTCGTTCCCTTCGTGCCAGAATCGCTTCTTGGGGGAACGACGTCGTTCCCTCGGGGCGCGAATCGCCATTCGGGGGAACGAACCCGCGCGCGAAGGCGGCTAGTGGTAGTCCTCCGCCGTCTGGGGCATCCGCGATGAGGGCAGCGCCAGGTCGGCCTTCTTGACCAGGGGCGCGCTCCCGAACGTCTCGCGGTACTCCTCCCCCATCAGGGTCACGAACTCGTCCATCACCCCGCGCGCGCGGAGGGCGGCGGCGCATTCGCTCTGCAGGCCGCCCATGGCCGCCAGCAGGGTCGGGAACGTGCCGTCGATCGTCTTGATGGGCGCCACGTGCTGGCCGTCTTGCGAGATGGACTCGCCCGCCCCCATCGGGCCCTGCATCTTGGGCCCCTCGAGCATGTTCAGGAGCCACGCCGAGCCGACTCGGTGGTCGATCAGCAACACGGGAAACACCCCGTACGGCGCCAGCGAATACTGCGACCCGAGCGGCTGGGTGCCGACCCCCTCGATGCCGGCATCCGAGGAGTACTTGCGCTCCACCGGGTTGTGAGCCGAGGCGTGCAGCCCCCGGTAACCGCGCAGGGCGGCGTTCTGGGTGCGGATGACCTGGCGGATGCCGAACAGCTTGCGGAACTGGGGCACGTCGAAATAGGGCATGAAGAGGAAGGCCCACTCCTCGTGCGAGGAGCCCCAGAAGCCCTGCCAGGTGGTGCCCCACTGCGTCTCCACCCGCACCAGGCGCGTGCCGCTCCAGATGCGCCTGGCCCCGTCCGGCGGGACGTTCTGCCCGAAGAGCGTGACGTACATCACCATCATCGCGCCCTCGTGCACGCCGTGCTCGCCCTCGAGAAAATCTTGCTTGCCGGGGTCGGGGTGGTAGAAATCGGTGTCCACGCGCACGTCCCCGCGCACCCGGCCGCGCGCGTCGTCGTAGAAGATGCGCCCGGCCGCCTCCATCAGGTCGGCGTTGAAGGCGTGATAC
The DNA here is from genome assembly GCA_039809865.1 of Vulcanimicrobiota bacterium. Taxonomy (GTDB): domain Bacteria; phylum Vulcanimicrobiota; class Xenobia; order Xenobiales; family QWHO01; genus QWHO01. The sequence continues at coordinate 51,854 of JBDHVW010000034.1, forward strand.
TCCTCGGCGAGCTCGGCGTAGCCCCGGTGGCGCAGGGCGTCCTCGGCCACCAGCATGGCCCAGACCCACTCGCCGTTGTCCAGCGCGGGCACGGCGCCGTTCCAGGTCTCGGTGAACTCGGCGCTGTGGCCTCCGTTCCACCACGGCATGTAGCCGCCCGTGCGCGGATAGCGCCGCTGCCAGTCGCGATAGCTGTGAAGCTTGCGGCGCAGGATGTCCACCGCCTCGTCCTCGTCCACCAGCATCAGCGCCCGCCGGTCGCCCAGCACGGCTTTGCTCAGAATGGCGACATCCAGGCACTCCTTCGACGGCGCGCTGACGAGGCGCGGGCGCACGGGCTGTCCCGTTTCGGGGTCGAGGTCCCAGCCGTCGTAGGTCAAGCCTGATTCGGGGCTGCGGGCGGCGCGGAAGAAGGTGCGCTCGTGCTGCACGAAGGTATCCAGAAAGGATTCGGGCTCCTTCAGGACGCGGTCCAGGGGCCAGTCGGCTGTCCAGCGTGGGGTCGCGGTCGCGGGCAGCAGCAAGAGCAAGATCAACAGGATTCGTCGCATGGCGCGCGCCGCATTCGCGCGAGCGGCAGGCGGATCCTGTGCTGCCTGAGAACCGCTCCGGATGCGCCGACCCCCGGGTCTGATCTACGCACTGGACGACGTTCCGCCGCTCGGCAAGCTGACCCTGATGGGGCTGCAGCAGGCCGTGCTGCAATCCATCTTCCTGATCGTCCCCATCCTGGTCACGCACAGCGCCGGCCTTTCGTTCGCCGATCGCCAGAACACCATCAGCCTCTCGCTGGTGGTGCTGGCGCTGGGGAGCGCCATGCAGGCCAACCGCCGCACGGGCTCGGGCATGCTGACCCCGCCGGTGCTGACCGCCACCTACCTGACCGCCAGCCTGCAGGCCGCCAAGCTGGCCGGCATGGCCCTGGTGGCGGGCATGACGATGGTCGCCGGAGCGGCCGAGATCGCCCTGGCGGCGCTGCTCAAGCCGTTGCGCAGCTTCTTGCCGACCTACCTGTGCGGGCTCATCACGGTGGCGGTCGGCTTCGATGTGGGATTGGTGGGAGTGGACGAGCTGCTGGGCATGCAGGGTCGCCACACACCGCTCGATATCGCGGCCGGCATGGTGACGCTGAGCACGATGATCGGCTTTTCGGTCTGGGGCCGCAACATGGTGCGGCTGCTGGCCCCCATGCTGGGCATTCTGGCCGGCGCTTCGCTGACGGTCGTCACGGGCCAGCTCGACCCGCAGCGCGTGGCCGACATGCAGCAGGCCTCGTGGGTGGGTCTCCCCCACTTGCCCGCCTTCGGCTACGCCCTGCGCGAGGAGTGCTTCATCCCGTTCCTGGTGGGCGCCCTGGCCTGCGCTCTGCGCACCGTGGGCGTGCTGGCCACCGCCCAGAAGATCAACGACGCCGACTACCAGCGACCCGAGACGACCGGAATCACGCGGGGCGTGGTCGCCGACGGGGCCACCACCCTGATCGCGGGGGCCCTGGCTTCGCCCGGCGTGGCGGCCAGCCCCAGCTCGGTGGCCATCAGCGAGACCACCGGCGCCACCAGCCGGGTCATCGCCTACGCGGCGGGCGCGTGGCTGTTGCTGCTGGCCCTGCTCCCGCGCCTGGCGGCCTCCTTCCTGGTGGTGCCCGATCCCGTGCTGGGAGGGTCCTTCGTCTACATGGGCGCAACGCTCTTCAGCAGTGGGCTGAAGATGGTCACCGCCCGGCCGCTGGACATCCGCCACACGATGGTGATCGGGGTGGCCGTCATGTTGGGGCTGGCCCGCAAAGTGACCCCGAGCTTCTTTGAAGCGCTGCCGAGCCCGTGGAACCTGTTCTCGGGCTCGCTCCTGACGCTGACCACGTTGTCCGGCCTCGCCCTGTTCGCCATCCTGCGTATCGGTTCGAAGCAGACCGCCACCATGGTGCAAATGGATCTGCCCGAGCAAGCGAAGAAGTGGCCCGTCCCCGAAGCCATCCGGAAGGATACCCAGGAGATGGTCGGCCGCCTGGTGCGGGTCGTGCAGGACCACCACCTGGTTTCGGGCGAGGTGCAGGTGGACGTGAGCTATGACGAGACCAGCTACGCGGTCGAGCTGACCTACACGGGCACCCCCCTGGTGCTGGCCCAGCACGGGGTCAGCGAGCCCAGCGATCAGGGCCTGTTCGAGTTCCTCGAGCAGATTCAGCCGGACGAGCTGCAGTCGTTCGAGAAGCGGGGGCAGAGCCGCGTGAAGGTGGTTTTCGCCCTGTAGAGCGAATTCTACCTATTGTGCAGCCCCTGACCCAGGTATCGAGCGTGTCCAGCCTGACGCGGCCGACGCCCTCCGCCCCCGCGAGCCGTCCCGAGACGACGACCCCGCCCGGCGTCCAGGACACCGCCACCGTCGCCCGACCGCGGCGCACCGCCGGCCGCCTGGTGCGCGGCCTGGCGCAGGTCTCGCTGCTGGTGGGGATGGCCGTGGGCCTCAACCTGGGCTACCACGGCGCGACCTCGGTGGCCCACCAGATCGCGTCGCGCGACGCCACGCTCAGCGCGGACAAGAACCTGACCCCGCAGCAGCACTCCCTGGCCTCGGCAGAGCTCGAGGCGTTCGGCAGCCCCACGTTGCACTGGCTGGGCGATCGGGGCGTGCGCATCCAGATCGTCGAGGAGGATGTGGAGTCGGCCCGGATTCTGGAGCAAAACGGCTATCTGCGCACGACCGACCGCATGCAGCTGGCCCAGGAGGCGATCGACCTCAGGGTCAAGATGGATCAGGCGCTGGTCAGCCCGGAGCTGAAAGCGCGCCTTTCCCGCATCGACTCCATCCAGGCCGAGCAGGCCGAGGTCATGAAGAAGTGGCGCCAGGAGAACGGGCTGCCCGAAACCGTCGTGGGCTGCGGCGTTTTCGGCGGGGTCGGGATGATGGGCGCGGGCGCCCAGCTCCCGCCCCGGATGAGCGAGCTGGGCAAGTCGCTGCTGGCGGCGTTGCAGGCGCGCGAGGAGGTCTTGAAGCAAGCTGCGGGCACCTGGGGAGCGGGGGTCGCTTTCCCGGGTAGCATGGAATTCTCCCTGGACCTGGCCGGCGCCAAGACCGACGCGCAGAAAAGCGAATATCGCGCGCTCATGGAGCTTGCCAATGGCGACCGGTTGGAGCAGGCCCGGGGGGCCGCGCTGGCGCAGGCCGAGGCGACCCTGGCCACGATTCCGGAAGGCCCTGCCCGGGAGGCCGCCCAGAAGTGGGTGGCGACCATGCGCTCGCAGCCCGACAAGATTTTTCTCGACCGGGCGCGTTTTGGCATCGTGGAGCCTCCGGTCGTGTACGTGGGCGACAAGCTCGTGCCGCGCGACGGGCTCGAGAGCATCCACGCGCTTGGCTTCTACATGCCCGTGTCCGGCGGTATCGAGGTGGATGCCAACCAGCTCGGCACTACCCACACGCTGAGCCACGAGATCGGCCACGCCATCGAGGACCAGCTCAGCAAAGAGGATCCGCACTGGTACGAGACCGAGTTCAAGCCGCGCCTGCAGGCCGCCTACGACGCCGCGAAGGCGCGTCCGGGCACGCCCGCCTCACAGTATGGCTTGAAGAACACGGGCGAATACATCGCCGAGGGCGTCAAGCTGCACTTCGAGTCCCCCGACTTTCTGGCCAAGACTGACCCCGAGCTGGCCGAGCTGACGCGGGTGATGCTGCAACGGGCCGACCAGAAGGGCGGCCAGGGCTTCCTGGGCAGCCTGGCCCTGCTGGGCGGCCTGGGCATGTTCGCCGCCTCGGCGTTTTTGCTCAGACGCTCCTGACGTCGAGTATGTGAGCTAGAGGGCTCGCGAAGCGCCCTATATCGCCGTGGGCGCGGGCCTATAGGCTCGCGGAAATCCCTATAGGCCGTGGGCGCGGGCCTATAGGCTCGCGGGGCGCCCTAGGCCGTGGGCGCGGGCGTATAGGCTCGTGGGGCGCCCTATAGGCCCTGGGCGCGGGCCTATAGGCTCGCGGAAAGCCCTAGGCCGTGGGCGCGGGCCTATAGGCTCGCGGAAAGCCCTAGGCCGTTGGCACGGGCCTATAGGCTCGCGGAGCGCCCTGGGCCCGGGCGCGGGCCTATAGGCTCGCGGAGCGCCCTGGGCCCGGGCGCGGGCCTACAGGCTCGCGGAGCGCCCTATAGGCCGTGGGCGCGGGCCTACAGGCTCGCGGAGCGCCCTATAGGCCGTGGGCGCGGGCCTATAGGCTCGCGGAAATCCCTAGGCCGTGGGCGCGGGCCTATAGGCTCGCGGAAATCCCTAGGCCGTGGGCGCGGGCCTACAGGCTCGCGGAGCGCCCTATAGGCCGTGGGCGCGGGCCTATAGGCTCGCGGAAAGCCCTAGGCCGTGGGCGCGGGCCTATAGGCTCGCGGAAATCCCTATAGGCCGTGGGCGCGGGCCTATAGGCTCGCGGGGCGCCCTAGGCCGTGGGCGCGGGCGTATAGGCTCGTGGGGCGCCCTATAGGCCCTGGGCGCGGGCCTATAGGCTCGCGGAAAGCCCTAGGCCGTGGGCGCGGGCCTATAGGCTCGCGGAAAGCCCTAGGCCGTTGGCACGGGCCTATAGGCTCGCGGAGCGCCCTGGGCCCGGGCGCGGGCCTATAGGCTCGCGGAGCGCCCTGGGCCCGGGCGCGGGCCTACAGGCTCGCGGAGCGCCCTATAGGCCGTGGGCGCGGGCCTACAGGCTCGCGGAGCGCCCTATAGGCCGTGGGCGCGGGCCTATAGGCTCGCGGAAATCCCTAGGCCGTGGGCGCGGGCCTATAGGCTCGCGGAAATCCCTAGGCCGTGGGCGCGGGCCTACAGGCTCGCGGAGCGCCCTATAGGCCGTGGGCGCGGGCCTACAGGCTCGCGGAAAGCCCTAGGCCGTGGGCGCGGGCCTATAGGCTCGCGGAAAGCCCTAGGCCGTTGGCACGGGCCTATAGGCTCGCGGAAGTCCCTAGGCCGTTGGCACGGGCCTATAGGCTCGCGGAAATCCCTACCGCCGGCCATCGCCAACCGCTACAACTTAAAACCACCGTCAAAGGGTCATCTTGAACGCGCTTAGAATCATCCGAACCATGCTTGTGGGAGCAGCGGGGCTTGATTTTCGAGGGCGCAGGCCTGTCCGTCGCCATCCTCTGACAGGCACTTCGCGCTGTGGGACCGGCAGTCACGTGCTGCTGCGGACCCAGAGGGCGTTCGCCTCGTGAGGGCCTTCCTGACGCTCCTCGTCTGTCTCTTACTCGCGCTCCCCGCCCTCGCCCAGGAGCCTGAAGAGGACTCACGGCTGCTCCACGTCGACCCCACCTATCTGGCCCCCTACGTGAACCTGGGCTACCAGGTCGGCACCCGGCCCGACGGGCGTTTGCTGAGCCGTCCCAACCTGGAGGTCCTGGTTCCTTTCGGCCACGAGGATACCCAGGCGGTCACGGTCCGCACCGCCTATGACTTTCTGGGCGACGTCGAGTCGGCCGAGGACGTCGAGCTGCTCTACACCTGGCTCTTCGACCACCAGGACGAGTTCTGGCAATCGGCCGTGATCCACGCCACTCTGCCGACCGCCGGCGACCCTCTGGTCGGGGGTTTCTGGTCGATCGAGGGCGAGTACAACTCGCGCTGGTTCATCGACGAGGACCTGCTCTGGGTCAACGAGCTGCACTACAATCACAACCTCACGCTCGACAGCGACTACCTGGAAGGCACCACCGAGCTGACCATGCTCATCTCCGAAGACTATCTGGTCACCGTCGGCGGGACCCTTCGCCAGCAGCTGAGCCCCGGAGCGACCGCGGTCGTGGCGCGCGTCGGGTGCGGTCGCAGCCTGGACGACGAGACCAACCTCAACCTCACGCTCCAGCAAGCCCTGACCCCGCCGGCCCGGGCGGTCTTCGGCGACTTCAACGTCCTGATCAACCTCACGCGCAGCTTCTAGCCGAAGCGCGCGTCGAGCTTGGTGAGCTGGCTCTTGAAGCCTTCCTCTTGCATGCGGGTGAAGTGCTCGTCGTGCATGCCGTCGAGAGTGACGACCATGCGCACCTGCTCGCCGGTAGCCTGGAAGTCGACTGCGATGTGGCTCTCGTAGGCCGCGACGCCCGGCAGGAAGTCGATCACGTTGGTCAGCACCAGCCGCTCGCGCGGTTTCAGCTCGCTGAAACGCGACTGGACCGAGTGGGAAGGCGGCTGGCCGATCTTTTTCATGCCCTCGATCATCTCCGGGCTGTCGGCGATCATCTCGTAGCGCAGAATGCCGTCAGGGCGGGCGTCCAGCTCGTAGACCTCGACCCGGAAGCCCTGCGGGCCCCACCAGGATTCGAAGCCCTCGCGGGTCGTCCAGAGCTCCCAGATCTCCTCGAGGGTCGCCCGATAGGTGCGCTCCACCACGATCCTGGCCTGGTTCATCGTTGTTGTCTCCTTTTCTCGAGAGCGGCACCCAATCGGTCCAGTCTCTCTTCCCAAAGTTGGCGATACTGCCCGAGCCAGGCATCCAGCTCCTGAAAGGGCTCGGGCCGCAGCGAGTAGAGCCGCCGCTGGCCGTCGGGCCGCATCGAGACGAAGCCCGACTCGGAGAGGATGCGCAGGTGCCGCGACACGCCGGACTGATGGATGCCGGCCCGCTCGACCACCTCGCTCACGGGCTGCTCACCCGCCCGCAGCAGCTCGACGATGCGACGCCGCGTGGGATCAGCCAGAGCCTCGAAGGCAGTTGTTAGCATGTCTATGTATATACACAACTATGCATCCAATGTCAAGAAGAGGGCGTGTGTCGAAATCTGGCCAGGATGTTCACTCTGGCCGACTCTCCCTGGCCTCGGACGGGAGGTGACCGTGGAAATCGCTCCAATTCTCCGCTGGCCGGACCGACCGCAGGCCGGCTCGCCCACCAGGTCAGCCTGACGAGCGCAGGGCTGCAGGGACCCGCGGCCGTCATCGTCAGCTCGGACGGTAGCCTCCGCGTCACGTGTGGCGGGACGCTCTTCGGCGTCGACATCGGCGGAAAAGTTCCGTGGGGCCTGCCTCTGGGGGAGTGCCATTCCGCCCCGGTGGCGCTGGAGGACGGCCGGACCCTACTGGCTTCCAGAGAGTTCCTGCTCGTGGTCGATTCCGAAGGGCGAAAGGAGCTCGTCATTCCCTGCGGTTTTCACAGCGACGATTCTGGGCCGTCACCCAACATCAGTTGGGAGAACGAGCCGATCCTGACCTCCCCGATGGGCGAGGTCCGCATCCTTCGCGGGGGGGAGTGGCACCAAATTGGCGTTTTCGGGTACGATGTGCTTCCCCCCGCGCTCTATCCCGACGGAACCCTCGCGATCTCCGGCTACTACGGGAAGGGCTTCTGTCGCGTTCAACCGAGTGGCAAATTCGTCTTTCGAAGCGGCCTCAAAGAGGCGGACCTGTTACCCTCGATCAACGCCGAACTGGTGGCCGCGGTCGGCTCTCTGAACCAGGACCGATCGTGCTTCTTCGACCAGGAGGGCCGTGAGCTCGGCTCCTATCCCTCGGCATGCGTCTTCGCCGACTATGCTGGGGCCTGGGTCGCCCTCGAGCGCCAAGGTTTCCTCTCCCTTCTGACCAGCCAGGGCGAGACTCTCTGGCGCCGCGAGCTGCCCCTCGTCAGCGACTGGGGGTTGTGCCAGCCCGTGGTCGACGCAGCCGGTCGAACCTACGCGACAGTCGAAGGGGGCGTGGCCGCGCTCGACCCACAGGGCAAGCTGCTCTTTCTCTTGCAAGCTGGCGCCGAGCAAGCCGGTCCGCCAGCCATTGTGCGGCCGGGTCTGCTGGCCATGGTCGTGGGCCAGCGACTGTTGTTCATCGAGTAGCTTTGACCAGATCCGGATCCGTTCCGGGGAGCGGATCCCTCCCAGCGCGATGGATCCATGCCTGCGAGCGGATCGGGATCCGTTCCGGGGAGCGGATCCCTCCCACCGCGATGGATCCATGCCCGCGAGCGGATCCCCCCGGGTGGATCCATGCCCGCGAGCGGATCGGGATCCGTTCCGGGGAGCGGATCACTCCCACCGCGATGGATCCATGCCCGCGAGCGGATCGGGATCCGTTCCGGGGAGCGGATCCCTCCCACCGCGATGGGTCCATGCCCGCGCGCGAATCCGGATCCGTTCCGGGGAGCGGATCCCTCCCGAGGCCAGCGGAGCAACGCGACCTCGCGGAAGGCTCGGCCGGGCAGGTCGCGAAAACCTCCCGATGATCGCACGCGCACTGCTCCTCGGAATCGCCGTCCTGACCGTCGCCTGTGGCACGACGGAGCCCACGACCACGCCCACGCCGCAGTCGGCCGTCACCCCCGCGCAGACCCCCACGGTGCGGGCCACGCGCGACCCGTTCACCAACCAGCCCACCCCTAACGCTGCTGCCTCAAGCTCACAGCCGAAGTAACCCTGTGCGTCCGCCCGCGCGCCTCGGCCTGGACCTCGATCACGACCAGGTCCATCTCGCCATCCGGCCGGTCGAAACGGACATAACCCGCAGCTCCGAGCAACGCCACCCGCTGCCCAGTACCTGCCTCCACGCGCTCTAACACCCCGCCGACAGCGCGCAGCGTGCGCACCGGCCCCCAGTCGATCCCCAGGCCATCCCCCACCAGAACCTGACCCGCGGCATCCCGCCGGGGCACCCGGTAAGCGATCTCCAAGGCCTGATGCGGCACACTCTCCACCAGCGCGTCCCCCAGCTCGGCGCGCGTCTTCTCCAGCGCCAACAGAGCCAGGCGGGCCGCCTCCGAGGCCGGATCGGCCTGGCGCTGGCTGCGCAGCATCGTCGCGTAAACCCACGTCAGGGCCAGCAGCAGCGTGCCAAAGAGCGCCGCCGCCAGCATGACCTCCAGCAGCGTATGACCCTTCTTCACGCCACCTCCAGCAACATGCGGTAGGCAGGCAAGAAGGCCCCCATCATCACGAACGCCACCAGCAGGCCGCACAGCCCGATCAGCAAAGGCTCCAGCAACAGGAGCGTCGTCTCCAGCGTGCCCGTGACCTCGTCCTCGAGCAGGTCCGCCCCACGGCCCAGCAGGAACACCAGCCGGCCCGACTCCACGCCGGCCCGCACCAGGTGGCCCAGCACCGGCGGACCCTCGCCGAACAACAACGGCAACTCCTGTCCCTGGGCCACGCGCACCAGCATGTCCGAAAGCACCAGCCGCTCATAGCTCGTGGGAGCGCTGTCGCGCATCAAACGGAGCCCCTGCCCCAGCGGCATGCCCGCCTCCAGCATCAGGGCCAGATTGCGGCACAGGCCGGCCCAGGCGGCTTTCCGCCAGAGCCCCAGACGGGTCACCCAGCCCAACACCCTCCGCCTGCGCACATACAGGATCAGCGCAGCCACCACCAGCACCCAGGCCAGCGCCGTGGCCACCCCTGGCCGTGCCAGCCACAACAACGCCCGCGTGGGTAGGGGCGAGGCGGGATTGCCCACCAGCGCCGCAAAACGCGGCAGCAGAAAAAAGACCATCAGCCCGGTCGTCGCCAGCGTGCCCAGCAGGGTGAAGGCCGGATACACCAGCGATTTCACCAGCTGCCGCCGATGCTGCTCGGCCCGCTCGGCGGCCGCGGCCAGGCGGGCCAGCACCAGCACCAGGCTGCCCGAATCCTCCCCCAGCCGCACCAGGCCGATCCAGGAGGCGGGGAAACAGCCTTCGACCTTGCTCATCGCAACCGAGAACCGCTCCCCCCGGCTGATCGACTCGAGCAACGCCGCGGCTACGCGCGAGGTCTCGGCCAGCACGCCCAGGGCGCGCGCCAGCGTCAGGCCGCTTTGCAGCATCACCCCCAACGAGGCGATCAGCTCGATGCGCTCGCGGGTCGGCAGGCGCAGCGGCTCCGGCTCGCCTGCCGGAGTGACCATCCACACGACCAGTCCCGCCTTTTGCAGACGGGCCACCGCGGCCTGCTCGTCAGCCGCCTCCACGGTGCCCTGACGCTGCTCCCCCCGGTCGCTGACCGCGCGATACTGAAACTGCATCCTTCCGCGAGGGTTCGGCAGCAGCGCCGCGGAACCCCGTTCGAGTGGATGCGCGACGCGGGCTGATCCTGGCTCTGCTGGTGGGTGCACTGGCCTCTGACCGCTGGCATCCCGACGCCACGATGCTGCTGGTGGCCCTGGGCGCCCTCGCTCTGGAAGCCTTCCTGCCCCCAGGAACCGCCGCCGCCGCGCTGCTGTGGGTGGCCTCCCAGAACCCCGGGCTGGCCGCCCTCGCCCTGACCGCCGGAACCGCCCTCAAGAAGCAGCCGCCCCCGTGGAAACTCCTGGCGGCCCTCCTCGCCAACCGCTGGCTCCCGGGCCCGGGGGCTCTCCTCTATCCCCTCCTCGAGCGCACTCCCCAGGCCGCCTGCCAATCGCTCCTGTCCTGGGCGCTGACGAGAGCCACCGACCCGCTCCTCAGCCTCGTCCTGCTGCTCGCCTCGCTGACCACGGCCATCCAAACGCGTCCGAAACCTCCCCTGCAAATCGAGCAAGCCCGCCAGGAGCTGAGCAAAGCCGCCGGCAAGCTCGACTCCACGAGCGCGTGGACCACCCGCCTGCTCCAGGGGCAGGACCGGGGCGGCGTGGCCGAGATCGTGCTGAGCATCGCGCTGGAGCAGCAACCCTGCCGCTCGGCCGCCCTGTTCATGCCCGACGAGGAAGGCCGCCTCGTGCCGCTGGCCTACCGCAGCCCCTACCGGCAGCGACTGGAGACCGCGGCCGTGCTGGGCCGGACCGAGCCGGTCGTGCAGGAGGCCTGGGAGCGCGGCAAACCGCAACACCGCGAGTCGCCGACGGGCGGCTCGGAGCGCATCTTTCTGCACGAGCGGCCCGTGGTGGCCCTGCCCCTCGGGAAGGCGGGCGTGCTCTACCTCGGCGCCCCCGAGGGCGATTTCGGCCTGGACCGGCTGGCGCAGCTCGCTCCCCTGGCCGCCGACGCGCTCGAGGCCGCCGTCGAGCAGGAGCGCGCCCGGGCGCGCGGCGAGCGGCTCGAGGAGCGGGTCAACCTGATGTCCCGACTGCTCGAGGGCATGCGCGCCCTGGCCTCCACGCTGGACGAGGAGACGCTGCTGCGCTATCTGGAAGCGGCCGCCTTCCGCCTCGTTCCCCACCGGGGAGGCAGCCTGACGCGGCAGGGGAATGTCTTGCGGCGCTGGGGCGACCCCGGCGAGGGCCCGACCCTGGCCGCCGACCTCGACGAATCCGGCGACACGCTGGTGCTGGTCGGCACTCCCAACCAGACGTTCCTCCGCGACCACCAGACAGCCCTCACGCTGCTCGCCTCCATGGCCGGGCTCTCGCTGCAGAACGCCAGCCACCACCGCCAGCTGCTCCTGACCGGCAAAATGGCGGCCGTGGGCCAGCTGGCGGCCGGCGTGGCCCACGAGATCAACAACCCGCTCATGGCCATCTCCACCGACGCCGAGATGCTGGCCGTCACCGACCAGCCGGAGATGCGCCAGGAGCTGCTCGAGGCCATCCGCCTCACGGTCGGGCGGGCGCGCCAGATCACCGGCCAGCTGCTCAGCTTCGCCCGCGGCGGAGCCGGGGAGCGCCAGCCCCTGAAGCTCGCTCCGCTGCTCGATGGCCTGAGCGCGCGCTTCCCCGTGGAGCTCTCCTTCGAGGACCTGACGGTGATCGCCCGGCCCGAGGAGGTCCAGCAGATCCTCGTCAACCTGCTCCAGAACGCCGTGCTGGCGGTGGAAGGGCAGCCCGAGCCCCGGATCCAGCTCACCGTGCGCGCCGAGGGGAGCTCCGTGCGCGTGGACGTGAGCGACAACGGCTGCGGCATCCCGGCCGAGAACCAGGCCCGGATCTTCGAGCCGTTCTTCACCACCCGCGACGTGGGCGCCGGGACGGGGATGGGCCTCTTCCTCGCCTACACGATGGCGCGCAGCCTGGGAGGGACGTTGGAGCTCGTTGGCTCCAATCCCACGCAGTTCTGCCTCAAGCTCCCTCAGGGGTGATAGCTGGCCGTGGGACGGTAGTCGTGCTCGCCGGGCCGGGCCACCGCGCCGCTCGTCAACGACGTGAGCATCTGCGGGCCGGTGCTCAGGCGGGTCGCTAAAGTCAGCCCCGGCTGCGAGGGAGCATAGGTCACCTGACAGCCCGGGATGGCGGGGATGTCGGGCCGGCCCGGCGCCTCCGCTCCGGACTGCGCCGTGTAGGAGTAGATCGTGGGCGCGTCTCCGAGCGAAGCCATGTAGACCTTGCCGTCCGGGCAAGCGGTCAGGTCGCAGACCTGCTGCGAGGAGGAGGTCCCGAGCCGTCCGGACGGGTCGTAGCCGTAATCGAGCGGCGCGGCGATGATCTTCCAGACGCCCTCCTGGCGAGTGCCGTCGCGTCGCGTGGGCTCGAAGCGATAGAGCGTGCTCAAAGGGGTGCCGTGCTCGTAGGGATAGGGCCCCGGATCCAGCATCCAGTAGAGGTTGCCGTTGGAATCGACCTCGGCCGACCCCTCGTAAAGGGTGTAGGAGGAGACGACGGGCGCGATGATGTCGCCCAGCTCGTCCGGCTCGACCAGGGACAACTTACCGCCTTTTCGCGCGTAGAGTCTGGTGGGCGGATTGGGATAGCTGACCCAGGCCCCCCGGTCGTAGCGCACGACGCCCGGAGCGGTGGCGCGCGGATCGAGCTGGCCGCTCAGAAACAGAGCACCGTCAGCAGTCAGAGTGGCGCGGACCACGCGGCTCACGTCTGGAATGGGCCCCACGACCTGCCAGCCGGGCCCCGTGCCGGGCGTCCAGGTGCCCGAGGCGTCGCGGCTCCAGGCCGCCGTCAGCGGATTGTCCAGCCGGTAGAGCGTGCTGACCTCGGTGCCCGCAAAGCCGATCATCGAGCCGTAGGGACCGGTGACGGGGGGGGGTTCGCCCGACGGGTCGAGGTAGAAAGCGGCCGCGTACATGGTGGTGCCGTCCGAGGTCAGCGCGGTGATCTGGCGTTTGTCGTAACCGCTGACCGGCGAGCCATTGGCCGCAAACACGGTAGGCGGCAGCGGGGGGAGCAGCTTCCACGCGCCGGCGGTGCGGTCGAACAGCATCAGGCTGTAGCCGTCCAGGTCGTCCGGCTCGCGGGCGCTGCCCACGGGCGAAGCCAGGCCCGCCAGCAGGTAGAGATTTCCGTTGCCGTCCGCCCTCAGACGGACAACCTGCCGCGCGAAGCGAGGCAGGGCTTTGGGCGTGGTGGGAGCGGTCCAATACCAATCCGGAGGACTGGGAAGGTTGCTCCAGGTGCCCGCTCGGAGCTCGGAAATGACCGGATCGCCGCCGGGGCTCTCGGTGGCGGCGTAGACCACCGCGTCGACGCGAGGCACGCGCTGGAAGGCAGCGGCCGTCGAGACCGCCTGGCACGAGGCCCGCAGCTCGAAGAGGTCGGCCTTCGCGGTGGGTTGCAACCAGACCTTGACGTGGGGCGCCGCCGGGTCGACCACGGCTTCCTCGGCGGCCGCCTCGCCCGTGTGGGCGGTATCCCAGCCGGGCGTGTGGCGCAGCTGGTCCAGGCCGTAGGCCAGTCCGCCGCGGGCCAGAGCGTCGGCCTGCAGGCGCGCGCGCGACTCTTTGGTGACGGCCAGCGTGCGGTGCGAGTTGGCCATGCTCAAGATCATCAGGGCATAGATCAACACCACCACCAGGGCGGTAGCCAGCAGCACCGAGCCTCTCAGCGGGTGGCGTCGTAGACCAGCGTCCACAGCTTGAACTCCTGAGCTCCGGAGGTGACCGTCACGGTGAATTTGCGCAGGCGCGGGCTCACGTCGGACTCGTCCACCGAGTAGACGACGTCGCTCAGGTCGGGCACGGGGCGAGCCGACACCGCGTAGGACTTGTGGAAGTCGTCGGGATTCTTGCGCAGATCGCTCTCGATGCCAGCCAGAATCATACCAGCCGCCGCCCCGGAGTCGTAGCGCCCGAGCCCTTCGCGCTCGGCCCGCACCGCGTAGAGATGAGCCGAGACCAGGCCCAGCACGGCCAGGGCCAGCAAGAATGTGGCCACCAGCACCTCGATCAGACTGTATCCCCGCCTCACTTCGTCAGTATATCACTGGCCGGTGACAAAGGGGATTCAGGCTGCTTGAGCTCCTTCTGCAAGAAGTAGTTGAGGAACGTCCGCACGACCGCCAGCAGCGCCAGCTTGGCCAGCGCGTCGAAAGTGGGCGCCACCGTCGTGGCCACGATGTCGGCGCCCAGCTGGAACTCGAGGGCCAGCGCCAGCCAGCTGCCAAAACGCAGCCGCAGGGCCGAGAAGCCCGAGTCCAGCCCGCGCCAATTCGTAAAGCTCAGCCGGATGGTGCTGAACAGACCCAGCAGCACGCACAGCGCGGAGATCGCCTCAAGCACGAATTTCAGCAGCATGACGCCCTGCGAGAGACCCGATTCGAGAGTTTCCATGTTCTGGCGCCCTTCGACACGGATCGGCTTAAGCTATTTTTCAGTCGCAAGGCGTAATGTCACCGTAAGCCAGTGGCCCCCCTGCCATTGAGACAGATCGTACACGGGAGCAACGTCATGATCATCAACGAGAGGGCTTTCCTGAACGGACCCGCACGTCCGCAGCAGGCTGAGCAGGCCACCGGAAACACCCCGACCCAGCAAGAGCAGCCGCAGGTCATCGAAATCAAGAGCGAAGAGGACCTGCAAAAGGCGATGAGCCAGGCTATGGCCCAGATTTTCGGCGTCGCTCTGGAGGGGATGAACGACGATCCGAAGCGCGCGGCCATCAAGAGCACGCTGGCCGAACTCGAGACCAGCGGCTACAAAGCCGTGAAGGCCGAAGCCCGCGACATCCAGCGCTCCCACGACGCGGGCTTCGAGTCTCTCGTCCGATTCAAGGAGCCCAAGGGCGTGACGGTCAGCTTCCGCAGCCCGGAGGACCTGGACAAGTTCGCCGCTCTGGCCAAAGGGCAGGGCGATGCCGAGACCATCAAGACCCGCGACCAGCTCAAGCAGTTCCAGCTGGCCGGTGACAGCTTCTTCTTCCCGCGCGGCCAGGGCAGCATGATGAAGCCCGGTCCCGACTGGCTCAAGACCGATGCCAACGGCGCGGCGCTGATGCTGGCCCGGGGCGAGTCCATCCACCGCGTGACGGCCGACGGTCAGGTGCTCCCCCTGAAGTCCGCCGGAGCCGTCTCCACCTCCACCCCCGAGCCCGCCGATCCCAAGCTGACGGCCCTGGGCCGCACGGTCGACGCGGTCGAAGCGCTCGGCATCGACATCGCGCCGATGCAGGACCTGCCCGAGAACCTTTCCATCCACGACATGGCCGAGATGGCCCGCCACAGCCTGGGCGAGCTCAAGAAAGTTCGCCGCGACCCGGAAGCGCAGCTCAAGATGCGCGCCACCATCCTGGAGACGCTCAACAAGGGCGGCTTCGTCACGGTGGGCTTCCCCAACGGCAGCAACGGCCTGGGCGACCAGGGCGTCACGCTGAACGCGGGCCAGCTCGAGAAGCTGATCCCGTTCGAAGCTGCTCCCACCCCCGAGCAGGTGGCCTTCAAGACCTCCTTCGAGAACCTCGAGAAGTCCGGCCACGTGATGCTGGGCCGCGGTATGGCCGGCATCAACGCCGGTATGCTCAGCAAAGCGGACGCCCGCATCGGCTACCTGACCCTGGCGGAGGGCGGCGACCTGGTCGTGCTCGACCCCAAAGGCGGCCTGCACGGCTTCACCAAGCTCGATGAGCTGACCAGCTTCGAGCAGACCGGAAAGGCGGCCAATCCCAACACCCCGGTGGATCCCGCCAAGCCCAAGACCAACCTGTTCATGCTCTATTTCGTGAGCCCGTTCGACCCGCTCGAGAAGGGCATCTACGAGGACCTCCCGCTGCGAATGACGGGCGTGGGCTCCAGCGACCAGATGGACATGGTCACGCTGCGCTCCGACCTGCCGCACAAGAAGAACCTCACGATGGACTACATCCAGAAGGGCGAGCTCCAGGAGCTCGAGCGCCTGGATCCCGCCACGACGCACATGAACGACCCGAAGACCCTCGAGAACTTCATCTACAAGTCGATCAAAGCGCACCCCGACGACCAGAAGATCCGCCTGATGGTGGCCGGTCACGGTGGCGCCGAGAAAGGTCTCTGCCCGGACGGCCCCGACAACAACGCCGCCGCCCACAACGCGATGGCGGTGGATGACTTCGCCGGCGCCATCAAGAACGCGCTGGACCGCGTCGAGGCCGACACCGGCAAGCGCCCGGTCATCGACAACCTGGTGGTGGGCTCGTGCTTGATGGGCAACACGTCCTTCATCCACGCGCTGGCCAGCACGGGCGACGTCAAAGCCCTCTCCGCCTCGCCCGAGGTGCTGATGGGCAACGACCCCGAGGACATCTTCAAATACCTCAACGACCCGAAGACGGCCAACGCCGATGCCCACACCTACGCCAAGGACCTGGTCAACATCGTGCACGGCCACACCGCCTTCCCGGGCGGCAAGAAGAACCTGCAGTTCGCCGACACGTTCGGCGCCTACGACCTCGACCCGCAGAAGGCCAAGACCTTCCAGACCGAGCTGGACAACTTCTTCAAAGTCTGTCTCGCCAACCCGGATGCCGCCCAGTTCGTGAAGGAAGCCATCGTGCACTGCCCGACCTACGGCGTCAACCCGATTATGAACACGATGATGGACGTGGATGACCGCGACATCATCCAGGTGGCCGAGCGCGTGAAGGGCGACGCCCGCATGCCGAAGGCCATCAAGGACCAGTGCGAAAAGCTGATCGCCGCCGCCAGTGACCAGGTTCTGGGTCAGAAGGTGGACGACCGCTACGCCGGCCGCAAGGGCGCCACTCTCTACCTCCCGGTCGACGAGTTCGACAACGAGGCCAAGATGGGCGAGACCGCGCTGCTCAAGGGCACCGACTACAGCAAATTCATGCAGATGATCTTCGACGCGCCGCTGCACCGCGGCGTGATGGATCAGCTCTTCACCAACATCAACCGCGTCACCGAGCAGATGCGCGCCGACAAGAAGACTCAGACCCCGCAGGAAGCCGAGCAGGCCAAAGCGATGGAAGAGCTCAAGAAGAAGATGGGCAAGGGCCAGAAGGAAGTCCAGGAGCGGATGGCCATCAAAGCTCTCGAGGAGCCGCCGGAGATGTCGGCTATCGCGAAGGGCGCCCGCTTCGTCGGAACGAGCATCCGCACGGTGTGCACCGTCGCCGGCGCTCTGGCGGGCGGCGCGGTCGGTCTGGTCATCGGCGCTCCGATCGGCGCCATCCTCGGGACCGTCGCGGGCTTCCGCGGCCGCTCGCTGGTGGCCAAGTCGCACGAAGAGCCGCTGGCCACCAAGCCGAAGGGCCCGGCCGACCCGATGAAGGATATGCAGAAGATGATGGACCCGATGGCGGCCGTCAAGGACGCCGTCCCGGGCCTCGGACGCCTCATCGCGCAGGGCGCGCTCACCCCGGCCGAGTACGTCGGCGAGAACGTCAACAAGAAAGTCAGCTACAGTCACGGCACCATCGCCGGTAAGGCGGCGGGCACCGTGGCGGGCGCGGCGGGCGGCACGCTCGGCGGCGCGGCGGCCGGCTTCGCGATCGGCGGTCTCGTGGGTGGCGCCATCACCCGCGGCATCTCGAACCTCTTGACCTTCTGGACTCCCAAACCGCCTTCCAAGCCGGAAGAGCCGGGAATCATGGGAATTCCGCTGGGAGCAATGTTCGGCGCCCCGCCGGACGAAGACCAGCTCTCCTGAAGATGGGAGATGGGAGACGGGAGATGGGAGAAATCCCGTCTCCTTTTTCTTTTCAGACCTCGCGCGGTAGTCGAAGGGTGACGGTCGTGCCCGTGCCCGGAGTCGAATCGACCGTGATGGAGCCGCGGAGATGGGCGGTCACGATGTTGTGGACGATGGACAGCCCCAGGCCGCTGCCGCCCTTGCCTCGACCGGTGGTAAAGAAGGGGTCGAAGACCCGTGTCAGGTTCTCGGGCGGGATGCCCTGGCCGAAGTCCCGCACAGTGATGCGATAGAGGTCATCCTCAACGGCCAGGGCGATCTCCACTTTGCCGCCCACACCCTCGGGATAGGCATAGCGCTGGGCGTTGCTCAGCAGATTCAGAAGCACCTGCGAGAGAGAGCCGGGGTATCCCAGCCAGTGACCGGACTGGTTCGGCAGAAGGTCGAGCACGACGACCTGCATCCGGGACTGCCGGCAGGTTACCTGAAAGAGATGCGCGGTCTCGGCCACCACCTCCGGCAGGGACACGGCCTCCTTGATGTCGGTGATCTGATTGACGGAGACCTTCTTGAATTCCTGGACCAGCTTGTGGGCGCGGGCCACGTTGCGAGAGATGAGAGCCCCGGCGTCGCGCAGATCCTCCAAGACGGACTCATCGGCCTCCAGCCCGGAGAGACGGCTCGTGATCAGGTCCGCGCCCGTATTGATGATCCCGAGCGGCGTATTGATCTCGTGCGCCACTCCGGCCACCATCTGAGCGACCGAGCGGTGGCGGGCGTTCTCCGACTCGTCGCGGACCAGTTGCTCGTTCTCATCCCTCAAGCGCTCCAGAGTCCGGCGATACTGCTCGATGGAACGGGCCACTTCCCCGATCTCGGAGGCATCCTGCTGGTAGCCGATGGCCGCGCCCGCCTTCCCGGCGCTCAGGTCGTTCAGGCTGCAGGCAACCCGGGCCAGGGGACGCACGACCCGTCGGCGGTAGAACAGCTCGAGGGCGGCCATCAGGCTGAGCGCATCCAGCAGCAAGATGACCAGCGCCACGTCGTCGAGCAGCCCCGCGCGCGCGACCAGCCTCTGCACGTCGGCGTTCATGCGCTGCTCCAGCAGCCGGCGGCAGTCCGCGATCGGCTGCATGATCGAGGCCTTGGCCGCCAGGAACTCCGCGCCGTAGACGATGCCGATGGCCGCCTGCGTGTCCCCGCTCTCCACGGCGGCAAAAGCTTGATTCTCGACCTTCACGAGCTGGTCGGAATTCCGCTTGGCCCGGGTGAGCAGCGCCTGCTCCTCGTGGGTCAGGTCCATCCGAAGCAGCCCCTCGAGCGCTCGATCTCGATTGCGGTCGACTTCGAGCTCTTTGCGAAAATCGTCCAGGTACTTGCGTTGGCCCGTAGCGGCGTAGGCCCGCACCGCTCCCGTCAACCGATCGCTGCCGGCGGCCAGTTGCTCGGTGTAGAGCAGCATCTGCCGGCGATCCTCCTGGGCCCTCTGGGCCACGATCGAGGAGCTGCGAGCCAGCTGGACAAACGTGACCGCCAGCAGCGTCAGGAGCACGATCACGACCGTGATGACCTGACTGGCTTGCTTGATCTTCAGCGGGCTTGTTTCCAGAGGGCTGAGAAGGTACGCAGGTAGCGGTGGTAGAGGAACGCCTCCCAGTTGGGGACCGCGGCGGTGCCTCGCAGCACGTAATGAACCTGGGCGTTGCTGGCCGACGGGGCGACCTGCACGAGCAGATCGCGGCCGTCCAGCGTGTAGCTGTCGCCCGAATCATCCAACCGGAGGGCCGGCAAGGAGACGAGCTCGTCCAGGCGCCGGCGCGCCGAGGCTTCATCCTCCCAATCCTCCACGCCGGCGATGAACTCCCCGTCGGTAAAATAGGCCTCCGGGCACTGGATGGTCTCGGCCCTCTGGCCGGTGTGGTGGAGGCGCACCAGTCGCTGCCATTCGCGCAGAGCCTGGGCCATGCCGCTGCGGGAGGAGGCCGCCGGGACCAGGGAGTGGACCAGGTCCTGGAGGGCCAGGGACAGCGCGCTGAAGTAGTTCTCTCGAACGCCGGCCTTGACCAGGGTGTAAAGTTTGTCCTCGGTCGCCTCCGCCTTGGCCAGGTAGCCCTGGATGTCATAGCGGTCCAGAACGGTCCGCTCGGGCGCCACTCCGGGCTGTCCGGTGCGGACGAAGAGCTGCATGCACCGGTTCTTCATCACGTTGCGGATGTAGTCGCAGAGCTCGAGTCCGGCGTGCTCGGTCTCCATCACCACGTCGATCATGGCCACCGCGGCCATGCTGATGTCGGGACGACCCGAGGTGAGACTCTCCAGAACCTCGATGCCATGGGCTTTGCTGGAGGCTTCGTGGAGCCGAAGGGGGAGGCCGTAGACCCGAAAATTCCGCATGGCCAGGCGAGAAATCTCGAGAACGTCGGGTTCGTCGTCCACGACGACGATGTGAAACTCGGTAACGTGCATTGCTTCCCCTTTTACCCCGCTTGCTTCCAGAGAGCTGAGAAGCTCCGCAGGTAGCGGTGATACAGAAAGACTTCCCAGTCGGGAGCCGGGGCGGTCCCTCGGAGCATGTAATGAATCTCTGCGTTCGTCGCGGTTGGAGCGATCTGAATCAGCATGTCGCATCCGTCGAGCGTGAAGCGATCGCCGTCCTGGTTGAGGTTCTGCGCCGGCAGGGCTCTCAGTTCCTCACGCCGCTGGAGGGCCACGCTTTCCTCGGCCCAGGTCTCGAGCCCGGCCACGAGTCGATTGTCGGCCACGTAGCACAGGGGCGCTCGGATCGTTTCCGCCATCCCGCCGGCCAGTTTCTGGCGGGCCAGCTCCTCCCACCTGCGCAGCGCCTCGGTGAGCCCTCCGCGGGTGGCGGCCGCCGGGGCCATGAAGCGCAGTTGGTCCTGAAGCGCGTGGCACAATCCCATAAAATAGGATTGGCGGACACCCGCTTTGATCAGTGTGTAGAGCTTATCGGCGGTGACTTCGCTCTTGGCGACGTAGCCCTGGATGTCGTAACGGTCGAGGACCGAGCGTTGCGGCGCCATTCCAGGCTGACCGGTGCGAAGATAGAGCTGCAGCTTGTAATTTCCCATGACCTCGCGAATGTGCTCGCACAGCTCTAATCCGGCATGGTCGGTCTCCATCACGACGTCGATCAGGGCCACCGAGGCCAGACTGATGTCCCGCGCAAGCGCCAGGCCGTTCAGCACTTCGATCCCCTCGGCCTTGCTCAGGGCCGAGTGCAGGCGGATCGGCAGGCCGTAGACACGGAACTGGCGCATCGCCAGGCGGGAAATTTCGTGAACATCCGGCTCGTCGTCGACGGCGACAACGTGAAACTCGGTCACATGCACGACTCAGGCTCCCTCATCAGCGTTTGCGGGTTGTTATCCACCGCCAGGCAGCCTCCTGCCCCCGTCGCGATCGCCGATTCCAGGAGCAGCGTTCAATTCGGAGAATAACCGGGGGCTTTGGAAACCCAGCGCGTCGCCCCCCTGCCCAGTTTTCTCGAGTTCGTGTGCGAGCTCGGTCGGGGGGGCTCGGGGGAGGTCATCAAGGCCTGGGACTGGCGCACCAGCACCCAGGTTGCGGTCAAGCTCCTGTTTCCCGGATCGGACGAGGAGACCCGCGAGCGCATGCGCCAGGAGGGACGCGAGCTGGCAGCCCTGGCGCACCCTCACGTGGTGGCTCTCATCGACTCGGTAGAGCATGAAGGTCAGCAAATGCTGATCATGGAGCTGCTCGAAGGCGGGAATCTGCACGATTTCCTGGTGCAATCGCCCGAGCTGCCGGTCATCCTGCAGATGTTCGCCAAGGTCTGCGAAGGCCTCGAGTACATTCATGACCAGGGCCTCGTGCACCGGGACCTCAAGCCGCAGAACATCCTGTTCAATACCGAGGGCGAGCCCAAGATCGCCGACCTGGGGCTGGTCCGGCGCGTCGGCGTCCGCTCTGGATTGACCCAGACCGGCATGATGATGGGAACCTGCGCCTACGTGGCCCCCGAGCAGATTCTGAGCACGCGCGAGGCTGGCCCGGCCGCCGACCTGTATGCGCTCGGCGTCACCATCTACGAGGCTCTGACGGGCGAGTGGCCGTTCGACCGCGACTCCGAGTTCGAGATGATGCAGGCCCACCTGCGCGAGCCGGCGCCCAATCTGCGCGAGATCCGTCCCGACCTGCCCGAGGCTCTGGACGTGCTGGTCAAGCGCCTGCTGGAGAAAGAGCCCGACCGTCGGCCGCGCTCGGCGGGGCAGGTGCGGCAGGCTCTGCTCACGGCCCTGGACGCGGACCAGCCGGTGGAGTCCCACGGGGAGCGCGAGTTCGACCCCGGGCAGGCCCTGGCCACGCACGACCCGGGCACTTTGCTGCTGGCGCTCAGCCCGTACCTGCGCGACCCGATGAACGGAATTCTCGGCAACGCCCGGCTCCTGGCCGACTCCCAGCTCAGCCCCCACCAGCGCCAGCAGCTCGAGGCGCTCGACTCCTCGGCCCAGGAGATGCAGCGCCTGCTGCAGGGCCTGGTGGACTATACCCGCCTGCAATTCGGCCGCCTGCGGCTCGAGCCGGTGGCCACCGACCTGCGCGGCCTGGTGCAAAACCTGGTGCGGGCCCACGAGGCTATCGCTCGCGGCCGCGGCATCTCGCTGACCAGCCACGTGGACATGACCGTACCTGACAACGTCGAGTGCGATCCGCTGCGCATCCGCCAGATTCTCACGAGCTTGCTCACCAACGCCATCCAGCACACCGATTCCGCCCACGTTTCGGTGGGCGTGCACCGCGACTCGCTCGGGCCGGACGGCGTGGGCTTGCGCGTGGTCGTCAGCGGCGCGGCGGCCCCCGGTGGCTCGGCGGGCCTGGGGGCGGTGAGCCTGGCCGTGACCCATGCCCTGGTCGAGAAGATGGGCGGTCAGCTCTGGGAAGACCAGAACGCGGTCACGTTCGCGATCTCGCTGCCGGTAGCCGGCTCGCCGGCCGCCCCCGCCAAGGCGATGAAGTTGACCCGCAACCTGCACGTGCTGGTGGTGGAGGACGACCGCATCAATCGGATGGTGGCGACCAGGTTGCTCGAGAACCACGGCCACCGGGTGACCTCGGCCGGCGACGGGGTCGAGGCGGTCGAGCTGGCGCTCTCGCTGGGGTTCGACGCCATCCTGATGGACCTCGACCTGCCCAAGATGAACGGCCTGGAGGCGACCAAGGCTCTGCGCAACCGGGGCAACATGACGCCCGTGGTGGCGCTGACGGGCCACGAGCGCGAGGAGTGGACGCGGCGTTGCGTCGAGGCGGGCATGGACGGCTTCTTGAACAAGCCGGTGGACGAGGTGGAGCTGCTGGACACGCTGGCTTCGGTCTTGCGAGCGGAAGCCTATCCGATGTCCACTCCCGGCGAGGTTCCGGTGCTGAAGGCCGCCGCACCGGACGGCTTCACCCAGGGCTGGGACGAGCGCCTGGAGGCTCTCGACCAGGCCTTTCGCTCGCTGGAGGCCGATCCACTGGTGCAGGCGGCCGAGCGGATGCAAGACTGGTTGTTGGATATGGGCGCGCTGCCGGCCGCGCGGGCCGCGGCCCAGATCGCGGCCCTGGCCGAGGAGGGCCGCTTCGAGGCCGCTCTGCACGCGCGGCGCAGTCTGCTGGCCGAATTCGGAAGGCTGAAAGAAGAGCTGGGTCTTGATTGAGTGGATTCCGCTTGCCGTGGTCGGCCTGGTGGCGGTGGGTGGCTTCGTGGCCGTGCGCAAGTCGGCGGAGGCCGAGCGGGCGCGCCTCGAGCAGTTGCGCGACTGGGCCGGGCGCAATGGCTTCCGCCTGGACGTGCGGCCCGCGCCCATCGTGCGCCTGCGGGTGACCGGCGAGGACGAGGTGCCGTTCGTGCTCGAGGCGCGCCACACGACGCAGGGGCAGAACGAGATCCTCACAGAGTGGGTGGCGAGCTCTTTATCGGTGCCCGAGTTGGAGCTCATCGTGGTGGGCAAGGAGCTGAACGACTTCTTCCACAGCAAGCTGGGGCAGATGTTGGTGAGCATGGCCGGGAGTCTGACCACCCGCCAGGGTCCGGCCCGCACACGCGCCCTGTCTCGCCTGGCGGCCCTGAGCAGCTTTGGAAAGGTGCCGATGCAGCTCGGCTCCGGACGTTTCGTGGCCCTGGCGCGCGTGCCCGAGAAGTGGCCCGAGCTGCTTTCCCGCGAGGTCGTGGCCCTGCTCGAGTCCTGGCCCAAGACGAAACAGGCCTTCGACGCGCCCACCCTCACGCTCGACAGCGCCGGCCTGACGGTAGAGGTCGGCCAGGTGCTGAACACCCCCGAGAAGCTGCACCACATGATCCGCATCGGCGCCGCGATGGCCCGCGGGATGCGCGGTGTTTGAGCAGAGCCTCGCGCTCGGATCGACCTCCGGAGCGACGCTCTGGTTGGAGCCCTGGGGCGATTGCATCGAGCTCCCGAAGGGCCGCACCATCCGCGTGAACGCTCGTGGAAATCGAGACGGATGTCTCGAAGTCGTGCACGGCCCGGACAGCATCACCATCTGGGCCTGGAATCAGGCTGTCTTGCAGGTGGTTGACTGCAACGACCAATTGCTCTGGCCTCCAGGCGACGACCCGTGGCCGCTCGAGCCGCCTCCCACCCCCGACGGGCTCCTGCATTAGAGCGTGTTGACATTCGACTGCCGCCTCCTGTGGATAATTGAAGGATATTCTCTATCGCCGTCGCATTACCGAGCGCGATTCTGCAGAGGGGGACTTGGACATGCCGGTGGAGGAGAAAAACCACGGAGCACACGGAGCGCACGGAGGGGTACTTCTGGAACCTTTGACAGAGGCGATTATCGGTGCGGCAATAGAACGAATGGTTCTCTGACAAGTTGCAGCGTGTCAGTTTGCGGCCCTTCGTCAAGCAAGCCAGATAAAGGTGGCCACCAGCGCGATGAATGCGCTGAAACGGCTCGCAAGCTTGTCGTAGCGTG
>JBDHVW010000035.1:0-73616 GCA_039809865.1 Vulcanimicrobiota bacterium
TAACAAGGTAGCCGTATCGGAAGGTGCGGCTGGATCACCTCCTTTCTAAGGACGACAGAGTCGCGAGCGCTCTACGGAGCCTCGACCAACTCTCACTCCTAAGTCGATCAGGTACACCCACGAAATACCGTTATCCAGTTGTCAGCGACCCTTCAAGTCTCTGGCTTTTTTATTTCTCGCGATCAGGGCTGTAGGACTGCCTTGCGGCCACGGCGAACGCCGCCTTCTTGCCTACGCGGCAAGTGTTTCAGATGAAAGGCGGACTCCTCAGTTGATCACTACCTATGAAGCCCTGGGCATGATTGAGACCCGGGGGCTCGTCGCCATGATCGAGGCGGCCGACGCCATGGTGAAGGCGGCCAACGTCAAGCTTATCGGCTATGAGAAGATCGGTGCCGGCTATGTGACCGCGCTGGTTCGCGGCGATGTGGCTGCCGTGCGTGCGGCGACCGACGCCGGCGCCGCTGCTGCCCGGAAGGTCGGCGAGCTGATCTCCGTGCACGTGATCCCCCGTCCCCACAAGGACCTGGACGACGTTCTCCCGATCGCTCCCCCGCGCGATCAGAAAGCCCCCACCGGCAAGTAATCCGGCCCCTTGGATGCGCTGATCGACGTCGTTACCGAGCTGGTCGTTCAGGAGCTTGCCCGCGGAAACGCGCCCGCGCCGCCCCAGGCGGCGCCGGGCAAACGCAAGCTTCTGCTCTGTCCTGCCCGGGGAACGGACCTGTCCGGTCCGGTCTACGAGGCCCTGCGCCGACTGGACGACGTCACCTGGCTCATCCCTCCCGGATGTCCGGCCGAGCTGGCCGACCTGCTCGGGCGGCCCTGGCGTCCTGCCCAGGGCCACCCTGAAGAGGTTGTCCGCCAGGTCCAGGCGGTCATTCTTCCCAGCCTGACCCTGGAATTGCTCCCCAGGATGGCGATCCTGCTCCAAGACCTGCCGGCTGTCCAGTTTGCCGTGGCGGCCCTGGTCCAGGGGACGCCGGTCCTGGCGGCCCAGGAGGAGGTCGACCGTTTCCGTCGCCACGCGTCCCAGCTCCCCTCGGGGCTGACGCGCGTGGTCCAGGAGCATGTCCGGGCGGTCCAAGAGATGGGTGTCCGTCTCCTCCCGGCCACGGCCATCGGGGACCACCTGTGCGGCCCGAAGCCCCAGACCCACGGCCGTCGCGACGTCATCACCCATGAGGACGTCGTGCGGCTCCAGACCCGGTTCCTGGATGTCCCTCCCGGAGCCATCGTCACGCCGCTCGCGCTCGAGACGGCTCGCATGCAAGGAATCGAGGTTCGCTACCAATGATGTTGGGTCGTGTGGTCGGCACGGTGGTTTGCACCCAGAAGTCCGAGCGTCTCGAGGGGGTCAAGCTCCAGCTGGTCCTGCCCATCAGCCTGCACGACCTGAAGCCTGACGGCAAACCCGTGGTGGCCGTCGACACGGTCGGTGCGGGTCAGGGCGAGGTCGTGCTGGTGGTTTCCGGCAGCTCGGCGCGCCAGACCGACGTGACCACCAACACTCCGACCGACGCCGTCATCATGGCCATCGTGGACAGTCTCGATCTCGAGGGCCGTCGGATCTACTCCAAAGAGGACTAACCCATGGACCGCGATCAAATCCGTAAAATCGTCGAGGAGGTGGTCCGCAAGATGCAGACCGCCCCTGAGGCTCCCCCCACCGAACCGCGCAGCGTGGACGACCTTGTCGCCCAGGCCCAGCAAGCCCAGCGCCAGTGGCTCGAGCTGTCCATGGACAAGCGCCACGAGTGTGTCCAGGCCATGCGCAAGACGAGCGAAGACCATGCTCAGGAGATGGCCAACCTGGCCCACGCCGAGACCGGGCTGGGCCGTCCCGAGAACAAGCTGGCCAAGAACCTCCTGCAGGCCCGCAAGACCCCCGGTCCGGAGGATCTCGAGTCCCACACCTACACGGGCGATCACGGCCTCACCCTCACCGAGTTGGCGCCCCTCGGCGTCATCTGCTCGGTCACGCCCACCACCAATCCCGTGGCCACCATCATCAACAACGCCATCAGTATGGTCTCCGCAGGCAATGCCGTGGTGTTCTCCCCGCATCCGCGCGCTAAGAATTGCTGCGCCAGGATGATCCATCTGCTCAACCAGGCCATCCAGTCCAAGGGTGGCCCCGCGAACCTTCTCACGAACCCCGCCAGCCCGAGCCAAGAGGTCTCCCACCAGCTCATGAAGCACCCCGGCATCAACGCCCTGGTGGTCACGGGGGGGCCGTACATCGTCAAGCTGGCCATGACCAGCGGCAAGAAGTGCATCGCGGCCGGTCCCGGCAATCCGCCCGTGGTGGTCGACGCCACGGCCGACCTCAAGCGCGCCGCGAAGGCGATCGTGGACGGCTCCTCTTTCGACAACAACATCATGTGCACGTGCGAGAAGGAGGTCTTCGCAGAAGCGTCCATCTTCCACGAGCTGAAGGAGCGCATGCTCGGCAATCTCTGCTACGAGCTCACTCCGCGCCAGCTCGACGAGCTGACCAAAATCATCTTTCTTCCTCCGCCCGTCGGCAAGTCCAGACCGGTCCTGAACACCGACCTGGTGGGCCTGTATGCGTCCGACATCGCCAAGACCATCGGCCTCGATCTCCCGCGCGAGACCCGTCTGCTTATCGCGGAGACCCCGCCCGACCATCCGCTGGTCATGCACGAGCAGATGATGCCTGTTCTCCCGCTGGTCAAGGCGAAGGACGTCCAGGAAGCGATCGAGCTCGCCTCAAAAGCCGAAGGGCAACGCAATCACACCGCCGTGATGCACTCGACCAACATCGAGCATCTGTCCTGGTTCGCCAAGAAGTCCAACGCCAACATCTTCGTCAAGAACGGTCCCAACTACGCCGGGCTCGGGTTCGGCGGCGAGGGGACCACCACCATGACCATTGCCGGCAGCACCGGTGAGGGCATTACGACCGCGCGCACGTTTACCCGTAGGCGTCGGTGCGCTCTCATCGACTCGTTCCGCATAATCTGAAAGGGCCCACAACAATGCGCGTCATCATCGCCAGCGATCACGGCGGATTCGAGCTCAAGCAGCTCCTGGTCCCTTTCCTTCAGGAGTTGGGCCATGAGGTCCATGACTACGGCACGCACTCCAAGGACCCGGTGGATTATCCCGATTTCGCGCTCCTGGTCGCCTGCGCCATCAAGAAGAATCCCGACGCGGTGGGCATCATGATCGACGGTGCCGGCACCGGCAGCGCCATCACGGCCAACAAGGTCCCGGGGGTCCGGGCCGCGGCCTGCTATGATCCTTTTACCGCCCGTAACTCCCGAGAGCACAACAATGCCAATGTGCTCACGCTGGGCTCGAGAGTCACCGGTTCCGAGCTGGTCAAGGAGATCGTCCGGACCTGGCTCAGCGCCTCGTTCCAGGGCGAGCGCCACCTGCGCCGAGCCGAGAAGATGCTGGCCGTCGAGCGCTGCTTCATGAAAGCCAACGAGTGTTCTTAGGCATCGTGAAGGGCACCGTGGTGGCCACGCGCAAGACCGA
The DNA here is from genome assembly GCA_039809865.1 of Vulcanimicrobiota bacterium. Taxonomy (GTDB): domain Bacteria; phylum Vulcanimicrobiota; class Xenobia; order Xenobiales; family QWHO01; genus QWHO01. Next base: position 3,508 of record JBDHVW010000035.1, read on the forward strand.
GTCGCTCGAGAGCGCCACGCTGAGGGTCGTCCAGCCCGTGGGGCACGACCTGAAGCCCTCCGCTCCCATGCTGGTGGCGGTGGACGTCATGGCCGCGCGGGACGGTGATCTGGTCTATCTCGTGAAGGGCCGCGACGCGACCATCCCCTGGACCCGGAGTGATCTGGCGCCGATCGACGCCACCATCGTGGGTCTGGTGGACGGCCTGTGATCCTCGCGAGGGTGCTCGGTCCGCTGTGGTCTTCCACACAGGATCCAGGATTCGACGGCCTGTCCCTGAAGTTAGCCCAGCCGATCGACGCGGCGACGGGAGATCCGGCCGGCCCCGCCATCCTGGCGGCTGACGCCGTGCAAAGCGGGCCCGACGACATCGTCATCATCGTGTATGAGGGCGGCTCGGCCCGGCAGGTCATCGGCCGTCCCAAGAGCCCTTGCGAGGCCGTCATCGTTGGAATTGTGGACCGCATCGACATGTTGGAGGAACATCAATGGACATCGAATCGTTAGTCGCCCGCATCACGCAAGAAGTGATGTCCCAAATGTCGCAGACCGAGAATCTGGCCCCCCCTCCGGCCAGAACCCAGCACCAGACGTCCGACAAGACCTGCTACAAGCGCACCACGGGCGAGTGTGCGGGCATCGGTTGTTGCGCCGAGCTCATTCCCAGCGATGTGCGCATCATCGTCAACCAGGGTGCCGAGCGGGTCGGAAACGTGCTGGGCGGCAAGGTTCACCAGTCCGACCTGGCCCGCATGATCGACCACACGCTCCTCAAGCCGGACGCGACCCGGGCCCAGGTGGAAGAGCTCTGCAGGGAGGCCAAAGAGAACGTCTTCGCAAGCGTCTGCATCAATCCCACCTGGGTGAAGCTGGCCCACGAGCTGCTGCGGAACACCCCCGTGAAGGTCTGCACCGTCATCGGCTTCCCTCTGGGCGCCACCACGACGGTCACCAAGACCGTGGAGACGCGCGACGCCGTGGCCAACGGGGCGGACGAAATCGACATGGTCCTCAACGTGGCCGCTCTCAAGGACGGCCAGGACAGTGAAGTCGAGCAGGACATCCGTGAGGTGGTCCAGGCCGCCGGGGGCCGCATCGTGAAGGTGATCTTCGAGACCGCCCTCCTGTCCGACGCCGAGATCGTCAAGGCCTGTCACCTCTCCAAGCGGGCCGGGGCCGACTACGTCAAGACCAGCACCGGTTTCGGCCCGGGGGGCGCCACGGCGCACCACATCGCGCTGATGCGCCAGACGGTCGGTCCGAGCATGGGCGTGAAGGCGTCCGGCGGCATCCGCGATCTGGAGACCGCGCAGGAGATGGTCAAGGCCGGCGCCACGCGCATCGGCGCTTCCGCCTCCGTCAAGATCGTCCGGGGCGAGAAGGGCACCGGCACCTACTGATCTACCGGACCCAGGTCATCATTTTGAAACGCCGTCCGCTGGCCGAGCAGGACGAGATCGTCACCTGTCTTTCCCCTGAGAAAGGCAAGTTCGACGCGGTCGCCAAGGGGAGCCGCAAATCCAGCAGCCGCTTGATCGGCCTGCTGGAGCCATCGACCCATCTGCACGCCCAGTTCGCCAGAGGCAAATCCCTCGATCCCCTCACCCAGGCAAAACCGCTCACCGCCTTCTCTCACATCAGAACCGACCTCGACCGCCTCACCACGGCCGCCTATCTGCTGCAGCTCTTCAACAACGCCCTTCCCGACCACCAGGAAGATCCCAGCGCTTTCTTCCTCCTCCTCAAGGCCCTCAAGTCCATGGACACGGAAACGATCCATCCCCCACTCCTCAAGACCCACGTCGAGCTGCACCTGGCCATCCACCTGGGCTACGCCCCCAACCTGAGAACCTGTGCCGCCTGTCACGCGCCTGCCAGGCATGGCTGGTTCTCGGAAGGCCACATCACGTGCCCCCAGTGCGGTCCTCAGAATCCCAATGCCAAGCGCATCTCCCGACAGGCCACCGCCTCGCTCAACCATCTCACAAAGACCCACTTTCACCAGCTCCAGGACCGCAAACCCCCGCAGGACCTCCAGGACGAGCTCGACCTGATCCTCAACCTCCACCTGCGCAGGCATCTCAACGTCCCGAAGGCGCTCAACCTGTGATTCTGGGCATCGATCACGGCACCAAACGGCTGGGCGTCGCCATCTCCTACAACGGCATCCTGGCCGCGCCCCTCACCACGCTGGACGCCAGCCGGCTCAAGCCCCTTCTCCACCAGCTTGCGCAAATCATCAGCCAGCACCAGATCCACACGATCATTCTCGGCCTTCCTCTCAACGCCGACGGCACCGAGGGCTCCCAGGCCCAGAAGGTCCGCAAGTTCGCCCGCTACCTCAACCCGAGCCCCCTCTTTCAGGACGAGCACCTGACCACCCAGGAAGCCCATAACCACGGGGCTACCAAAGACACCAAGGACGCCTTCGCCGCCGCTCTGATTTTGCAGGCCTATCTCGACAAAACGAGAAGCCTCCCGCCGTCGTGAGTGGTCTTCTCAAGCTTGTCCGTTTCGGATGTCTTCTCTTCCTCGTGGCGGCGGCGGTCGCCATGTGGTGGATCTCCAATGCCTTCTCGCCGGCGCAGACGCAGTCGAAGCTGGTGGTGGTGCAGATCCCCGAGGGGGCGACGGGCTCCGAGGTGGCCGAGATGCTCGAGAAGAAGCAGCTGATCCGCTCGGCGTTCGCGCTGCGCATGGCCATGAAGCTGCGCGACTCCGAGTTCTCCATCAAGAAGGGCGAGTATCAGGTCGACCCCAGCAAGTCCCCGCTGATCATCCTGGCCGAGCTCAGCAAGGCCCAGCCGCTCAGTCGCAACGCCACGTTCCCCGAGGGCGTCACGCTGCGCCAGGTTTGCGACATCCTGGGCAACGCCCAGGTCACCGACATCCGCAAGTTCGAAAAGCTCGTCAGCACGCAGGGCAAGACGGTGGACAAGGACCTGCCGAATAATCTCGAGGGCTATCTGTTCCCCGACACCTACGAGTTCGCGTGGGAGCCCACGCCGCTCGAGGTGGCCCGGCAGATGACCGGCCAGTTCCACAAGGTGGTCGACCCGATGTGGCGCAACTACCAGAAGAAGGCTCCGCTCAGCCTGAAGGAGACCGTCATCCTGGCCTCGCTGGTCGAGCGCGAGGCGCAGGTCCCGCAAGAGCGTCCTCTCATCGCCGGCGTCTACATCAACCGCCTGAAGAAGGGGATGCGCCTGGAGTGCGACGCCACCATCCAGTATGCGCTGGGCAGCCAGAAGCCCTATCTCACCCTGAAGGATCTCGAGCTGGAGAGTCCCTACAACACCTACAAGCACGAGGGTCTCCCGCCGGGTCCCATCGCCAACCCCGGCAAGTCGAGCCTGGAGGCGGCCATGCACCCCGAGCCTTCCAACTACCTGTTCTACGTGCGCAACGACGTCAAGAACGACGGCAGCCACATCTTCTCGCGCACGTTCGAGGAGCACAACGATGCCATCCGACAGTACCAGCGCTAGGGCGCTCGTCATCGGGCTGGCGGGGGGGACGGGCTCGGGCAAGACCACGGTGGCCCGCAAGCTGCAAGAGGCTTTCCCCGACCAGCTCCAGCTCATCCCGCAAGACGCCTACTACAAGGACCAGGCCCATCTCGAGCTCGAGAAGCGCAGGTCCACCAACTATGACCATCCGCTGGCCTTCGACAACGACCTTCTGATCGAGCATCTCGACCAGCTCATCGAGAATCAACCGGTCAACCAGCCTGTTTACAGCTTCATCACCCACACCCGCAACTCGACCGAGGTCATCCCCATCAAGCCGGCCAAGATTCTGCTGGTGGAGGGTATCCTGGTGCTCGACGAGCCGCGTTTGCGCGAGCGCATGGACATCAAGGTCTTCGTGGATACCGACCCGGATGTGCGGTTCATTCGTCGTTTGAGGAGAGACATCGTGGAGCGGGGTCGCAGCGTCGACTCGGTGATCGAGCAGTATCTGGGCCAGGTGCGGCCCATGCACACGCAGTTCGTCGAGCCGACCAAGCGTTTTGCCGACGTGATCGTCCCCGAGGGGGGGTCGAACGAAGTGGCTATCGATCTACTGATGGTAAAGATTCAGGCCTCTATTTAGCGCCGCGACAAGCGTGGAGGAGATTGTTACCGAAGTGTTGAACGACAGGTTCGAGCCCCGGGGGAGGAGAGGCTTGTTTTTTGGGCTCGAAAAGCCTCAAGAACAGAGCCGGCCAGATGTCGTGTCCCAGGCCACGGCACTGTGCAGATCAGTGGGTTACGGAGTGATGGCCGCATGATCGCCAGGTCCAAGGAAGACATTGGGAAGATCCTCATCGACGAGGGGATTATCACTGCTCGGCAGCTAGACCGGGCCTACCAGCAAGCCGAGAAATCCGGCGAGCCCGTCCAGAAGATTCTGGTCGCCATGGGCTACGTCAACGAGAAAGAGTTGACCGAGACCATGGGCCGCCAGATGGGCGTGCCCTTCGTGGATCTCGACCAGCTCGATCTCGACCAGCAATTGGCCCGTTCCATTCCCGAGCACTTGGCTCAGCGCTACAAGGTCATTCCGGTGGCGCAGAACGACAACCGTCTCACTCTGGCGATGGTGGATCCGCTGAACGTGATCGCCATCGACGACATCCGCCTCATCACGGGTTTTGACATCGACCCGGTCATCGCCACCGAAGATTCGATCATGAAGGCCATCGGCCGCCAGTTCGGCGTCACCGACTTGGTCGAGGTCGAGGAGACGGTGAAGGACCTGTCCGCGCAAGACTTCGGCCCGCTCGAGGTCGAGGACGCGATGGACGAGGAGATCGCCCTCGACAAGCTCAAGGAGCTGGTCGACGAGGCGCCGATCGTCCGCGTGGTGAACCTCATCATCTCGCAGGCCATCAACGACAAGGCATCCGACATTCACATCGAGCCCGAGGCCAAGTCGGTGCGCGTGCGTTACCGCGTCGACGGCGTGCTGCACGACGTGATGAGCCCGCCCAAGCACATTCAGGCCCCCATGGTCAGCCGTATCAAGATTATGGCCAACATGGACATCGCCGAGCGCCGTATCCCGCAAGACGGTAAGATCCACCTTCATCATGACAGCCGCGAGTTCGACTTGCGCGTCTCGACCGTGCCCACCGTGCACGGCGAGAAGGTGGTTATGCGTATTCTCGACAAAGGCTCCGTCATGCTGGGCTTGAACAAGCTCGGTTTCTACGACGACAACCTCAAGCTGTGGGAAGAGATCGTGGAGAAGCCCTACGGAATGCTTCTGGTGACGGGCCCGACCGGTTCGGGTAAGTCCACCACGCTCTACAGTTGCTTGAACAAGCTGAACTCGGGTGAGAAGAACCTGATGACCATCGAAGACCCGGTGGAGTATCAGATTCCCGGCATCAACCAGGTGCAGGCCAACGAGAAAGCCGGTTTGACCTTCGCTTACGCTCTGCGAGCCTTCCTTCGTCAGGACCCCGACATCATCATGGTCGGTGAGATTCGAGACGGTGAGACTGCCAAGATCGCCGTAGAAGCGGCGCTCACCGGTCACTTGGTGCTCTCCACCCTCCACACCAACGACGCCCCGGGCGCCATCTCTCGTCTCGTCGAGATGGGCGTGGAGCCGTTCCTCGTGGCCTCCGCCCTCATCGGCGTGCTGGCCCAGCGTCTAGCGCGTATGATTTGCCCCAACTGTAAGGAGACGTTCACGCCTCCGGCCGAGGCCACCCGCAAGTTTGGCCTTGGCATGTTCAGCGACAACGACATCTCGTTCTATCGTGGGCGCGGTTGCGATCACTGCAAGATGACCGGCTATCGCGGCCGAACCGGCATTCACGAGGTGCTCATGATTTCCGACCGTGTGCGCGGTCTCATCCTGCAGCGCGCTTCCACCGCCGAGATTCGCCAGGCGGCCATCGAAGGTGGTATGAAGACGATGCAAGATGACGGTCTGCGCAAGGTGCTCGATGGTGTGACGACCGTGGAGGAGTGTCTCCGCGTGGTCTACGTCGAAGCGGCCGAGTTCTAAGAGAGGATCCAAAGGTAAAAACTGGCTATGGCTGTTGAGGCTCTTCGTTTCACAATGGATGACCTGCTCCGCACGACGGTGGAGCGGGGGGCGTCCGACCTGCATCTCACGGTGGGTCTTCCGCCGGTGTTGCGGATCAATGGAAAGCTGGTGCCGACCGAGTTCCCCCGGCTTTCCCCGGATGAGACGAAGCGCCTCGTCTACAGCATCCTCAATGACAAGCAGAAGGAGAAGTTCGAGAAGACCTGGGAGCTCGATTGCTCTCATGGTGTTCGCGGCTTCGGTCGTTTCCGCGTCAACGTCTACCGCCAGCGCGGTGTCGTGGGCGCCTGTCTGCGCGCGATTTCGTCCACCATCGCTACCCGCGAGGAGCTGCACCTGCCGCAGTGCGTCGAAGAGGTGGTCAACCGTCCCCACGGGCTCATCCTGGTAACGGGAGCCACGGGGGCCGGCAAGTCCACCACTCTGGCCTGCATGCTCGACATCATCAACACCCAGCAGACCTACCACATCCTGACGGTGGAAGATCCGATCGAGTATATCCACCCCCATAAGAAGTCCATGATCAACCAGCGCGAGCTGGGTCAAGACACCTTGAGCTGGTCGCACGCTCTGCGTGGCGCCCTGCGCGAGGATCCGGACGTGATTCTGGTGGGTGAGATGCGCGACCAGGAGACCATCGGCGGAACGCTGACCGCGGCCGAGACCGGCCACCTTGTTTTCTCGACACTGCACACTTCCGACGCTGCTCAGACGGTCGACCGCGTGGTCGACGTCTTCCCGCCCCACCATCAGCAGCAGATTCGCGTCCAGCTGGCCAGCGTGCTGGAGGCGGTCTTCTCGCAGCAGCTTGTGCCTCACGCTTCCGGGGTGGGTCGTGTGCCCGCGGTCGAGGTGATGATCGCCAACTCGGCGATGCGCAACCTCATTCGCGAGGGCAAGACCCATCAGATCTACAACGCCATCCAGACCGGCGCCAAAGTCGGGATGTCCACGATGGAGCAAGCGCTTTACGACCTCTACTGTAGTAAGATGATTACGGCAGAGGAAGCCTTGAACCATACGATGCACCCCGATGACCTGCGCAGGATGATCGAGGGTGGACGGAAAAAGTAACGGAATGCGAACTACCCCTTCGGGGGTTGTGTATTGAGGAAATCAAGCGAGGAGGTGAGTCGTTCGTGAGTATCCTGTGGTGGTTCATTCCGCTGGCGGCCATGATCGTTGGCGAGTTGACTAGAATCTAAGCACCGATAGGCGCGTTGGCGCGCTTATACGGAAGTAATGGGAGGTTGGGGTCGGATGCCTGTATTTGTTTACGAGGCCCGTGATGCAACCGGCCAACTGAAGAAGGACACCATCGAGGCACAGAACGTGCGTCTGGCGACTCAGCGTTTGCAAGAGCAGCGCATGACCGTCATTCACATCAAAGAGAAGACCTCGAATGTCGCGCAGACGGACCTTCTTGGCTGGTATCAAAAGATCCGTAAGGTCAACGAGCAGGCGTTGACCGTCTTCAGTCGCCAGTTTGCCACGATGATCAACGCAGGCTTGGCGATGGTGCGCTGTCTGGACATCTTGTCCGAGCAAACCGAGGATAAGAAACTGCAGCAAACCCTGGTGCAGGTGCGCCGTGACGTCGAGGGTGGTTCGACGCTGTCGAATGCTCTGGGCAAGCATCCCACGGTATTCTCCACGCTGTATATCAGTATGGTGAAGGCCGGCGAGATGGGCGGTGTGCTCGACGAGGTGCTGGAGCGTCTGGCAGGCTTCATGGAGAAGGACTTTGGCCTGAAGAAGAAGGTCAAGTCCGCACTCACGTATCCGGTCGTCATCCTGGTGATGGCGCTTGGCATCGTGTTCTTCCTGGTGACCTACATCCTCCCAACCTTTGTGCAGCTGTTCGAAGGGATGAGCCTTCAGTTGCCGCTCCCCACGCGTATCCTCATCGCGATCACAAAAGGGGCGAGAAACCCGATTGTGCTGACGGTGGTCGGTGTGCTGGTCATCGTGGGCGGTATCCTGATCAATCGCTACATCCAGACGCCGGTCGGCAAGAAGCAGTATGACTTGCTCAAACTGAACATTCCCGTCTTCGGCTTGCTGAACAAGAAGGTCGCGATTTCGCGCTTCTGCCGCACGCTTGGCACCCTGCTCTCCTCCGGTGTTCCGATTATGCAGGCTCTGGAAATCGTCGGTAAGGCCTCGGGCAACGAGATTATCGCAATGACGGTCTCCAAGGTGCGCGAGAGTATCCGAGAGGGTGAATCTATCGCCTCGCCTCTGGGCGCGAGCGGTATGTTCCCACCGATGGTGACCCAGATGGTCGCGGTCGGTGAGGAGACCGGTAACCTCGACGCGATGTTGTCAAAGATCTCCGACTTCTATGATACCGAGGTGGAGTATCTGCTGGCTTCCTTGACGTCGATGCTCGAGCCGATCATGATCGTCGGTATGGGTGGTATCGTAGGGTTCATCGTCATCTCGGTGTTCCTGCCCCTCTACCAGCTGATCGGAAACCTCGGCTAACGTAGACCGGTTCAACCTGAATAAGGTAGGGTTGAGGATGGGGAGCAACCAACGCTCCCCATTTTTCTTGGAGGCAAAAAGGCAAGTGTTCGACCGCAGTCCCGAGGAGCTCGAGCCGGAGGAGGAGCTCCAACAGTTTCGCGCTCTGCGCGCCCAGCCGACTCCCGAGCTTCGGGAGCGGTTGGTGCTGCGTTATAAGCACCTGGTCCCGTCGGTGGTGCGCAAGTTCCGCCAGGCCGGCGACTGGGAGGATCTCATGCAGATCGGCTATGTCGGTCTGCTGAAGGCTGTCAACAACTTCGATCCGGTGCGTGGCAACCGTTTCTCGACGTATGCCGTGCACTGTATCGGGGGCGAGTTGCGTCATCATCAGCGCGACAATGCCAGCCTGATCCGTCGTCCGCGCTGGCTGACGACCTGGAGCCGCCAGGCGGCCGCCTTTATCGAGAAGCACCTGTCCGATCTCCAGCGTCTTCCGACCATTGCCGAGATCGCCCGGGCTCTCAACCTTTCCGAGGCCAACATCATGGATGTGCTGCGCTTCAAGGCCCCGATTTCTCTGGACACGCCTTCGGAGGAGCTCGAGTTGGCGCGCATGCACAGTCTACGTTACGAAGAGCTGCAGCTTCCTATCGAGGATCGCATTTTCGTGCTCGAGGCCCTCGAGGCTTTGATGGAGCTCGAGCGGCGGGTCGTCTACATGTTCTTCTACGCTGACCTGAACCAGAGCGAGATCGCGGGCCGCTTCAACCTGGCGCCCCGCAAGGTCTCGCGCCTGATGGCGAAAGCGCTGGAGAAGCTGCGAGAGGTGCTGCATGAGTTCCGGCCGGAGTTCGAGGGGCCGGTAAGTTAGGGACAGGGCCTTCGCGTTGAGAAGTCCGGGAGATGTCTCCCGGGCTTTTTTGTTAGGGAGACCCCGCGGGGTTGTTAAGGGGCCGAGAAAGCCCACAGGGTTTATTCGACCACCCCACAGGTTTTATCCAGACCTACGAGGCTCGCCCCGCAGCTTGCCTCTCCCCTCTCCCCACCTCTCCTTACACTTACACCCACCCCGGGCTAGCATGATCTTACCCCCCCAAGACTGAACAAAAATTTTAACAAATGTACTCTGGATCACTTTCCAAACCCGGATCCTTGGGTTATAATGACCGAAGTAAGGTTGAGCGAGAGAGTCTAACAGACCCGCTCCGCTAAGCAAAATTGAAAGGAGGCAACGCATGCAGATCATTCGTCGCCGCAAGAACCGTGGATTTACCCTGATCGAGCTGATGATCGTTATCGCGATTATCGCGATTCTGGCCGCTATCCTTGTTCCTAACTTCATCAAAGCGCGCGCTCAGGGCCAGCTCACCTCTTGCAAATCGAACCTGAAGAACGCGGCAACCGCGCTCGAGATGTATTCGACGGATAACACGGGCCGCTACCCGAACAACCTGGGCCTGCTGACCCCGAACTATCTGAAGATCATCCCGAACTGCCCGTCGGCTCAGGCGGACACGTATACCGCCGCGTATACGTCGACCACCAACCCGGACGCGTTCACGTTCTTCTGCAACGGAACGAACCACTCGGCCGCGAACACGCCCGCGAACTACCCGCAGTACTCCTCGTACCAGGGTCTGATCGAGCGCTAAATCGCGCCCACTCAGGAAGAGAGCCCGCAAGGGCTCTTTTTTTTTTGTGTCGAAAGAGAGGTCCCCATGGAAGACGACCCGTTCGCGCTGCTGCTCACTCCGAACCCGTTCAGCTTGTTCGTGGTGTTCGTCTTCGGAAGTCTTATCGGCAGCTTCCTCAACGTGGTAATCTACCGCACCCCGCTCGAGCGCTCTATCGTGCTCCCGGGGTCGGCCTGCACCACCTGCGGCACACCGCTCAAGGCCTGGCACAACATCCCCATCTTCTCCTACCTGACCCTCCAGGGCCGCTGCGCGTACTGCTCCAGCGGCTACTCCCCCCGCTACGCTCTCATCGAGCTCTTCGTGGCCAGCTGCACGGCCGGGCTCTTCGCCTACCTGGGCCACCTCGACGCCCAGTTTTTCTCGACGCTGGCCCTTTTCTGTTTCAGCCTGAGCGTCTTTTTCACCGACCTGGACCACTGGATCATCCCCGACCAGGTCAACTTCAGCGGCATGGCGGTCGGGCTCGCTTTCGGGCTCATCATCCCGCTCCGGCCCGACTTCGATCTCGAGTTCGACCTCTTGCCGGCCTGGCTGGCCAAAGTCCTGACCACACCCTGGCAGGCCAACCTGCTCTCGTCGCTGCTGGGCATCGCGCTGGGCATGCTCTTCTTTTATGCCATTCAGGTGGTGGGCACCATGCTGGCACGGCAGGAGGCGATGGGGGGGGGCGACGTCAAGTTCGCCGGGCTGATCGGCGCCTTCCTGGGCTGGCGCCTCTCCCTGATGGCCTTCTTCCTCAGTTTCGTCCTGGGCGCGGCCATCGCGGTACCGCTCATGGTGTTGCGCCGCGGCCGGGGCAAGGACCCCATACCGTTCGGCACGTTCATGGCTCTGGCCGCGGTCATCGTCAGTCTTTTCGGGGATCGAATGCTCGATTTCATGCTCTACTGGCCGGAATATCTGCCTTACTCCGCATACTGAACAAACCTCAAGACCTTGAGGAAGGTTTCTCATCGTCTCGTTCGAAGTGGGGGGGCGAACACAAGAAACGGCGCCGTTCGGTCGACCTGGCTTCCTGCGAGGAGGAGTTTCGAACGGCGTACCGAAGCATCGCCGATGTTGAGAACTTTTTAAGTTTTCAGCAGGTTGGAAATCGGATACTGCGTATTAATCAGCAGGGCGATCGGGCTTGACTCGATCCCCTGACCTTTTGTCTGGAGATACGGTGGAATTCTTCAAGAAGCTGTTTGGCGGCGGCCGGGCACCCGCGGTAGGCGGACTCGACGTCGGGAGCAGCATGATCAAAGTAGCTCAGGTGCGTAAGACCGCATCGGGCGCGCAACTGGTGGCATTCGGCGCCTGTCCGACTCCTCCGATGACGATTCGGGACGGAGCGGTGGTCGATGCGCGGATGCTGGGCGACGCCATTCGCCAGCTGCTGGTAGACTCCAATGTTCCCCCCAGTACCAAGATCGTGAGCGCGGTCACCGGCCAGCAGGTCGTCATCCGCCCGATCAGTATGACCAAGATGACCGAGAAAGAGCTTGGCCAGGCCATCCGCTTTGAAGCCGAGCGTTACCTCCCCTACTCGGTTACGGAAGCCCAGATTACGGGCATCAAGCTGCAGGACACCGACGAGAAGTCGATGGACGTCCTGTTGATCGCCGCTCCCAACGAGATGGTGAACAACGCCAAAGAAGTGGTCAAGATGGCCGAGGTGCAACCCGAGGCCATCGATCTCGAGCCGTTCGCTCTGTTGCGGGCGCTCCAGTTGACCGCTTCGCAGGAAAAGATGCAGCAATGTATTGCCCTGGTGAATCTCGGGGCATCATCGAGCAGTATCAACATTTTCAAGGGAGGTGTACTGCGCCACAACAGAACTATCACGATTGCTGGAAATAGCTTTACGAAGGCAATCGGGCAATCCCTGAATCTGTCGTTCGAGGAAGCCGAGAAGATCAAAAAGGAGAAGGGTGTGATCCGGGTGGAAAAAGATGCAACACCTGTACCGCCCACGACCATGAGGATCTTCAACGTGATACTACCGGTACTGACAGAGCTTGTGACCGAGATCCAGCGGTCCTTCGACTACTACCGTTCTCGCTATCGCGGCGAGTCGGTCGACCTGGTCGTCCTGTCCGGGGGCACAGCCCGCTTCAAAAACATCGATGCCTATCTCTTCAACGAGTTGGGCATTCAGTGTGAGGTGGCCAACCCGTTCAGGAATCTCTCGGTTCAGAAAATCTCGGGGATGACTCCGGACGATCTGGAGGAGCTGGCGCCCTCCGCGATGGCCGTCGTCGGCCTGGCCCTCAGGGAGGTCTAAGGAGTTTTGGCTAGTAACTATCCTGTCAATTTTGGGGTTTCCTCAGGAGGTACCATATGACCATCAAGGTGGACCTGCTGCCAACCGAAAAAAAGAGGTTCGGGCTGGATCCCCTGGTCATCGTTCTCTTCTTGTTCGTGGTCCTGGCCACCGTGGCCATGTTCATGTGGAGCAAGAAGCTTGAGAACGAGATCAGTCTGAAGCGGAATGCGATCGCCGACGTCGAGAAGCAGATCAAAGATCTCGAGGCGCAGCTGCCGGTGCTCGAAGAGCGCCAGAATCGCATCAAGAAGCTGAAAGAGCAGATCCAGATCATCAAAACTCTGGTCTATGACCCGGTCCGGTATGCCAACATTCTGACGCAGATCACCATGGCGTTGCCCGATAACGTGTTCCTGGAGTCCTTGACCATCGATCCGAGCAAGACTTCCGTGAACATGACCGGGAAAGCTGCCGAGGTCGGAGGCACGCTGCCGCTTGCCACCATCTCGCAGTTGATGAAGAACTTGAACGACACGGAATACTTCCGGGGCGCCTCGCTCAGCTCGGCGACCCGGGACAAGTCCATGGAAGGTATCCCCAGCTTCACGTTCACGATTGACGTGAGCTACGACTCCCAGGCCGCGGCTGATCCAAGCAAGAAGCCGATGCCCCCGGGATCGACCCCCACAGCGGCGCCCTCACCGGCTCCGAATCCCAACGCGACCCCCGACGGCGCTCCGCCGGCTCCGGGTCAGCCTTAAAGGAGGATCAGCATCATGGCGCTTACAGCCCCAATGAAAATTTTCATCGCCTTGATCGTCATCGGTCTGATCCTGGCGGGCTTCTGGTTCATGGATTACCAGCAGAAGTACACGGAAATCCAGCAGCTAGATGCCAACCTGAAACAGTCCGAGGAGAAGCTGGCTTCCAGCAAGGCGAAGCTCCAGGACCTTCCGCGGTTGACCGAGGAGATGCAGGCGCTCGAGCGCGAGCTCCAGTCCCTGATCGCCTCCAAGTTCACCAATGAGGATCCCGAGCTCTTCGTGGCCAACTACATCGCCGACATCGAGCGCCTGGTTCTGGCGCAGCAGCAGGCGACCGGAGACGCCACGTTCTCGATCGACTCCATCCAGCCCGGTCAGATGCAGACCACGGCCACCCCGGATCAGGGCGCGAACGCTAACCCGAACGCGCCCCCGCCGGCGGGTGGCACTCCGCCCGCTGCTCCCGCGCAACCGGACGATGCCGGCCAGGCCCCCGAGGCCTTGCAGGGATTCCCGACTCGCGTGTTCAGCATGACGATGAGTGGCCGTTACGGCACCCTGGTCGACTTCCTTTACCAGCTCGGCGCGCTCAAGTTGGACCGTCTCGTGACGATCAACAAGATCTCGCTGGCCCCGGCTAAGGGGACGGGCGGCGGTGGAGACACGTTGAACATCCAGATTCCGATCACCGCGTATCTGCGGCAGGGAGGCTAGTATGAACATTCGCTCTACTGTGCGTCACCTCGCCCTCGGCACGGTCGTCGGCACCGTGATGATCTTCAGCGTCGCCTGTGGTGGCTCTCCCGAGCCCACCCCCAGCGCGTCCAGCTCCTCGTCCACTACCACCACGACCACCACGAGCAGTCCTGCGTCCCCGGCCCCGAGCGACAGCGGTTCGCCGTCCTCGAGCACCGGCACGCAGGGGGCTTCGGAGACGGTCACGGTGACGGACACCGGTGCTGAGAGCACGCCCGCCCCGGCGGGTAGTCCCTCGCCCGGCGCCACGCCGCTGGCGCGGCCGACCGTGCAGCAGATCACGCGCGATCCGTTCGTGAATCCGCTCACCGGTGGTGGAGGCGGTCTCGCCTCCACCCCGACCCGGCGCACCACGACGACGACCACCAGCTCCACCCCGCGGGTCACCTCGGCCAATACTCCCGGCGGCACCACCGGCACCAAGCCCGGTGGCAAACCCGGAGCCCCCGCCGAGCCCGAGGAGGAAGTTCCGCCTCCGGATGTAACCGTCACCGGAATCGTTCAGGGGTCCTCGGGCTCCATGGCGATCATCTCCGGTCCGGAGCAGTCCTACATCCGCCGGGTGGGTGAGTCGCTGGCTGAGTACAAGATCCTGGCCATCAGTCCGAAGGCGGTGACCTTCGGCTTCAAGGGACACAAGTTCAAGGTCAAGATCCAGGATGAGTTCAGTGCGGGCGCGACCGGGACCAAGGCCTCGCCCAAGCATACAAAGTAACAAAAATGCAAGAATCGGCCGGTCTCCGGCAGATAGTTTGAAAGGCGGTGGTTCCTACCCCGGTTTGATCTCCAGGTTACAGGATGAGGCTTGGCGACGGAGGCCTCTTGTGAAGTCCTGTATCCGTGGTCGGTAATCACCAAATGCGCCTTCCGTCGTGGTGTGCGCAACAAAGTCGTTGACTAGGAGGTGGGTTAACACCAATGGTTTCGCTGAAGCAGAAGGGCTGGAAGCTCCTTCTGGCGTGTATGATGGTTGTAGGGATGCTGGCTCCGGCCTTCGCAGCCCCGGCCACGGTGAATGAGGTCAAGGTGACCGATGGCACCGGCACGCTGAAAGTAGACGTCATGGCGTCCGGTGCGATCTCTAACCGGACCAAGACGCTTTCCCAGCCCCGAAAGATGATCGTTGTCGATCTGTATCCCGCTGTCCTCGGAAAGAATGTAAAAGCTTCCGTGGACGTCAACCGCGGTCTGGTGGAGAAGGTTCGCCTGGTCCAGTATTCGGACACCACCGTTCGCATGTATGTCGATTGTATCTCGTTGCCGGTCTACAAGGTCGTGTCCGATGGCGGACGCGGCGTCACGCTGGCCATCTCGAGCACCATGATGTCGGAAGCGAAAGACACCAAAGCCCCGACCCAGGTGGCCGAGAACCCCCAGCCGGCTCCGCAGCCCCGTCCTCAGCCCCGTCCCCAGCCCCAGCCGGTGGCGCAGAACCCGCGTCCCCAGCCTCGCCCGGCGGTTCGCCCGATGTCGGCCATGGAGCCTGTCTCCGCGCCCGTGTCGGCCCTCCGTCCGCGTCGGCCGCAGCAGCGCGCCTACGTGCCCCGTCCGAAGCTCGTGACGCTCGACTTCGTCAATGCTGACCTCGTCTATGTGATCAAGGTCCTGGCCAAGGAGATGAACAAGAACGTGTTCGTCAGCCCGGACGTCGAGGGTTCCGTGACCGTTACGCTCAAGAGTGTGCCGGTCGAGGGCGCCCTGGCCCTGATCCTCAAGATGCAGGAAAACCCGTACGACTACAAGGTCCTCGATGACCAGCGCACGATCGTCGTGGCTTCTCCCGAGAAGCTCGAAGAGATCGCCAGCAACATCATGGGTGCCGCCAAGGCGCGCACCGTCAGCGGCCCGTCGGTCCGCCAGGAGTTCATCCTGGAAGCCGCCCCGGCTGCCAAGGTGGTGGAGTTCCTTCAGGGCCAGTACCTGGCCGTGAAGTTCGTCCCCCACCCCACGATGAATGGCTTCTACGCCGTCGGACCCAAAAAGGACATCCTGTCCATCAAGTCCGAGCTGCCGAACCTCGATCGCGTCCCGGAGCCCCCGCCGCCCCCGCAGCGTGAGTTCCTCTACGTCAAGTACGGTGACATCCAGAACGTCCAGAACCTCCTCAAGACCCTGGTTCCGGACCTTCAGTACAACGCCGACGAGCGCCTTGGCATGCTGATCGTCGAGGGCACCCCCGGTGCCATCGACCAGGCCAAGCAGCTCCTCGCCGAGCTCGACCGTCCCAAGGACCAGGTGATGATCGACGTCAAAGTCGTCGACCTGACCGAGGGCGGCCAGAAGCGCCTGGGTATCCAGTGGTCCACCACCGGTATCGCCCAGGGTGTGTTCAACACCGTGTTCACCGAGGGTGCCATCCCGGGCGTGACCGTTCCGCTTGCCGCGGCCGGACTCGTCCCCGGCGTCGTCCCGACCGGCGCTCCCGACCCGGCCACCGGTGTCGTGACCTTCGGTCCCAACGCCGCCGCCACCGCCTTCGACATCCCGGGCGTCCCCGCCCCGGACTTCGTCGGTATGCCGATTCGCGCTTTCGCACGCTCGCCGTTCGTCATCGCGTCGACCATCCAGTTCCTGGTTCAGACCAACGAGGCGAAGATTCTTGCTTCGCCCCGCGTGGCCACCCAGTCCGGCACCGAGGCCCTGATTCACATCGGCGACAAGTTCCCGATCGTGTATTTCGACCCGCGCGCCGGTCAGTTCCAGGTCCAGTATGTGGACATCGGTATCAAGCTGGACGTCAAGCCTGAGATCAAGGCCGACGGCTACATCGTGACGGAGCTCCGTCCCGAGGTCAGCAACCTGATCGAGCTGGTCAACAACCAGTACCCGCGCACCGCCATCCGCACCGTCAACACCACGATGCGGGTGAAGGACGGCGACACCATCGTCATCGGCGGCCTTATCCGCGAAGACGAGCGCGTCACCGTGGCCAAGTTGCCCTTCCTGGGCGACCTGCCCGTGCTGGGGGTCCTCTTCCGCACCACCGGTGTGGACAAGAGCCGCTCCGAGGTGGTCATGATGCTCACCCCGCACATCATGCGGTAATTGAGCCGAAAGGCCGACAGAAAGGGGCCGCCGAAAGGCGGCCTCTTTTTTTTGCGTGCAAACACGGGGAAGGATGCAGCGCAAGGTGGACAGAACAGAGGACGAGCCTCGGTATCCCCGGGGCCGTCCGGCCTTTGACAGGGCCGAACCGGGATGGTAAACTAAATTCGCTGCCGTGTGCGGGTTGGGACATTTTGAAGTCGTTCTCTCACAGCGCCTCTCCGACTAAGGCCCCGGAGGGCACCTCTAATCAAGCGAACATCTCCCTGATGACGAAGGGGGTGGCTCGCCATGCCCGCTGAGCTCGATAATCTCCTCCGAGAAGCCGATCAGTTCTATGCCGAGCGCCAGTGGGAGCAGGCTTTGGAGCGCTACCAGAAGGCGCTCGAGCTCGAGCCTAACAACGGCGAGGCCTGTCATCGCATGGCCCAGGTGTATGCCGTGCGCGGCATGCTCAACAATGTCATCAGCACGTATTTCCAGCTGATCGACATCCTGGAGTCCAGTGGCAACCTCGAGGGTGCCGTCCAGGTGGCCGAGTGGATCATGATGCTGCGTCCCGAGTCGGACAAGGCGCGCATGAAGCTCATCCTCATCTACCAGAAGCGCGGTGATCTGCCCGAGGTGGTGCGCCAGAGCCGCGAGTTGGCCCGGCTCTACATCGAGCTCGGCCAGGGAGATCAGTCCATCGCCCTGCTCCAGAAGGCCCAGCAGGCCGATCCTGACAACCTCGACATCGGCCTGGAGCTGGCCGAGATGTACGTCAGCCACGGCCACATCCAGGACGGCGCCAACCAGTATCGCAAGGTGGCCAACTCGTTCATGGACCGCGGCACCATGGATAAGGCCGCCGAGGCTTTCCGCCGCATGAAGGTCATCGTCCCCGACGATCCGGGCGTGCTCTTCACGCTGGGCAATCTTTACGTCGAGCTGGGCCGTTACAACGAGGCCGAGCAAGAGTTCCGCTCCATCCTGCGCCACAACCTCAACCATGAGGAGGCGCTCCTGGCGCTGGGTAACGTCTGCCAGCTCAAGGGCCAGTTCCGCGACGCGATTCTCGCCTTCAACAAGATTCTCACCATCAACCCCGACAAGAATGAGGCCAAGGAGAAGCTGGGCGAGCTCTATCAGGCTCAGGGCCTGGTTTCCGAGTCCATCAAGAACTTTCAGGAGGCGGCCAAGGGCTATCTCGAGATCGATGAGCGCGACCGCGCTATCCGTCTCTACCAGATCATCCTCGGCATGGATCCGAGCAATCCCACGGCCTGTCGCGAGTTGACCAACCTGGGTGCCCCGCTGGTGCCCATCCAGCTCGAGGACGAGCGGGCGGCCGCCGCGGCCGCCCTGGCGCAGCAGCAGGCAGCGGCAGCCGAAGCCGCGGCCGCGGCCGCTCCCCCCAGTGTCGAGCCCGAGCCCGCCGTCGAAGAGGCGCCGCGCGCCCGCCGCGTGGGTGCGGTGGCCAAGGAAGAGGGAGCTCCCGCCGGCAAGGGCCTGCGTCCCGGCCTCACGGCCGCGGGTGGCGCGGGTGGAGGCTTGCAGGCCAAGGGTGGTCTGTCCGGCAAGATGCAGAAAGCGACCCCCGGTGGCGACAAGCCGATGCTGGGGTCGGCCACGGGTCCGCGCCCGGGCCTCATGCGCCCTGGCCTGTCCGCCGGTCCGGCAGCGGCGGGGGGCGACAAGCCCACCTTGCCCAGCCGCCGCAAGGAGGCGGCCGCCGAGCCCGAAGAGCAGCCCGTCGCCCAGCAGGCCGCGCCCGAGCCCGCCTGGGAGCAGCCCGTGGCGGCGCAGCCCGAGTGGAATCCCGAGCCCGCGCCCGAGCCGGCCACGCCCACCTGGAAAGAGCCCTCCTCGGGTGAATGGGGTGAGCAGCCGCAGGGCAACTGGGACCAGCCCGCCCCGCAGCAGAGCTGGGATCAGCCCGCCCCGCAGCAGAGCTGGGATCAGCCTGCCCCGCAGCAGAGCTGGGATCAGCAGCCCGCGCCCCAGCAGAGCTGGGACCAGCCGGCCCCGCAGCAGCCCGCCTGGGAGCAGCCGCAGCAGAGCTGGGACCAGCCGGCCCCGCAACAGCCCGCCTGGGAGCAGCCGCAGCAGAGCTGGGATCAGCCGGTCCCGCAGCAAAGCTGGGATCAGCAGCCCGCGCCCCAGCAGAGCTGGGACCAGCCGGCCCCGCAACAGCCCGCCTGGGAGCAGCCGCAGCAGAGCTGGGATCAGCCGGCCCCGCAGCAGCCCGCCTGGGAGCAGCCCCAGCAGAGTTGGGACCAGCCGGCCCCGCAGCAGAGCTGGGACCAGTCGGCCCCGCAGCAGCCCGCCTGGGAGCAGCCCCAGCAGAGCTGGGATCAGCCCGCCGCGCAGCCCGCCTGGGAGCAGCAGCCCGTGGCCGAGGCCCAGCCGCAAGAGGCTGCCGAGTTCGCCGAGGCCGACGAGAGCAAGCCTTCCATCCGTCGCGGCCTGGTGGGCAAGGAGGGCGCCTCCGGTGCGGGCGGCCTTCAGTCCAAGGGCATTCTGGGTGGCAAAAGCAAGCTGGGCGGCGAGAAGCCCGGTTTCTCCTCCGATCGCCCCAGCCTGCTGGGCGGCCGTCCCGGCCTGCGGGGCGGCTCGGTCGGCGACAAGCCCACGCTTCCGCGCAAGGATGCCGAGGAGGCCACCGAGGCCTTCCCGGGTGAGGTGCGCGCGCCGCTGGCCGGCGCCCAGCCCGAGCTCCAGCCCGAGCCGGCGTTCGAGAGCCAGCCCGCCTGGGACAATGCCGGTTTTGCCCCCGCCCCCGAGCCCGTGGGCGAGAACTTCGGAGGCGGTTTCGGCTCCAGCTTCGCGCCCCCGCAAGAGGGGGGTGGCGGTTTCGGTTTCGACCCCGCTCCGCCGGCCCAGCCCGAGGTCGCCGATTTCGGCGCCTCCAGCTTCGGCTCCAGCTTCGGCAGCGCCCCGCCCGCCCAGGACTTCGGCGCCTCCAGCTTCGGCAGCGCCCCGCCCGCCCAGGACTTCGGCGCCTCCAGCTTCGGCAGCGCCCCGCCCGCCCAGGACTTCGGCGCCTCCAGCTTCGGCAGCGCTCCGCCCGCCCAGGACTTCGGAGCCTCCAGCTTCGGCAGCGCTCCGCCCGCCCAGGACTTCGGTGCCTCCAGCTTCGCTCCGGCGGCGCCCGCCCAGGACTTCGGAGCCCCGCCGGCCCAGGACTTCGGCGCCTCCAGCTTCGGCAGCGCCCCGCCCGCCCAGGACTTCGGCGCCTCCAACTTCGGAGCCCCGCCGGCCCAAGACTTTGGCGCCTCCAGCTTCGCTCCAGCGCCCGCCCAGGACTTTGGAGCCCCGCCGGCCCAAGACTTTGGCGCCTCCAGCTTCGCTCCAGCGCCCGCCCAGGACTTTGGAGCCCCGCCGGCCCAAGACTTTGGAGCCTCCAGCTTCGCTCCAGCGCCCGCCCAGGACTTTGGAGCCCCGCCGGCCCAAGACTTCGGAGCCTCCAACTTCGGAGCCCCCCCGGCGCAAGACTTCGGCGCTTCCAACTTCGGAGCCCCGCCGGCGCAAGACTTCGGAGCGTCCAGCTTCGGCACACCGCCGGCGCAAGACTTCGGAGCCCCGCCGGCCCAAGACTTCGGAGCCTCCAGCTTCGGTGCCCCGCCCCCCGCAGCCGACTTCGGCGCCCCGCCCCCCGCGGCCGACTTCGGAGCCTCCAGCTTCGCGCCCGCCCAGGATTTTGGCGGCGCGTCCAGCTTCGGCGCGGCCACGCCCGAGCCCGAGTTCGGTAGCTTCGCTCCCCCGGCCGCGCCCGAGCCCGAGTTTGGCAGCTTTGCCGCCCCGCCCGAGCCCGCCCCGGCCGAGTTCGGCAGCTTCGCTCCCCCGGCCAGCTCCGAGTTCGGCAGCTTCGGCACGCCCCCCGCCCCGCAAGACTTCGGCGGTGCCTCCAGCTTCGGCGCCCCCGCGGCCGAGTTCGGTGGCTCCAGCTTCGGCGGCGCCTCCACCTTCGAGGCGACCCCCCCGCCCGAGTTCGAGGCCGCGCCGCCCGAGCTCCCGGCCGACTTTGGCTCGGCCTTCAGCCTCCCCGGGCTCGACCAGCCGCCCTCCCAGGCTCCGGCGGCCGAGTTCCAGATGCCTCCGGTGCCCGCCGCGGGTGGCTTTGGCGCCGCCGATTTCGGCACGGCCAGCTTCGAGACGCCCCCCCCGGTGCCCGACGAGGCGCCCAGCGAGATGAGCTTCGGCTCGTTCGGTGAGGCGCCGGCCGTGGCCGAGCCCGAGCTGGGCGGCTTCCAGGGCGCGCCCACGTTCGGCGAGACGCCCGACTTCCAGCCGTCCGAAGAGGGTTTCGCCACCGAGAGCTCTTTCGGCACGCCGTTCGGCCAGCAAGAGTTCGGCAGCGAGCCGGCCTTCTCGGCTGAGCCGCCCTTTGCCGCGCCCGAGGCGCCCACGTTCTCGCCCGAGAGCGAGTTCTCGCCCCCCGAGGCCACCTTCGGCGAGAATCCGTTCGGCGCCGCCGTGCCCGAGCCGCCGGTCATGGATTTCAACATCGACCTGCCGACCATCCCGCTGGTGCCTCCGGTTACCGAGCACGGTCCCGCCGCCGGCCAGCTCTGGTCGCCGCCCCCGCTGCTCTATCTCAAGGACCAGTCCTTCAAGGACGCCGCCAGGCAGCAGCTCGAGGCCCCGCAGAACGCGGGTATCTACGCCTGGGAGCCGCTCCCGCGCGTGGACGACACCTATCTGCAGACCGTGGCCGCCCAGCATCAGGTCATCTTGAAGGCCAGCCGTCAGGCCGCCGCCATGCCCACGCCGGGCAGTTGGGCGGTCGGCTCGGCCTTTGGCGACCAGGAGTCGGCGGTCCAGGGAGGCAGCTTCCTCGATCGCGTCCAGATCGGCGGCAAGAAGCTCGAGCCCAAAGTCGAGACCGGTGGTGGCGGCAGCCTGGCCGAGCGCCTGGCGGCCAAGCAGCGCGAGAAGGAGGCCCCCGCCGAGGAGGTCGCTCCTCCCGTGGAGACCCCCTTCGACCTTTCCATCCCCGTGCCCGAGCCCGCGGCCACCAGCTTCGAGGCGCCCGAGCCCCTGGTGCTCGAGCCCCCGGCCCCGGTTCTCCCGGAAACGCTGGCCCCCGAGCCGGAGCCCGAGCCCGTCCCCGAGCCCGTCCCCGAGCCGGTGCTCGAGATCCCGGTCTTGGAGCCCGAGCCTGAACCGGAGCCCGAGCCCGAGCCGGCCCCCGGCGTCAGCCTGACCATCGAGCAGGAGAGCCCGAAGGATCACGTCACGCGCGCCGAGGAGGTGCGCCAGCAGACCCAGGAGCTGGATGTCACCAGCGCCATCAACCTCTATCGCCGCGCCATCGAGGAGCAGCCCGACAACCTGGTGCTGCGCACCGACCTGGCCGATATCCACATGAATTACGGTTTGCTCGACGACGCGGTGGTGCAGTACCGCCAGATCGTGATGCGCAAGCCGCAGAGCGTCAGCCTGCGCCACAAGCTGATTCAGGCTCACCTCTGGAACGACAACTTCGACGAGGCGGCGGCCACGCTGCTCGAGGTGGCCGACATCCTGATCGAGCACCAGATGCACCAGGAGGCGCTCGACAGCCTGCAGATCGTGCTCAGCCTCGATCCGCACCACTTCGAGGCCCGTCACAAGCTGGTGGATCGCTTCACCCAGATGGGCCAGAGCAACCTGGCGGCGCACCACCTGCGCCAGCTGGCCGAGGGCGCGCTCACGAAGGGCAGCGTGGATCTGGCCATCAGCGCTTTCAACCAGCTGATGGAGATCAGCGACGATCCGACGCTGGAAGACCGTCTGGCCCAGGTTTACGAGTCCCAGGGCAACCAGGAGGAGGCGCTGCGCCACCTGCGCAACCTCAGCGTGCGCTATCAAGAGGCGCAGCGCTGGGAGGACGCGGCCAACGTCACCGAGCGCATCATCGCGCAGGACCCCGACAACCTGGAGATGCGTCGCAGCCTGATCGCCACCTACGAGGGCCTGAAGTGGACCGAGAAGGTGGTGGCCCAGCAGTTCGAGCTGGCCAACTTCTACTATCGCCAGGGCGACCTGCCGCAGGCGCTGGAGCTGTTCGAGAAGGTGGTCCAGAGCCGCCCCGACTACCACGAGGCCCGGCGCGGCCTGGCCGACGTCTACCTCGACATGGGTCGGGTGGACGACGCCATCAAGCAGACCGACACGCTCACCCAGCATTATCTGGCCACGCAGGACCATCAGGCCGCGCTGCAACTGTATGCGCGCCTGGTGGAGGCGTTGCCCGAGAACACCGAGCTGCGCGAGAAGCTGATCAAGTTCTACGAGGTGGCCCAGGATCCGCAGAATGCGCTGTCCCAGTGGCTGGTGCTGGCGGAGCTGCACGAGAACGCCGGCCGCTACGAGGATGCCGTCAACGCTTACCGCAAGGCGCTCGACCTCGACGAGGGTCGCGACGACCTGCACTATCGCCTGGCCACCATCTACGCCGACCAGCTCAACAACGGTCAGGCCGCGATGCACGAGCTGCAGCGGGTGTTCGAGCTCAACGCGGGCCACGTGGACGCGATGGAGCGTTACGTCCGCATGCTGCTCGGGATGGGCAAGGCCAAGGAGGGCGCCGAGGTCATCCAGCGCCTGGAGAAGGCCAACAAGGCGGGGACGCGGGTGCGTCAGGCCGTGCTCAGCGAGTTCCGCGAGAAGATCGAGCAAGACCCGACCGATCTGCGCACGCGCTTCACCTACGGCGAGATCTGCTTCCACCTCCAGGAGCTGGATCAGGCCATCGAGCAGTTCCAGACCACGCGCCGCAATCAGGCGTTCGAGCTGACGAGCTACAACATGCTGGGGATGTGCTTCGCCGAGAAGCCCGGCTTCAACATGCTGGACCTCGCCATCAAGCAGTTCCGGAAGGGCTTGGAGACCAAGGGTCATTCCGAGCAAGACTATCTCGAGCTGCGCTACAACCTCGCGATGCTTCAGTATCGCAACAATCGTCTGCAGGAGGCCCTGCAGGAGCTGAAGGACTGCTACGCGGTGGACATCGCCTACCGCGACGTGCGCGAGTGGATTCGCCGCATCGAGGCTGAGATAGCCGGTGGTCCCAAGGTTCCCCCGGGGCGGATGAAGTAAGATGGCTGACAACAACCTCGAGCAGTGGATTCAACATGCCGACACCCTGGCGACCCAGGGTCGTTGGGACGACGCCCTGGCGGTTTACCGCAAGATTCTCGAGCACGAGCCGCGCAATCTCGATGTGCGCGAGCGTGTCATCTCGATCAGCATCAAGAAGGGTGACTATCAAGAGGTCATCCACCAGCACATCGACTGCGCGGAGATCTTCCGTTTAGAGGGGGATGCCGAGGCGGCGATCGATTGCTACGACAAGATCCTGCGCCTGGAGGAGACGGTCCAGAACAAGGGCGCGTCCTTCCGTCCGGGTCAGGGGGACGATCTCTCCCACGTGCAGGCGCTGGTGTCCCAGGTCAAGCCGGAGATCTTCTACCAGATCGGCCGTTTCAACCTGGAGCGGCAGAGTGTGGACGTCGCTCTCCAGTATCTGCGCAAGAGCCATGAGCTGTTCCCGGGTCGTTGGCAGACCCACATGGCGCTGGGCCAGGCTTACATGGAGAAGGAGCTGGACAAGGAGGCCATCGGTGAGTTCCAGGAGGTTCTCCGCCTGGCTCCCGAGGAGTCCGCGCAGGCTTACGAGATGCTGGGCGAGGTGTTCGTCCGCCAGGGTCGTTCGCCGCACACCACGATGGTGTGGTTCCAGCACGCGGGTGAGTTCTACCTCAAGAAGGGCCGTCTCGATGACGCGGTGCGCACCTACGAGCGCATCCTGACGCTCGACCCGACCAATCGCGACACCATGAACGACCTGGGCGAGCTCTACATGAAGCAGGGCGCCCGGGACAAGGCCGTGGGCATCTACCTGGGCCTGGCCCAGATGTACGAGCCCGAGGGCGTGCTGGACAAGGTCCTGCAGCTTTACGAGACGATCCTCCAGATCGACAATGCCAACGAGATGGCGCGCAACAAGCTGATCGCCATCTACCAGGGCATCGTGGAGCGCGATCCGTCCAACTCGACGATGCGCATGCGTCTCATCGACGCGTTGCAGGCGCGGGGGATGACGCAGGAGGCGGTCCGCCACTACTTTGCCATCGCCCAGTCCCACATCGAGCGCGGCATGCTCGACGACGCCGTCAAGGTGAGTCGCAAGCTGCTCGAGCTCGATCCGAACAACATTCAAGCGCGCGAGATCCTGGGTGAGATCTACCTGAAGAAGGACATGCCCCAGGAGTCCATGGACATGTTCCAGCAGGTGGTCAAGATCCACCGGGCGCGGGGCGACGAGAAGTCGGCGCTGGAGGCGCAGCAGCGCCTGATCCAGATGTTCCCCAGCGCTTCCGAGCTGATCTACCAGGTGGCCATCACCCTCAAGGAGCAGGGCAATTTCCAGGCCGCCCTGGGCGAGCTGGATCGCATCATCGCCGAGCGTCCCCAGGATATGGCGGCGCACGTCTACCGCTCCGAGTGCCTGCGGGCGCTGAACCGTTACCCCGAGGCGATCCAGGCCTATGCCCAGATTCTGACGGCGGACCCCTACAACGTCGATGTGCGCAAGAACCTGATCGACGCGCTCATCGTCATCCAGCGTCCCGAGGATGCCAGCATCCAGGTGGATCAGCTGGTCCAGCTCAAGGTGCCCGAGCCCGAGCGCCTGCAATATCGCCATCGCATCTTGCAGTTGCAGCTGGACAAGAACAACCTCGAGCGTTTCGAGCTCGAGCTCAAGAAGCTGCCCGACCATGACGAGCAGAAGCTGGTCTTCCACAAGGAGCTGGTCAAGCGTTATCTGGACGCGGGCAACATGGAGAAGGCCTTCGAGGGCCTGCCCCAGATCCCGCGGAGCGACCGCGAGCGCAACCGTCTGGTGACGCGCATGCTGGAGATCCCGCTGGCGAGTGGCGATCTGGAGACCGCGGCGGGGGCCATCTATCGCCTCCCCGAGGACGATCCGCTGCGCCTGTCCTTCCAGCGCAGGCTCGTCCTCAGCTACCTCGATGCCAACCGTCTCGATGAAGCGGCCGCCGAGTGCGGGAGGCTGCCCGAGAACGACGAGGCCCGTCCGGGCTTCACGCAGCGCCTGATTGCGGCGTTCTTGCAGAGCGGCCGTCTGGACCAGGCCACCCAGGAGATCGAGCGCCTGTCCGAGGGCGACCCCTTGAGGCTTTCCTTCATGGGTCAGCTGATCGAGGCCCACCTCAGCGCGGGCAACCTGGATCGCGCGGCCCAGGAAGTCGCCCGCCTCTCGGAAACCGACGAGATCCGCCCGCAATACGGAAGGCGCATCATCCAGGCTTATCTGAACGCGAGTCGTTTCGACGAGGCCGAGCGCGACATCTTCGCCCTCGACGACGAGGATGTCGAGAAGCGCTCGTTCCTGCGCCTCCTGGCCCAGAAGTTCCTGACGCTGGGCGATTTCGAGCGCATGCGCGAGATCGTCATGAAGATGCCCGACGACATGGAGGAGAAGCACCAGTACCTCGACGGTCTGGTGCACAACTACCTCGATCAGGGCGACCTGGTGCGTGCGCGCGCCGAGATCTACCACATGGCCGAGATGGTGAGCGGCCAGGGCAACCACCAGGAGGCCGAGCGGCTCTACCGCGAGATCCTGGCCTATCATCCGGGCGACGTGGAGATCCGCCTGCGCCTGTCGCAGGAGATCGCGAGCCAGGGCGAGATGGAGCGCGCCCGCGAGGGCATGCTCGTCCTGGCGGGCCGTTTCCATCGTGAGGGTAACGCCACCAGCGCGGCCGACATTTACACCCGCATCCTGGATCTGGACCCGCGCAACCTGAATGCGCGTTACAAGCTGGGCTCGCTCTGGGCGCAGCAGGGTCAGACGGCGCAGGCGCTCGAGCAGTTCAGCACGCTGGCCAAGGTCTATCTCGAGCAGAACCTCCACGAGGTGGCCCAGCGCGTCCTGTATCGCATTCTGAAGCTGGATCCGAAGGACATCCAGCACCGAAGGCAGATGATCGGCCTTTTGATCCGCAACCTGCGTTTCGACGATGCCACCAAGCATTACCGTCAGCTGATGACCATCTACCTCGAGCGGGGTGAGGTGGAGGAGGCTCTGAGCTGCGTGCGGGAGATCATCAACCTGCAGCCGCTCAACCTCGAGGTGCGCCAGTCGCTGGGCGTGATGATTCTGAAGGCGGGCTTCCTGGAGCAGGGTCAGAGCCTGCTCGAGGAGCTGATCCTCTCTTACAAGGAGAAGAACGACACCGAGCGCCAGCTCAAGACGCTGGGCACGCTGGTGGAGTCGTTCGAGGAGAACGAGCAGTGGGAGACCGCGCTCGAGTATCGCGAGCGCACGGCCGACCTGCTGCGTGACACCGAGCAGTGGCCGCGCGCGCAGGGCGAGTATCTGCACATCCTGCAGGGCTACCTCAACCGGGGTCACAAGGAGCAGGCCGATCCGGTCTTCGTGAAGATGATCGACGGTGCGTTCCGCGATCGCAGCGCCAACGAGTTGATTCACGTGCTG
Organism: Vulcanimicrobiota bacterium; assembly: GCA_039809865.1. Taxonomy (GTDB): domain Bacteria; phylum Vulcanimicrobiota; class Xenobia; order Xenobiales; family QWHO01; genus QWHO01. The sequence goes on from JBDHVW010000035.1 coordinate 31,027, forward strand.
GACAATCTCGAGGAGCAGCTGCGCGAGTCGGAGCGTCCCGCGGTGGCGCTGGTGGTGCGCGAGCGTCTGGCCTCGATCATGGAGCGCATGGACGATTGGGATCGTGCGCTGGAGCTGCTCGAGAGCGTGTCCAACCTCTACATGGAGTTGGGCGATGTCGAGCAGGCGTTGACTTTCCGTCGGCGCGCGGCCGATCTGGCGCTGAGCCACGACCGCACCGAGCAGGGCATCGAGCATCTTTTCCACCTGGCGCAGTCGTTGGTGACGCAGCGTGGTCTGGAGGCGGCCCGTCCGATTCTGGAGGAGCTGCGCCGCACGGCGGCGGGCGATGTGCGTTTCCTGGAGCGGGTGGCGGACGTGGTGTTCAGCCAGGGTCTGTTCGAGGAGGCGCGTCCCATCTACCACGAGGTGCTGGAGATGGAGCCGGGCCGTCCCGAGGCTCTCTCGAGAATCGCCATTATCTATGCGCGCGAGGGTCGTCTGGAAGAGGCGGCGGGCGTGGCCAAGCAGATCTTTGCCAAGGGCCTGGTCCCGATGATCATCGACGAGTACAAGAACGTCACCGGCTACAAGCCGCACGATGCCGGCTCGCACATCCGGTTGGGCCAGTTCTATCAGCAGCTGGGCTTCCTGGAGGAGGCGATCTCCGAGTTCCTGGCCGCGGGTCAGGATCCGGCCAAGCTACTGCTGGCTTACAATCACCTGGCGCTGTGCTTCTCGCAGCAGGGTTATCGCAAGCTGGCCATCCGTCAGTTGCAGAAGGCTCTGGACCTGCCGGGCTACGAGGAAGAGGACCTGTTGGAGACGCGCTTCAACATGGCCAATGCGTTGGAGGAGGAGGGTCTCTACAAGGAGGCTCTGGGCGCCTTCCAGGAGTGTTACGCCGTGGACATCCGTTATCGGGACGTGGCGCAGCGGATCGAGCGCATCCTGGAGCTCATGCAGAACGCGTCCTCTTCGGACGTGGGCGAGGGCGACGAATCTTCCTACGAGCCCGCTGACTAAGGCTCTCGAGCCGTGGGATGACGCAGATCATCCCCTTGCCTGGCGCCCGGCGCTAAACTGAGGGTGTCATGGAAACCAAGCCGCCTTCGGCCCGGGTGCTCGTCCCTCTCGACGGCTCGCGCAGTTGCGAGCGCGCGCTCCAGGTCGCGGTGCAGGAGGCGTGCTGGCGGGACGCCGAGCTGGTCCTCTTGCACTGCCTGCACTTTCCCAGCGACCTGATGTGGCTCGACAAGCTTCCCTGGCCTCGCGAGTGGCCCGAGCTGGTGCGCGAGCAGGCCGAGGAGTATCTCGAGTCCAAGCAGGTGTCTCTGCGCGGGCAGGTGCGCGTCCGGTACCGGCTCGAGGTGGGGGAGCCCTTCGCCAAGATCGACGAGGTGGCGCGCGCCGAGAAGGTGGATCTGGTGGTCATGGCCAGTCACGGCCGCACCGGGGCCATGCGCTGGCTTCTGGGCAACGTTCCTCACCAGCTCCTGGCGCGGGCCTCCTACCCTGTCCTGCTCGTCCCCATCTCCCGCGAGGATCCGATGGAGTCGAACTTCAGCGGGATGAGCTTCTGACCGTCAGACCGGGTCGCGTCCTCTCCGCAGCCACAGTCCGAGGGTGAGTCCGAAGACGAGGTGTGCGCTCAGGGTCAGCACGATGAAGCGCTGGTTGAAGGGGAGCTGAAAGAAAGCTGCGTAGGGGGAGGCCAGCAGGAGTGCTTCCACGGTGAGTCCCCAGAGGATTCCCGCCCCCACGATATGGCGCCGTCCGGGCACCATGGCCACGAGCATGATTCCGAGGGAGGCGCCGTTGAGGAAGTGGTAGGTCCACCCCAGTGTTTGCACCAGCCAGGTGGGCTCTGGCTGACCCAGCAGCAGTTCTCCGAAGCGGCCGAAGACCTTGAAGAGGGGGGCTCCGGCCAGGACGAACGGGAGTCGGAAGAGGTCATAGGCGATGGCCGCGACGATTCCGCCCAGGGCGCCCCGCCGGATCCAGGGTTGCCGGTATCCGAGTCCCGCCAGGAGGATGGTCCCCGGGAGCATGACGGTCACGGCAAAGGCCTGCATCGACCATACCCCGTAGAGCTGACCCAGCAGCGCCGCAAAGGAGAGACTGGCGAGCGAGAAGCCCAGGAATCGCATGTTCCCAGGATAGCGTCTCCCGCGTCCTCCGGGGATGACCCACATCATCCCCGCTGCCACAGGCAAAATCCTTGGATTTTCCTCACTGCAGAAGGACCTGGACGGCATGATGGGGTAACATCAGTTTCAATGCCTCCGTCGAAGTCAAAGCAACTGGCACTTTTCGTTCTCCTGGCGAGCGCCCAGGCGGCCCGGGCCCAGGAAACGCCCGCCAATGGCATGACGGCGCACCTGGACACGCTCTGGCTCGTGCTCTACATTTTAGGCGGCCTCCTGGTGGCGCTGGTGGTCTGGGAGATTCTCGATCGTCCGCGCGCCGTCCGGCTCGACGCGAGTCTCAGTGCCCCGCCCGAGATCGACAACGACTATGTCGATCCCACCAAGATCAAGTTTGCCGAGCCGGCCCGCCCCGCGGCCCCGCCCAGCTTCAGCCCGCCCCCGCCGGCCGCCGAGCCGATGCGCGCCGCGGCCCCGCCGCCCTCCTCCGAGGGAGCGCACCGCATGCCCAGTCCGCCGCCGCCCTCGAGTGGTGACGAGGACAATCCGTTCCGCAAGCTTTCCAAGCTCGGCTCCGAGGATGATTCCCCCCTCGCCACGCCGCGCCCCCCGATGCCTGCCACCACGCCGGCGGCCACGCCTCCGTCGATGGTCGACTCGGGCTCCAGCTCGGGTGGTTGGGCCGACCTGCTGCAGCGCGTGCGCGCGGGTGAGCCCAGCAGTGAGGATTCCGGCAAGATCAGCACCAGCAGCCTGAACGTGTCCGCGCCGCGCACCGAGGAGGAGGCCCCCTCTTCCAGCGCCGCCTGGGAGAGTTTGCTCAAGAAGTCGGCCACCGATCTGACGGCGCCCGACGTCACCACCATCGCCGGCGACTTCCAGCCGCGCGGAGCCATCAAGCTCGGGCTGGGTGGCGGCGACGAGGAGAAGGCCCCGGTGGATCCGCTGCGCATGGCGCTGGACAATCCTTCCACCGACCCCGACGAGAATTTGCCCGACTTCGTGAAGAAGGCCACCCGCACGATCGCGCTCGACTTGAAGAAGGGTGGCGAGCAGACCCCTCCGCCGCCGATGCCCAAGACGGAGGGCTAGGTTTCGATGGCGGTAACGACGGAGGCTGGTTTGGACCTACCCAAAGGCAATCCTCTCATTGAAGAGATTTCGCTGCAGCATCACGATGTCAGCGAGATGCTGAACAACCTGGAGCAGGACGAGTTCACCGGCTACGTCAAGTTCGAGGCCCCCGGTAGCCTGCGGGGCTATTTCTTTTTCAATCACGGCACCATTTTCCGCGCCGTCGAGATGGAGCGCGCCGATGCCGCTCCGGTGGTGCGCATGGTTCCGCGCCTGATGAACCGCACCAAGTCCTACCACGAGGTGGCCACCTCCACCTACGTGATGTCGCCGCGCCTCACCCAGGTGCTGGGCTCGATGTTCGCGTTCAAGCCGTTGTTCATCGACTATGAGGTGAAGCGCAAAGAGCTCAAGAAGGTGCTCGGCAAGATCGAGCAGGACGAGTATTCGGGCATCATGCGCGTTCAGCTTCCCGACGAGGCGGTTTACCTCCTGATGGAGCGGGGCACTCCGGTCATCGACCAGTTTGCCAAGCGTTACGGCGACGTGTTGTGCGGCACCGAGGCCGTGTCCAACCTGCTGGACTACATCCACAAGAACGGCTCCATCATTCAGGTTCACGTCGAGAAGGCGACCGAGATCGACTATCGCGTCAAGCGTATCGAAGAGGACCTGGACAAGATCAAGCAGCTCATCGTCAAGAACGACGCGGGTTTCCTGCGTGCCCAGGACATCGTGAAGGTGGCCGAGGAGATCGTGCGCGACTGGGGTTACGACCAGAAGGCCACGTTCACGGTCGAGATGGAGACGTCCTCAGGCCAGATCTTCGAATACAAGTGCCAGGCGGGCAAGAAGCTCGCGGGCTACGTCGGTCTGCACACCAACATGATGAAGTCGATGGGTCTCAACGAGGGCGACGTGGTGAATATCCGCCCCATGGCCCCCAGCTGATCAGTCCCAGACAGACCAGCAGCAGCCCGCCGCTCAGTCCCAGCAGCGGCAGCCACCCGGGCCGATAGACGAACTGCACCGTGTGTTTCCCGGCCGGCAGAGGCACCGCCCGCAGCCCGGAGTAGGCGGGGAGCACGTCGACCCTGGCCCCGTCCACGAACGCCTCCCAGCCCGGGTAGAACGTGTCCGTCAGCACCAGGTAGCCGGCGAAGTCGGCCGCGGTCACCACCTCTACCAGCGAGGGCTCGTCCCGAATCACGGTGGCCGCCACGAAGCGCTTCCCGGGACGGGCGCGGTCCGAGCCCACATCTTCCGAGGCCAGCAAGAGCTGTTCCTGGAGCACGACCCCGGGCGTCCACAGCCTCTCCCGAAGCTCTGCGAGCGGCAGCACGGCGCAGCCCTCGGTGACGAAGGCTCGGAAGCACGGCTCGGTGTTCTCGTACACGAGCAGATCGCTGTTGTGCACCAGCTTCCAGCCGGGCACCGCCACCGGCGCGTCGGTCACCATGAAGCGGGTCGCCATCAAATCCCACACGGGGTAGTCGGGCCGGTCGGTGCGCCCGAAGAAGTCCGGCTCGGGCCCGATCATGGCCCTTTGCCGGGCCGGGTAGACCGATTCGTAGGCGCGCACGTCGCGCAGCCCCAGCACGTTGGGCACATCGCACGGCAGGAGGCTGATCGCCTTGTGCCCGTCCGGCAGGACGCGCATCGGGTTGAGGGCCATGAAGCGCTGGTCCCCCAGCGACATTTGCAGATAGGCGATCGAGGGCGTGACCGGCACCAGGGGCCGCGGCGCGAACCCGACCCACTGGCGCGCTCCGATCAGCAGGTCCAGCAGCACCACGACGACGACGCCCCAGCGGAAGACCCGCGGCGGCGCGAAGGACCAGGCCGTCAACAAGATCCCCAGCGACACCGGCACCACGAACGCGCCGCCGAGAGCCAGAAGCACCGCCCCGAACGCCACCGTCAACCCCAGCCAGAGCTTGCGGCGCATCACTCCGTCGGACAGCGCCCAGGCGCCCAGGGCCGCGATACCCAGGGCGCTGATCCCGGCGGCCCGGTAGTGGTCCACCACGAACAGCCCGGGGATGCCCGCCAGCAATCCGTTCAGAAGGGCGTATACGGGCACGCAGAGGGCCATCAGGGCGTAGGGACGGCGCCGGGGGTCCAGGCGCACCCCGAGGGCCAGCAAGAGCGTCCAGACCCCCACGTACGCGCTGAACGCCAGGGCCGGGAGGAAGGGCCCCCGGTAGTTCCCCAGGGCCGCGCTCCCGAAGCAGTCCCGCCAGATGTAGGTCAACAGCGACAGGGGGCGGGGCTGTGAGTAGCGGCTGCCCGAGCGCCCGGTGGCCACGGTCAGGGCCGCGGTGGGCACGATGATCACCAGGCTCATCAGCACCGCCAGCACGCCGACCGCCAGGTAGTGCAGTGCCAGTGAGCGAGACGGCTTCTGGCGTAGCCTCCACAGCGCCAGGAAGCCGCACAGCACCCAGCCGTACAGGGCCAGCTGCGAGAGCCCCGAGCTGACCATGAAGAACAGCGCCAGCGTCCCCACGCCCACATAGCGTCGGGAGGGTTGCAGCGCCAGTTTCTCCACCGCCAGCAAGGCCACGGGTAGCCAGGCGTAGGCGGCCGTGTAGGCGGGCCATTCGGCGTTCTGGGTCAGGCAGGTGCACAGCATGTAGGCCCCGGAGCCCAGCAGGGCCGAGGTTTCCTCCACCTCGAGACATTCCAGCAGCGCCAGCATGCCAAAGCCGGCGATGAGGAAGTTGGCGAGCAGCATCCAGGTCCACGCATCCGCGTCGTCCAGCACCGCGTAGAACAGCATGGTGGGTGCCAGCGGCATGGAGACCTGGTCTTCGAACAGGGGGGTCCCGCACATCAGGCCCGGGTTCCACAGTGGCAGGCTTTGTTTGCCGGCTTCGGCCTTCAGGGGGAAGTAGCTCAGGATGGGGTCATCCAGCGCGTGGTTGCGCCACTCGGGGCGGTCGGTGTAGGCGTTCCAGGGCCCGAACCTGGCCAGCAGGTAGTCGGTGTTCAGGGGAACCCGTCCCTGCGAGAAGTAGGGCCAGAACCAGGCCACCAGCACCAGGAGCAGGACGGCCCGCGATTTCAAAGCAGGCTTCTCAGCGTCAGCAGGTCCCGCAGGTTGGCCGAGATGGTGCGCAGGTTCTGCACTTTGGAGTGTCCGCTCAGGCGCGGGTGGAACTCGCAGGCCACGTTTCGCCAGCGCGCCCCGTTCTTGACGGCCCTCAGGATGAGCTCCATGACCACGCCCCAGCCGCGCCCGGAGGGGCTCCGCAGCCCCTGCGTCAGCTCTCGGCGGGCCATGAAGAGTCCCTGGAAGGGGGGGAAGTAGCCAAACAGCACGCGGTACATGAGGCGTTCCACGAAGCTCAGCACCCGTCCGGCCAGGGAGCGTTTGCGCAGCGCCAGTGTGCCCAGCAGCAGGTCGTAGTCCGAGCGCAGCTCCAGGAAGCGTGGCAGGTTGCGGGGCGGCAGTTGTCCGTCCGCGGGGAGGAAGGTGATCCAATCGCCGGAGGCTTCCCGCAGTCCGGTGCGGTAGACGGCTCCCAGTCCCTGGTTGGGCTCGTGCCGCACCACGCGGATGTTGTCCGAGGCCCACCTGGAGGCCACAGCAGCGGTCCCGTCGCTACTTCCGTCGTCCACGATGACGGCTTCCCAGTCAAGGCCCTGGGTTTCCATCACCTCGACCAGCTCGCGCATCGTGGGCTCGAGGCCGTGCTCCTCGTTGTAAGCCATGACGACGACGGTGAGATCCACAGAATCAGGCGTTCGCAGGACCCCGGGAGGATGCCTCTCGAACGACCTGCACGTGAAGAACATTCTGATTACGGGTGGCGCGGGCTTCATCGGCACGGCCCTCACCGAGGTCTTGCTCGGTCGCGGATTCAACGTCCGCGTCTTCGACAACATGCGTCGCGACCTCATCACCAAGAAGCGCATCCAGCATGAGAATCTGGAGGTGGTGAAGGGGGACATCCTGGATCTGTCCGCGGTGCTCGAGGTGATGGATGGCATCGACACCGTGGTCCATTGTGCTGCCATCGCCGGCATCGACACGGTGATCCAGAGTCCCACCACCACCATGCGAGTCAACCTGGTGGGCACGGCCAACGCGCTCCAGGCGGCTCAGGCGGCGGGCAAGAACATTCAGCGCTTCGTCAACTTCTCCACCTCCGAGGTGTTCGGCCGTACGGCCTGGGGTGCCGAGGAGACATCCAACGCGGTGACCGGCTCGGCCGGCGAGGCTCGTTGGACCTACGCCGTCTCCAAGCTGGCCGGCGAGCACCTTTCCCAGGCCTACTGGACGGAGCACCGCCTTCCCGTTGTCACGGTCCGTCCGTTCAACATTTACGGTCCGGGCCAGGTGGGTGAGGGGGCGATCCAGATCTTCGTGCGCAAGGCGCTCAAGGGTGAGGACATCTCGATTTACGGGGATGGCAGCCAGATCCGTGCCTGGTGTTACATCGACGATTTCATTCGCGGTCTCAGTCTCACGTTGGAGAACCCCGACGCCATCGGGGAGTCGTTCAACATTGGCAATGCGCGTGCGGTGGTGACGATTTACGGTCTGGCCGAGGCGGTCATCCGGGTGCTGGGCTCTTCCTCCAAGATCCGTTTCGAGCCGGCCCGCAGCGTGGATGTCGAGTTGCGCGTCCCCCGCGTGGACAAGGCGCGGCGCATTCTGGGCTTCGAAGCGCAGGTGGATCTGGAGACCGGCATTCAGCGCACGGCGGAGTATTACCGCAACCTGTGAAGCCCCTGATCGTTCTGGGCACGGGTGGCAATTGCGTGGACATTGCCGAGACGGTCCAGATGCTGCCGGAGTATGAGTTCCTGGGCTACCTCGACGACGCCCCCAGGCTCCCGGCGCTGGGCCCTCTCTCCAGCGCGCATGACTACCCGGACGCCTGGTTCGTGAACGGGATCGGGAGCACGCGCAGCTATTTGAAGCGCCCTTCGATTCTGGCTACTATTCCAGATCGTTGGGCCACGGTGATCCATCCGAGTTGTCAGGTGTCGCCTTCAAGCCAGATTGGGGCCGGCACGGTTTTGCTGCAGCAGGTGACGGTGGCCTCCAACGTCCGGATTGGGTGTCACGTGACGGTCCTTCCGCAGTCGATCTTGAGTCACGACGCCGTGGTGGGTGACTACTCGATTTTGTGTGGCGGGGTGATTCTGAACGGTGGGGTTGAGGTGGAGGAGAGCTGTTATCTGGGTGCTCGTTCGGTGATCAAGGAGTTCACGCGGGTGGGCGCTCGGAGTCTGGTGGGCATGGGCGCGGTGGTGCTCCGCGACGTCCCTCCGTCCACGACGGTCGTCGGCACTCCAGCCCGCCCGCTGCGCTGAGCGGTCCGCCGCCAACATCGCTGGTCTGCACGTTGCACTTCGTGTAGTTCCAAAATGCAAAACCGGAACTACAAGTCTTCCCAGCCCCTTCGAGCCGGTCGCTCGTTCCGCCGACGAGCTGGCAACATCGCTTCTCTGCCCGTCGCGTTTTGTGTAGTTCCAAAGTGAAGAACCGGAACTACAAGTCTTCCCAGCACCCTCTCGAGCCAGACGGCCGCTGCTCCGACGAGCCGGGCAACACCGCTTGTCTCCACGTCGGTCCGAAATGCAGCAACGGAACAACCCGTCTCCTCCGACGCCACGGGGGCCCAAGAAAGCACCGGTGAAGGAAACCCCCGCTCCCCCCGAGAACCCGCCCTTTCGAATCAATGTCTGAGCTGTCTAAGGTTTTGGAAAACTTTTGCCGTCTGGACGGGGTGCAGGGCGCCCTGATCCTGGACGCCGGGGGCGCCATGGTGGATAACCACGCGCCTTCCGTTGGCGATCTCGCTCCTCTGGTGCGGTTGGTCTCGAACAGCCTGGCTCTCGGCCGGCAGGCGTCGGACGCGCTGGGTAAGTCCCCCGTGAACCACCAGTACCTCGAGTTTGCCCAGATGCAGATCACCTCCGAGATTCTCAAGAACCAGAACGTCCTGGTGGTGTGCGCCAAGACGGGGGCCAACCTGGGCCGCATCCGGTTGGAGATCAAGAAGACCAAGCCCGACGTCGAAAAGCTGCTCGGGTAACACAGAGGGACGATGCCGAAGAAAGTCTTGATAGTCGACGACGAGCCTCACATCGTGGAGGTCGTCCGCGTTTGCCTGGAAGATTCCGGGCTCGAGCTGATGGAGGCGGCCGACGGCGAGCACGCGCTCGACCTGACCCGCCAGGCCCATCCCGATCTGGTCATCCTGGACGTGATGATCCCCAAGATGGATGGCTACGCCGTCTGCCGCGAGATCAAGGGCGACCCGGGCACCCAGGGCATCCCGGTCATCCTGTTGACCGCCAAGGGTCAGGCGGCGGACATCGAGGAGGGGCAGCAGGCGGGGGCCGACTCCTATCTCACCAAGCCGTTCAGCCCCTTGAAGCTGCTGGCCGAGGTTTACCGCCACCTGAGCCTGGGCATTCCGTAGACCAGACCCGTGCAACAACGGGACGCCGAGCCGCGCAGCCGAGACCAGCTGGTCGCGCTCTACGAGATCGGCCGCGCGCTCAACTCCACTCTGGAGCTGAAAGAGGTCCTCGAGCGCATTCTGGCCATGCTGCTGCCTTTGTTCGAGGCCGAGGCCGGCTCCATCATGCTGGCCGACGAGGACGTGCTGACCATCGGCGCCGCCGTGGGCCTGTCGCCGGAGATCATCGCCAGCACGCGCGTCAAGCGAGGAGAGGGCATCGCGGGCTGGGTGGCCCAGACCGGCGAGATGCTGCTCCTGAACGGCAAGGTGGCCGACCCGCGCTTCACCCGACTGGTGGAGCGGCCCGACGAGATTTCCTCCAGCCTCTGCGCCCCCTTGCGCCATCGCGAGCGCATCACCGGGGTGCTCATGATCCGGCGGTCCGAGCCCTCTACGTTCACCGTGGACCAGCTCCACTTCTTCGAGAGCGCCGCCGACCAGGCCGCCCTGGCCATCGCCAACGCCACCAAAGTCGAGCAGGTCGAGCGCGAGCGCCAGAAGTCCGAGGCGATCCTCAAGTCCATGGCCGACGGCGTGGTGGTGACCGACGCCCGGGGCATCGTGGTGCACGCCAACGAGGCGGCCGAGCGGATGTTGGACAAGCCGCTCAAGGACCGTCCCCTCCAGGATCTGCTGCCCAACCTGGCTTATCAGCACATCCTCAGCCAGATCGGCTCGGGGCGGCCCTACCAGTCCGAGGTCACCTACGGCCCCGAGCAGCTGCTGCGGGTCAGCGCCACCGGCCTGTCGCTGGAGCAGGGGGTGGTCTTCCTGCTGCACGACGAGACCGAGCGCGCGCGCATCGAGCGCATGAAGTCCGAGTTTCTCTCGATGGTCAGCCACGAGTTGAAGACCCCGATCACGACCATCCAGGCGTTCCTGGAGCTGCTGATCTATCGCGATTTCCCGCTCGAGCGGCGCAAGCACTTCCTGGAGATCAGCCTGGAAGAGGGCAGAAGGCTGCAGAAGCTGATCGAGGACATCCTCGAGCTGGCCCGCCTGGAGTCGGGTCGTTTCCGCCTGCACAAGACCCCGTGCGACCTCAAAGAGCTGATCGGCTCGGTGCTCCCGAGCTTCGTGGAGCGCTTCCCGACCCACAGTTTCGTGTTCGAGCAGGGCACCGAAGACACCGGGCTCGAGGCCGACCCCACTTTGTTGACGCAGGTGTTGACCAACCTGCTCTCCAACGCGGTCAAGTATTCTCCCGACGGGGGGGCGGTCAAGCTGTCGCTGGGGCGCGAGGGGGCGCGGCTGACGTGTTCGGTGTCCGACGAGGGAATCGGCATCGAGAAGGATAAGATTCCCTACATCTTCGAGAAGTTCTACCGGGTGGACAACTCGCTCACGCGCGAGACGGGCGGCACCGGACTGGGTCTGGCCAACGCCCGTTACATCGTGGAGAGCCACGGGGGGTCCATCTGGGCCGAATCCGAGCCAGGACAGGGCAGCCGTTTCACCGTGGCGTTGCCCGCGCAATAAAAGGAGACGAGCTATGTTGACCACCGAGGGGGCCAGCCAGACCGCGCTGGAGTCCATGATCGAGCGCTTTCGCGCCGTTCTGGTCAACTCGCCGCAGAATCCCACCGTGCTGCTGGGGTTCGCCGAGGCCAACCTGCGCCGCGGGCGCCGTCTGGAGGCTTTGCAGGCTTACCAGAAGGTCCTGAGCATGACCCCCGACGTGAGCGACGCCCACATGGCGGTCGCCGAGATTTACCTGTTGCACGGCCTGCCGCTGGAGGCCTACGAGGAGCTGCGCAAGGTGTTCGAGCTCGAGCCCGGCCGTCCCGAGGCGCATCTCCTGCTGCACGAGATCGAGCCGCTGGCGCCCGTTCCCCAGGAGCTGGAGCGATTGCGCCAGCGGTATCCGTCCGAGTTGCAGATCGCCGAGACCCATTCGCGGCTGGTGCTGGAGATCGAGCACCTGGTGCGCGAGGTCGAGCAGTTGCGCGAGGGAGGCGAGGGCCCCGGCTCAGAGCCCGTGTCGGCCTATCACCTCGAGCAGGCCCGCAAGCGCCTGAGCCGCACGCAGCACCTGTTGGGCCTGTTGGATTCGCTGCCCACCGGGGCGGCCCCCGAGCCGCCCCGTCCCGAGCTCATCGCGGCCGAGCCCGAGCCCGAGCCGGAAGAGGAGCTGGCGCTGCCCCCGATCGATTTCCCGGTCGAGGAGCCCTCCTACGAGTCGGCCCCGGAGCCTGAGGCTGAGGCGGGGGAGGCATCCTACGAGCCGCCCGCCTACGATACGCAGGAGATGGAGGCCGACGAGGACATCCCGTCCCTCGAGGAGTTGCTGGGCGACACGTCCGAGCTCGATCTGAGCGACACGCCCGAGGGCGGTGACGACCATGACATCGAGGATTTCTTCTCCAGCCTGGCCATCACCGAGCCCGAGCCGATGGAGAGCGAGCCGTTCGACGACGGAGCTCTGCCGGTGCTCGAGCCCGAGCCCGAGCCGGTGCCCGAGGCTGCCGGCGGCGGCATCTCGCCTGCTCGCCTGGCTTTCTACGACTCGGTCTCGGCCGGAATGCGCGAGTCGGTGGACGAGCTGTTGCGCACGCGCGGCCTGACGTCCATCTTCGTGGTTTCGGTGGAAGGTCACGTGGTGGCCTACCAGTCCCGCGACTCGATCACGCCCGACCGCATGGGTGAGCTCGTGGTGGGCATCCAGCGTTGTCTGCGCGAGTTCTCCGACGAGCTGGCTTACTGGGCGCTCGAGTGCGAGGGTGGCATCGTGCTGCTGCAGCAGCTCGACGATCGTCACGGCCTGGTGGCCGTGGGCCAGGCCGGCGCCAGCTTCGCGATGATCCGCCTCAACCTGGACAAGGCCAAAGCGCGCCTGGCCGAGCCGCTGGCGGGTGCCCCCCACGACTGACCGCTCGGCGCGCCTGAGCGCGTTCTATCTCAATTTTCTGCTGGTCGGGGTAGTGCTGGCCCTGGCCTGGGTGTTGCTCTTCCCGGCTCTGCCCGCGGTGGACATGCTGCTCTGGAGCCCCTCTCTGGAGCCGCCCCAGGACCTGAACCCGCTCCAGGTCGTGCTGGACATTCTGCACCAGACCGACTCCGGCGGTCAGCAGGCCTCCGGCGGGGGACTTCTGCGGGGGGTCATCCTCTCGGCCGCGGGCCTCTGGATGATGCGCCTGCGCCGCCTTTCCCCCGGCCTCACGCGCCTGATCGCGACCGGCTCGGCCTTCCTCGCCGTCGCCCTGATCTCGGCTCTGACGAGCCTGCATGTGCACGACGCGCTGCTGAGCTGGCTCGACTACTTCACGGCCGCACTCGCCTTCCTCGTGGCCGCCGATGTCACATGCGAGTTGCGCGCCCGGGGCTGGCAGGTCTCCACCATCGCAGCCTGGTTCGTGCTCATCACCGCCATCCTGGTGATGCCGGCCGCCATCATCCGCTTCCAGGCCGATCAGGGTAAGGATTACGGTGCCATGGTGGGCTCGTTCTTCCAGCCCAACATGTTCTCGAGCTATCTCGAGTTCGGGCTGGGGGCGGGGCTGGCGCTCTATTTCGGCACCCGGCGCGGTTGGGTCGCCGGTTTGCTGGCGGCCGTCCTGTGCATCGGGGTGTATCGCTCCTACTCCCAGGGGGCGCTGGTGGTGGCCTGGGCCATTCTGCACCTGGTGCTGGCGCTGCTGCGCTCGAAAAAGGCTTTCTTCCTGACGATCCCCGCCCTGATCGTGCTGGCCGCCACGACCCTGGCGGGCTTTCGGGTTTCCCCCCTGCTGCTGGTGGTGGCCGGACTGGGCGAGGTCGCCTTACTGGCCTGGCTGCTGACCCGCAGGCGCGGGTTACAACTGGTTGTGCTGCTCGCCCTGGCGGCCCTGTTGACGAGTCAGGTCACTCCGGAGGTGGCCAAGGTGGACGCCACGCAGCAGGCGCTGACGGTGGCCAAAGGGACGGACGTGAACGTGGCGGCGCGCTTCCTGTTCTACCGGGGAGCGGTCGAGATCTTCCTGGCCCATCCCTGGCTGGGCGTGGGTCCGCAGGGTTTCCAGCGTTACTACCCGGCGGTGCAGGCGGATGTCCGTTTCTTCTCCAAGTTCACGCATTGCATCTGGCTGACGGTCCTCTCCGAGACGGGCCTCCTGGGTTTGATCCCCTTCGTGGCGGGCGCCGTGCTGGCGTTCTGGACGGCACTTCGCCGCCTGGACCCGCCCCGTATCGGCCTGCTGGTGGGCTGTCTGGGTTTCGTGGCCCACTCCACGCTGGATGTCCAGTGGGAGTTCATGGCTCTGCCGCTCACGCTGGCGATCCTCATGGGTGTGCTGGTGGGCGAGACGGTGGACGAGGCGCCCGATGTCGAGGACGAGGCTCCCCGTTCCGAGTGGAGCATCCGTCCCGGTTTGTTCGTGAATTTCCTGGGCGCGGTGGCTTTGTTCGGGCTGGTGGCGCTGAACCTCTTCACGACGGCCTCCGAGCGTCTTCTGGCGGCGGGTCAGGCGCAGGCCACGGCGCGTCATCCCGAGATCGCGGAGCAGATCTACCGCAAGGCGCTGTCGTTCGACCCCTACTCGGGCGAGAACCACCGCTTCCTCTCGCTGTTGCTGTTGGCGCGCATGAAGACTCCGGAGCAGCGTCTGGAGGTGCGTCGCCTGGCGTTGCGGGCGGCGTCGCTCGATCGCGACCGCCCGGTGACTCTGAGCGCGCTGGGTCAGGTGTTGTCCGAGCTGGGCGACAAGGAGGGTGCGCGGGCGGCTTACACGCGGGCCCTGCAGCTCGACCCGGTGAATTACCCGGCGTTCTACATGGAGCTGGCCAATCTGGAGGCGGACACGGGTCATCCCGAGCGGGCGGGGGAGGTGCTGGCGGAGGCTCGCAAGCGTTTCCCGTTGGAGGCGTTGGGTCCGTCGAGCGGCATGTTGGGATTCCGCTCGGAGGCTTTGAAGGCCCCGCTGGCGATGATTTACGCGGCTTCGGGCGCGCGGGAGAATCCTACCAAGAATCCGGCGGTGGCCGAGGGCTATTTCAAGATTGCGTTGGAGTTGCAGCCGGACAATCCGGACGCGTTGTTCGGATTGGGGGTGGCCCAGTATGCCCAGGGCCGCTTGCCGGAGGCGATCGCTACCCTGGAGAAGGTGGACAAGCTCATCCCCAACTTCGCGCCCTGCCTGGGTTTCTTGGAGCAGGCGTACCTGCATAACGGGGATGCGGCCAAAGCGGCCGAGGTGAAGGAGCGCCTGGCCAAGCTGGCGCCGAAGTGAGCCGCCTCGCTCTCCTGACCCTGCTCCTCTGCCTGACAGCCTGCACGCCGAAAACGCCCACGCCCACGCCCGCACCTCCGACCTACGTCGGCAGCGCCCGCTGCGCCGAGTGTCACGCCGCCGAAGCCGACCACTGGTCCCACTCCCAGCACGCGGTGGCCATTCAGAAGCCCACTGACGAAACCGTCCTGGGCGATTTCACCCAGGGCGACACGTTCTTCCGCAAAGGGACCGAATTCTGGGTCCGCGACAAGGACCTGGGCGAGTTCAAGGTGGCCTACGTGTTCGGGGTGGACCCGCTCCAGCAACTGCTGCTCGAAATGCCGGACGGCCGCCTGCAGTCCTTCACGACCGCCTGGGACGTCCAGCGGAAGCGCTGGTTCTCGCTTTACCCCGGTCAGAAGCTGAAGCCGTCGGATTCGCTCCACTGGAGCCATCCCGCCCAGAACTGGAACCACGAGTGCGCCGACTGCCACTCGACGGACCTGCGCAAGAGCTACGATCCGAAGACGCGCACCTATCACACGACGTTCGCCGAGCTTCCGGTGGCCTGCGAGGCCTGCCACGGTCCGGGCTCCAACCACCCTCCCCAGCCCCTTCCCCTGAAACCTGCCACGCGCTTCACCGAGCGCGACCCCGCCACGGGCAGCCCGAAGCCGATCGACCCGGCCTATGCGCGCGCCGAGATCGAGACTTGCGCTCGTTGCCACGCGTTGCGCCATCAGTTTGCCGACGGCTGGACGCCCGACCGCCCGCTGCTCGACGCCTACATCCCCACGGGGCTGGATGAGGCCGGCTACTATCCTGACGGTCAGCAAAAGGGGGAGGTCTATACTTACGGCTCGTTCCTCCAGAGCAAGATGTATCGGGCCGGGGTGGCGTGCTCCGACTGCCACGACCCTCACACGCTGCGCCTGCGCGCCGAGGGCAACGCCCTGTGTCTGCGCTGCCACGACCAGGCTCGCTTCGAGGCGCCCGCGCACCTGCACCACGCTTCCGGCATCCAGTGCGTCGACTGCCACGCCCCCGCTTCCAACTCGATGGTCATCGACCCCCGCCGCGACCACAGTTTCCGCGTCCCCCGCCCTGACCTCTCGGTGCGCCACGGCACTCCCAACGCCTGCACCATGTGCCACACCGACCGCGATGCGAAGTGGGCCGCCCACCACGTCGACCGGTGGTTTCCCCATCCGCGCCCGCCCCATTTCGTCGAAGCTCTGGCCCGGAACGACGCCAGCCAGCTGGCCACCCTGGCGCTGGACCCCGACCAGCCGCTTCCCGCGCGGGTGACGGCCTTGTCACGTCTGGGCCCCTCCCGGGCGCTCGAGGCCGCGCTGGAGGACCCTGAGCCCTGGATCCGCCAGGCGGCCGCCCACCGCCTGGGCGAGCTCGGCCTGGACGCCACCAGGCTGCTCCACGACCCGGTGCGGGCCGTGCGCATGGAGGCGGCCCTGACGCGACCGGAAGAGCGGAACCTGGCCGAGTATCTGGCCGCCCAGTTGCGCAACGCCGACCGTCCCGAGGCCCAGCTCAACCGGGGCAACTTGCTGCGCGTGCAGGGGAAGCCCGCCGAGGCCGAGCAGGCCTACCGAGAGGCCCTGCGCCTCGAGCCGGCGTTCGGCCCGGCCTACGTCAATCTGGCCGACCTGAAGGGCGATGCCGAGGGGGCGTCCATCCTCGCGGAGGGGCTCGCCCACGCCCCGGACGACGCGGCCCTGGCTCACGCTCTGGGCCTGCTCGAAGTGCGCTCCAGGCAGCTCCAGAAGGCGCTCCCCCACCTGCGCCGGGCCCGCGAGCTGGCCCCCCGCGAGGCCCGATACGGCCTGGTCTACGCGCTGGCCCTGGACGAGCTGCATCGCCGCTCTGAGGCCATCGAGGTGCTCGAGGCCAACCTGAAGGCCCATCCTGATGACCAGGACACCTTGCGAGCGCTGGTCAGCCTCTTGCCGGCCGACCAGGCGGCCCGCTATCGCAAGCGCCTGGCGCGGTAGACCCGGCACTCGTCCCCTCTAGAGCTCGTCCATGGACAGCGCCTGCGAGTGCACTTCGGGCGGCCCGTAGATCGTGCCGTCGAAGGCTTTCGTCCCCGTGGGGGAGGAGCCGACCGTCACCGGCTCGTCGCTGGGAGCGGTCGCCCGGAAGGTCTGGCTTCCCGGGTATCCGCCCGGGTAGCGCCGTTTGTGCAATTTCCCGTCGACGTATATCGAGACGATGCGGTTCGCAGCCCAGCCTTGCCCGTAAATCGTAAACGTGATCCGATGTCTCTCGTTGGCGGTCAGCGCCTGGCTGGTCATGATGCAGGCGCGTTCCTGCAGGCTGCCCGGCTTGTCGTCGTACAGGGTCAGGCGAACGTGGTCGCCGATCCAGGCGAGCTCCCAGCAGCCGGCTCGGCTGGCCAGGACTCTGTTTTGCGTAAGGTTGTTGGCGCTCGCATCGATTGTGAAGGTCCATTCCCCTTCCACGAAATCGAGGCGGGTATCGAAGGGAATCTGGACGACGCTCGGCTTGGAGACCAGGGTGTAGTCGAGCCTGGCGACGGTGGCGTGCCAGGCTTTCCATTTCGCCTGCAGGTTGCTCACCAGTGCCGGGTTGGTGGCCGAGAGGTCGGTGAATTCCCCGGTGGGGCTACTCACGTCATACAGGCCCATTTTCTGGTCGGCCCCATAGACCAGTTTGTACTTGCCGGAGCGGACCGCCCAGATGTCGCGGCGGTCGTATTCAGCCGTGTTTGCGAGCCTGAGCTGCTGGCCGCGGAAGCACCAGAAGAGGTCTCTTGGATTGGCCAGGGTTTGTCCGGTCGTCAGGGTGTTGCAGAGGTCCTGTCCCTGGATGCCCGGGGGAGGGGTGGTGCCGATGAAGCTCGCGAGGGTTGGCAGGAGGTCGAGGTTGGAGCACAGAGAGTCATTGATGGCCAGTCGTGGCACCGTTCCGGGACAGCGTGCGAGCATCGGCACGCGGATGCCTCCGTCGTAGGTATCGCCCTTGAAGCCCCGGATGGCGCCCCCTCGAAAGCTGGAGTCGCGTCCGACGGGGATGCCGCCGTTATCGCTGACCACCAGGAAAAGCGTATCCTGGCTCAGCCCCAGCGAGTCCACCAGGTCCACGATCCGTCCGATTTCTCGGTCGACGTCGTAGAGCATCGCGCTGGTCATGCCCTGGGGGGTCGTGAGGTCGAAATTGAGGCCGGTGTTGTCGAATGCGGGAGGAACGTGCAGTCCGTCGTGGATGGCCGTGTAGGCCACGTACACGAAGAACGGGTTGCTCTTGTTCTTGTCGATGTAGTCCAGGGCCCGGTTGGTGAGCTCGAGGGTGGCGTAGTGGTCGTCGGCGCCGGGTTGACCCCGCAGGGGCATCTGGATGCGCTCGCCTCCGACGGCCAGTTGGTAGCCCCAGTAGAACCCGTTGACGACGTTCATCTCGATTTTGGTCTTGAAGCCTTTGTTGGGGCAGCGAAACTCGGGCCGGGCCTCGCCCACGTGCCACTTTCCGATCATGGCGGTGCCATAGCCCAGGTCTTTGAAGATCTGCCCCAATCCGGGCATCACCGCGGGGATACCGCGGGCCGACTTCAGCTTTCGGCCGTCGGTGGTGACGTAGGGCTCGAGCTGGTGGACGCCGAGCGCCGTGGGGGAGTGAGAGCTGAGTAGCCCGATGCGGCTCGGGGTGCAGATGGGGGAGCCGTAGAAGGAGCGGAATCGCATGCCCTGTGCCGCCAACTGGTCCAGGCGTGGCGTTTTGTTGGTGGGCGAGCCGTAGCAGCCCAGGTCGTAGAAGTCCAGGTCATCGAGCACGATCAGGACGACATTGGGCCTGGCCCGTCGCGCCTGAAACGCAGGGGCGTCGGGGATTGGGGTGGCCGGGGGCGGAGGGGGTGGAGTGCCGGCTGGGATTTCGAGCCGGTTTTCTCGTGCCGGGTCGAGCTCGGTTTGCGCGATCGCCGCGACGGCGCCGGAGGGAGCCTTGAGTCGAACGGAGACCTGCCGGATCCCGGCCGGGACGGGCAGGCTCACGTCGCCGGCCTCGGGGACGGCGATTTCGAGGGCCGTTTGCCCGGCCCACTGCACCTCGAGGCTCCCGCCGCGGAGTCGGGGCTCGCTCAGTCGCAATTCTAGTTGCGAAGAATTCAATGCCGGCGACACAGACGGATCGGGGCCGCCGCATCCGTAGATCAAAAGCATTATTATGATTGAAAAGCGTCGAGCCATAGTCGCATTGTATCATGGCGATGGGCGGGCAAAGTCGGCTTCTCGCTTACCGGTGAGGATGGAACCTTCCGAGGGGCTCCTCCGGTCTTGCCTGCGAGCGGAGAAATGAGGACCTTTTGAAGAGACTGCTGGCCCTCGCGGGGCTTCTGTTCTTGGTCGCATGCGGTGGACCCGAGCTGGCCGGAGCGCCCGACACCACCGTCCCCCAGGAACCCCCCACCACCCAGGCGCGATTCTCGGACGCCCCCGCCAACACCACCGGGCCGAGTGACTCCAACGGCAACCCCGTCAGCCCCCGCGTCACGCCCTCCTTCAGCGGGCCCATCCCTACCAACGACTGGTGGACCTCCCTGCTGTGGCCCTACTACGGCAACTTTGGAGAAGCCCTCTACGCCCACCCGCTGGCCTTCAAAGCCTTCCCCGATGGGCTTGCCCTCAGCTATCCCGACCAGCCTCAGGTGACCTCGGATGGGGTCAACTACTTCTACCCCTTTCGGGAAGAGCTCCGCGTCGGAACTACCGGACTCGCCGCCGGCGAGGTCAAGGTTGCCGCCGCCTCCGACTGGACCGTCACGGCCGACTGGGGACCCTCGCTGCAAGCCACCATCGGCCACGGACTTCCTTTCGCCTATTTCAAGCCCACCGGCGTCGTCCAGGTACGCACCACCGGCACCACCCAGGTCTTCTCGGACCAGAACGGCACCCTTGGCCTGACGGTCAACGGCCACGCCTACGCCCTCTTCGCTCCCAGCGGCAGCACCTGGACCCGCGGCAACAACGTCTACACCTGCGACCTGGCCGGCAGGCAATACCTCTCCGTGGCGCTCCTGCCCGACACCGGCGCCCTGGCGCGCTTCCGGCAGAGCGCTTTCACCTTCGTCACCGGCAGCCGCGTGGCGTGGACCGTAAAAGACAGCAAGGTGCGCACCACCTATACCCTGGAGACCTCGGTCCGGGAAGGAGCCGGGGGAGCCCCCCTGATGGCCCTTTACCGGCACCAGTGGCTGCACTGCGTGGGGCCGTTCACCGGGGATACCTACCGGTCTCCGCGGGGTGAGATGAAGGTGGTCAACGCCACCGCGTTCGCGACCAGCCTGCGCTACACCGGGGTGCTGCCCAACCTGCCTCTGACGGGCAGTGTCGACGTGGCCAGACTGCGTCCGCTGGTGGACCAGGTCGCTCAGGAAGGCCCCCCGCAGAACAAGGACGTCTACTTTGCGGGGAAAGACCTGACCCGCCTGGCGGCGCTCGTGCCCATCGCCGACCAGGTGGGGCGCACCGCCGCGCGGGACCTGTTCTTGCAGCGCATTCGCGCCCGGCTCGACGACTTCTTCGATGGCCAGCTTCCCAACGCGTTCTTCTATGACCCCCGTTGGACCACGCTACTGGCCCAGCCTCCCGGATTCGGGTCGGACACCCAGCTCAACGACCACCATTTCCACTTCGGCTACTACGTCCTGGCCGCCGCCACCCTGGCGCGCTACGACAAAGCCTGGGGCACGCGCAACCGCGAGAACGTCGAGGAGTTGATCAGCGACGCTGGCAACGGCGACCGTTTGAATCTGCGCTATCCTTTCCTGCGCAACTTCGACCCTTATGCGGGGCACAGCTGGGCCTCCGGGGGACAGATCTTCGCGGCCGGCAACAACCAGGAGTCCTCCTCCGAAGCCATGCAGTTCGCCACCTCGCTCATCCTCTGGGGCAGCGAGATGAATCGGCCGGCTGTGCGCGACCTGGGGATCTACCTGTACTCGACCGAGGCCGATGCCATCGGGCAATACTGGTTCGATGTCGACAAGGCCGTTTTCCCCACCGGATTTCCGCATCCCGTGCTGGGCATGGTGTGGGGCTCGGGAGGCGCCTATGCCACCTGGTGGACGGCCAACGTCGAGGAGATTCACGGGATCAACTTCTTGCCCCTCAACGGGGGCTCTCTCTATCTGGGGCGGCGGTCGCTGCAGGCCAACTACAACCATATGGTCTCGCGCAATGGCGGGCCGCCCACCGTGTGGCAGGACATCCTCTGGTCGGCTCTGGTCTTCTCCAATGGGAACGCCGCGTTGAGCCGCTGGTTGGCGGCGCCGCCTTCCCCTGAGGGCGGAGAGACGCAGGCCCACACCTATCACTGGTTGGCGAACCTGGCGCCGCTGGGGATGCAGGACCAGTCGGTGGGGGCGGACATCCCCTGCTTTGCGGTGTTCAATAAAGACGGTGTGAAGTCTTATCTGGCCTACAATCCGGGGGCGCAGACGTTGACGGTGAATTTCACCGATGGCGTCAGCTTGCAGGTGGCCCCGGGGGCGGTGCGGTTCAAGCGGCTTTGATTGTCCGCTCTCGACTCGTGAGAGGCCTTCGAATCCGGCGACTCGCTTTGCAGTCCGGTCAATTCTGCGGATGCCCTGGCGCTGGTCGCCATCATTCCGGTCGCCAGCCTGCTGGCGACCGGGGGGGGTTGATCATCTTTCTTTCAGTGTCGGTGCGATAGGCTGGATCGATGCTGACGATCGACAGCGGGGGATACCTCCTGGCCTCCATGCAACACGCGGCGCCCCGGCAGCCGTTCCCGCTGGAAGGGCAGCGAGACGTCTTTCAGGCCCTGGCCGCCCGCCCGGGCGTGCCAGCCGGCCCGCTCCCGGCCAGCCTGGGGACGCAACTCGGGCCGGCCCTGGCGGCGCTGCGCAAGACGGTCAAGGCCCTGGGATCCGAGCCCACGCCTTTCGAGGTCGACGACTCCAATCTGCGGCGCCTGGTGCGCGCCACTCTGTCGGTCGTGGAGGCCCACCGGGACTCGTTCTCCGAGAAGGACTACCGGCGGGGCACCCGGGAGCTGCGCAGGTTGTCCTCGGCCGTGGGCAAGTTCAAGGACGCGGGTATCCTCGAGGCCACTGTTCGCGCTCAGTTTCCCGGGGGGCAGCTGCCCGAAAAGCTTGACAAAGCGATTGGCAAGGAGAAGGACCGGCGGGCCGAAGCCTTTGACGAAACCTGGAAACGCTTTCGCGAGGTGGGCCTGGGACGCGTGAAGCGAGCCCTGGGCCAACCGCAGGGCTTGGAAACGACCCCCGCCGGCCTTCGGCGCGAGGACGAGAGGCGCAACCGCCAGCACATCGCGCGTTTGCTGGACCACCTGGAGAAGGCGGGCCTTCAGCACGACTGTCCGGACACGTTCCACGAGGGTCGCAAAGCTCTGCGGGCCGTTCTGCACGCCGCCCTGGCCTCGCGCGACTCGGTCGCGATCCCGGAGACGGACCTGGAGCGCATGTCCCGCGTGGTGGACGGACTGGGCGTGGCCCAGGATCAGCACATCGCCTTCACCTGGCTCGAGCGCAAGGGCTTCGCTCCCGAGGCCGCCCGAGCGCGCGCGCAATACGCCGAGCTCCACCGCGCCGAGCTCGAGGGCGTGGAGGAGCTGCTGGCCTCGGGCACCCTCGAGCGGGTGCGCCAGGCCACCCGCGAAGGTCCGCAGAACGAGGTCTTCCGGCCCCGAAGCCGGCCGCTTGTCGACAGCACCCGCTCGCTCGTTCTCTAGGCCGAGTGCGAAGTTCGGCTTCAGGAAGGCGTCATACTCCTGGTCTCGAGCTCCATGGTGGAGCTCAGCTGGCATCCGCAAATAGCGTTTAGATTTCCTTCAGCGCTCCGGGTTAAGCTCTCTCCAAAGAGACAAAACGATGAGTTCTGGAGAGCCGAAATCATGCAAGTTTCCCTGCTAAGCCATGCTCAGGTGGGCTGGACCCGCCAGGCGTCTGCCAACGAGCCGAGTGCTTCCCCCGAGGCGGCACCTCCCACCGACGTGGTCGAGACCAGCGCCCCGCCGCAGGCTCCGCCCGAGCCCAACAGAGAAGCCATGTGGGGCGAAGTGAAAGGGCTGGCCAGGAAAGCCGTGCCCTGGGCCATCGGAGGCGGGGTGCTGCTGGGAGCTGTCGGCGCAGCCGCGGGGTCTTTTGGTGGCCCCGCCGGAGCCGTCCTGGGCTGGGTCGCCGGCAAGACCCTGGCGGGGGTGCTCACCATCGGCACGGCCGCGGCCGCGGGCGCTTACACTTACAACAAGATCGGCAACCAGTCGGGCCAGCTCTTCTACACCTGCGTGTCCGCCCTGGGTGGCCTGGTGGGTGGGGCGCTGCTGAGCTTCCTGGCTGTGCCTTTCCTGTCGGCCGTGGCGGGCTCCCAGGGAGGAGCCGTCGGCATGGCTGCCGGGGCCGTTGCAGCCGCTCCCTTTGGAGTCGGCATTGGCGCCAGGATGGGCGTAAACCGGCAGCTGAAGAACCACGCCGACCAGTATCCCGAGTTGACCCGGGCCGTCAAGGAAGCCGAGCGGAAAGAGGCGGAGAAGAAGCTGAGCGCGGAGACGTGGGACCGCTCGGAGACGTAGACCCGGGGTGTTCGCCGAGAGAGTGGCCGAGGCGCTTTCCGCGAGGGGAGCCTGGCTTGCGTGCGCCACGAACGTGACTTGCGAAGACTAGGTATCCGCTCTGGTCGAGCGAGCTCTGGCCCATTTCGGCAAGCTGGTGCGCGCGCTCAGCGGTCTCCCGTTACGGCGTGACCTGCGCGATGGCGTTGCCGATGGCGCAGGTCACCCAGAGATTGCCGTCCGGGCCGGAGCAGATGCCCACGGGATTGACCAGGGTTGGTTCCTGGAAAGTGGTCATGACGCCCGCTGGCGTGATCCGAACCAGGCCCGCCGTGGCCGAAGTGCCGTCGAAACTGGAGAGGGTGACCCAGAGGTTCCCGTCGGGGCCGACGCAGATATCCTGGGGATTGCTGTCCACCGGCAAGAGGAATGGGCTGACCGTTCCCGTGGTGGTGATGGCCTCGACCGCGTCCACGCCGCCGATACTGGGGTTGTCGCGGATGATCCAGAGCCGGCCGTCGGGACCGGAGACGATCGTCGTCGGGAAGGCGCCGCAGGGCAGCTCGTTGACGACCACGCCGCCGGTGTTCATGAAGCCGACCTGGCTCAGGGCGTTCTCCACGAACCACATGTTTCCATCGGGCCCGGCGCAGATGTCAGCCAGGGTCGGATTGGCTGTAATGCCGGCCGAGAAGAAGCTGGTGGCGGTTGGTGGCGTATCATTTCTGCCGATGGCTGAGCCGTTGTTGGCGGCCTGATTGGACGAAAGTGTCCACCAGATGTTGCCGTCGGTGCCCAGGGCGATCCCGGCTGGAAGAGAGCCGGCGCCCAGAGCGATGAATTCCGTGCCCGCGCCGGCCGTGGTCATGACGCCCACCCGGCCGAGCGAGCCGGCGGGCAGGAAAGGGGGCGACGGCGGGCCGTTGCGCTCGGTGAAATAGAGGGAGTTGTCGGCCGGGCTCGAGCAGATGCCGAACAGCTGGATCGGGAACGACAGTCCGCTGTTGAACTCGGTAATCACGCCGGCCGGGGTAATCCGGCCGATTCTGCCCGCAATCGAGCTGGACTCGGTGAACCAGAGGTTGCCGTCGGGCCCGGAGCAGATTCCGGCCGGGAGTGAGCCGGCGTTCGGAAGGGCGAAGAGGGTGGCCGTCCCGGGAGCGGGGCGCACGTTGAACGGGTTGCTCGTGGAGCCGGTCAGCGCGCCCGAGCTGGCCACCAGGGTGTAGCCCGAGCCGGCGGCGGAGAGGGTAAGGTCGGAAAAGGTTGCCACGCCGCCCGTGGTGTCGACAGTCAGCGTTCCGCCCAGCGTGGCGCCGCCGGGATTGGCTCCCAGAGCCAGTGTCACCGGAACCGAGGAGGCGGTGAAGAGAGCATCGTTCTGGTCGCGCACCTGAACGGTGATCGGTTGCAAGGTCACGGTCGCCTGGCCGTTTACAGGCTGCTGGGTGATGACCAGGGTGGTGGCCACGGGGCTTACCGCGGCGGAGGCCACGGTCAGGGTGGTGCTCTGGCTGACGCCCTGGAAGGTAGCGGTGATGGTCGAGCTGCCGTCTGCCAGGGCGCTGGCCTGGCCGTTGGCGTCGATGGTCGCGACGGAGGGGTCGCTGCTGTTCCAGACGACGCCGGCGCCCAGCTGGTTGGAGGTGCCGTTGGAGAAATTGCCGACGGCTGTGAAGGCGAGGCCAGAGCCCGGGGCCAGGGAGGGATTGGTGGGGTTCAGGGTGAGGCTCTGCAACGTGACGACGTTGACGTCCACAAAGTCCGGATCGTTGATTGTGAAGCTTTGGCCGGCGACCAGGTCGAGCGCCTGGTTGAACAGGCCCACGACCGTGTCCCCTTCGAGATACTCGATGGTGAGATTCCTGGCCGTGATGGGGACGATTAGCCGGATGACGGCTGCTTTGGCCCTGAGATCGGGTCCGAAGACGACATTGCCGGCCGCGTCGGTGGCCGTAAAGCGCAGCCCCGTGACGTTAGCTGGGATCACGCGGGCCAAAACGCTCTGGACGACGATCTCCGCGGTTTGCACCGGAGGATTGAGGTTCCCGCCGCCGCCGGACGTGCCGGTGATATCGGTTCCTCCACAAGAGCAGAGCACGGCGCAGAGCAGCGCGATGGCAAAAACAATGAATTTGCGCACAGGAAAGCCCCCCATCGATTGTGACAGGCGAGCCTTCCTTTCTCGTCCCGCTATTCCTCCGTGGGGCCCTCCGTTGCTGCGGGTGCCGTTGGACACGCGCTTCTGCTGTAACGATGCGTCCCGAAGTAGGGAAGGACCTCGAGGACGGCTTCGTGCTCTACGAATATGACGAAGGTCTCACCTGACGAAGACGAAGTGCTCTCTCAGGCCTTCCTGATGGCAACTGGACTACACGGCTTCCAGAATCCAACCGCCGGGCCCTCGGGTTTTGGTTGGCTTCGGCCGCCGTCGCCCGGACTTGTTTATCATAGGCCGCATTCATCATCGGGCCCCCATCAAGCCACGGCGGGTTGGGGCGGGACGAATTTTGGGTTGAGGGGCTTCCCAGAATCCCGTCCCGGCGGCAAAATTCGTCGCTTGGGCGGGAAAATTTTTGGGGATGCTGGCGGCCTGAAAGCCGTTCCAGCGGCAAAATTTTTCGCGATTGCACGGGCCGTGGCTTGACGGGGGCTCGGCGGCCTATGATCTCCAACCACTTGGGCGACGGCGACCGAAGCGCGGGCAAAAACCCGAGGGCTCTCGGCGGCCGGTCTCCGGCACCGGTCCCGAGGGGGCTCTGGCTCCCTCGCACAAGCAAGAACGTTGGAGGTACACCAGGTGCGTGACATGTGTCCCAACTCCTCGCGCCCGGGAAAACCTCGGCGGCCTCCCGCTCGCGCTTGCCCAGCTTGAAAGCCGAACCAGGGCCGGGCCCCCCGCCAGGTGGCAAATCGCACTTCCACCGGTGTAGTGCGCGAAATAGATCTTGCACTACACTCCCTGCAACGGCACCTCGCCCAGTTTCAGGAGAACCTTTCCACGGGCAGCGCGCCGTAACCAAAAGTGACAGTGCTCAATGAATGTCCCCGAATTCGGCACCGAGAGCCTCTCTCGCGGCCGAGAACCTCCTCCGAGAACATTTTCCTCCCAAACCCCGCTCGAGTTGCCAGAAACCCACTTTAAACACGTCGTCTAAACGGCTCCGTGAAGACATTTTTGTCCTGTCGCGTTTTTGACTTTCCACGCCCGCACCGGTTAAAATGGAATCGTGCTCAACTATCTCCTCCAGGAGAATCCCACCTGCGACGAGGGCGCCCTCGAGGTGCCCATGAACGACTGGATGCACGCCATCGACCGCTCCGAGGCCGCCCTCTTCCTCGACGGTCAGATGCGCCTCCTCGCCCGCGCCCACGCGCGCCTCAGCCTGCGCCTGGGCGAGGCTCTGCAGCCCATGCTCAAGCGCTCCGGCTACTCCGCCCTCGGTTACGCGAAGTCCGCCGACTACTGCCGCGAAGAGCTCGGCGCCAGCCAGAGCACCGCCGAGCGGATGGTCCGCCTGCACAAAGGCCTGCAAAATTTCCCCCTCGTGAACGAGGCGTTCCTGAAAGGCGACCTGAGCGAGTGCCAGGTGCTGCTCTTGCTCTCTCGTCTCCCCAAGCTCGGTGACGAAGCGGGCTGGGTCGAGAAAGCCCGCGCCCTCACCGTGCGCGCTCTCGAGGAGGAGCTCGGCGCCGAAGCGACCGAGCCGAGACCATGTCCCGCCGGCGAGCGCCACTACCGCTTCACCCCGGGAACCATGCTCGACTGGCACATGGGCCGCGAGCTGGCCGGGCGCCTCCACGGCAGCGACCTGAACGACGCCCAGTTCCTCGAGTTCCTGGCGGCCGAGTTCCTGGCCGGCCCCCATCCCCGGCCCACCGACGAGCCCATCCCCGAGGAAGCGCCGCCGCCCCGCGAGCCCCGCACCCGCGAGCTCTGGAAGGTGCTCGAAGTGGAGTATGGCCGTTGGGACTACTTCGACTGGCAGGCTATCGCTGTTCAGCTTTCGCCCGAGCTGCAGCAGCCCTTGCCCGAGTTGCCGCACGAGCGGCAGTCCGCCATCAACGACCTGTTCCTCTGCCGCAGGCGGCTCCATCTGCACCTGGGGCGCATGCTCTTCACCTTCAGTCGCCTCAGCCTGTGGCGCGACTCCGGCTTCGCCAGCCTCGGTCACTACGCCCAGGAGCGCCTCGGCCTCTCGACCACCACCGTCCACCGGCTGATCACGCGCGAGCGACTGTTCCTGGAAAACCCTGACGTCCACGAGGCCGTGCGCGACGGCCAGCTCACCGTCTCCCAGGCCGATGACCTCGCATCGGTCCTGAAGGAAGTTCCCGACTCGTGCACGCCCGCCTGGATCGCGTTCGCGAGGGGCACCACCACGCGCAACCTCGCCTCCATCGTGAAGGCCACTTGCGAGCTGGCCGAGGTCGACCGCGAGACCTTCCTGATGTCGAACTACCTGCCGCCCTCGTGCGACGAGCGCCCCTGGCAGATTCGCGGCCGGGCGCGGCGCTCCGACGAGCCTGTCGACCTCCCGGCCCTGCTCGGCCCCATCGGGGTGGTGGTCGGTTGGGCCGCCACCTGGATTCCAACGTTGACGCTTCATGCGAAAGCCACCCTTTCGCTGGTGGTCCGGGTGACCGAAGAGATCCTGCCTGTGCTCGAGGAGGCGGAGCGGGTCGCGGGGGCCCGCACGCCCACCGAGGCGGTCCAGATGTTCCTCGACGGCTTCATCGCCACGTGGAGCAAAGCCGATCTGCAGACGCGCGCCCAGACCCGGCGCCTGTTCGAGGCGGCGGATTACCGCTGCCAGGTCCCGGCCTGCACGGCCCGCGTCTGCCTGGAGGCCCACCACCTCCACTTCCGCTCGCAGGGGGGCGGCAACGAGGACGCCAACCTGGCCGTCGCCTGCAAGAGCCATCACCATCACGGCATCCACGCCGGCACGATCCGTGCCACACGCACGCCTGACGGCGCCATCCTGTGGGAGATGGGCATCTTCGGCGCCCGGGTCCACCGGGTGTTTCGGAACGAAACACTCGTGAGTCGGGCTGGCTGAGCTCCCCCTCGCGCCGAGCCTGGCAGGAGCGGCACCGTCCGCCTGGAACTTCCTTCAATCGCCCTCCCGCGGAGGGCCTCATGAGCCTCTCCAGGCCGACCCCTCTCGACGGAGCCTTCCGTGAACCACGATCAACTCTTCAAAGACCTTCTCTCATGCTATTTGGCCGCCCGAATCCCGCCGCGGCGACTCTGATGACCAGAATGGAGTTCGCCGCCCACGACCGCCCCCGCGTCAAGCTCGAGTGCTTGCGCATCCTGGCCGGCCTGAAGTTGGAGCGCTCTCGACTCCGCTTCCTCATCGGCTTCGGCGAGCAGTATCTAGCCCTCACGCCTGAAGAGGCGGGGATCTTTCAGTGCGAGCTGGAACATTCCGATATCCAGCCAAAGGAGCGCCGGGCCATGATGGACCTCACCAACAGTTGGGAGCAAAAGGGAATCGAACGAGGCCGCCACGAGGGCCTCGAGCAGGGCCGCAACGAGGGCCTCCAGTTAGCCATCTTACGTCTTGCCCGCAGTCGCTTCCAGCCCCCCGAGTCCGACCTCTTCTCGGCTGTTAACCAGGTCACGACACCGAGCAGCTCACCCGAATCCTCGACGCCCTGTGCCAGAACGCCGACCTGGCCGAGCTCCGCCAACTGCTCCCCTAGTCGGTCAGCGCCGCCTGCACCTCCGCGTCCCCCGCGAATATCCCCAGCCCGTTGGCCGTCCCGGGTCCTGGACGCCGCCCGCAAGCTCGTGAACTTCAGGCCTTTTTCAGGCCCACCGCGTTCACTGGAAGGGTGAATGTCCGTCCCACTGGATTGACCCTCGCCTGGCCCTGCCCGGCGACCTCGGTGACCCCTGCCAACGACTCTCCCGAGCAGGTCGCTCGCGACATCCTCGAGAGCGGCGCCCAGCTCAAGATCAAGCGTCGCTGGTGGTTCGGCTATGCCACGCTGGACGCCGAGAAGGCCGCCGCCAAACTGCGCGAGGGCAATCGTCCCGTCCAGGTCGTCCGCAACGGGCTCATGCTGCCCGTGCACAACCTCGAGGACCTGACCGAGGTGGCCGTCTTCAGCCACCTGCGGCCGGTGCAGCTGCTCAAGTCGCCCGAGGTGGGCGAGCAGCTCCTGGCCCTGGAGAAGCTGGGCCCCCGGCTGTTAGACAGGCAGGGCCGCGAGGTGGGCGGTTACGGGGCTTACAACGCCCTGACGGATAGCAACCACCAGAGCCTGGGGGCTCAGCTCCAGGTCAACGATCTGAAGCTGGCGCTGGAGCTCACCAACCTGCCTGGCCTGGCCGCCTTCTACCAGAACGACAAGCTCGGCCGGCTCGAGCTGGAGGGTTATCAGTTCTTCGACCGGGGGAACCAGCGCCAGCTCGCGTACGGTAGCACTCCCGAGCAGGTCGGCAAGGACCATCGCCCCTGGCTGCCGGTCAACGATCCGGACCTCGAGACCAGCGTGGCCAGGTTCCAGCAACTGATGGCGGAGTGCTCCTACGTCGAGGCGGCCCGGCGGCTGTTCGCTCTCAAGCCCGCCAAAGCCGAGATCGAGAGCCTGTGCCAGAGTTACGGCGAGTCGCGGGTCATCCCGGGCGTGATGCGAGCGGTGGACCAGCTTCCCACCGCCGAAGTCCTCAAGCTGGCCGGTGAGTTGCCCGGTCTGGGAATCGAAGGCCAGCGAAGATTTCTCGACCTGCTGGCCGGACGACCCGAGACCGCGGCCGCCGCCAGCCTGGCGCGCCGGCTGCACGAGGGAATCCAGACAACCGACTACGGAATCCTCGTTTTCCGGGCCGCCCTGGAGAACCCGCCGGTGGGCGACGGGCTGGAAGTGAGTCAGTTCCTGGGCAAGCTGACCGAGCAGTTTGCCGCCACGCGCAACTACTACGACGCAGCCGATCGCAAGGTGTTCGGGCAGCACGCCCTCGAGGAGCTGGCCAAACATCCCGAGACCCGGCCGGGGGCCGAGCGCATCCTGTCCTGGCAGCCCGATCTGCCCTTCGGACTGGCGCGCCGCCTGCTGGCCAACCCGACCGTCAGCCAGCCGGACGAGCTGCGGGCTCTGGCAGCCGGGTTCGAGACCGGCGATCAGAAGCTGCGCGCCCGGTTGCTCGAGGAGCTGAAGGCCGACCCGGCGGGCCGGCAGGCGGCCACGCTCTACGAGATGGGCCAGGCGCACTGTCAGTATGACGAATCCAAGGCCATGCTGCTGCGGGCCGCGGTGCGTCATCCCCACATCGCCACCGGCCGGGAGGCGGCCGCCCTCTACCTCGATGCCCTGGGTCAGGTCAGCAACGACCCCCAGGACTACTACCGGACCCACCACCGCAATCACCTGGCGGCGGCCGCCCTGGAGGGGCTGAAGCAGTTCCCGGACACGCAGGCCGGAGCCGAGCGCGTGCGGGCCTGGGGCTCGACCTCGCCCTACGGGCCCACGAAGGCTCTGCTGGCCAATCCGGGCGCCCGGACCCCGCAGGAGCTTCGCCGCATCGCGCAGGCTGTCGAGGGGGGCGATCAGGCCGCGCAAAAGAAGGTCCTCGACGAGCTGGCCGCCGACCCCGCCACCAGCACGGGCGCGGCTGTGGCGCGCGTGGTCTGGGACCGGTGCCCCAGCGACCTGGGCAAGGTTCCGGCCTACCAGGCGGCTTTGAGCACGCCCGTGGTGTCAGACGGAAAGGCCGCCGCGGCCATGCTGGAAAAGGTTGCGCAGGAGCTGGACAAGCCCACCCAGGACTACTACAAGTCCTCCAACCAGGCCGGTCTGGGCCAGGCCGTGATCGAGGTGCTGCAGAAGTTCCCCGACACGAAGGTGGCCGCCGAGAAGGTGGCTTCCTGGCAGCCGGCCCATCCCCACGGGATCGCCCGCAAGCTGCTGGAGAATCCCACCGCCAGCACTCCCGACGAGCTCTGGGGGATTGCTCTGGGCACCGACAACGCCGACACCGAGCTGCAGAATCGTGTCCTGGCCGAGGTTCGGCTCGATCCCGCCCGGCAGAGGTCGGCCGAAATCGGGCAGACGGCGCTGGCCCGCATGTACTCGGCCGACGGCAAGGCGGCTGCCTTCCGGGCCGCGCTGCGTCATCCGAGCGTGACCTCGGGGGTGGAGGCCGCCGCCATGTTGAGCGAGGTGGCCGCGGCCATCGACGGCGCCCCTCAGGAGGACTACTACAAGCCCAACAACCAGCGGGGTCTGGGTCAGGCCGTGCTGGAGATCCTGCAACAGTTTCCCGACAGCCAGGAGGGGGCCCGCAAGGTGGCTGCCTGGAATCCCCAGCAGCCCTATGGCGTGGCCCGGGGCCTCCTGGCCAATCCGGGCGCCTGGAGCCAGAAGGATCTCCGGGAGATCGCCCTGGGGGCGACGCCGGGGGACGGGGCCATGGAGACGGCCCTGATGGCCGAGTTGAAGGCTTCTCCGGACACCGAGAAGGCCGTCACGCTGCTCGAGAGCGCTTACAGCGCGACTTACAGCCCCCAGGGCAAGACCCAGCTCTTCCGAACCGCGCTGCGGAGCGGGAAGATCGAGAACGGCTCCCAGGCGGCCGAGCTGTATCGCTCTGCCTATAAGGCGTTGAAAGCCTCCGCGGACAACTACCTCGACCATTCCGAGCAGGCTCTGGGGGTGGCCACGCTGGCCGGGCTGGAGAGTTTCCCCGAGACGCAGGCCGGGGCGGCCCGGCTGAAAGCTCTGAGCCCGGCCCGTCCGGCGGGCGTGGCGCAGGCGCTGCTGAAGAATCCCACTCGTCCGGACGAGACGGCCGTCTTCCTGGCTTGCGATCCGAATGACGAGCAGTTCATGCGCAACGTCATGGCCGAGCAGCCTCACGGCGAGCTCAAGACGGCGTTGTTCGGCGAGGTCTATTACGGCAAGAAGTGTGTTTTCGAGGCCAGTCTCACGCATCCCAACATCGCCACGGGCGTGGAGCATGCAGCTTTCCTGGCCGACGTCGCGGGCCGGTTGCAGGCGAGCAAGATCGAGAACAAAGCCTACAGTTTGCAGCGGGTCACCGCGAACGCGCTCCTGTCGTTGCAGAGTTATCCGGACACGGAGAGGGCGGCCAAGATTCTGGCGGGTTGGAATCTGGGGCAGCCGCAGGGTCCGGTGTCGGAGTGGCTCAAGACGCCCGCTGCTTGCGATCCGGCTGATCTGCGCCGCTATGCGCGTGCTGCCGGGCCTGGGGAGAGTAACAGCAAGGCGCTGGGCGACCTGGGAGAGACGTCGGGGCAGACGATGGTGGAGAGTCTCCACAGTGCGCCGGCCAAGCATCTGGCTTACCGAATGGCTCTGGATGGCGCCTCGATCGGCACGGGAGCACAGGCGCGCGACTGGCTGAAAGCGTTGGATGAGAAGCTGCTCGAGTTGCCGCAGGACTGGAGTCGCAGTTACGACCAGGCGGGCTTTGCGAAGGGGGTGGCGGAGGTGCTGTCGCGGTATCCGGACACGGGTGCCGAGGCCGGGAAGGTGGCTGGCTGGAAGACGGCGCCCACCTATCAGGTGGCTCGCATCCTGTTGGAGAGCCCGCAGAATCTGAGTCTGAAGGCGTTCGACACGGGTTTTCTGGTGGAGGGTGATCGACAGCGTGAGGAGGCTGTCCTGGCCGAGTTGTTGGCCGACCCGAAGAGTGAGATGGCGGCCCGTATTGCCCGGGTTTGCTGCGAGGAGGTCAAGCACAGCAATACGCGTTTTGCGTTGGTCCTGGGCGCGCTCACCACTCCGCAGATCCGCACCAGCGAGGATGTGGATGTGTTTTTCTCGCTGGTCGCCCGTCTGTCGGCCGGTCATGAGTCGGAGCAGTTGAAGAGTCTGGCGCAGGTTTATCGCACGGGTTTCGGGTTGGGGAGGGCGGCCGGCGTGGGGTTGGCCGAGGAGGAGCAGCGCATCCTGGTGGGGGGCGTGGTGGTGAAGAAGCGATGAGTGTGCGACCGAGCGCTCAGGGGATGATATTGGGAGCGGCTCGAGAGTTACGAGCGGGGTCTGTCCGATTCGAATCGCAAGCTGGAGGAGTTGCAGCGGGAGTGTGATCGTTACGGGCGGACGGCGGTGGCGGCCGAGGCGCGTCCGGATCATTCGCTGGGGCGCGTGCGCCTGAACCAGGTGGGGCTTTCGCTCGCGGTCGCCGGCACCGGGGTGGCGATCGTGGGAGTTGCGCTGGGGGGAGCGCCGGTCGCGACCGGTTTGACGGGCGCGGGGAGTCTGAGCGCTCAGCCGGGTCGCCGGCGGAAGAAGGCGTCGATGGAGGGTGCGACGGCGCGTGTGAGCGAGGCCGAGCTGAATCTTCGGCGGCGCGCGTTAGAAAGCCATCGTGACATGCTGGCGGAGGCAGTGCGAAGCACTCGCGAGGAGTTCGAGGCCCTCGTCACGCCGCTGGAGCGTTTGCTCGAGCCGCCCGCGGGCGACGGGGTGGAGGAGAGGGGTCAGGGGGTCGTGATCGGCGGGGCGGTGGTTCCCCGGCGCGGTGCCGGCTCGGTCGGGGCGACGCCCGCCCCTCAGTAGCGGGCGGCGGACACGTCCGACGTTCCCCCGCCGGGTCGGAA
The DNA here is from genome assembly GCA_039809865.1 of Vulcanimicrobiota bacterium. Lineage (GTDB taxonomy): Bacteria > Vulcanimicrobiota > Xenobia > Xenobiales > QWHO01 > QWHO01. Next base: position 65,046 of record JBDHVW010000035.1, read on the forward strand.
ATGTCCAGGCCACGCGCGGGACCCCCCGACGTCCAGACGCCGGGTCGGACATGTCCAGGCCACGCGCGGGACGCCCCCGACGTCCCCCCGCTGGGTCGGACATGTCCAGGCCACGCACGGGACCCCCCGACGTCCCCCCGGCTGGGTCGGACATGTCCAGGCCATGCGCGGGACCCCGCCCCACGCCCGCGCCAATCCCCGCGCCACGCGCGGGCCCCCCACACGCAAGCTCTCAGCTCGAGCCCTTCCCGAACCACACCGAGAAGTTGTTGGCCGGCATCGCCACCCGCGCCACCGGCCCGAGCCCCGCGGCGGACGCCTCCGCGCACACCTCCTCGAAATGCCGCACCCCCCACGCGGGGTTCTGGCGGCGCAACCCCTCGTCAAAGGCGGCGTTGCTCTCCGAGGTCGGCCGGCCCTCCAGGTGAAAGGCCCCGTACAGGTAGAGCAGCCCGCCCGCGCGCAGCACCGAGGCCGCGCCCCGCATCAGGGCGCCGGTCGCCTGCCAGGGAGCGATGTGGATCAGGTTGATGGCCAGCACCGCGTCATAGGGCCCCTCCGGCCACGTCCCCAGCACGTCCAGGGCCAGCGGGGGCAGGACGTTGGCACACCCGCCGGTCCAGGCCGCGATGCTGGCCAGGTGCTCGGGCTCGAGGTCGCTGGGTTGCCAGGTCCAGCCCGGCAGCTCGGGCGCCAGCAGGGCCGCGTGTTGGCCCGAGCCGCTGGCCACCTCGAGCAGCTTCCCGCGGTCGCCCAGCCGCCCGCGCAGCTCGGCCAGGATGGCCGCGCCATTGCGCGCCGTGGCCGGAAAATCCAGCCTCACGCCAGCAGGCGGCCCAGTAGCATCAACGCGGCCAGGGTGCCGTTGTAGCCCATGTGCAGCAGCAGGGAGGGGAGCAGCGATCCGGTGCGCAGCCGGAACCAGGCGCACAGTGCGCCCACGGTCAAGATGACGAGCATGGCCGGCGGAAAGGCGCCCGCCTCGCTCATGTGCATCAGGCCGAAAATCGCCGTCACGGCCGTGGCCCCGGCCACGCGGCCCCAGGAGCGGCACAGTCCCGCCAGCATCACCCCTCGGAAGACGAACTCCTCCACCGGGGGAGCCATCAGCAGCGCCAGGGCCATCCAGACCAGCAGTCCGGACTCGCTCTGGGCCATCTGCGACAGCGGCCCGGTGGGCTCGGGGGTGTGTCCGGCCACGCGCATGTAGACCGACGCCACCACCACGAAAGCGAACCCGCACAGCACGCCCATCAGCCCTCCGCCCAGGGTCCAGGGCCACGAAGCGCGCACCAGGCCCAGCTCCTCGCGGCGCGCCCGGAAGGCGCCGAAGGCCAGCAGCGCTACGGCCAGCCCGCTGGCGGGGACGCAGGTCAGCACGGCCGCCGGCATGATCAGCGTCTGGACATACTCATTGAATTCGGCTGAATTCGCCTGGAAGCCCGGGTGGAGGATTCCGTAAGCGATTCCCCCCAGGACGCCGATCAGCACTCCGCAGAAAAGCTGCGTCACCAGGTAGACCACGAAAGCCAGGAGAGCGTGCTTGGCGCGCATCACGGCCAGCCTTGGTTAACAATCGTTTACATTCCTGCAACGAAGTTGTAACGATTTTGGCCTGAACCTGCCCCTGGCTTGAGGGATACTTTGATCGAGTGAACGATCTGAAGTTGTCCACGGTCACACCCGTCAACCTCGCCCCGGCTCCCGGGGTGGTGGGGGCTCCGCCCTCGCAGGAGGTGGCCGAGGCGCAGGCGCCGCAGCGGCCGGTCGACCCCCGCAAGAAGCCCGACCTGGTGCACCGCCAGGCGTCCGCCGAGCTGGCCGATGTCTGGGGCGGGGTGGCGGGCAAGAATCCGCGCAAGACCACGTATGGCTCTACGAAGCCTGAGGGTAACAACGTCGGCACGGCCCAGATGCCCGGCTCGGCCCCGCCCGACCCCACGCCTCCCGCCGAGCAGCAGTCTTCCAAAGCTCCCGCCTCCGCCCCGCAGGAGGAGTCGCGCGCCGTCGCGGCCGCGACCAGCGAGGTCAAGTCGGCGGCTCAGACCGCCACCGAGGCCCCGGCCGAGAAGGCTGCCGACACCTCCGCGAAGGTCGAGACCCAGGCTCGCCAGGCCGCGACCCAGCAGGGCGCGGTGGCCCGCGAGGAGGGTCAGGTCAAGGAGGCCCGCGCCCAGCATCAGCAAGACACCTCGCGGGTGGCTCAGAAGGAGCAGGAGGTCGATCGTCGCGAGCGCGAGGTCGATTCGCGCGAGCACCGGCTGGGCGAGCTGCGTTCGGCGGTCGAGTCCCGTTCGCGCGAGGTGCAAGATCTGCGTTTGCGCGAGCGCCAGAAAGAGTCCGAGCTGGCCCGGATCGACGCCGACATCAATACTTTCAGCAGCGGCTCCGATTATCTCGAGCATGCCGACGAGGTGGAGCGCTTGCGCACGGTGCGCTCCTACACCAAGTTCGAGTTGGACCAGCAGGCGGCTGCTCGTCGCCAGGCCGAGTCCGACCTGCGCGAGGCCGAGCGTCAGGCCGCGGAGATGGAGGTTTCCGTCTACGAGGGCAAGCGGTCGGTGGCCAACGAGCGCTGGCAGGTCACTCAGGAGAAGGGGCAGCTCCAGACGCGTCGCTCCGAGTTGGACAATCGTCAGTCGCGGGTGGACCAGTCCCGTCGGGACCTGGGCGCCATCGAGGAGCTCCGCCCGTTCTGGGCGGCCCTGCGGGACGAGTCAGGCCTCGAGGGGGTGGCCGACGAGGCCGCCGCTCACACCGCCGACATCTCCGCGCGCGACACGACCGCGCGCCGCCGCATCCTGTCCAACGCCTCGGCGCTGTCGGACCCGAAGGCGTCTCTGGACCTCATCCAGGGTGGCGATCCCACGCACGCCACCGCCTCCGAGCTGGCTCTGGCCAGCATGCAGCTCCCCCTCGAAAAAGCCCGCTAAGCCTCTCCCTGTCGACCCCCCCCTGAGCGCCTCACGGCACGGTCCGCCTCAAATCCCCCTGATGGTCCATCAGGTCGATCACGACGCGCTTCCCCCCGAAGTTCTCCTTCGAGAGCACCCGCGCGAGGTCGGTAAACCGTCCGATGACCTCGCGGTCTTCCCAGCCCTCGTTCCCGGGCCAGATCCGCACGCGATAGACGCCTTTCTCGTGCAAGAGGTCCACGGAGCGGTCATCCAGTCCGTTGAAGTAGCCCTCCTTCTTGAGGCCCTCCGCCAGGGCCCGTGCCTCGGCGACGGTCACGCCGGGATAGCGCGCCACGTTGCAGCGCGGCCCCACGTCGGTGTCCACGGGAGCGTCCAGCGCCACTTTGACCAGCACGAGCCCGATGCTCAAGAGCACGACCGGCACGCAGAAGATGACCCCGATTCCGAACGGCCACACCCACGAGACGGCGGGCCCCGAGAGGCCCTGGGCGCGGCCCATGAAGCCCATCAGGAAGGCTCCGCCGACAAAGGCGACCCAGCCCGCGGGGTTGGGCAGGTAGAGCCAGCAGCCCAGGAAGAAGGCGAAGACCGCGAGCCCCATCAGGAGCTGGAAGAAGGAGTGCCCCAGGCGGTGGTTGCGCGCATTGCGGAACAGGAGGAAGCCGCCCGCGAGGGGGCTCCCCAAGAGCGACGCCAGGACGACCTGGGCCGGCGTGTAGACCATGGAAGCGAGACTCCTAGGTGCGTTTGGGCAGCACGACGCCGCCGACGATCACTTCGGAGCCGCGTTCCTGCATTCCGCCCTGTCCCTCCGGCTCTTCAGGGGCGGGCAGCAATAGCAAGGAAACATGGTCGTAGCCCACGGCCAGGATGCGTCCCTGCGCGTCCACCTGGGGGATGAACGACATGCGCGTCAGGTCGGCGCACGCCACCGTCTCCCCGCTGGCGGGGTCCAGCAGCGAGACGCGGTAATCCCCGTATTGGGCGCCGGACGCCACCACGGCCAGTCCTCCGGGCACCTCGCGGCTCGACCAGGTGCGACCCACGTCGGCCGTCCAGCGCACCGATCCGTCCGGTCCCAGGCAGGTCAGCTCCGTGCCCGGCACCACCAGGTTTCCCTCCGTGGTGACGGTCAGCGACTCGCTCTTCACGCCTTTGGCGCCGCGGACGTCGGTCTTCCACGCCAGCTTGCCGGTGGAGGCGTCCACGCCGAACACCGGCGACTGTCCCAGCCCGTTTTCCTCCTGGCTGGTCGCGAAGATTGTCTGGTGGTCCGGGCTGAGGGCCAGTCCCGCCAGGGGCTCCGCCGAAGGGGTCCGGCAGGTCCAGTCCCGCTTGAGCTTCACGCCCAGGAAGCCGTCCTTGACGTGCACCTTCTGCACGCTCTGCCCGTAGAGCGCCCAGACCTCGCCTTCGGGGGTGGCGATGGGGTCGTGCACGTTGGATTCGTATCTCGCGCGGGCCTTCGTCTTGCCGCTGCGGGGCTCGACGAGTTGCAGCTGGTCGAAGCTGCTGGTCAGCTGCAGGTCGCCCACGGCCTGGGGGGTGGAGAACGTGATGTCGTCGTGTTTCCACAGGATTTCCCCGTTGTCCGGGTCGAGCCCGAGCTCGAGGTATTCCAGGCCACCGTAGCCGCGTCCGCGGGCGATCACCGTGTCGCCGGCGCCGTGTTCGAGCCCCCAGATTTCCCTGGGGGCGGCGCGGGTGGACCAGCGGGTCTGTCCGTCGGGTCCCACGCCCACGAGGCTGCCGCTGTCGAAGCCGAGCACGGTGGTGTCGCCGTGGTGCAGGGCGGTGGCTACCGGGCTGTTGACGGGGGATTCCCAGGCGACCTTTCCGGTTTCGCGCTCGACCAGGGTCACTTTGTCTTTTTCTGCGATGATGATGCTCGTCTCGTCGTGCTCGACGCGGGTGGCTTTTCCGGTCACGTCCCAGAGCGTGAGGGGCTGGATCGGTTCGCGGGAGCGAAACAGTTTGTCGGCGGCTTGTCCGAGGTCCATCCTTCGCAGGGTAGGGGAGGGCGCTGAAAAAACTCTGCCGAAGCCGCAGTTCTTGTCCGAGGAACCGCTCAGCCTGCTCATCCTGGAAGACGACGTCCAGGTCGCCGCCAGTCTGGATCGCGCTTTGCGCGCTCACGGCTACCAGGTGCGCGTGGCCCACAACGCGCAGCAGGCTCTGGAGGCGGCCCGCACGGCGCCTCTCGACCTCATTCTCTGTGACGTCCGTATGCCCGGCGTGGACGGCCTGGACGCCCTCGCCACCCTCCGAACCCTGCAGGAGGGTGTCCGCAGCATCGTCATGACCGGCTACGCCAGTGAGGACGCCCCCATCCGCGCCATCCAGAACCAGGTGGACGATTATCTCTTCAAGCCGGTCCAGCTCGACAAGCTTCTGGCCAGCATCCGTCGCAGCGCCGAGCTGTGCCGCGTGGAGAAGGCGGGCCGCCGCGCGTTGGAGGAGCTGCGCCTGAGCTATCTGCGCCTGATCACCAGCGTGGTGAGTCTGTTCTGGGATCGTGACCGCTGGTTCTACGAGCATTCTCGCCGCGTGGCCGCGTTGGCGGTGGCGTTGGGCACCGAGCTGGGTTTGCTCCCTTCGCAGCTCGACCATCTCGAGCTGGCGGCGCTCCTGCACGACCTGGGCCTGGCGTTTCTGGAGCGCAACACGCTGCTCCAGGAGCGTCCTCTCACCGACGACGAGCGGGAGGCTTTGCAGCAGTGTCCCGCGCAGCTCCAGGAGTTGCTCGATCAGCAGCCCGACCTGAAGGATCTCCAGCCGATCCTGCTGCATCTGCGCGAGCACTTTGACGGCTCGGGTTACCCTCACCGTCTCCAGGGTCAGGCCATCCCTTTGCCGGCGCGCATTCTGGCGGTGGCCGAGGCCTGGGACAGCTTGCGTCACGACCGTCCCCATCGTCCGGCGCATCCTTTCGAGGAGGCGGCGGCGATTCTGGAGTCCCAGGCGGGCAAGCAGTTCGACCCCTCGGTGGTGTCCCTGGCGTTGGAGCTGGCCCGCGAGGAGCGCGAGCTGGTGGATCCCCGTCGTCTGCTGGCGCGTGGCGATCGGGCTCACGAGTCGCGTTGGCGGACGCTTTTGAAGCTCGGCTCTCTCCTTTCCGCTTCGCAGCCTGAGACGGCGCGTCAGGCGTTGCTCGAGTCGGGGGAGCTCTACCGTGGCCTGTATGGCTCGGACAGCCTGGAAGTGTTGGTGGAGTTGGGTTTTCTGGAGTCTTCTCGTCCGGAGGAGGCTTTGCGCTGGTTGGGTCGTGCCCGTTTGGCGCCCGAGATGGCGCAGGCTTCTCCGGGGGTGTTGGAGCGGATGGCGCGCACGCTGGTGTTGGTGGGACGTGTCCCGGCCGCGCGCGAGTATCTCGAGCGGGGTCTGGCGCGTGCTCGTGAGTTGCGTCACGGGGCGTTGCCGGGTTTATTGGCGTTGAAGTTGAGCCTCGACCCTTCCCAGGAGGATGTTCGTCGCGAGTTGGAGGCGTTGTCGCCCGCTCCCGTCCCTGTGTCCGCGCCGCTGTCGGAGTTGTCGGTGTTGGCGTTTGGTCCTCCGGAGGTGCGGGGGGCGGCGTCCTGGCCGAGTCGCAAAGCGTTGGAGTTGTTTGTCTACCTGGCGGTGATGGGTCGTCCGGTGTCGCAGGAGCAGTTGGCGGAGGCGTTGTGGCCGGATCAGGATGCGTCTCGCAAGAATGTCAACACGACGGTTTCGCGTGCTCGTCAGGCGGTGCGTGCGATGGGTCGTCCGGTGTTGGTGTTCGAGCATAGTTTTTTCTCGTTGGAGGGGGTGGATTGTGATGTCCACCAGTTCGACCGTTGGTCGCGCGAGGAGCCGGAGCGTGCGTTGGCGTTGTATCGTGCGGATTTGCTGGAGGGGACGTGGTGGGAGTGGGCGGTCGAGCCCCGCCGTGTGTATCGCGAGAAGGCTTTCGCTTTGATGTCGCGTTTGGCGCGTGAGCGCGAGGGTGTTTCCGACTGGGTTGGTGCCCAGGGGTTTTATCAGCGCATGTTGGATCTGGATGCGAGTCGTGAGGATGCGCAGTTAGGTTTGATGCGTGCGCTGGTTGCTCAGGGGTTGAAGGAGGCGGCGGTCCGCCGTTACCACGATTACTGCCAGATTCTTCATCGCGAGCTGGGGTTATCTCCCGGTCCGGAGGCCCAGCGCCTCTACGACTCCCTGCGCACCTGATCCGGGGCCTACAGGCCCGCGCCCACGCCCAGGGCGTCCCGCGAGCCTACAGGCCCGCGCCCAGGCCTAGGGCGTCCCGCGAGCCTACAGGCCCGCGCCCAGGCCTAGGGCGTCCCGCGAGCCTACAGAGGCCCGCGCCCAGGGCCTATAGGGCTTTCCGCGAGCCTATACGCCCGCGCCCGCGCCCAGGGTTTCCGCGAGCCTATACGCCCGCGCCCGCGCCCAGGGCTTTCCGCGAGCCTGTACGCCCGCGCCCGCGCCCAGGGTTTTCCGCGAGCCTGTACGCCCGCGCCCAGGGCCTATAGGGCTTTCCGCGAGCCTATACGCCCGCGCCCAGGGCCTATAGGGCTTTCCGCGAGCCTATACGCCCGCGCTCGCGCCCAGGGCTTTCCGCGAGCCTATACGCCCGCGCCCAGGCCTATAGGGCTTCCCGCGAGCCTATACGCCCGCGCCCAGGGCCTATAGGGCTTTCCGCGAGCCCATAGGCCCGCGCCCGCGCCCAGGGTTTTCCGCGAGCCCATAGGCCCGCGCCCGCGCCCAGGGTTTTCCGCGAGCCTATACGCCCGCGGCCCAGGCCTATAGGGCTTCCCGCGAGCCTAAGCTGCGTACGCAGGTCCAGATGCGTAGTTCCCCGAGCCCGCTGCTTGACACGTCCCGACCCTGGTTTTTCTGTAGTGTCACTTTCAAAAATCGACACTACAATCATTTCAACTACAACCACACGCGACAGTATCGCCCCCGTCCGGACCGAGCAAAATCCCACAACCACGCCAACAGCGTCGCTTTGTCATCGCTTTGTATCCGCCGCTGAAGCCGGCTTGAAACCCTTGGCCGCTATGCTGCACCCAGAAGACAAAGATTGATGGAGGTAGTCCGAGTGATTCGTGAGACGCAGAGCAGCAGTTCCGTTCAGATCCAGCAGATCGGTGGAGTGGTTGGATTCGCGGTTCCCTCCAGCCCGGCGCAGGTGGCTCCATTCCAGGGCGATCTCACGCCGACCGTGCACCCGCTCGACGTCTCCGTCCAGCCAGCCCAGCCGCACCAGATGTGGGCGTCCCTGCCGCCGTCGGCCGCCATCGAGCCGTTCTTCGCCAGCTTTCTCGAGAACCAGCATCCCAACCCGGGCGCGGTCCAGACGATGGCCTATCCGTTGGATGGCGACGCGGCGGGCGGCGGCGACGGCCTCATCACGATGGCTTACCCCTCCGATGGCGACGTCTCCGGCACGCGCCCCGGCGACGCGATGACCATGGCCTACCCCTCCGACGCCGACACCGCCGGCCCGCGCCCCGGCGTCATGACCATGGCCTACCCCTCCGACGCCGACACCGCCGGCCCGCGCCCCGGCGTCATGACCATGGCCTACCCCTCCGACGGCGACACCGCCGGCGCGCGCCCCGGCGACGCGATGACCATGGCCTACCCCTCCGACGGCGACACCGCCGGCCCGCGCCCCGGCGGCGTC
>JBDHVW010000036.1:0-71500 GCA_039809865.1 Vulcanimicrobiota bacterium
AGAAAGGCGTCCCAGCGGCCGTAGCCGAGTTGCTGGAAGGCCTGGCGAGAGAGGGCGGCCAGCACGTGGCCCAACTGGTAGACGATGGCCCAATCGCGGCGGGCCAGACTCCGCAGGTCTGAATCCATGAGACAGCTCCCAATCCAGGAAGTCAGCTGTCTCCGGAGACCGGCTCAATTCATACTCGACCAGCTATGGATTAATTTTCAACGCCTGCCAGACGCAACCCTTCTTGCGCTCCTGGTCGGCCAACAATGATTCTTGGGAATTTCAGACCTGCCCGACAGCAAGCTTTCATCGCCGGACCGGGTCGTTGCCTGGAGCTGCCCCGCCACCGCCGCCAGCAAAAGGCGGGGGAGACGCACGAGCCGACCGACCGCTCCGATATCAGGCCGAGCAGACCGGATCCGAGGTGACCATCACGGTGGACGGAGTCACGGTCCATCAAGCCCCAGGCGAAAGAGCAGGCCGACAGCCGCTCCACGCGCAGACCTCTGGGCTGCTTCCCCGGCTTCGCGGGGCTATGCAGTTTCGTTGGTCTACCGGAGCGCCGCCCGACGCTGGTTGACCAGATGCGTGATGCTACGAACGCCGCCTCGTGCGCAGCGCCACGCCCCCCACCATCACGTTGTCCTGGCCCAGCGACACGCCGGCGCTGGGGGCGGGCACATCCAACACACGGGCGCGCACGGAGCCCACCACGCTGGTCCCGCTGTCCACCTCCCGGATGAACGCGCGCCAGGCGCCGAAGGGGGTCTTCTCGCTGCGCAGCACGTCGCCCATCAACAGCATTCCGGCCGCCAGGTTGTCGGGAGCCTTCAGGCGTACCAGGTCGAGGGTCTTCTGGAAGACCTTGTCCTCGTTGGAGGCCGCCTGGAAGAACCCTTCGGGCGGCTCGGCCAGCCCCGTCGCGGGCACCTCGCTGGCGGTCCAGCGGCTGATCAGCTTCTCCCAACCGCCGTCGCGGGGCTCCCAGGTGCAGCGCCGGTCCCAGGCCTGCTCGACCTGCAGTCCGTAGGCCAGCGGAGGGCCGCTCTGCAGATAGCTCTTGGCGCGCTTCTGCACGATATCTTCGATGGAGCGGTCCTGGCAGGGGGCCCCCAGCAGAGGCTCGATCGCCTTGTGCACGCGGGGGTCGTCGGGCAGCGCCCGGATGACGTTGCGCAGCGCCTTGGGCAGCTCATCCACCGCTTTGCGTCCCATGGCGCCGTTCTCGAGGTCGGTCAGGATGCGCTCGTGGCCGCGCTCCGCGGCCAGCGCCGCCAGGTTGTCGGGCCAGGGCCCCACCTCGATGGGGCTGGCGGGGTCGAACACGAGCGTGGCCATCTGGGACTTCCACGGATGCGGGTTGGGATGCTGCCGCAGCACGTTCAGGCCCTCGTTCATGATGCGGTAGCGCACGAAATTCTCGGGCCGCTCGTTGTTCTGGCCGTAGGCCGCCGCCAGCGTCTGTCCGGTGATCTGGGAAAGCTGGGCGGGACTCGGCTTCCAGCCTGCCTGCGAGGCCTTGTCCAGGAACTCGAAGGTGCCCTCGAACGGCTCGTCCTGGCGCGCCCGGGTCAGCACCACGTGGGCCGCGAAGTCCCACAGCTCGGGCTTCTGCTCGCATGCCTCCGCCAGATCGCTGAAGGCCCGGTGGTTGGCGTTCGAGTTGGGGCTTCCGCAGAACAGCGCGGCCTGCTGCACCCAGTCGGCGTCCACCGCCTCCGGGTGGCCCAGCTTGATCGCGCTGAGCAGCGCGCCGGGCCAGTCCGACTTGCTGGGCGGCCGGTCGAGGCCGGCCTCCACCACGTCTGTCGCGATCTGCTTGACCGCCGGCAGCAAGGGGATGACCAGCGCGCGCACCTTCGGATCCTGGCTGCACAGCAACTGGTAGAGCACGTCCGACTCACCCTCGCTCATCGTGGCGCCGTGCGAGACGATCTCGCGCACCGTGGCGGCGGTCGCCTCCTCGGGCTTCTGCGACTTGAGCAGCGCCCTCAGCTCGGGGGAGCGCCGGTGGGTCGGCTGCGCGTGCACCTGTCCCTCGGGCGAGACGCGCGCCAGCTTGAGCGGCAAATGCGCCAGGCTGCAGGGCTTGGGCAGCTCGTGTCCCCAGGTCTTCAGCTGCGCCTTCAAGTCTTGCACGAACTTCAAGTCGGGAGCGGCCTGGTACACCTCGTCGCTGGTCTCCGGGTCCTGCAGGCGCGCCTGGAGCACCTGTCCCAGGTGCACGGTCTTGCGCAGCAACGTGGGATCGGGCGTCTCGATCTTGGCGAGGGCCTCGCTGATCGCCTGGCGCTGCTGGTCGTTGTAGTTGGGCTCGAAGCTCCCGGTGTCCAGGATCGCCAGCGACAGCCGCCCCATCTCCGCCGCCACCCCGCGCTCGGGGCCGTGCAGCTTCTGTTGCAGCGCCAGCCCCTCGAGCTCGGCATAGGCCCTGTCTTCCTCGCGCTGCGTGGCCAGATACGCGTCCACCGGCTGATCCGGAGGCTTTCCGTTCTGCTGAGGCGCGGTCCAGAGCGACAGGCGCTGGGTGATCGAGGAGATCATGGGTACCCAATAATTCCCTTTCAGGCTTCTTTCAGCCTGCACGGTTATGCTCCGGCCCGCTATGCAGATTACACCCGCCATTTCTTCGCCTTACGTCGCCCGCGCCGCCTCGAGCGTTGCGCCCCCCGCCGCCCCGCAGGACCGCGTCGAGCGCGGCACCCCGGTGGCCGAGTTCCTGCGCGCCCTGCCGCCCATCCCGCGCGGGATGGTGGTGGGCTTCTCCACCCTGAGCGTGCCGCTGCTGGGCGGTCAACTGGGCGGCTTCCCCGGCCTGGCGCTCGGCACCGGACTGGCTTTCGGCTTCAACTACGCGGTCGACAAAGATCCCAAACGCGCCCTGGGCGCGGTCATCTGGCCCGCCATCCTGGGCGGCATCCTGGCCTCGAGCGGCAACGCACCCACCACGATCGGCATCTGCGCCGTCGCCGGCATGGGCATCGCCATGGGCGCCCTGGCCGGCTGGCGCGCCCAACTCGAGGAGAAGGCCCGCGCCTGAGCTTGCAACCCGAGATTGTCTGGCCCCAGGGGCTCGGGCTGCCTGGGCGGCGGCCTCGGGGGATAAGAGCCGGCTCGGGCCGTTTAGAGGCTCCCCATGTCAGTCCAGTTGAGATAGCGCCAGAGCGTCGGATTGTCGGTGTTGAAGGCAGTCCGTGAAGTGGTGGCCACGTCCAGCTCGGCCCGCAGGGCGCGGATGGCCAGGATCTCCGTCCCCCTTTTCAGGCGCGCCTCCGAGGTGATTTCCAGAATGCTGGTGGGCGGCGTCTGCCAGCGACGGTCGATCGTCACCGTGCAGTCGCCCAGCGGGGTCACCCCGTCGAGGTCGTAGAGTACCTCGGTGTAGCTGAAGTAGAGTTGGTCCTCGGCCAGTCTGGGAGGGAAGCTGGCATCCTTGTTCAGGCGGGCGCGGCAGCGCTCCAACCCCGACCAGGCCAGGCCCAACGCCTGTTGCGACAGGGCCGACTGCGTCGAGCTGCGGTAATTCAGAGCCTGTTTCCCCAGGAAGGCCATGCCCAGGACCACCATGACCAGCAGCAGGAACAACACCATCAACAGGGCGGCCCCGCGTCGGTCCCTCATCGCAGCGGCAGGAACACTTCCGTGGTCAGATCCCGGAAACGGCCCTCCTCCTCGATCCGCAGGGTCACCTCAAGGTTGTCGTCAGGTAAAAGTCGGGCCTGGAGCCCGGTCACCCTCTCGGACAGCACCTGGGTCTCGGAGGCGCCGCTGCTCTGAGTGGCTTCCCGCACGAGGTTGTTGCCGGCTACCTCGAAGCGTACCAGAGTCAGATCCACCGGGTCGGCCGGATCCCAGCTGGCCAGGGGAGACGGAATGGGCCAGGGGGTTCGGACGCTGCCGGCGCCCGCATCGATGCGGTTGAGCTCGATGGTCCCCACCACGGCCGAGCTCGCCGGCTGGAGCAACTGCACGCCTTCACGGCATTCCGAGCGGATTCGATCCAGAGCGACTTGCATCGCGCTCAGAGTGCGCTCCTTGCCCGCGTCAAAGCGCATCAAGCTGAGGTAACGCGAAGAAAGCACGCCCACGGCTGCCAGCACCATCGCCAGCAGGGCGGTGGTCACCAGCGCCTCGACCAGGGTAAAACCCCGACTATTGCAGGACGAGCGGGACTGTCTGCTCATAACTCTTTCCCAGGTATCGCGCGCGGGCGGTCACGCGGCACAGGCCCGGACGCGGCCTCATGGTCTGGGTGCGCGGCTCGTAAAAATGGTGCTTGACCGCCTGACGACGACCGTCGCGGGTGCTCCCGGCCGGCTCCAGGGTGGCATTGCCCGTGACCCCGACCACCTCCCACGTAAAGGTGGCGTCCTGAATCTCGGCGCCCGCGTCATCCATCAGGTGAGCCTCGTACACGACCACGCCGGCGGCCGGCACCGGGTCGGGCGGTCCCCCCACGCGGTTGACCACGACCGTCTGGGCCACGCGGGGAGGCTCGGCTAGCTCGGTTACGACGCTGACCTCACGCGCGGGGCCGCCCCCCTCCCAGGAAACGCGCACGCGCACCGGCACCAGGCTGGTGCGCAGCTTGCGCTGGTCGGCGGGATACAGCGCCTCTAAGGTTTCACACGGCGAGAGCAGCTCGCGTCCCGCAGGCACGCAGTCGGTTCGAATGCTGAAGGCGGGCTCGTCGGGCTCGCTGAACGTGACGCCATTATAAGTTGCCCAGCCGGTGGCGAACTGAGCCGGGTCGCGCGCGAAGGCGCGGATACGATCAACGATGCGGTCGGCCAGCATCACCGCGGTGGCCACCTTCTGCGCCCGGCGATGCTCCTTGAGGGAGCTGTCGAACAGGGCTAGCACCACCAGCACCGAGGAGCTTAACACGAAGAGCGCCACCACGGTTTCAGCCAGGCTGAAGCCGCGCCTCACGGTGCCCAGCACGGGTTCTTATCCACCGCCGGGGAGGTGGTCAGTTGCACCACCTGCGTGCCGTCGCTGCGCATGACGAAAACGTCGGAGCCACCCGTCCGGTCGGACGTGAACGCGATCTTGGAGCCATCGGGAGACCAGGTGGGCGCCCACTCGCTGAAGGTGTCGTTGGTGAGGTTGGTGCGCGCACCCAGGACGCCCGGCGCGTAAGACGCAACCCAGATGTCGCGAGACGAGCCCTCCGTGGATTCGAACGCCAGCCGCGAGCCATCGGGCGAGCAGGCGGCGTCATTCTGGTCCCAGGTGCTGCTGGTCAGCGGCAGCCGGGTGCCGTCCAGCCGTTGCTCGAACAGCTGATGGAATCCCCCGCTGGGCAAATTGAGCACGAACCCGGCCGTAGCCGTGCTGATGTCATCCGGGCGCCAACTGGTAGCCCCCAACTGACCCACGAGGCTGGTCCCTCCCAGCGGTTCCGGGCCGCTCAAAGAGGGATTGCTGGGGGTGCTTCCATCGGCGTTGATCCAGAAACTGCGATAGCCGCCGGCAACCTGACCCAGGAAGGAGATGCGGGTGCCGTCGGCCGACCAGCTGGGCGAGATGCAATCGCTGATGGCGGCCCAGGCTCCCGGTCCGCCCACGTCGGTCAGGGCGTGCAGTCCCGTGCCGTCCTGGTTCATTACCACCAGGTTCCCCCCGCCGAAATAGCAGCTCTCGCAAACGATACGGGTGCCATCGGGCGAGAAACGGGGGCGGATGAAGAAACATGCGAGGTTGTTGTCGGCGCCGGTAATGCGCCGCTGATTGGTACCGTCCCCGTTCATCACGTAAATCTGGGCCGCGCCCCCGTCGCGATTGCTGTCGAAGGCGATCTTGCCGTAACGAGTCACCTCGACCTTGCCGGCCGCCCCGACGCGAGCGTTCGTGCTGGCGCCGCGCCCATCGGTAACGGTGCAGGTGAGAGTAACGATGTCGGTGGGGGCCAGCGCGGGCGGGGGCGGCGGAACCCAGGTCCAGACGGACCGCCAGGCGCCGGCGGTCTCGTCCCACTCCATCGAGACGGGCGCGGACGAAAAGGCGCCGCCGCGGTCGCTGCTCCAGGCGATTTCGACCGGGTCACCCTCGGCATCGTTGACCAGCACGACCAGGGTCAGACTGCCGCTGGAGAGATCGATGGCAGCGTCCGCGCCCGGCTGCAGCGTAGCCGGATTGGGCTGGGGCGAGAACGTGACCGTGACTGTGGGCGGGGTATTGCCGAGGGCCGGCACGGACGGCGGCGGGGCTGGTCCGGACATCGGCAGGGTGTCGTTGGCCACCACCTGAGGGTCTCCGCTGATCAGCCCGGGGGAGACGCTGACGGTGCCGGTCTTCGTGACCGTCACGGTGTGGGGGGCAAACACCTGCGACAAGGCAAAGCTGGCAGTGGATCCGACGGCGGCCGGCGTCCAGCTGGCGCCCTCGCAGATCACGATATGGTAGGCCTCGTCGAAGGCCACCCGGTCCGAAACCACCCCGCCGGAAGGGGTGAAGACAATGGCGTAGTCCCCGGGCCGCGGTAGGGCCCAACTGGCCAGGTTGAATTGGGACCCGTTGGAGCCCAGAGCTCCCGTGCCGGGGACGTTCGTGCCAGCGGTGAGGGGCCAGTGACCTACGAAGATGTACGAGTCGGGGTTCTCGGCAGCGAAGCTCGCGACCCGGAGGATGCGAGGATGCTCGTTGCCTCCGACCAGATAGAGAGACTGGCTGTGCGGAACGCTGCCGGCCTGGCCGGGGAAGACCACGGCCACAGGCACTTTACGTGCGATGGCCATCTGGCGCGCCACTTTGAGCTCGCCCGCCACGCGCTCGGCCAGGGCGCGCGCACGAGCGCGCGACTCGCCGCCGCGGGTCGAGCCGAATCCGATGGCCAGCACGATTGCCAGGATGGCGATCGCGCTGACGACTTCCAGCAGCGAAAAGCCACGTCTCGTCATTCCAGCCTACCGTGTCCATGAGAATGGGTGGTTGGCGTGCGCACCCGAACGAGAGGCGGATGGTGTCTCTCAACTACAAATTGTAGCACAGGGATACGGATGCTCATGGAAGGATCGAGAGGAATTTTCTTGAGCCGGATCGGCTCGTATCCCGGCGAGCGGGCCTCCACCTGAACGAAAGTCGCCCCCGAAGAGCCTGCATTCGTCTGCAGGGCGACCTTCCTCCGGAAATCGCCCGCGGCAAGACCGTCCAGAGTCAGGTCGCACGGCAACTCGGGGAAATGGAGGATGAGGCGCACCTGCGCGACCGGGGGCTCGACCCGGCCCGAGACGGTCACCTCGAGCTCCCGTGGCGCCGGAGGCAGGTTGGCGTGACCCTGCGTCCCGGAGTGTCGCGTCTCCCAGGCCACGGATAAAACAAAGCCGAGAAAAACCACGCCAGCGAGGACGACGTTCCTGGACTTTGGCCGCACTCCAAAGGTTTCGCCAGTAGGCAGACGAGCCCTACCGCGCCCTCGAACGGACTCTTCACTTCGGGCACAAACGCGACCGTCAGCTCTGAGCGCACCTGTTTTGCAAGCCCCCACAGAGGGAGAATGTTGCTGCCTTCGTCAGGTTTCTACCCTGCGCCGAGAAGCCCGGGGAGATCATAGCGGGTAAAGACGGGGTCGTCGGACACGAGGGTCAGGCCTTCGCTTCTTGCCTGGGCAATCAACAGACGGTCGAAGGGGTCGTTGTGGACCTGCGGAAGAGCGAAGACCTCCGCGGCGTGAGAAAGCTGAATTGGAAGCACTTGGAACGGGCCCAACTCGGCCAGCCGTTGAAAGAAGACCAGAGGAGAAGTCGGTAGCTCGAGCTTTCCCTGGGACGCCTTGATGGCGGCTTCCCAAACACTGACGACGCTGAAGACTACCTGGTCGGCTCCGATGCCGATGATAGACCTGTGGCGGGGCTTGAGTCTCTTGTCATTGTCGGCCCACCAGAGCAGGATGTGGGTGTCCAGCAAATAGCGTTTCATTCGAAATGTTTCAGGAAGTCGTCATCCATGGGCTCGAAGAAGGAGTCGTGGATTTTGACCTGTCCTTCGAAGAGCCCGGGCTTTCTTTCGGTGTCAGGTTGCTTGTAGGGAGAGATCACCGCCACGGGTCGCCCGGCTTTAGCCACGATGACTTCTTCTCCCGAGCTGACCAGCGCGAGAATCGCGGAAAACTGGGTCTTGGCCTCGTGCACATTGAATGTCTTCATTGCACCCATGCTATCCTGGACCCTGGACTAAGTCAATGACCCACCTCGGGCAAACCCGTGTCGAGAGCCCTCCTCGATGGGCCGCGCGTCCGAGGGGGGCTCCCTTCCGGCAGGGAATACCACGCTCGCCATTCCAGTAACACTGGCTCCAGGTCGAAGCCGGACACCTGACCGAGCAACGGCGTCTAGCGCGGAATCGTCAAGTGCGTTTTGAAGGAGAAGCTGCGCGAGATTCACCTCGCTCAGGGTCACGGCCAGAGGCTCGACGTCGGGCCGCGGGGCGCCCTGCACGCCCTGGCGCAGCCAGCCGGGAAAGATCTGTCCGTCGTTCAAGACGGCGTAGCGGTGCAGTAGGACATCCGCCCGCGCGTGTCCGGTGACCACCATGTGGGCCGAGCCCTCCTGGGCGTTCTGCAGCACGAAGGTGCCAGAGATGACGTTCTGCCGGCCAACCAGCTCATAGCTGCCGACTCGAAGGCCGCTCGGGCCGCCTTCTCCCTCGACCGTAAGCTTGCCTCGAAGGTCCCCGTCCGGGTCGGCGGTGATCTCCAGGAGCCCTTCCGTCCCGGGCCCCAGCGCGCCGCGCCCAAGAAAGTCCGGGGTTTCGGTCGGGACGCTCGCCGACGTCGCGGCGACGGGATCCGTGCCGCCGCAACCAGTGCCCAACAGAACCAGAAGAAGCAGTAAGAGCAGGTTAATAGCAGTGAGGCTGCGACGGGCCCGGAACCGGTTCCCCCTCCGTGCGCGCACCTGGAATGCCAAACCAGGATTCGATGCCCCCGTCATGATTTTGTCCAAAACCTGAGGGGTGCAGCCGTGCGCGCTGACGCCGGCTGCCGGAGCGGGGTCCGGACCCCGTCGACCTTCAAGACCCGTTGGCTACCCTCTTGCTCGCTCGGTAAAGCGTCCGCACCGGGAAACGTCTCTCGTCAGGGAAGGTAAAGGTCTTTCGGAGCCCTTTCAGATTGGCGAGGTAGATTGGTCTTGTGAAGATTACAGGAAGTGGCGGAGGTCAGGATCTTCGCAGGGTTCCCTACAGCGGGCCGCTGAAGGCAGGCGACTGGGTCGAGTATGCCAGCGACTGGCCCCGCCACGATGACTTCTTTGGCACACCCGTCGGAATCGAGTCTCTGGAAGGCTCTCAGGCGCAGCTCATCAATTTGCGTGGCGAGGTAACCCGCATTAGCGCTCACGCTATCAGGGCTTGCGCGCGCGACAACATGTTGGCGCGTAGCCTGCCGGCTTTTGACCTGACCAGCGTGCCCGGGCTGGGGGCGGCCGTCGAGTTGATTCATTTCAATTTCATGTCAGACAGAATCCGCGCCGTGTTCGAAGACAGCGTCGTGCACTTGACCGGGCTTACCCCGCAGAAGAGCGCCAGTTGCCTGCTGGCTACGGTGGTGAACGATCGCGGTGAGTCGGCCCAGTTGGGGGTGACCGGCTTGAAGCGGGCGGACCTGCCCGTGCAGGTCGAGGCTCTTCTCAGACGGCAGAAAGCCGAATTGTGCGCCGGCAGCGGCCTGGGCGAGGTCGGCCAGGGGTTTCTGGTGGGAGGGGTTCGCCTGCCGATGCGCTCGAGGGGGACGATGTAGTTGCACAATCGACCTCGGGTGGTTCGTTCCCCTGACGCACGATTCGTCGGTTAGGGGAACGACGTCATTCCCTTAACCTGAGAATCGTCATTCAGGGGAACGACCCCCGGCCGGAAGACACCCAGGCCGTGGCTCTTTTCTCTCGACGGCCGGCGGCGCGCCAGCTATGCCTGCAAGGACACCTTCGGCCCCTCGGCCTACTTCCACTCGGCCGATTTTCGCGCAGGCCAACTGCTGGTGGCCGCCGGCAGCTTCGGCCTGGCCCGGCTTACGCTCGAAGGTCCGGGCCACCCCGAGGGCGCCAGCGCCGCCGAGCTGCGCGAAACCTCCCGCACCGTGCTGGTGGGCGGTATTCAGGTGCGCAAGCGCGGCTCGATTCTCCCCCAATAAGGAGGCGTGTGCTCAGCGAAAGTCACCCATCAGCACGAAAGCACCCCAGTTGAAGGGATGAGCCGTGGAAGGCTCCCGTAAGGTGGCCAGTTGGGCGGCCCGCAAAGCTTCCGACTTGGACTTGCCGGCTGCCAGCTCGCGGTAGAAACGCACCATCAAATCCCGCGTGGCGACGTCATCGATCTTCCACAGGCTGGCCAGCACGCTCTGGGCGCCGGCCAGGCTGAAGGCCTCGGCCAGGCTTCGCAGCTGAGCTCCGGGAATGCGCTCTCCCAGAGCCGTCTGGCAGGCCGACAGCGTGGCCAGGCTGCGGGCGCGAACGGGCATGGCTGTCACCTCGCAGACCCTCAGCTTGTCGCCCTGCGCCAGCACGAGATAGCTCTCGCGCGGCTCGCGCGTGTTGATCACTCCGTGGGTGGCCAGGTGCAGGAGGTCTCCGGGCTCGGCCAGGGCCGCGCGCGAGGCCTCGCCGCCCACCATGGCACGGCTGCCGGGGAAAAGTCCCGAGAGGGCCCGAGCCTCTTCTCCCGAGGCCGGCAAGCTGCCATCGGGATTGCCCAGAGCCACCAGCGAGCCACGGGCCGCGGGGGACTCACTCAGGATTCTCTGCAGCTCGGCGCTGCGCGTCACCACCACCAGAGCCTGCCTCTCCACCAGGTAGCCCTGACCGGTCCGGAGAGCCGCCCAGGGCACGTACAGCAGGTTGCCGGAGGGAGCGATCACCAGGTTGCGGGCATTCTGGATGAGGGGCTCTACGGGTCCGAGTAAGGTTTGATAGAGCGCGCTCAACTCGGCATCGGCCGGGCGGCGGGCAACGATGGCGGCCCGGGCCGCCGCCAGTTGCACGCCCAGCTCTTCTCGCGAGCAGGGCACCTGGCGCACTTCCAGGCTGTGTTTGCGCACCACGAAGACGGACAGCTCGGTCTCGCCGGGTAAGAGCTGCACCAGGGCCACATCCTCGGGCAGAGCGCTCTGCAGCTTCTCGAGCTCGACGCCCCGCAGGGCCAGGCGATTGAGCCCGGGACTGGCCGCGCTCACGCGCTCGTAGGCCTGGAGCGCGGCTTGACGGGCTTGCGGGGTCGCCTTCCCCTGATGCTCGAGCGCGGCCAGACGGGCACTGGTCTCTCCGGCCGAGTCGCTCCCGGAGGCCAGGTCGCCCAGCTCGAAAAGGCAGGCCGACTCGAGCTGTTGATAGCGCGACACGGTCAGGAACGCATCGGACTTCTTACCGGCTCCGAGCTGCAGGCGGGACAGCAAGTCGTAGACCTCGCCGGCCTCCGAGCGCAGGGCGTCGGCCGCGGCCGGGTTGCCGCCGGTCTCTCGCACGGACTGCTCGACCAGCTCGACGGCCCGGCTGGCATCGCCCAGGGCCTCAGGACGGCGATTCTGAAGCTCGCGAAGCCGGGCCCGCAGCGTCAGGGCGCGGATGAGGTCGGGACGCGAGGATTCGACGCTGGGGGGAAGCGTGGTGAGCAGCTTGTCGGCCGCAGCCTGCCAGCCGGCTTTGCTGCTGTGAAAGAGAGCCATCAAAGTGGTGCGGTAGAGATCGTTGGCCAGGGACAGGCTGGCACGCGTGCGCACGACCTGGGAGGCCGACTCTAGCAGCGCCCGGACGCGAGCTGACTGGTCCGGGCTCAGCTGTCCGCGGGCGCTGCGGATCACCCGGCGCGCCTCGCTGAGCTGGATGCGGGCGTAGGGCGGTCCGACCGCGCGCTGATCGAGCTCGCTGAGGTCGGGGACCAACAGTCGATTCAGGGGGTCCTCGGGGCTCAGTCGGTCGGTCGTGGCCACCCTGGCGTCGAAGAATCCGAGCCAGAGGTCGTAGCCGGCCTTGCCGGCCCAGGCGCGCCCCAGAGCCGTGCCAACCTTGAGAGTGCGCTCGAGGCCGGCGGGCGCCTCGACGGGGAGCTCGTCGCCGGCCCTGACCAGCGCGTCGAGCCAGACTCCGAAGGCGCGACCATAGGCCCAGTGGAGCACACTCCAGCGCTTGACCTCGTCGGCATCGGGCTCGAGTCCCTCCAGCGGGGCGAGAGCCGAGCTCAGGCGGGTGATGAGCTCGCGCCGGGCCTGCTCCGGGTCACGCTGACGAAGGGCATCGTAGTCGTATGTGGCGACCAGGAAGCGCGCGCTGATGCCGGCTGTTCCGCTGGCGCTCGGGGCAAGCCTGGTCGCCTGGGCCAGAAACTCGCGCTGGCGGGCGGGCAGGCCAGCCTGTCGAGCCGCCTCGACGCCTACCAGGGAAAGCTCCAGATCCAGATCGGGCGGCACGGGCTTCTGGTGGATCTCGTCGATCAATTGCAGGGCCAGGTCGGGCTGGTCCGTGAACAGCGTGGCTGCCAGAGGAACCATGGCCCCCAGCACTTCGAGACGTCGGTCCTCGCCCTGGGCCCGGGCCGGCCCCAGGAGGAGAATCAACAGGACCAGGACGCGGAATCTCATGTCCGCGGGCTTCGGGACCCTGACTCGGTCAGCCTCCCGGGAGTCACGCGCCGGCAGTTGCAGACCACGAGCAGCCCACCCTCAACTGGCACCTCGTCGGTTGCGGAGGGAGCCGCGAAGGGTTCCTCGAAGATCTTCGAGGATGGCGCGCAATCTGGTTTACCTCCGTCTATCCGCGATTGCCTTGAGCCTGCTGCTGGTCATTCCGGACTCCTTGATTCCTTTCTCCTACCGGTGGCCCGTGTTGTTGTTGGGCAGCGGCATTCTGGGGCTGTGGAGCCTGGTCGCCGGCGTTCTGGGCCTCCGCAAGGGCTCCGTCTCCGGCGTGATCTTGCTCGCCGTGGGCGGGATTCTCTGCTGGTTCACCTGTGGGATGGTATCAGACCAGGTGTCTTTCTCTCGGTGGACCGAGGTCCACGAGGCCATGCTCGAGGCGGTCCGCCAGGACGACGCTGTCACACTGGACGGCCTTCTGAGCCAGCATCCCGAGAAACGCTCAGCCCTGATGAAAGACCTTTTCCTGCAGGCGGTACGGGAAGGCCATCCAAAGGTCGTCGTCTACCTGCTCGATCACGGGATCGACATCAATGGCACGCTCGAGGAGCTCGGCCGACCCCCGATCCTGAACGTGGCCATCGGCCCGTCCATTGCGAAACCGGTCAAGGCCGCGATGATCGAACGCGTGAAGGACGTGGATATGCGCGCGACCAACGGCCAGAGCGCGCTGCACCTGGCGGCGGCCACGGGCGACCGCGATGCTGTCGCCCTGCTGCTGGCCCGGGGAGCCGATCCGAAGCTTGAGGATTACAACCACAAGACTCCCATCTTCGTCGCTCGCGAGCGCCACCAGGACGAGATCGAGCGGATGCTGGTGGGACGCTGACATCAGAGTTCGATGATTGGCGTCGGTTTGGCCGGGACCGTCAACTCCGTTTGCGCAGACGCACTCCGTTGACGCTGACCGCCTCGGCGGAGTCTTCGATCCCCGAGCCGGGGCCCTTCTCGGTCAGGGCTCTCACGCTTTCGTAGACTTTCAGCGTGTCCACCAGCTTGGCGGGGTCGAAGGCCAGGAACGGGTTCAGCACGGCCTGCAGTTTCTCGTCGCGGGCCACGAGCTCGGCGATCAGGAGTTCGGCTACTTTGTACCGGTCGAACTCCTCGGAGCCCTTCAGGGCGCTCTCCACGAATTGCCAGTCCGCGTCGGGGTGCTGGCAGGCGGCCTGCACGACCGAGGTTCCGCAGTCGGGGTGGTCCTCCATCTGTTTCCAGGCGATGGCGCCGGAGGGGCTGAGGTCCCGCAGGCTCTGAGCCAGCTCGTAAGCAAGCTCGCTCCGGTCCTTGGAATCCTGGACCAGCTCCAGCGCCTTGACTCCCGTGGCCTCGAGAGTGCCATTGCCCTCCAGCGCCGCCCGCGTGACGGCCAGCTTGCCCGGACCGCTGAATCCCATGCGGTAGTTCAAGAGCAGCGCCATCCGCCCGCCCGGCGTCTGAGGGTCGAGCTGTTTGGCCGCCTCCGCCGTCAACTTGCCGGAATCCTCATTGAAGGAAGCGGAGCGCAGGACGCCCAGCCAGAACTCGCGGCCGTTCCTGGGCTCGGCCAGAATGCCGCGATAGAGCCCCGCGCTCGTGAACGTCGACACGCTGTCGAGCACGGGCGCGGCGAACCGGGCCGCTGGCAGGTCCAGCGTGGCGACGACGTGCTCGGCCACGGTGATCGCGTCCGTCGTGTATCCGATCTGTTCGAGGCTTGCGAACATCGCTCGTCCCGCCACGCGCAGGTCGGGGTTGTCCCGATGCTTGACCGCTTCTCCCAACACCAGCTCCTGACTGGTGTCGTTGCCCAGGTGCGGCCAGAGGCGCAGCACCAGACCGGCCAGAGGGGTGGTCGCTTCCTGCAGCAGCCCGTAACTGGCTTTGGAGGCGTGCTCGCGATTCACCCGTCCGCGCACGGCCTGCGCCGCCTCCAGGCGGTCGTCGAACTCCAGGCGCGCCTGAGCCACGGCCGAGCGGGCCGCCGGATCGAGTGATGGCTGATCGTGAGCCGGACCGAGCAGGGTGTCGGCCAGCGCGATCACGGCTTCGTGCTGCTTGTCCGCTTGCAGCTTGCGGGCGGCCTCGAGGGGGCTGGCTGCGGCCAGGAGAACCTTCACCGGGCCCGGTCCGGCCGCGAGAGCCACCTCGCGCTCGGCACCGGGGTGCTGCAGAGCGAGGTTCCAGTCGTCGAGCTCTCTCAGGTCGATGCGTAACGGTCCCTTGTGGGCCTGAGCTCCTTTGCGCTCGGAGTAGGCGCCGTAGGGCCCAATCTCGCCGGAAGCGTCATGAAACGTCCAGCCCGCCTCGGCCAGCGTCTTGAGACCCAGCGCCGCCGACGGGTCGCTGACCGGGGCCGCGCCTATGCCGGCGAAGAAATTGACCGCCTGCAGAGCAGCCTTATCGGGCACGGGCAGCGAGCGGCCCGCCCACTTCACGCACACCCGGCCGGTCGAGAGCACGTCCTGCACCTCGTGCGCGGGTAAGGGATCCGCCTGCCGCATCAGCGGGAGACGCACCCTGCGCAACAATTCGAACTGACCGCCATGGATCACCATCGAGTCCATGGAACCAGAGAGCGCTCAAAAAACCACGAAAGCTCAGCGCTTGCCGTCGAAGACGTCGTCTGGAAGCATGAACGCGGTGCCATTGGTCAGGTCGATGTACACCCGGCCGATCGGGTCCTGGGTGATGCCCTTCATCGACTGGCCCATATAGCTCACGTCGGAAACGGGATACACATCGGCTGCGATGCACTCACTGCTGAATTGCCCGACGCCGATGTTGACTTGACCCCCCTGGGCCCGAGAAACGTGAGGCGCCAGGGCCTCCATCGCCTGCAAGGCGCCAAAACCAGGACCCAGCACCGACCCGATCAAGCTCCTCTGGGCCGAAGCGACGTTGCTCATGTGACACGCAGCCAGATCGCCCTTCTCGAGCGCCTGCACCTCGCCATAGGTCCCGCCGCGATTGGCGATAGCCTCGGCTTCGGTCCGGGTGGCCTCCGGCAGTGAGTTGAAGCCCTGGACGTTGTGACCGATATTCAGCAGGTCGAGATGCATGCGCCTGAACGAGCCCGTCATCGAGCTGTCGACGGGAAGCTGGAAAGCGTTGGCCTGCACTTCGTCGCTCGAGGGCTCGTAGAAGCCCCGCTGCTTGCCCCAACTGCCGCTGCTGATAAACTGCTTGAACTCGGGTCTGATCGTCATGACCCGATGATGCCATCGCGGCCGGAAGAAAGTCTGAAAGTCCGGCCTCGATCAGCTTTTCCGCAGCGCCAAGGCGAGGTCGACGCCTGTTCGGCAAAATTTCAGACCTGGCGACCATGCTGTTGGGCGAACAGAACGATGTCAGGGGAGAATGATGATGACGAACGACAAGCTTGCTATCGCCGGACCGGGAAGTTGCATGGAGCTGCCCCGCCGCCGCCGCCGACAGGAGACGGAGGAGGCGCACGAGCCGACCGACCGCACCGAGATCAGCCAGGTGAGCCCCAAGCTCGAGGAAGCCATCAAAGCCGCCGGCAAGCTGGCGCAGCAGACCGGCTCCGAGGTGACCATCACGGTTGACGGCGTTACGGTGACCATCAAGCCCCAGGCGCAGGAGGAGGCGCAGAGCCGCCCGACGCGCAGACCGCCGGGCTGCTTTCCTGGCTTCGCGGGCTAACCCAAAAGCTG
The DNA here is from genome assembly GCA_039809865.1 of Vulcanimicrobiota bacterium. Lineage (GTDB taxonomy): Bacteria > Vulcanimicrobiota > Xenobia > Xenobiales > QWHO01 > QWHO01. Next base: position 16,264 of record JBDHVW010000036.1, read on the forward strand.
GAGCTGTCCCTTCACCTTCGCGCGCACGTCCGCGTCCTCGTCCTCGAGCGCTTCCTCGAGCAGGGCGCGGGCGGTCGCAGTGCGGGTGACCCCGAGGGCCAGCGCCGCCGCGGCCCGGACCGCCGGCACCGCATCGCCTGTCAGCAACGCCCCGATCTCTTCTTCGGCCAGCGTATCCCCGCCCAGGCGATAGGTGCACGTGAGGGCGCGCTCGCGAATCTCGGGGAGCGGATCGCCATACAGGGCGACCAGCGTGGCCAGCACCTCGGGGTTGCTCACGCGCTCCAGCTCCGCCATCACGCGCAGGCGCAGGTCCTCGGGCGCTTCCGCGACCTGAGTAGCGAGCTCCTCGAATTCCTCCTCGGAGAGCGACTCGAGATCGCCCGCCGTAAGCTTTTGCCAGGGCGTCCTCACCAGAAACTCATTCGATTCCAGAGGCCGGAGGCCGCGTTTCCAAGCGACGAGACGCCGTTCGAAATAGCGGAGCCGGCGTCGCTGGCCCACTGTCCGACCTTCTCTGCGCCCGCGGAGACCGCGTTCCCGATGGCTTCACGGTTCTGATAGACGACCGCTCCGCCGTAAGCGATCGCGCCGCCCGCCACGAGGAACGGGTTGCCCGTCATCGCGCCGGCCATCATCACGGCCCCGGCGGTGCTCTTCACGCCGCCCACGACGGCCTGCTCGGTGTTGCCCGAGCGGACGCCCTGGATGACATCCCGGCCGCCGTCGATGATGGCGCCCACGCCCCCGGCGCCCGCGGCCAGCGTGCCGGCGCCCGCCAGCAACGCGCCGCCCGCGACCATGTTGGCCGTGCCGGCGCCGACGTCGGCCGTGCCATCCACGACGTTGCCGTTGCGAAGCTCATTGACGCCGTTGGCCGCCTGCAGGCCGCCCCCGGCGAGGCCCAGCGCGCCTCCGCCGACGCGCGCGACGGTGCCCAGCTTGCTGGCCGCCGTGGCTTCGGAGGCCGCGGCGTTGGCCGACTTGAGCGGGATGCGGGAGGCGTCATCGAAGGCGCCGCCCTGTTGCACGACGCTCATCTGCACGGTGCGGCCGGCCGCGGGCTTGAGGCCCTCTTGCAGCGTGGACACGGGCGGATCGCCGCCCGGGATGTTGTAGGCTCGGATAATCCCATTGTTGTAGTTGTTTCTGAAGTTGTTGACGCCGCGGCTCAATTTGCCTTCGTGGGCCAGAAAGTCGTCGATGCCCTTGATCCCCTCGGGGATCTTGCCCTGCGCGCGCAGCTCCGCCACGCGCTCGGCGCCGAGCGCTTTGAACTTCTCGGGGGAGACGCGCGCGGCCACGTCGATGTCCGAGGCGGGGAGCCCGCCCGATTCCGGGGTCGCGCCGGTGAAGCGGAAGTCCCCGCCTTTGCTCGAGGCGCCGCTGGCCGAGGAGCCGTGCACCACGATCTCCTCGTTGCCGAGGCCCCGGGCGCTATAGATCCCGCGCACGTCGTCGGAGAACTGGCCGAAGTCTTGCTTGAGCCCGATCGGCCCGCCCTCGCGCATGTTCTTGAGGTAGGACTGGGCCAGCTCGCCCTTGTTCGGCACGTTGGGGGCGGTGTGCAGGTCGTCATGGAGGGTCTGCGTCAGACGCTCCGGCGACACCTTGAGGCGCCCGCTATCCTGGGCGGCCTGCAGGGCCTTGAGGTCCTCGGAGGAGGCCTGCAGGGGGTTGGCGCCCGGGGTCGCGCCCAGGCGGGCGGCGTTCTCGGAGGCGGCGGCCTGGGAGCCGTAGTTCTCGGCCAGCCCGCCCAGAAGGCCCGTCATGTTGGCCGCGCCCGCGGCATTGCTGTCGCCTTCGCGGGCCTCGCGGCTGACCGAGGTTCGGTCGGTTTTGGCGACCTCGGGGGGCTTGCTGACCTCTTTCGGTTGGCTGGTCGCGCGGTTGGAAGCGGTGTTGCTTGCGGGCCTGGGCGTGGAGGATTGCGCGGGCTTCGAGCTGCTCGCGGAGACCTTGGGTGCTTCTTTGACTGCCACGGACTCTCCCAAGTTTCAGGATTTGATCCCAGCCTAAACCCCGGCGCGATTTTGTGCTTGCCAGGGTTGTGAACGATTTGTGAAAATTGTTGACTTTGCGATCCAGATGTTGCTGTTTTGTGTCGAGCAGTCGTTCCCTGACGCACCAATCGCTCGTCTCGGGAACGACGTCGTTCCCTTCCCGCAGGAATCGTCATCGAAGGGAACGACCCCTCCGGCGGTGGCGGACCGTCCCTCAGGCCGTGCGAGCCGAGGACGGTTGCCGCGGCGAAGTTCTTACCCCCGTCGACCGGCGCCGGATCATCTTCTTCCGCGCCACCTTGGGACGCGGCATCGCCGAGACCGCCAGCCAGTTGCTGACCAGCCCCACCGAGAGCACCAGGCCCATGCTGGCGAGGGCCGGATTGCGCGCCACCCCCAGGCTGGCGGCGATGACCGTGACGGCCAGCAGCCCCATGAGCAGCGGACGTCCGCCACGGGCCTGTTTGCGCAGCTGGCCCTCGACCGCCAGGGTGGCACCCAGGCCGATCAGGATGGGCGGCAGGAGAAACGTGACCAGGTTCAGCGGCACCTGGCACAGCGCCAGGAAGCCGGCCGTCCAGAACCAGGCCAGGGTGGGGGCGACCATCGCCAGGAGGGCGCGCACGACCGAGCCGGTTCGGATGATGACCACACCCAGCACGACGAGCCAGATGAATCCCCCGGCGGCCGCGTAAGCGTGCTCGGCCATTTCGCCGATGCGGGCCAACAGCACCGAGGCCCCGGTCGCATCCGGGTCGACCGACTGCACGGTGGCCGAGAACTGGGCGGCGTCCACGGGGTCGAAGCCGGTGGTCTTGGGGTAGATCTTCAGCACCAGCTTACCCGAGGACGATACGGTGCGCATCTTCACCTCGTTGGGCAAGATGGCCGGCGAGGGCGCCTTCAGCGTCTGGAGTTGCATCAGCTTGATCAGGCTGCGGAGATCGTCGGTATAGCCCTGCTCGAAGGCCAGCAGCCCGTCTTCGATGGGCCCGGGCCCGAGGTCGGGGAGCTCGTGCCGCAGGTGGCTGATCTTGTCCCCGATGGCCTGCGCCAGCCTCTGGGCCTTCGGGCTGGCCTTTCCCATGGAGGCGATAGCCTGGCTGAATTTGGCCACCACGGGCTCGAGGTCCAGCATCGAGTCCACCCCGACGGAAGTGCGCGCGGGGGCGATGGTCAGCCCCTTGACGGCCGCGTGGATGCGGCGGATGATGGGCTCTTTGCGCAGGGCCTCCAGGGGGAGGAGCATGGTGGACGTCTCGACGCGCCCCACACCGGGCAGCCGCAGGAGGCGTTTCGAGAGGGCGTCGGCCTGATCGGCGTCGCTGACGAGCGACACGATATTCAGGGTGGAGTGGCCCATGGCTTCGAGGCTGAGCGCGGCGGAGGTGGCCGGCAGGGAAGAATCCATGAGGCGGCTCAGGTCGGGGTTGAGGTAGGTCGAGCCTCGCGTGATGGCGGAAACAGCCCCCACCGTCAACAGGACGGCCGCGGCCACCGCAGCGAGGTGCTTCTTCTTGCGGAAACGGCGCTCCAGCTTTCTCAGGCGCTCGTTGGCCAGCACCAATCCCCCGTGGGGGTCCCTGAGCCCCAGGAACCCCGGCAGGAGCAGCAGCGTGCCCAGGAAGGCCCCCAGGAGGCCCAGGGTGCCGCCCACGCCGACCTGCCCCGCGGCAGGAAAGCCGGTCAGCAGCAGGGCCAGGAAAGCGGCTCCCAGGGTGGCGACGCACCCGAGGAAGCCCTTTCCGGGTCCGAGCATGCAGACGCGCCAGGCGGTCAGGGGCAGATGGCCGTTGCGCCGTTGCTCGGAGTAGCTGCAGGCCAGCCGCAGAGCGAAACAGAGTCCGATCGCCCCGCCCAGGAAGAGGCCCAGACCGGCCGGGGTGCCGGGGGGCGCCAGCAGGGCAAAGAGTCCAACGGAGCCGAGCAGACTGGCCAGCATGGCGGCCAGGGGCCGATAGAGGTCGCGGTAGACGACTCCGAAGAGCAGGCAGAGGAGGAGCAGGGAGAGGGCCCCTGCGCGGATGAGGTCGATGGCCATCCCGGCGCGCTGCTCATGGACGATGGCGTTGATGCCGGTCACCTCGGCTTTGAGACCGGGAAACTCGCGGGAGACCCGCAGGGCTTCGACCTTGGCCCCCTCGATGGCTTTGACCATCCCCTGGGGTCCGGCACGGAAAACGAGGGCGTGGAGCTTGCCTTCGGCGACCGTGTTGAAGTAGATGACGGGCTTGCCTTCCCAGAGGGCGACGGCGCGGTTGTCGAGCTTGGACTTGTCGACGAAGCTCCAGACGGGGGAGACGAATTTGGCGCGGCCTCTTTGCTCGAAACAGGTCTGGAGCTGGTTGAGGTAGTGCAGGGCCAGTTGCAGGAGGACCTCGGTGCGCGCGGGGGTCGGGGCGGGCGCGTCGGCCTGATCGAGGAGGGTGGTGGGGTCCTTGGCTTCCAGGAGGGGCCGCAGGCTCTTGGCGGACATCTCGAGGGCATGGAGCTCTTTGGGTTTGAGGTGGTAGAGAACGGTGGGCCTGAGGAACTTGAGGTCCAGGCTGCCGAAGACGTGCTGGTAGAGAAGGGGCTCGGCCTGGAGTTGCTTCTCGAGCCTCCGGATGTAGGCCTTGCGCGTGGCGGCGTCTTGCCCGCTGACGATGACGGCGATGTCCTGGGCGGGCCCGACTTCTCGGGTCAGTTCCTCGAGCTTGATCCGGTCGGCCGAGCCGGCGGGCAGGAACTCGTAGGGCTGGTTGTCCCAGGAGCGTCCCATCAGGGTGGCTGTGGAGCTGATCAGGAGCGCGAAGGCCAGGATCAAACTGAGTTTGGCCCGGCGATATCCCCACCAGGCAAAGGTGACTAGAGCCGAATTCAGTCGGACCATGGCGGGCCGATTGTATCATGGTGAGTACCCCTGGAGCTTCGGGCGTTCGTAACCATCTCGCCGGGAGCCGGATACCGCGACCTGGAGGGGGGGCGCTTCAGTCCCCGGGCCCCATACTGGATCGTGGACCTCGTGGAGCAGACGGTGGAAGTCTATCGGCTGGAAGGGTCGAGCGTGCAGCAGATTTCGGGATCTCCCGTGCGGATGCCTGCGCTCAGCGAGGCTCGAACCGAGGCCCAGAGCCGTACCTGGCAGTTGGTGCGGGCTATCTTCGTTGCCGGGCCCTCGCAGGACAAGGCCATCGCTCGCCGTAACGCCCTGATAGCGCCCCAGGCCGTCAGCGGGAATTCAGCACCAGCACTTCGCTGGCGATCCGCTCGTTGACGACGATCGGGCTCTCACCGTCGCGCGTCGGGCGGGTTGGGACGAGCACCAGTTGAAGGGCTTCCACTTTTTCCCCCTCCAATTGCAGGGGGAGCCGTCGCTCCAGAGTCTGAACCGGACCCACCACCAGGTCGCCGTGGGGATGAACGTGCTCGAGGTCGGCATAACTGCGCGGCAGGGTCACCCACCTGCCATCGATGCGCGCGCGCCAGACTAGCAGGCTCTCCCAGCCGACCGTCTGGCAAAGCCGGGCGCCCACGCGCACCTCGTTCCAGCGCATATTGCGCAGGGAAACCAGGATTTCATCGGGGCTACCCGGCACGAGCGCGAGGCTCAATCGCAGGGGGAGGTCCTTACCGGGCGCGAGGGCCTCGTTGCTCTCGAGACGCGAAGGGGCGCACCACCAGGAGATCGAGGCGATGCAAACCAGCAGGAGCATCACATCCAGCCTGCGCATGTTCGCTCAGTCTCCCGCGGACGGCCGTTTATTCCCGGCCACAATCGCCTCCAGGTGGCCTCGATAGGCTGGCTGGCCCAGCTCCAGAGCCTGGGCCAATCCCTCCCGAGCCGTTGCGAGCGCCTCCTCCGCGCGTCCCAGCTCTTGCAGGCAGAGGGCCTCCAACAGTCGGATGTGGGGCAGGCTCAGGCGCGCCCCGGTCTGCTCGCGCACCTCATAGCCGTCGCGCACCAGGGCCAGTCCGGCCTCGCCCTGACCCAGACGGCAGCGAGCCCAACCTTCGAGCGCCAGGGACAATCCCAGCCAGTGCCGAGAATCGTGCCGTACGCACAGCGAGCGGGCTTTCACGGCGCGGCGCAGGGCCAGACCCGGATCGTTCTGGACCTGGCCGACCACGGAGCTCATCACCAGGGCCGTAATCTGACTGAACGGATGGCCTCGGCCGCTGGCGAGGGCGTGCTTCATCTGCGCTCTGGCTTCGTCGTGTCGCCCCAGGTGCGCCAGAACCCAGCCCAGGTGAGAGCGGCCCAGCGTGTTGGGATCCTGGCCAAAGTGGAGCTCGCGCCGCTTTCTCCGCGTGCCGGCCAGGGCCCGTTCCAGGTGGTCCTGCGCGGACTCGAGCTCTCCGCGATGGGCGTCCGTGACGCCCGCGGCCAGCTCGGCTTCCACCCGCCAGCTGAGCGGGCCCTCGGCGCTCATTTCGCTCAACCGAGTCGCCAGGGCGCGCGCCTCGTCCAATCGCGAACGCACCAGGAGATAGGCCCACAAACCCCGCATGGCCGCGAACGGGGCATCGGCGACGTGGAGACTCAGCTCCTGGGCGCGGACGGCGATACGGGCCACCTCTTCGCTGGCGTAACCCTCCGTCCCGATGAGCGGGGCGATGCGCTGGCTGAGAAGCTCGAGCTCGCGCTCGGGGGTGTCGGCCCCCTGCAGGGCGCGGTCGAGGTGGCGCAGAGCTTCGGCGTTGGCTCCCCGCTTGATGGCGTGACGAGCGGCCTCCTGCCACAGCGGGTGGGCCTGCGACGAGAGCCCGGCGGTCTCGAAATGCCGCGCCAGCATTTCGGGCCGGCCGCGGCTCAACGCGGGGAACTCCGTCTGGAGCAGGCGGGCCAGCTGACCGTGCAAAGGGCGGCGATCGCTGTGCAGCATCGTCTGGTAGGCCGCCTCTTGCATGAGAGCGTGCCGAAAGCCGGCGTTGTCGCCCCAGCTCTCCAGCACGCCGGCGGTCACCAGCTCGGAAAGGGCGGGCTCCAGCTCATGGCCCCACAGGCGCTCGAGCACGGGCAGCGGAAAGTGACGGCCGATCACCGAGGCCACCTGGGCCAGTCGGCGCGAGCGGGGCATACGATCGAGCTGCGCCAGCAAAAGGCCTTGCAGAGAGCCGGGAAGGTCTTTCTGGCCGCTGCGAGCCGCTCGAGCCAGCTCTTCGGCAAACAGAGGGTTGCCGTCGCAGCGCAGCGCCAGCTCCCGGGGAGCCCCCGCCAGCAGGTGCTCGATCTGCTCGAGCGCCAGGGGCGCCAGCTCGATTCTCTCGCCGGTCGAATCGAGCGGAGCCCGGGCCGTGACGAGAAGGAGCGCGGAAAGCTCGCGTAATCGACTCAGCAGGCGCAGGGTCGAGGGGTCCAGCCACTGCGCGTCCTCCAGGACGAGCACGACCGGACCGGCCTGGCCGAAACCGCTGAGGAAGTCCACCAGGACGTCGAGTAGCTCCGCCAGGCCCGCCTCGCCTTCCGGCTCGGGGCTGAGAAGATGCACGATCGGCTCCGGGCCGTGCGGCAGAGACTCTCGCACCTGTTGGGCCGAGCACGCCAGCGGCAGGCCGAGAGCCGACCGCAGACACTCCTTTACCGGAAACAGGGCGTGGTCGACCGCGAAGGGTGAACAATGGCCGACCAGAATCGGGGCTCGAATCCGCTCGCAGAACGTGCGCACGAGGCGCGTCTTGCCCAGTCCGGCATCGCCGGTCAGGTCGACGCGCACGAACCCCCGCGTGGAGACCGTTTCCCAGAGACTCTGCAGGCGCCCCAGCTCGGCGCCTCGTCCCACGAAGGGGGAAGGCGGAATCTGCTCGCGGGTCGACCTCGGGCCCAGGACGCGGTACAGGGGAACGGGATCGGGAATCCCCTTGAGTTGCGTCTCGCCCAGATCGGCCAGCTCGAAGCGATCCCGGCACAAGAGACGGGTGGCGTGGCTGATGAGGACGGTGCCCGGATCCGCCAGGCCCTGCAAGCGGGCGGCCACATTGGGCACGTCTCCGATAGCCAGGCGCTCGCGGCGCCAACCGCCGCCCATCTCGCCCACCACCACCGCACCGCTGTGCAGCCCGATGCGCACCTGCAGACCGCCGGGCACCGCCTTCACCAGCTCGAGAGCGCACAAGACGGCACGTCGCGCGTCGTCCTCGTGGGCTCGCGGGTAGCCAAAGTAGACCAGCAGGCCATCGCCCAGGTACTGCGCCACGTAGCCCTCCAGCCGATCCACCACGGCCGTCGAGGCGCTCTGATACTGGCGCACCCGCTCGCGAAGCTCCTCGGGATCGAGCTCGACCGAGAGGCTGGTCGAGCCGACGAGATCGCAGAAAAGAACGGTGAGAGAGCGCCGCTCGGCAAGCTCGCCGAACTCCAGCGGGTTGCCGCACATGGCGCAGTAAAGATGCGACGGCTCGGGGGCGAAGCCGCAGGTCCAGCACCGGCTCAGCTCAGGCACGCTCGGGTTCGTCTGCCACGCCATCGCCAGGCCAGCCACAACTCTCTCGGGTCATGCAGCCAGCCCGAGCAGGCCCCTACTTTCCGAAGCGCGTGTCGCAATAAGCTTCCCGGAAGCCCAGCAGTAGGAGGTCCGGACGGCCCTCCTACTGCTGCCGATTGAAAATTCGGCCCGGGTCGTTGGTCTGAATCAGTGACATCAAAATCTCCCTTTGGAGCGATTCAGGACAATTCTCTCTGCCACTCCCTGACGCCTTCGTCGCCGCCTGATCCGGATCATAGGCCGCACTCCCTTCGGGGAGTAGCCTCGAGGTATGCGAGGGCCAATCCTTCTGCTCGTCCTGCTGCTCTTCATGCCGGCTCTGGCTCAGCCAGGGCGGGAGCTGGTCGGCCAGAACGACGAGCAGCCCGTCGCGGGCGGGGACACCCTCTACAGCGTGGCCAGGGCCCACCGCCTGGCCCTCGAGCACCTCGCCTTCGCGAATCGCCTGGCGCCGGACTTGCGGCCCCTGAGGGCCGGGCGAATCCTGATTCCGGGGCGGCGCGTCCTGCCCGGCTCCCCTCCGGCCGACGGGTTGGTGCTGAACCTGCCCGAGCGCGGCCTCTTCCTCTTTCGCCAGGGCACCTACGCCGGGTTCTACCCGGTGGCCATCGGCATGCCGGGTTGGAACACCCCCGTCGGCGAGTTCCGCATCGTCTCGCGCGTGGTCGACCCCACCTGGAGTCCTCCCTCGTGGGCGGGCGTGGCGGGGCCGGTCGGGCCGGGGCCGGACAACCCGCTGGGGGATCGCTGGATGGGCCTCTCGCTCGGAGGCTACGGGATCCACTCCACCAACGTGCCGAGCTCCATTGGGGGTGCGGTGTCGCACGGGTGCATCCGGATGTATCCCGAGCTGGCGCGGGAGCTGTTCGAGCGGGTCACCGTGGGAATGCCCATCCGCATCGAGTACGAGCCCGTCAAACTCGGCCAGGAGCCAGACGGTCGGGTGGCCCTGGCCGTCTTCCCCGACGTCTATGGCCGCGTGGACCTGATGGCCGAGGCCGAGCGGTGCGTCGCCGAGCTCGGACCTCTGGTCGATCCCGTCAAGCTCCGTCAGATCGTCGGCCGGGCCACCGGCGTCCCGGAGCCGCTCGTGGGGGACGAGCTGGAGGTCGTGGTGGGGGAGGAGCCCCTGGGGAAATTCGTCTGCGCGGTGGCCGGAGGAAGGCTCTACGTGCCGCTCGAACTCCTGACCGCTGCGGGATTCGAGGCCCAGGAGCAGGCGGGCCAGGCGCGCATCGCCCGTGACGGAGCCGAGCTCGCGGTGCCCGCGCTGCCCCTGGGGAGCGGGCGCCTGGTGCCGGCCGTGCCGGTGCTGACGCACTTTGGCTGGGGCGTGAAGATGGACGGCGGGACCGTGGTCTTACGTCACTGAAGCTCGGGCGCCAACTCATCGAGGCCCCCGCGGGCCGGTAGATAGTTACTAAAGTACTTTTGCGATTTTTGTGCAATTAAGGTCCTTGTGGGACGGTTATGGATTGTTCTGATCGTCTGCTCTCTGTTGGCGCAGGTTCTGCGTGCGGAGCCTTCTCTGTCGGTTGGCAGCGAGCAAGATTTTCCGCCCCTGGCCAGTCTGCGGCCGGACGGCTCGGCCACCGGATTCACGGTGGAGCTGTGGGAAGCGGTAGCCCGAGAAAGCGGCCTTCCTGCCCGCATCCGGACGGCTCCGTTCCACGTCCTGCTCAGGGAGTTCAAGAACCGGCGCCTGGATGTGCTGATCAACCTGGCCCGGTCTCCCGAGCGCAGCGCCTGGGCCGAATTTACCGTGCCCCACACCGTTTTGAGCGGAGCCATCTTCGTGCGCGCCGACGAGACGCAAATCCGCTCCGAGGAAGACCTGCAGGGCAAGCGGGTGCTGGTCCTCAACGGGGACCTTGGCCACGACTACGCGCTCAGCCGCGGGTGGACGTGCGAGCCGGCGGAGACTCCGGCTGACGGGCTACGGCTGCTTTCGGCCGGCAATTTCGACGCCATGGTCGTGAGCAAGCTGATCGGTTTGCAAACGCTGCGCGATGAGGGCATCAAGAATCTCGTCGTGGCCTGTCCGGCCGGTTACAGCCAGAGCTTCTCGTTTGCCGTGCGGCGGGGAGATGGGGAGCTCCTGGCCCGGCTCAACGAGGGCCTGGCCGTGGTCAAAGCCAACGGGACTTACGACCGGCTCTATGACAAGTGGTTCGGGGTGCTCGAGCCCAAGACCATGCCCTGGCGCTCCGTGCTGCTCTCTCTCGGAGGTCTGGGTCTCGTCGTCGCCATTCTCACGGCAGCATTCCTGCATCAGCTGGCCCTGAGCCGGCAGCTTCGCCTCTCGCGCGCTCGTCTCGAGGAGACGCAGCACCTCGCCCTGATCGGCGACTGGGAAGCGTTCCCCGATGGCCGCCTGGTGCTCTCTCCCCAGACCCTCCGGGTCTTCGCAGGGAAACAGCCTGAGGGCACCAGGAGCCTGGAGGAGGTCGTCAATCTGGTCGACCCGCTCGACCGCACACGAGTCGCCGCGTTGTTCCGTCAGGCTTTCGAGGAGGCCCGCTCTTTTGACACCCAGGCCAGGGTGCTGTTGCACGGAGATTACCGCTGGGTGCAGGCGCGGGCGGAAGTGCGCCGCGACCGCACCGGCAAAGTCCGCTCGGTTTTTGGCACCGCCATGGACGTCACAGAGGTGCGTCAGGCCGCGCTCGATTTGGAGAGCGCCGTGTCGGCCCTCAGGCAGAGTGAGGAAGGCCTGCGCCACAGCCTCACGGGACTGCCCGACCCCGTGCTGCTCGAAGTGGCGGGGCGGATCGTCTTTGCCAACTCGGCAGCTTTGCGCCTGTTTGGCGCCGACAGCCTCGAGGAGCTGGCATGCAAGCCGCTGCTCGAGTGGATCTGCCCTTCGTGTCGCCAGGCTTTCTACGCCTGGTCCGAGCTGGCGCGTGAGCATCAGCAACCCGCGTACTGGGAATTCAGCTTTCTGCAGCTCGACGGCTCGGTCGTTCCGGTCGAGGCCGCCGCCACGACCCTGACGTTTTGCGGCTCGGACGCGCTCGAAATTCTCTTTCGCGACATCTCGGCTCGCCAGGCGGCCGCCTACGAAATGGTGCACTCGGTCTCCCTGTTGCACGCGGCGCTCGAGTCCACGGCCGACGGGCTGCTGGTGGTCGAGACGAACGGACGGGTGTCCAGCTACAACCAGACGTTTTTGCGCATGTGGCGGATCGACCCGGAGCTGGCCCGCTTGGGAGATGACCAGAAGCTCCTGGGGGCCGTGCTCGAGCAGCTCAAGGACCCCCAGGAGTTTCTCGATCGCGTCAACCAGCTGTATCAGGAACCCTCCGCCTCCTCTTTCGAGACCATCCACTTCAAGGATGGTCGCATTTTCGAGCGCTACAGCCGACCCCAGGTCGCCCAGGACGTCGTGGTCGGGAGAGTCTGGAGCTTTCGCGACGTGACCGAGCGAATGCGCGGCGAGGACGCACTGCGAGAGAGCGAGCTGCGCTTTCGCCAGCTGGCCGAGTCCCTGGACAAGGTCTTCTGGTCCTGGGCTCCGGGGCCGTCGCGCTTTCTCTACGTCAGCCCGGCCTTCGAGCACCTGTGGGGAGATTCTTGCGCGGAACTCATGGAGAGTCCCGGACTGTGGGTGGCCCGCATCCATCCTGAGGACCGCGAGAGGGTCGAGCAGAGCTATAAAGCCTGGCTGTCGTCGGGAGAATCCGACGGATTTCGGGTCTCTTTTCGACTGCTGCGCTCCGATGGCAGCCTCCGCTTTGTGGTCGAAACCGCCGCTTCCGTCCGCGATGCCAGCGGGCAGGTTTACCGGGTGGTGGGGATCGCCGAGGACGTGACCGAGTCCCACACCGCGGAGCAAACCCAGCGCAAACTGCAGCTGCAGCTCTTTCAGTCGCAAAAGCTGGAGGCGCTGGGCACTCTGGCCGGGGGCATCGCGCACGACTTCAACAACGTGCTGGCCGCCATCGTGGGCAACGCCGAGGTTCTGCTCGCCGCTTCGCCGCCCGGCGAACCCCTCCGCACCGGATTGGGCGAGATTCTGCGAGCCAGTCATCGGGCGCGGGACGTCGTGCGTCAGATCCTGACCTTCAGCCAGCGGCGCGAGCACGTGAGGAGCGTGGTCTCGCTGAGCGATATCGTGACGGAAGTGATCGGTCTGTTGCGCGCCACCATGCCTCCCGGCATCGAGATTGTCGCCGAGGCCGACCCGGGGGGCTGCTTCTTGCAGGCTGACCCCGCGCAACTGTTGCAGGTTGCCATGAACCTTTGCACCAATGCCGTCCAGGCGCTGGGCACCAGCGGTCGTCTGCTGGTGGCCTGCAGACCCGTTCCCGACGCGTCGAAGCTTCTGAGCGAGCATCCCGGGCTCTCCGGGGGGGCTTACGTCGCGCTGGTCGTCGAGGACAACGGTCCGGGTATCGAGGCTTCGGACCAGACGCGCCTCTTCGAGCCCTTCTTTACCACCAAGCCGAGCGGCGAAGGCACGGGCCTGGGATTGGCCGTGGTGCATGGAATCATCGAGAACCATCGAGGGGCCATCGAGCTCGAGAGTCAGCCCGGGATGACCCGATTTGCCGTCTATCTGCCGGTAGGCGAAGGGCAGGAGCCGGCCAGGCCCGCCTCCACGGTTGGAATGAGTCGCGGCGACGGCGAGCGTCTGCTGGTGCTGGATGACCAGCTCCCGGTGTCCAGGGCCATGGGCCTGATGCTGCAAAGCCTGGGCTACCAGGTCTCCGTCTGCAACGATCCGCTGGAAGCGCTCCAGCGTCTGGGCGCCGAGCCCGTCGACATGCTGATCACCGATTACAGCATGGCCGGGATGAATGGCATGGAAGTGGCGGCGCGCTGCCGCGAGGATCGTCCCGAGTTCCCCATTCTGCTCGTGACCGGCAACTCGGAAGGGCTCGACCGGCAGGCGGGCAGCCCCCACTTCGAGATTCTCGAGAAGCCGTTCGGTCGTGACGATCTTGCGGCTGCCGTGCGCCGGGTGCTGGGTCGCGCCTGACGGTCGCGTCTCAGGATGGTGCTGTCGGAAGCGGCTCGATGGTCTGCGAGAAGGGCATGTCCGCCAGAGTCCCCTCGATGAACAGCGTCCCATTGGGCCCCTGCTGCACGTTGGCCTTGATCCGGTCGGGTCCGAGATTGCCCGACACTTTGTAACCACCCGGGACGAGAGTCACGCTCTCGTTAATCGCTTTTCAATCGAACTTCCCTCGGATGCGGGCGAGCTGCCCGCTGACCGGGTCGCGCCGCTCGAGGTCGTGACGAAATCCCATTGCGCCCGCGTGTCCTTCGACGTGACTGCCGCGCTCGTTGGGGGTGACCGTGACCTCGATCGGCCCTCCCGAAGTCTCGCCGGCCAGAGTCGGCCCGGTCCGGGACAGCTCGAAAGGCTTGCCATCGAGCGTGCCGCTCACTCTGTCATCGGCCTGCACGTAGTCGAGCGTGTGGTCGAGGGCCGAGAAGCGGACGCGCACCCGGGCCTCGTCCCCCACCAGGGCGCGCACGAGCATGTCGGCGCCCGGGGCGAACATCGCCTCCTCGCAAGTATCGATGGGCGCGAAGTCGAAACGCGCCGGGATCCGGTCGGGACAGATTCTCATGCTCTCGTTGTGCCCGATCCGTGGGCTAAAGTTGTGAACCCGAGCTGAACTTCCCGACGCGGGATTCCCACGGCTGACCTCAAACATTAGGGGAATGTCCCGCGCCCTGATCCTGCTCTTCGCCTCCGCCGCCGGCCTCTCCGTGGGGAACCTCTACTACGCCCAGCCCCTGTTGCACGCCCTGTCCATGGCCTTCCACGTCGACGAAGCCCAGACCGGCCTCATCGTCACCGTCACCCAGCTCGGCTATGCAGTGGGCCTCGTGCTCCTCGTTCCCCTGGGCGACCTCTTCGAGAACCGCCGGCTCCTCACCACGATGATGGGTGGCACCGTCCTCGCCCTCCTCGCGGCCGCCGCTTCGCCCAGCATGCCCTGGTTCATCGCGGCTTCCCTCGCCATCGGGGTCACGTCGGTCGTGGCCCAGGTCCTGCTCCCCTTCGCGGCCAGTCTCGCGCCCCCCGAGACCCGGGGCCAGGTCGTCGGGGAGGTCATGAGCGGCCTGCTCCTCGGGATCCTCCTGGCGCGCGCCGTAGCCGGCTTCCTCTCCGAGCACCTGGGGTGGCAGGCGGTCTACCTCACGTCAGCAGGGCTGATGGCGCTGACCGCCTTCACTTTGAGAGTCGCCCTCCCCGAGAGGCAGCCCAACTTCAAAGGCACCTACCGGGACCTCATCCGCTCCCTCGTCACGATCTTCCGGCAGCAACCCATCTTGAGGCGCCGAGCCGCCTACCAGGCCGCCATGTTCGGGAGCTTCAGCGCCTTCTGGACCTGTATTACGTTCCTCCTCAGCGCCCCGCCTTTCAACTTCTCCCTGGCGCAGATCGGGCTGGTGGCCCTGGTGGGCGCCTTCGGGGCCACCGCGGCCCCGCAGGCCGGCCGCCTCGGCGACAAAGGCTACAGCCGCCCCGTCACCGGCGCGGCGCTCGCCCTGGCTGTCGCCGGCTTCGCACTCACGCTGATCACCAATCTCCCGACCATCATCCTGGGAGCCATCCTGCTCGACCTGGGGGTGCAGACCACCCTGGTGCTCGGACAGCAGGCCATCTACGCCCTCGACGCCGACCAGCGCTCGCGCCTGAACACGCTCTACATCAGCGTTTTCTTCGTGGGCGGTGCGGCGGGGTCGGCCGCCGGCTCCTTCGCCTACGGGCACGGCGGCTGGCCCTACGTGGTGGCGATCGGGGCCGGCGCCCCCCTTCTGGCGCTGCTCTACTGGGCTACTGACCGCGGAAGTGCATCTCGCCCTTGATCGGCCGTCTGTCCCTCCGACTCGAGGTCGGTGGTTTTGCGTAGCTTACTGGCGCGCGAGCCGTCTCTGTCCGTAAGCGTCGGCGGCCTTCAGGGCGCTGACGACCCGCTCGGGCGTCATGGCGCCGGCCTCGTGATGGATGGTCTCCCCCTCGGCGCAGGCGCCTTCGGCCACCAGTCGGAGATCCGGGTTCTGCAGCCCCAGCTGCCGCAGCGTGGTGGGCAGGCCGACCGCCTCGCAAAACCCGTAGACCTCGGCGATCAGCGCGCTCGGACGGTCCGCCAGAAAGAGCCCGGCCTGCACGCCGACGGCCACCTTCTCCCCGTGGTAGAACGCGTGCGTGGGCTCCAGGCGAGTCAGTCCGTTGTGGATGGAGTGCGCCGAGGCCAGGCCGGCCGACTCGAAGCCCAGCCCGCTGAGCAGCGTGTTGGCCTCCACGATGTGCTCCAGGGCCGGCGTGACCACGTTCGCCTCGCACGAGAGGCGAGCGCTCACCCCGAACTCGAGCAGCGTGTCGTAGCAGAGGCGCGCCAGCGCCAGGGCGGCCCCGGTGGCGAGGCCCCCGCACTGGTTGTCCGAGAGGGTGCGCCGGCAGGCATCGGCCTCGAACCAGGTGGAGAGCGCGTCGCCCATGCCGGACACCAGGAAGCGCACCGGGGCCCGGGCGATGACGCGCGTGTCGACCAGCACCAGGTCGGGATTGCGCGGCAAGAAGAGATAGCGTTTGAACGCCCCCTCGGGAGTGTAGATTACGGACACGGCGCTGCAGGGCGCGTCCGTCGAGGCGATGGTGGGCACGATGACGCTGGCCGCCCCGAGCCGGTGAGCGACGGCCTTCCCCGCGTCGATCACCTTGCCGCCGCCCATCGCCACGACCACGTCGCAGCCCGCGGCCAGCGTGGAGAGGCGCTCGATCTCCTCGTCCGAGCATTCCCCGCCGAAGGCCGTGGAAGCAAGGTCCAGCGAGGGGAGGAGCTCTCTGCGAGCGGTCGACCCCGCGACGACGAAGGGCCGGGACCCCAGCCCGGCGAGCGCCGAGGGCAGGTCGGCCAGAGCTCCCGCGCCCTGCGTGTAGCGTCCCGGGAAGATGGCGGTCTGTCGTTTCATGCTCGCTCTCGCTGGAGTAGAATCGGCATCAGCCCCAGCGCCAGGGGAGGGGCCGTCAGCAGCAGGAAGCAGCCGAACAGGCCGTAACTACCCCCGTACCGCACCACGACAAGCCACCCGATCAGGCTGGTCGCGGTCAACGAAAGCAGCATCCCTGACCCTGTGGGAATCAGTCGCCGGCCCTTCGGCAAGCTCGCGACCCCGACCAGCAGCACGATCAGGCACGGCACGAGAAGCGCCAGGATTGCGAGCCCGAGAAAGAGGGCGAACACGACGGACAGGGCATCCCCATCCCGACCGCCGAAGGCGAGCCACATGGCGCCCTATTCGGCGACACGGACGGGCCCGCCCTGCAGCCCCCGGGCCCCGTCCGGCCGCACGAGTCCCCCACGCAGTTCACGATGGCGCGTCACGAAGGGGGGCAGCGCGGGACCAGGCCCGCGCCAGCTCCACGAGGGCCCGAACGGCCCGTCCGCCAGGTCGACCATCGCCTCGAAGGCGGCCCGCAGGCGTACGACCGGGCCCGCCTGGTGCTCCTCCTGCTCCACGAACAGCACGTCCGACTGGCGCGCCAGCTCCTGGGCCACCCCACGACGCTCCGTTTCGTAAAGGTCCAGCCACGACTCGCTGCCCTGGGCCAGCTTCCAGCCCAGATTCCAGACGTCGAACAGGCCGATGTTCATCCCCAACCCGCCCTTGGGCGACTGGATGTGGGCCGCGTCGCCCGCCAGGAACACCCTGCCCACGCGGTAGCGCGCGGCCACGCGCGTGCTCACCCGAAAGCGCGACATCCAGAAGAGCTGGTTCAGGGAGAGGCCCAGCCCCGTGAACGCCATCCGCTCGTTCACCTCGGCCACCGAGGGCAGGTCGTGCGCCTCCAGGCCGTGCTCGGTGCTGACCTGGCCCGTCGGGTCGGAGAGCGTGAGCGACCAGCGGTTCTCGCCCGGCAGAGGCAGCGCCGTCAACGTGTCGGTCTCGGTCAGGAAGAAGGTCTGCTCCGAGTGGCGGAACGGCCCGTTGAGCTCGGCGTCCATCACCAGGAACACCTCCGGGTGGCTCACCCCCTCGAACGCGACGCCCAGCAGATGGCGCACGGTGCTGTGGGCGCCGTCGCAACCGACCAGCCAGCGGCAGCGCACCTCGCCGGCGTCCAGAAGCGCCGTGACGCCTTCGGCATCCTGGGTGAAGCTGCGCAAACCCACTCCGTACTCGATCGGGCCCACCAGGGGACGCAGGGCCGCCTCGAGCTCGGGCTCGCTGCAGCCGTAGCCGAGATAGCGCTCGTCGCGCACGGGGGGCTGCCCCGCGGCGCGGTAGGTGCACGTTCCGGTGATCTTGATGGCCCCCGGCAGCTCCACGCCGAGATGACCCAGCAATCGCCAGGTGGCGCGCTGCACCGAGGTGGCGCGGCAGCCGACGTGGGGCCCGGCGGCCGCCTCGATCAGGCGCACCGAAAGACCCCGCGAGCGCAACTGATGCGTCAGGAGCAGCCCGACGGGGCCGGAGCCCACGACCAGGACGTCAAGCAAGACCCAGCGCTCTCCGCGGATTGACAGTCATCATCGTCACCAGGTCGTCCTCCGGCAGCCACTGCGCCAGCAGCCGGGCGAAGTGCGGCTCGCCGTCGGCCGCCGTCTCGCTCTGGACCTGGCCGAAATCGGTGGCCAGGATGGTCTGCCCGACGCCGGTGGCCCGGATGGTGGCCACGAAGCGCTCCAGCGGCACCTCCTCGATGGTGTGGATGGCCAGGCAGTGCTCGATGAAGACGCGTTTGTCGGCGGTCAACTCGACCAGTTGCGCATCGCTCAGGTCGACCGAGGGGTAGTGCGGATGCGTCAGGATGACGCTGATCCCGCGCGTCAGGGCCATCGGAACGAGCCGCATGATCTCGTCCGCGTGCAGATGGCCGGTCGCCAGCCGCGCGCCGGTGGAGGCGATCGCGTCCAGCGTGGCGTTCAATGCGCCCGGATCAGCGAAGATGCGCACGGGCTCCTCGTGGGGCTCGACCTCGTGCAGCGAGCAGCAAGCGCCCCACCAGCGGTGGTCGAAGGCGTGGCCCAGGCAGCGCAGATGGCTCTCCGCGTGCACGGTCGGCATCCAGACCACGAAGGTGGGGTCGGTCCCGCCGTGCGAGACGTCGGCGTGGTTGCCGGAGGCGGCGCCGAAGACCGCGTCGGGATTCATCCCGCCCACGAACCGGTTCAGCACGATTCCACCCAGGATCGAGGCCCCGAAATGCTGGCGCGCCAGCGCCGCCAGGGGCGTGGTGGGGTAGGTGTGATTCTTCAGCACCACCGTCATCCCGAGCGGGACGATCTCGTCGGCCAGCGTGCGCACGTCATAGCGGCGGGGCATCAGCTCGGGGCCGATGTGGTAGTGGGTGTCCACCATCCCGCCGGCCAGCAACCGCTCGCGCAAGGTCACGCGAAGACCTCCAGCCAGGCCTCGAGCTGCAGGAGCGACCAGACCTGGTTCGCCTTGGCGGGCTTGTCCAGATAGGGCGTGGCGTCCAGATAGGCACGCGAGCGCGAGCCCGCACTCAGCCGGTCGTGGGCGTAATCCCGCAACGGACCCCCGAGCCAGTCGGCGATCGGCACGCTGAACGGCTGCTTCTTGCGGTCGATCAACCACGACGGGAGCACGTCGCGGAAAGCGTCGATCAGCAAGCCCTTGGCCACGCCGTTGGGCCGCTTCAGAGCCGCCGGGATGGACAGGGCCAGGTCGGTCACCTGGCGGTCCAAAAACGGAGAGCGGACCTCGAGCCCGCAGGCCATGCTCAGCTTGTCCACCCGCGCCAGGTGGTAGTTGCGCAGCCGGTTGCTGGCCTCGCACCACAGGATGCGGTCGAGCGGCGCCCAGCTCTCGGGCGGCAGCTTGATCTGGTCGAGATAGCTCGCCGGGGGCGGAATCTCTTCCGCCCCGAAGATGGCGGTGCGCGGCCAGTAGTCCTCGAGCGACGCGGGCGGGTCGGAGAATCGCTCGTAGCCCCCCCAGAACTCGTCCGAGCCATCCCCCGTCAGCACGCTCTTGGTCCGCCGAGAAGCCGTCCTGCAAAGCAGATAGGTGGGCAGCGTGACCGGGTCCTGAATCGGATCCTCGGTGAAGCGCGCCACCTCCAGGAACAGCTCCGGAACCTGCTCCGCCGAGAGTTGCACCTCCTCGTGAGGATAGCTGTAGCCGCTGGCCATGCGGCGCGCCAGCGGACGCTCGTCCTGAGCGCCCTCCCCGGCGTCGTAGCCGACGGAGTAGAAGCGCAGCGGCCCGCGGGCCTGGCGCGCGGCCGAATCGAGCACCAGGCTCGAGTCGAGCCCGCCGCTCAGGAACACGCCCTGCTCGAAATTGGCCGCCAACCGCTCCTGGATCGCCCCGTCCAGCACGCGCCGGACCTCGGCCGGATCGGCGCTGCTTTTCACCGGGGCGGGCGGAGTGTGCCAGCGGCCGCGGCGCTCGGTGCCGTCCAGGCCGACCTCCAGCCAGCTCCCCGGGGGCAGTTGCTCCAGGCCCTGGAAGGCGCTGCGGTAGCCGCCCACGGACTTGTAGACCAGGTACTCGAGCAGCCCCTCTCTGCGGGCCGCGAGCCTTCCCACCGCGGCCTGGATGGCGGCCGCCGTGGAGGCGAAATAGAACGCCTCGGGCGTGCGGAAGACGTAGAGCGGCTTCTGCCCCCACACGTCGCGCACCAGCAACAACTTGCCCGTAGCCGGGTCGTAGCGGCCGGCGGCGAAGCAGCCCTCCACGCGATCGAGCCCGGGGGCGCCCCACTGGCCCAGCAAGAGGTGCAGGGCGTGCGAGTCGGAGTCCTCGGGGCCCATCTTTTGGCCCAGGGAAGCCATCACCTCGGCGGGGCGGTAGATCTCCCCGTTGAACACCAGCTGGCATCCGCCCAGCTCCAGCGGCTCCCGGCCGTGCTCGTCATCGCCCACCAGGGCCAGGCGGCGGTGCCCCAGTCCCACGCGGTCGGTGCACCAGACCCCCTCCCCGTCGGGCCCACGATAGGCCTGGGCGGCGTTCATGCGGCGCACCACCGCCTCCACGTCGGGGCGCGGCTCGAAGAAGACGACGCCCGCGATGCCGCACATCTAGGCCGGCACCACCACGGGGGCGGCCCCGTGCAGCAGCAGCTTCACGGGCGTGAAAAACTCGGTGTAGTCGGAGCCCACGTTCACCTCGATGCTGCCGCTGGGATGGTCCACGGTGATGGGATTGCCCTCCAGCACGCCCTGCTGCGTGAGGAACAGCGCCAGCGCCATCGCGGCCGAGCCCGGCAGCGACGCGTGGCGCTCGCCGTGAAAGAAGCTGGCGGCCGCCACGTGGCGCTCGCCCAGCACCTGGTAGGGAATCATCTTGGGGATGAATCCCTCCTTCGCCCGCCCCAGCTCGATTGCCAGCGGCACGGCGCGGCGCGCCAGCTCTTCGGCGTAAATGGGCGTCATCTGCTCGGGCGGATACTGCAGGAACACGAAGACGTTGCCGTGGGGGACGATATGGCACATCGTCTCGTCCAGCGGGTGCGGGTCGCCAAACACGCGCAGGTCGGCGCTCGTCTCGAAACGCACCCCCCAAGGATGGGTCCAGATCTCCGACTCGGCCGGGATGGTCAACATGACTCTCTGGCCCGTGGCCTTGTTCAGCGTGCTCAGAGTGTGCCGCTCGGCGCGGGGCTTCGCGACCTCGCTCAGGCGCGCGAAGAGGCCGCTGGCGGCGGCGGCGTTGGAGCACTCCATGTCGTCCATCATGCGCTGGTTCTGGTAGATGATCTGGTAGAAGTGGAACGTGAACGCGCCGCGCCCTCGATCCGCCTGCACCACGGCCACCTTGTTGGACTGGCTGGTCGTCCCCCCGAGCCCGTAGGGCTGGCCCAGCATCAGCTCCAGCAAGACCTCGTCCGGCTTCTCGGGCAGATGGATGCCGTCGATCACCACCAGCCGGCTCGTGCCCGAGCAGATGATCATGCATGGAATCTCCCGCGCGTGGCGCAGGCTCTTCAGTAAGTGGGGCTGCATGGCCTAGGGCGCCGTATCGGACTCGAAGCGGCGCCGTAGCTCCGCGATCCCCGCCGCGTAGTGCGCCGGATCGCCGTGCTTGAGGTCGGCCAGCCCCTGGAAATACAGGTGGTGGTTGCGCGAGGGCGTGAAGAAGATGAAGAGCTTCATCGGCTTGTCGCTTTCGTTGGCGAATCCGTTGATCGCCGTGAGGGGCGCCACCACCACCGAACCGGGAGCGTAGCTGACGCGGTTCTCGCCGATCTGGATGGTGGCGTGCCCGTCCACCACGTAGAACGTCTCCACGTTGCAGTAGTGCACGTGCGGGTCGGCTCCGATGCAGTTGGCGGGCACCTCGCGCTCGTACGCCTCGATCTGGCCGAAGGTCTGCTCGCCGATCAGCTTGTAGCGCACCAGGCTCTCGGGCTCGAACGGATACACCAGGCCCTCGCCCGGACGCGAGACGTAGCCGGTCTTCTCGGTCAGCGAGCCGTCCGTGACCTCGCGCGAATCGAACTTCTGGCGCAGGGCTTCCAGGTCGCCCGGGCTCCGGGACAACGCTTCGTAGAACTCGTGGTAGTAATTCCCGGGAGTCATCGCCACGTAGAGCAGCACCGGCTCGTCGCTGTCGTTGCGGTAGCTGTGCACCACGTTGCGCGGCACGGTGATACACGTGCCCGCGGGGCAGATCTCGGTGCGGGGGCCGACCTGGAAGACGACGGTGCCGCGCACCACGTAGAAAACCTGCGCCGCCTGACGGTGCAGGTGGGGCGTCGCGCCCACGGTCCCGGGCGCCAGAGTGCGCTCGAAAACCTCATAGGTGCCCCAGGTATTGTCGGAAAGCAGCTTACAGAGAACTTCGTTGCCGGCGCCGAGCTGATAGCGCAGGCCCTGGCCGGGGAGGGAAAGCAGTCCTTGCATGGGGCGCAGCTTCGTCTCGGGCCGTTTGGCTCCTGGCTCGAGATGACCAGGATCATACCTCCCTCGGCTCCGGTCCGTATGCTGGGAAGAGTGCGAAGGATCTCGATAGGGCTGGGGGTGCTCGTGGTGGGCCTCCTGGCCTGGCTGCTCTGGCCCGCCCCGGTGGTACAGGTCGTGCCTGCCCGCCAGCGCGAGGTCGTGGAGCTGGTCATCGCCAGCGGCCGCCTGCGGGCGGTGCGGCAGAGCCCGATCGGCGCCAGCGTGGCGGGCACGGTGGCCCGGGTGCTGGTCGAGGAGGGCGACGAGGTGCGCCGAGGACAGCTGCTCGCTCAACTCGACGACCGCGACAGTAAAGCCCAGCGCGATCAGGCGGCCCACGCCCTGGAGACGGCCGCCAGCGAGCTGGCCCGGGTCGAGCGCGGGGCTCAGCCCGAGGAGCTGGCCCGGGCGCAGGCTGAGCTCGAGCAGGCCGCTCGGGTGAATGCGGCGCGCCTGGAGCAGGCGCGACAACGGCTGGCGCAAGCCCGGCGCGGACGCCCCGAGGAGCGCCTCGAGGCCGAGTCCAATCTGGCGCGTGCCCGTGCCACGCGCGAGCAGGCCGACCGCGACCTGCGTCGCGAGCGCGAGCTGTTCGCCCAGGATGCCATCTCGCGCTCGGAGCTCGAGCAGGCCGTCCTGGCCCAGAGCCAGGCCGCCGCCTCCGAGATGGCCCTGCAGCAGCGCCTCCAGATCGCCTCCCAGCCCGCTCGACCCGAGGAGATCGCCAGCGCTGTGGCCGAGGTTCAAGCGGCCGAGGCCACTTACGCCACCAGTGTCCAGGTGGCGCGCCAGTCGCTCGGTCTGCTGCAACGCAAGCCCTATCCCGAGGACCGAAGCCTGGCCCGCGCGCGCGTGGCCGAGGCCGAGTCGGCGCTGGAGAATGCGGTGCAGCAAACCGATCGGCGCCTGATCCGCGCTCCCATGGCCGGCTTGATCACGCGGCGCAACGTGGAGCCGGGGCAGAGCGTCAATCCCGGCACCCCCCTGCTGACCCTGGCCGCCATGGACCGCACCGAGGTCTACCTGGAGACCGACGAGACCAACCTGCCCCGGCTCAAGGTCGGCCAGCAGGCCCGGGTCTACCCGCCGGCCTTCCCGCAACGGCCCTTCACGGCGCGGGTTCGGCAGATCGGGCCCGACGTGGACGCCACCCGGGGCGTGGTCCCGGTGCGCCTCAGGCCCGACAAGCTTCCCGATTACGCGCGTCCGGACATGACCCTGGACGTCAACATCGAGGTCAATCGCCTCCAGGCCGTCAGCGTGCCCCTCTCCAGCCTGCGCACCGACGCCTCGGGCGACTCCTGCCTGGTGGTCGAGAGCGGCCGGGTGCGCTCACTCGCCGTGCGGGTGCTGGCGCGCGGCCAGAACTGGGCGGCCGTGGAGGGAGTCCGCGAGGGCCAGCTGGTCCTGCTCGAGGCCACGGCCGTCGAGCCGGGCCAGCGCGCCCGGTCCAGGGAGGTGGCGCTGCCCGAGTTCGAGTCGGGCCCGCCGCCCGCCGCCCGAGCCGAGGGGAAGGCCAACTACGAGCCGGTGAAGGAGTAGGATGGATTATTTTACGGTCTCGGTGGCCCTGCGCCACCTGCGCTTCGGGCGCGGACAGACGCTGCTCACGGTCGGCGTGGTGGCCATGAGCGTTACGCTGGTCATCTTCCTGACGGCGCTGATCGGCGGTCTGCAGCGACGCCTGGTCCAGACCGTAACGGGGGCGGTGGCTCACGTCACCGTCAAGCCGGCGGAGCGCCCGCCTCTCACCCCCCGCGAGCCCGGGGTGCTTTACGCGGGTCGAACCGTCAAGCTGCCTCAGCAGAAACAGAAGATCGAGGACTGGCTGGCCTGGGTGCCGCGCCTGGAGCGCTTCGACCCCAAGGTGCTGGCCGTCTCTCCCGTGGTCTCCGGCTCGGGGACGCTGACCCGCGGCACCAGGAAGCTCGCCGTGCAGATCGTGGGGGTCATCCCCGAGCGCCACGACCAGGTCGTCGCGCTGCAGGCGAACCTGGTGGGGGGTCGGTTCTTTGGCCTCAATAGCGGAGAAGTGGCCCTGGGCTATCGCCTGGCCGAGGAGCTGGGAGTCGGGCTGGGGGACAAGCTGCGCCTGACCAGCACCGAGGACGTCTCCCAGACCTGCACGGTGGCGGGCATCTTCGATACCGGATTTCGCGCGGTGGACGCCGCCACCGTCTTCGTCCCCTTGCGCGATGGGCAGTCCCTGTTTGGCCTCGGGACGGCCGTCACGTCCATCTCCTTGCGCCTGAGCCACGTCTTCGAGGCGGATGACCTCGCCCGGCGCCTGGCCCTGCAAGTGCCCTATGCGACCGAGTCCTGGACGCGGGACAACCAGAGTCTGCTCTCGGGTCTGAAGGCGCAGTCGGGCTCCTCCAACATGATCCTGGCCATCACCACTCTGGCCGCCGCGTTCGGCATCGCCAGCATCATGATCACGGCCGTCGTGAGCCGCTCGCGGGAGATCGGCATCTTGAAGGCCATGGGCGCCACCGATCATCAGATTCTGGGCGTGTTTGCCCTGGAAGGAGCCCTGCTCTCTCTGCTGGGCGGGGTGGTGGGCAGCGGGCTGGGAACGATACTCGTGCTTTTGCTCAAGCAAGCCCGCACCGTGTCCGCCAGCGGCCGAAGCCTGGAGCTCTTTCCCGTGGACCTCACCCCCGGCCTCATCCTGGGCGCCATGGGGCTGGCCCTGGCGATCGGCCTGGTCTCCTCGCTCTATCCGGCCTGGCGCGCCGCCCTGGTCAACCCGATCGACGTCATCCGAGGCGCGTGATGCCGGTTGCCGAGCTGATCGAGGTGGACAAGGTCTATCCCGGGGAGGTTCCGACGCAGGTGCTGCACCAGGTCAGCCTGCAGATCCATGCGGGGGAGTTCGTGGCCATCCAGGGTGCCTCCGGCTGTGGCAAATCGACCTTGCTGAACCTGCTGGGCCTGCTCGACCGTCCCAGCTCGGGGGTCCTGCGACTGGACGGGCGCGACACCGCGGGCCTGGACTCGCTGCAGCGGGCCCGGTTCCGCCGCGATTACCTGGGCTTCATCTTTCAGTTTCACTACCTGTTGCCCGAGTTCACCGTACTGGAGAATGCCCTGATGCCTTGCCGCCTGAAGGGACGGAAAGCCGAGCTGGAGGCGTCGCCGCGTGTCCGGGGCTGGCTCGAGCAGGTGGGCCTGGCCGACCGACTGCACTACCGGCCCTCGCAGCTCTCCGGGGGACAGCAGCAGCGCGTGGCCATCATCCGTGCTTTGGCCAACGATCCCGTGCTGGTGCTGGCGGACGAGCCTACGGGCAACCTGGACTCCAAGACGGGTCGGGCCGCCTTCGAGCTCATGCGCGAGCTAAGCCGAACCACCGGCAAGAGCTTCGTGCTCGTGAGCCACGACGAGTCGCTCACCCGGCTGGCGGACCGCGTGCTGCCGATGGTGGACGGCCGGCTCACCTAGATCTCGTAGCGCCGCTCTTCCTCGGGGGCCGCCACGGGGGCGTCCGCGGTCAGCTGGTCCAGGCTCTGCCGGGCCGGCAGCGCTTTGAGCTCGGCGTAGAACTTCTCCTCGCCCAGCGTCGTCTTGACGGACTGGTAGAGCGCGTAGCCCTCGGACATGCCCTGGGCGCGCAGCTCGGCGCTGCGCTGGGCCACGCCGGGCAGACTGGCCTGCTGGCCCATCCAGACGGCGCTCTCCTTCTCCCACCGGTCGATCCCGCCGATGATCTTGCGCACGGCGCTGTTGCGCACTTCCTCGATCTGCTCGGCCTGATCGCGCGTGGCCACCTCGGTCTTCCACCGGGCCGCCAGCGCCACCGTGCTGAGCTCGATGGACTCGCGCTCCCACAGCATGTTGAACTTGCGCACCGACTCGTCGCGGTTCCTGACCGACTCGGGGTCGGACTCGTCGAAGAACACCAGCCCCGACGTCTCCCAGTTGTGGCGCATGCCCTGGGTGGAGAAGTTGGTGCTGCCGAACATCTCGCACTTGTCGGTGAGGATCTGCTTGGCGTGAATCTTGCGGTCGTGCCAGCAGGTGCGGGGGAGCATCGCCCAGCGCACGGGCAGGCCCTTGTCCTCGAGGAACTTCACGCCCCACGAGTTGGGCGTGTCGCCGCGCGGGTAGACGCCCGGGTCGGCGATCACCTTCACGTCCAGCGACTTGCCCTGGGCCTTCAGCTCGTCCACGCGCGCCGCCAGGGCGGCCGCCACGGCGCGGGTGATGACGAACTCGGGCATGTAGACGAACTTGTCCGCCTGGCTGATGGCGAAGAGCATCGCCGCCTCGCGCTCGGCGGGGACGTCGGCGATGGCGACCACCGCCTTCCCCACCGGCCTGTCGGCGGGGGCGGTGACATCCTGGATGCGCTGCTGGTTGAGCGGGTCCTTGACCTTCTCGAGCGTGTCGCGGAACAGGCGGGCGCACATCTCCTTGCCCACGTCCGAGAGCACGAGCTTCTCCTGGCCCGCCAGAAAGCGTTTCATGCCGGCCTCGAACTCGCCTTCCTTGAGGTCGAACATCTGGCGCAGGTCCACTCCCGCGTCCTGGCACCGGCGCTCGAGATCGGGGAAATTGTCGAAAGGCTGCACGGCGACGCCGGCCGGCTGCAATCCGGACATACAGTCCAGCACGGCGGTCAGGCCGCGCATGCCCATCGTCAGAGTGGCCCCGTGGAAATCCTTGACGTAGTCCTCGCCGAAGATTTCGGTGCCCTCGGCCCCGGCCGACTCCTGGCAATCGCGCTTGAAGTTGCGCACCAGCGCCGCGGCCGCGGGCCCCTCGAGGATATAGCCCGAGTCGACGTTCTCGCCCGAGCCGAGGTTGGCGTTCATGCCGCTCAGCAGCACCTTGTCGCCCACGCGCAAGACCTTGCGGTGCATCAGGTCGGTGGATTTGCTCAGCAGTTTGGCCACCGGATAGATCGAGACCGCGACGTCCAGACTCTCCTTCCGGGCGAGCTCCGTCAACTGCAGGATGGAGCGGAACTTGAGCGGGACATCGTCCACGTCGTAGCGGCTCTTGGCGTCGGGGAAGCTCAGGCGCAACGCGGGGTCGAGGTTTACGCGCACCTTACAGCCCGCTTCGGCGGCCGTCTTCAATCGCTCCAGCACCTCGGGACAGGTCAGCTCGTAGTACTGCGCGTCGATCTCGGGCGGGTTCCCGGCCTTCGCCGCGGCGATGCCTTCGTCCAGCAAGCCCAGCACGGCGGGCCAGAGAGCTTCCTGGTGGTGCTGCTCGACCTTGTTGCCGGCAAAGACCATCGAGCCGGTGCCGGATTTGAGTCCCTCGATGTGGTCGATGACCGCTTTGGTGTCGTTCTTGGAGAGCTCGTTATAGGTGGCGTAGGCCGCCAGGGCGCCGATGGGTCCGAAGGAGGCTCCCGCCAGGGCGCCCACCGACGCGATGGTCCTGGCCTCGCGCAGCGCGTCGCGCACGACCTGCTCGGAGGAGGTGAAGATGCGCACCTCGGCCAGCCGCTTCTCGAGCGCGGGCTGCGTGCCGGGGTCTTGCTCGCGCCATTTGGCGCTCAGCTCTTTCTTGAGGGAGGCGGCCTTCTTGCCGAAGTCGCGCAGGTCGTTGGCCTCCGCGACCGTGATCTCGCCCTCCGCCAGCCAACGCTCCGCCAGGCGCTGGACATCGGCGCCGCCGGCCAGTCGCATCGCACCGGCCGACTCCCCCAGGTCTTTGAGGGTCTTGGCCTGCACGCGCGCGGGATCGAGGCGAAAATCCCCGACCTTATAGGGTCCCGTGAGCATGTCCCCCCAGTGTAGCGTGGCGCCCGGAAAGCGAGCTGAAAAGGCTACTTCACCTCGGGCACCAGGCCGTCCGGGCCAACCTGAATGCCGAACTCGTCGAGCACTTTCTGCCGCTCCTCGTGCGAGTGGCGGGCCGCCGTCCTGGCGGTCTCCACCGAGCGCAAAATCTCGCCCGCCAGGCCTCCGAAGGTGGTCATGCCCAGGCCCCGGCCACGCTTCATCTCGACGGTCAGCCGGGTGTAGGCTTCCACCGCCTTCTCGAAGGGGTCCAGCATCTGGATCAGCGCTTCGTGATAGGCTTTGCAGCTCTCGGGCGCCTCGCGCGAGCGCAGCTCGCTCACCAGCGACGAGAACCGCAGGGCCAGCTCTTGCAGCCGGGGCTCCTGGGCCGTGGCGATCTTCACCAGATGGGCCTTGCTGTAGTCGCCTTTCACCTGGGCCATCAGGTCGTCCTTGAGCGTCTCGAGCTCGGTGCCGACCTTGCAGATGTCCTGAAGCGAGCGATCGGTGGCCGCCAGATAACGCTGGGCG
Source organism: Vulcanimicrobiota bacterium (assembly GCA_039809865.1). Taxonomy (GTDB): domain Bacteria; phylum Vulcanimicrobiota; class Xenobia; order Xenobiales; family QWHO01; genus QWHO01. The sequence goes on from JBDHVW010000036.1 coordinate 44,880, forward strand.
CGCTGCGCCTCCGTCTCGCCCCCACAGGCGAGACAACACAGCAGCACGAGCAGAATCCAGGCGGAACGCGGCACATCGATACCGTTCACTTTCCGAAGGGGGAAGCCTGTCGGAGAAGTTCACAATTCGGGGACCCAGTTCACCCTCACTTCACCCGGTGCGAGTAGAATGGCCGCATGATTCAGAGAATGAGTGTCCTCCCCGCCAACCTGGAAGGCTTCGGCAAACAGCCCGCCCTGCTGGCCCCCGCCGACGCGCAAGAGGGGGACCTCGAGCGCGATCGTCTGCTGGCCGTGCAGAGCCAGAAGCTGGTCGCGCCAGTCACCTTCGAGGACCTGCGCCAGGTGGTGAGTGGCAACGGCGGCACGGCCTCCGCTTCCGAAGTGGCCCGAGCTTTGAATCCGAAAGACCCGCGGGCTTACATGAGCTTGTTCCAGCTGCCCCAGGCGGGCGTGAAGGTCCCCGCACTCGACGTGGTCTTCCACCTGGAAGGAAAACGCCTGATGGCAGACGTCCGCGGATAGCTTGACCTTGACGCAGGGGGAACCTTTACAGTCGAGTCATGACGATCGGCGAGCTGGCACGCCGGGCCGGGGTCACGCCCCGAACCCTGCGGCACTATGAAGAGCTCGGGCTGCTGCGGCCCGAACGCACTCCCGCGGGGTATCGGGTCTACGGACCTGCCGACCTCGCCCGCCTGCAACAGGTTGTCAGCCTGCTGGGGCTGGGCCTGAACCTCAAGCAAGCGCGGCGGGTTCTGAGCGGGGGAGAGCGCCCCCTGCGGTTGGTCGAGCTTCAACTGGCCCGTGTGGACACCGAGTTGGACCGCCTGCAGGCACTGCGAGCTCGCCTCGTTCGTCTGGAGCAAAGCCTGCGCCATGGCCGCGAGCCCGGCCGGGACGAGCTCCTCAGCTCACTGGAGGTGCTCAGTATGATGAACCAGCCCGATCACGACCCGATCCTGTTGGAGCTCGGAACCGACCTGCTCCCGCTCTGCAACCCCGGGGATGCCCCCTGGAACGAAGGCAGCCTGCTGTTGACCGGACTGCGCGAGCTGCGCGCGCGCCTGCACGAGGAGGGCATTTTCTTGCCCGGCGTGCGCGTCAAGGACGAGCCGGCGCTCGACCCTAGAAGCTACCGCCTCAGCCTGTTCCAGAAGGTGGCCGGGGAGCGGCGGCTCGAGCACAGCGTGGAGCCGTTGCTCGGCCATCTCGGCGAGGTGTTTCGCCAGCACGCGAGCCACCTGAACCTGCTGCGCTGAGTTGTAGCAGGGCGCTCTCGCCGATCAGGGCACCACTTGCAGGCCCCTGGTGTCCTCGTACAGGATCAGCTGGTAGAATGCGGCGCGGTCATTGTCGGCGATGGGCAGCGCGATGTCTTTGTCGCGCTCGATGACCTTGCCGGGCTCCTGCGAGAACGTGTCCTCTCGAAAGCCCTCTCCGCCCAGAAAGTTGCCTTTGGCGTCGGTGATCACCACGTAGAATGCGCAGAAGGCCCCGACCCTGCCGGTATTCTTCAGGCGCACCCGCACGTTGAGCTGGCGGCAGTCGCGCAGGTCGAGGTGGCGGCTGATCTCGACCTCGCCCTGAAAGTAGCGGCCCTTCAAAGGAATTCGCTTGCCGGTCAGCGGGCGGCCCACCTGGGTGATCGGAAGCTCGCCCAGGGGCCCGTCGGCCCGGGTGGCGACGGGTTCTCCGCTGGCGACGGCCAGACAGAGGCAGAAGGTCAGGATCAGGCGCGCCAGCACGGTCAGCGCTTCCCCAGGAACCAGCTGTCCTCGTAGAGGACCACGTTGATGAATTCCATGTTCTTCAGCTGGGCCAGGGGGATGACCATGTCCCACTGCTCGTCATCCTGGCGGCCCTTCTTCTTCTCGTGGTAGACGTCGTTGGCGCCCCCCGAGGCCAGAATGCGCCCCTGGTTGTCGAACACGCCGGCGTGCACCGAGTAGTAGGCATTCGGCCCGACCAGGTTGACCAGGTGCACCCGCACCCGCACCTGGTTGCCGTCGAGCACGAAGGCTTTCACGCTGCCGTCGAAGAGCTTGCCCTTCAGCCGGGCCGTGACCGGCTTTTGCTCGGTCGTGCTCGCGTCGATGGGCAGCGAGGCGCGCAGCGTGCGGGGCTCGCCCAGGGCCAATCCGGTAAGGAGGAGGCAGGCTACCAGAAAGGTGCGCATGGCACGGGATTCTCCCGCGACGAGAGGTCGCCCTTCCGGGCTACCGGTCGAGCTGCTCGCGGATGACGCAGGCCAGGCGGTCGAGGGTGTAGGGCTTGGGCAGGAAGTGGTAGCACTCCCGGGGGAGTCCTGCCTGGGTCAAGGCGTCATCGGCATACCCGGAGACGAACAAGAACCGCAGGTCGGGCCGCCGTTCCAGCAGCACCCGGGCCAGAGCCGGTCCATCCATCTCCGGCATCATGACGTCGCTCACGACCAGCGCTGGCGCCTGAGGCTCCTTCTCCAGGGCCGCCAGCGCCTCGCTCGCCCCGCTGCAGGCCAGCACGCGATAACCGCGCCGTTCCAAGAAACGGGCGGCCAGGACCCGGACGGAGTCGTGGTCCTCCACCAGCACCAGCGTCTCATCCCCGCCCGGGACCGTCGGTACGGGCGCGGAGGGGGTCGCGGGCGCAGGCTCCGAGGCGGACTCGCTCGTCGGGAGCAGCACACGGAAGCAGGCTCCGCCCCCGGGCACCTCGGCCAGCTCGAGACGTCCGCGGTGAGCCTCCACGATGGTGGCCACGATGGCCAGCCCCAGCCCGGTGCCGGCACCAGCCGGCTTGGTCGTGAAGAACGGCTCGAAAATGCGGTTTTTCAACCCTTCGGGAAGTCCGGGGCCCTGATCGCTGACGCTGAAGACGACCTCGCCGCCTGAAGACTCCACGCGCAGCTCCACGCGACCCCGGCCCTGATTGGCGTCGCCCGCGTTGCTGACCAGGTTCTCCAGCACCTCGCAAAACGCCGAGGGGTCGGCCGCCACGCTGGCGTCGGGGCAGTCGATGAGCTGGCTCCAGGCCACTCCCGGGGGCAGCAAGCGGGCCAGCGGGCCGGAGTCGGCCAGCAGGGCGCTCACCCGGATGGGCCGCAGGTGATAGACCTGGGCGCCGCTCACCGCCAACAGGCGAGAAGCCAGCTCGGCAGCGCCTTCCAGGGAGCTCTCGAGCTCGGCCAGCACGGCCCGGTCCGATTCCGTCAGGGCGGTCTCCTCCGCGTAGACCTGCAGGCTCCCCAGAATGACGGTCAGCTTGTTGTTGACCAGATGGGCCACGCCGCCGGCGAGGCGCCCGACGGCGGCCACCCGATGGGCATGCAGCAAGTTGTCGTGCAGCTCGGCCCGCTCGGCCGACGTCCGATCCAGGCGCTCCAGGGTCTGGGAAAGGTCCCGCGACTGCTGCTCGACCTGCTCGTCCAGCCGGGTCCGCCGGTGTCGCGATTCCTCCAGGGATTGCTGCAGGAGGGCGCGCTGCTCGGCCAGCTCGGTGCCACGCTCGCGCAGGCTGCGGTCCAGACGGCAGCGGTCGAGCAGGCAGAGCCAGCCCATGACCGCTGCTCCCAGGGTGGTGAGGATCTCGTCCCGGGTGGCCGGCCCCGCGGGGCCGTACGGCCGCAGGGCCCACCAGACCACCATGCAGACCGCTGCGGTGGCCAGATAGTTGGGCTGGGAGAGCAGCGCCACGCCGAGGCTGAGCAGGACCAGTTGCAGGAGGCTGTCCTGATTGGTTTCGTAGCCCAGCAGATAGTCGACGGCGATGGAAGCCAGCACGATGGCAGCCACCACCAGCGCCAGCGCTTGAGCATGACGGGCGCGCACCTGCGGGCTGTGGAGAAGCACGTCCATCAGGCCGACGGCCAGGATGGTGACGAGGTCGGGCAGGTTGGGTAGGCCGCGGGCCACGTCGAGCAAACCGTAAGCGCAGCAGATCCAGAGGGTCAGGCGGGTGAAGAGCCGGACATTTTCCAGGGCGCGGCCGTCGGGGTCGTCTCTCACCCGGGCTCCAGGGGAAGCGCCACGAGAATGGTGGTCCCCCCCGTTCCCCCCGAGCTCTGGGCCCAGACCGAGCCGCCGTGCTGGCTGACGATGCCCGCCACGACGGCCAGCCCGAGGCCGTCCTCGGGCGAGGCAAAGGGCTCGAACAGGGCCTCGGCTTCGGCCCGGCTCATGCGCGGCCCACTGTCGCTCAAAGACAGCACCACGCGATTGTCGACCCGGTCGGCCCGGATGCGCAGGCTGCCGCGACCGTGCATCGCCTCGCGTGCCCGCAAAGCCAGGTGAAGAATGGCCTGCTGCAGCTGGGCCCGGTCCGCCAGCACGTGCGCCCCCGGACAGCGGATGCGCACCGAGAGCTCGATCTGGTCGCCCACCACGCCCGCCAGCAGCACCCGCGACGAGTCCAGCAGCTCCTCGAGCGAGAGCCGGGCTTTCTCGAGGGGTTGGCGGCGACTGAAGAGGAGCATTTGACGGGTCAACTGGGCGACGTCGCCCAGTTGCCGGCGCACCTCCTCCAGAGCCGGGCCGGGGGCGCTCTCGCGCAACTGGTCCAGGTTGAGGTTGATCAGGGTCAGGCGATTTCCCAGGTCGTGAGCCACCGAGCTGGCCAGCTGGCCCAGGTGGTCGCGCCGGCGCAGACGCTCGATCTGCTTGCTCAACACCAATTTTTGTGTCCGGGTCTGCTCCACTCCCCGGTTGGCCGCGACCAGCTCGGAGGTGCGTCGCTCCACGCGTTCGTCCAGCTCCTCGCCCAGAGACTCGGCCTGCCGCACCGCGTCGCGCAGGAGGTCGTTGTCCTCGCGCTCGGCCACGACCAGCTTGTGTTGACGCCACAGTCCGCGGCGCCGGACGGCCAGACAACCCGCCGCCACCAGCAGCATCGAGAAGACCGTTTGCGTCAGGCTGATCGGGTCGTTGGGCAGGGGATTGGACATCTGCACCAGCACCAGGTGGCTGACGATGGTCAGGGCGGCCAGGCCGAGCCAGAGCCACTCGAGCGCCAGCACGCCCGCGCACAGCAACAGGAGGTTCATGGTCGTGAGATACTGGGGCTCGAGGTCGGCCAGGTGGTGCACGGTGGCCACCGTGGCCACGATCGTCAGCGTCAGCCAGAGCGCAGCGTTGCCCCAGTCTTCGGAGTGGTTGGGAACCCTGGTCGCCTGGCGCAGCAAGAGGATGAGCAAGATCTCGAGCCCGAGAAAGCAGAGGCTGTAAATGCGCGCCTCGCCGCTCCAGAGCACGGCATGCGTGACGAAGAAGCCCAGCAGCACGAGCGCCGCTCCGAGCATGATCGGAGGGGCCGCCTCGTTAACCCGCTCCCGACACTCATGGCGAAAACTGGCACCCTCTGGCTGCATCAAAGGGGGAATTCGCGAGCGACCCTTCGATCACTTGTCGTTCATTATGATACATTCTGGCCCTTGGGGGCGAGGAATGTCCTAGGACGGGTCGGGAGAAGGCCACTCGGCATCTCCTCAACAGGTGATCTTTAAGGTTAAGAACGGGTGAAGAAGATCCATCCAAGTCTCATCCGAGTCAAGCCGGTTCTTCACCTCACCGATCTACAATCAAGGCATGATCGGCCCGCGGTTGCGCTCGAGGCTCACGAAACCGACGCTGGCAACCTGTCGAGGCCCCCGGCTTGACCGCCCTGTCAGGAGGAGACATGTATTCGATACCGCTGGATGTGTTGGTCCTGGGACGAGCAGGTCTGGTCCGCTCGGCCGCCTGTCAGCTGCTGGCCCAGGAGAGCGTCTGCAGACTGGTCGAGCGAGGATTCGAAGAGGGTCTCCAGGAGCTGGAACGGCGACGGTTCGATGCCATCCTGGTTCACCACGAGCGAGAGCCGGGCGGCGTCGAGTTGCTCCGCGAGGTCTGCCGGCTGGCTCCCGAGGCAGCCGTCCTGGTGCTGGCCGCGCATCCCGACCGCATGCACGGCCTGAGCGCGGTCCAAAACGGCGCTCACGAGTATCTGTGCCTCAGCGCACTGGGACCCGGAGAGCTCTACCACCGCCTGCGCCTGGCCGTCGAGCGCCGCCGTTTCGAGACCACTCACGAGCTGGCCCGCGACCAGATGGTCCAGGTCCAGAAGATGGAGGCCCTCGGCAGGGTGGCCGCGGGAATGACTCACGACTTCCGCAACCTGGTCACCATCATCCTGGGCAACTGCCAGATACTCCGCCGTCTTCTTCCCGACGAGGACCGCCTGCGGGCGCCCGTGGACGAGATCATTCTGGCCGGCCACAAGGCAAACAACGTGGTGGGCCACCTGCTTCAGTTCGCCCGCGAGCAAAAGCGGGAGAGGACCGAGCTCGACCTCAACGAGCTGGTCCGTGAGATGGAGTCTCTCGCCCGGCCGCTGCTCCAGCAGCGCATTCGACTCGAGCTCTCCCTGGCCGAGCAAGAAGTGCCAGCGGTCGTGAACCGGACCTCACTCGAGCAGATTCTCATGAATCTCCTGGTCAACGCTGTGGACGCGGTGCATCCGGAAACAGGCCGGATCTGGCTCTCGGTCGAGATCGTCCGGACGCCGGCTGCCTATCTGGCCCGGGGGCTGTGCCTGGAGCACCCGGCCTATGCCCTGGTCACTGTGGCCGACAATGGGCGCGGACTGGAGCCGGGCTCCCGGCCCCGCCTGTTCGAGCCCTTCTACACCACCAAGCCCCGGGGCACGGGTCTGGGGCTGAGCACAGCCTACGCGCTGGCGCGGGAAAACGAAGGACATCTGGGCGTGACCTCCCGGCCCAACGTGGGGACAGCGTTCCAGTTGTTCCTACCCCTGGCCGTCCAGCTCCCCGAGCTTCCCGACTGCCCGGGAACGTTCCTCATCCTGGACCGCGACGACGAGGAGCGCGTCAGCCTGCGCCGGACTCTCCAGAAACTTGGCGCGGATGTCCTGGAAGCGCGTTGTTTGGAAGACGTTCCCCGCATGATGACGAGCTCGCGCCGGCCCGATTGGATTCTGGCCGAGGCCGAGCAGGCCGAGGGGTCGCTCGAGACCCTGGCGCAATACGGTTGTTCCCTGGTGCTTCTCTCGGGACTGCCCGCAAGTCTGCGCGAGCCCCCAGGGGGCTGGCCGGTGCTGACCCGCCCCGTCTCGGCCGAGAAGCTCGTGCAAATGACCCGAGCAGGCGCGTCTGGGACGGGCCCGTTGATCCCCTCCCCCGGCCCGAGCCCCTGGGTCCTGCTTCCGCCGGCCGACCGGCTCCAGGAATCGCTCTGACTGCGGGCGGAGGCGCGAATTGGCGGGAAAGGGAGCGAGTCGAACACTCCTCTGGCGCGAGCCAGACAACGGTTTTGAAGACCGCGAAGGCCACCGGGCCCCATCCAATCCCACAGGCCTGTTCTGCCCCCGCCCGCGCGCCCCTCCCCGAGAAAGAGGAAAGAGAATTCGATTGCGAGAACCGCATTCCGCATAAAATTCAACCTGGGGGAATTTCCGATGAATCTTCGTCATAAATGCCTCGCACTGGCCTTAACGACCTCTCTCGCCTTTTTCGGCTGCAGCGCCGGTACCGGCGATCAGAATGCCAGCCCGGCAGCCGGCGGACCCCCCAATGGTGACGGCGATGGGTTCCTCAGCTTCTCCCTCAATCTCGGCCCCCTGGGTCCCAACGACCGGGCCGATGTCCTGATGATCAACGCCCCCGACCCCGGCGACCCGACCAACATCGGGGTCAACATCAACAACACCACCGGGCGGGAGAGCGAGCCTCCCAGCGCCGTCTCCGAAGGCCGCGACCGCCCCTTCCACCGCGAGCAGGCCGACCTGGCCAGCTTCGAGGCCGGGCGCTCCGTTCAGCCCCGCTTTGACGAGACCATCCAGCCGCGCTTCGAGGAGATCCCGCAGGGGGGCTCGTTCGACTTCACCCTCGATGGCACGGTCATCCCGTGCCAGAAGATCTTGTCCGAGGCGCAGACGGTGCATTGCGAGATCTTCGCCGAAGTGGTGGACGGCACGCCCGTGCTCGACCCGGCCTCGGCCGTGGTCGTCGCCCAGGCCTGGGACAGCGACAACCCGGCCCGGCCCGGCTCGGGCATCTACGACCAGGTGCGCGCCCAGTTCGGCTCGGAGTGGAACGTGAACCCCGCCGGGGGTCGGGACGGAGACGAGAAGGTCGTGCTGGTCTTCCTGACCGAGGAGAGCGCCGGTGGAGACGGCACCTTCGGCTTCTTCCGCCCGGTCGACGAGTTGACCAAAAGCCAGTTTCCCGATTCCAATCAGGGCGAGATCCTGTATCTCAACGCCAACGTGGCCCCGTTCGACCTGCTGGCCACGCTGGCCCACGAGTTCCAGCACCTGGTCCGCTTCAACCAGAAGGTCGTGCAGCAGGGCACCTTCGCCGGCACCAACGAGGACCGCACCATCAATGAGGGCTGCTCGGTCAACGCCGAGGAGATTTGCGGTTACAGCCTCACCGCCCCCGGCGGGGGCAACAGCTTCATCTTCTCGACCAGCCGCGCCTACCTCAACGCGGCCGGCAGCTTCAATCTCTTCGAGGGCTTCAACAACGGCGGCCGCTACTATGGCGGCGGCTACCTGCTGGTGAAGTACTTCCGCGAGCAGTTCGGCGACGCGGCCTTCGTGACGTTCAACACCAACACGGCCGTGGGCTACGACAATATGGCCAACGTCTCCGGGGTGGGCCGCTACGAGCTCTGGCGTCGCTTCTCCCTGGCCATGCTGGCCTCCGGCTTCGCGGGCAGCGTCCCGCCCGAAGCGCTCTTTCCCTCCGGATTCACCACCAACGGCACGTACGATGTCCGCGACCTGGGCCTGGCCACGCTGCCGGGCTTGCAGCCCAAGCAGACCCTGGACGCCAGCGCCCAGCTCAATACCTCGATCATTCCCTATTCCGTCACGCTGGCGCGCATCACCGGCGGCTCCACCGGCGACGTCGTCTTGTTGGGCGCCGTGGGCGGCGTCACTATCTTCGATGTGCTGCTGCAGAGCCCGCCGGGCACGGTCGTCAACGAGGTCCAGCAGAACTTCGGACTTTAGAAGGAACTGCGGGCCCATCGGATAAGCTCCCGGCCGTCTCATGGCCGTCTCGCCCGCAGCGTTCGAAAAGGAAGCCCTGGTGCATATGGATGCGCTGTTTCGCTATGCGAAGCGGCTCACCAACCACGACCGGGACGCCGAGGATTTGCTGCAGGAAACCTACCTGCGCGCGGTCCGCTTCTTCGACAAGTATAAAGAAGGCACCAACTGCAAGGCCTGGCTGTTCCGGATCATGCACAACCTGCATGTCAACCGGTGGCAGTCCAAGGCCAGGCAGGCCGTGGACTCGCTCGACGACACCGAGGAGTGGTATCTCTACGACCATCTCCACGACAAGGAGACGCAGCTCGAGGGCAGCCCCGAGAAGGCGTTCTTCGAGCAGAACTGGACCGAAGAGGTCAAGAACGCCATTGACGCGCTCCCTGACGAGTTCAAGGCGCCGCTCATCCTGTGCGACGTGGAGGGCTTCTCCTACCAGGAGATCGCCGACATCCTCGAGACCCCGGTGGGCACGGTGCGCTCGCGGCTCAACCGGGCCCGCAGAAGGCTGCAGAAAATGCTCTGGGATTATGTAAAAAAGGAGCGGCCCGACCTTGCGGCCGGCTTCCGCCCCGATTTCCCCGAGCACGATATCATGCGCTAGCGGAGCCCGCAAGTCGGGCCCGTAACTTGCCGCGAAGAACTTGTTCTGAACGGCCCAATGTGTTGGGCCCGACTTGTGGGCGCAGCGCCCACAGGTTGTTACTTGTCGCCCTCGTTGCGGATGAGGGTCACGAAGTTGGCCATGATCTCGCGGGCCATCGGCAGCACCTGGTCGCGCAGGATCCACGTGATGACGTCGTTGCCGTTGGACAGGTGATGCTTCTTGGCATACTCCGTCACGGTCTTCTCGCTCAGCCACTGGCCCGTCGGCATCAGGTAAGCCACCTCGACGAACTTCTTACCGCCTTTACCAGCGTCGGAAGAGGCGCGTACCACGAACTCCTTGATGTTCTTGCCGTGCGGGCCCTTGCGCAGGTCCTTCTCGAGCGCATCCGTGTCACCGGCGGGAGCCGAGAGGATGAGGTAGTTACCCTCTTCCTCCGGGACCGCGCGGGTCTTCTCGAATGCGAACGTCTTGGAGCTCTGCACGTCCAGGAAGCGCAGGCCGCCCAGTTTGGTGGGGGAGCCCATGGCGACGTACTCGCCGTAGATATCCGTCAGAATCACGTTGATCGCTTCGCCAACGCGGTTAAAATCGATTTTTGCCTTCAGTTCAGCCATTGCACCCTTCTCCTTAAAGAACGTTTATAACACGACCAGGCGAGCGTCTTCAATCCCCTGCAGCGCGCGGATCTTCTCCACCACGCCGTCAGCCGGAAGCTCGTCCACCGCCATCACCATCACCGCGCGGCCCCGCTGCGAGGAGCGCCCCACCTGCATCTCGGCAATGTTGACGTCGGCATCACCCAGGGCCGTGCCCACCTTGCCAACCACGCCGGGCGTGTCGTCCTGCCAGGTGAAAAGCTTGATCCCATCGGGAACCAGGTTGATCGGAAAGTGATCCAGCTCGATGATGCGGGGCTGATCGTCGAACACAGCGCCCGAGAGGCGCCGGGTGCCCTTCTCATGCTCGAGCTCCAGCTCGATCAGGTTGGAGTACGTGCCCGAGGCGCGCGAGGTGGACTCGGTCGTCTCGATGCCGCGCTCCTGCGCCACCAGAATGGCGTTCACGAAGTTCACCACCTCGCAGTAAGAGACGCTCAGCATTCCCCGCAGCACGGCCTTAGTCAGGTAGCTGACCTCGGCGTCCGCCAGGCCGCCCTTGTAGTGCAGGCGCACTTTCCGGGCGGGGCCCGGCGAGAGAGCGGCCGCCAGCTTGCCCATCTGCTCCGACAGGTGCATGAACGGGCGCAGCGCCGACATCACCTCGGGCCGCAGATAGGGGATGTTGACCGCCGAGCGCGGCGGGTTGCCCTGGAAGACCTCGGCGATTTGCTCGGCCACGTCGATGGCGACGCGGTTCTGGGCTTCATGCGTGGAGGCGGCCAGGTGGGGCGTCATTACGATGCCTTTGCTGCCATGCAGGGGCGAATCGTCTTTCAGGGGCTCGCTCGAGAACACGTCCAGGGCGGCGGTGGCCAGCTGGCCGCTCTTCACGGCCTCGACCAGGGCCGCCTCGTCCACGATGCCGCCGCGCGCGCAGTTCACCAGCACGGCGCCCTTTTTCATCAGGGCCAGGCGGTCGGCCGAGAACAGGTTGCGGGTCTCGTTGCTCAGGGGCACGTGGATCGTGACGTAGTCGGCCACCTTCAGCAGGTCATCCAGCGCCATCGCCTCGATGCCGCGGTCGCGGGCATACTCGGCCGTCAGGAACGGGTCGTAGGCCACCACCCGCATCTGGAACGAAGCCGCGCGGGAGGCGACCTCGCGGCCGATGCGGCCCAGGCCGACGATGCCGATCGTCTTCTGGTAGAGCTCCAGTCCCGTGAAGGACTTGCGATCCCACTGACCGGCCACCATCGAGGCGTGGGCCTGGGGAATCATGCGGGCCGAGGCCAGCAGCAGCGCCATCGTGTGCTCCGCGGCCGAGATGGTGTTGCCGCCGGGGGAGTTCACGACCAGGATGCCGCGCTGGGTGGCGGCCTCCACGTCGATGTTGTCCACGCCGACTCCGGCGCGGCCGATGATCTGCAGGTTCTCGGCCGCTTCGATCACCTCGCGCGTGACGCGCGAGGCGCTGCGGACGATGAGGGCCTGATAGGGCTTGACCTTCTCCGCCAGCTGGGCGGGCGTCAGGCCGGAGACGGTGTCGATCTCGGCGATGCCCTGGAGGGCGACGAGGGCTTCGGCGGGCAGCGGGTCGCTTACCAACACTTTGGGCTTCACAGTGGGCTCTTTTCCGGCGGCCGGGGTAGCGGCGGCCGTGGTTACGGTAGATTGGCTCATAGCGCGCGGTTTTTACGACAACCAGAGCGCAGATCCTTTTGCAGGGGTGAGCGTCAGCGAGAAGAACGTCCCGGCGATGTCCCAGAAAAGCCTCTCTTTGCTCATCCAATCGTCGCGCGAGGCGCTGGGGGAGGCCCTGGCCGACCTGCGCAGCGCCCAGCAGCAACTCGACTACCTGGACGCCGAGGGGCTCGATCTGCCCTTTCCGCGCTCCCGCCTGGATCAAGCCTACACGCAGTGCTTGAACGCGAGCAGAGCTTTAGATGCGCTGGCAGGATCCAAGCACTAGCGCGGCGGAGTAAACAGGCGATGTTCAACATCGGCAGCGGCGAGATGCTCCTCCTGTTCGTGGTGGCCCTGATGATCTTCGGGCCCAACCGCCTGCCGGAGATCGGCAAGTCGGTGGGCGAGGCGATGGCCTCGTTCCGGCATGCCATGAAGACCCTCTCCGATCCCATCATGGCCGAGGTGCAGACCCAGGGCCGGGCCATCCGCGACGCGGCCCAACCGGTGCCCACGACCACCACGGCGACGGCCGCGCTGCCCGCCGCCCCGGCTCCCGAGGCGGCGCCCGCGGCCGAGGCGGCCCCGGTCGACCCGCCCGAGACCGTCACGGTCACCACGTCCGAGGTCGCCGCCCCGGTCGAGAACGCCTCCACCGCCGAAGCCCTGCTGGCCGCGGCCCAGGCCGCCGAGTCGGCCACCGAGCCCATCGAGGTGGGCGAGTCTCCTCAGGAAGAAGAGCACGTCCCCGTCCCGATGAGCGCTGCCGAACCGTCCGCTTGAGCGCCCGTTTCACCGTCACCGAGCAGGTCCGTTGGTCCGACACCGATCGAGCCGGCATCATCTATTACGGACAGTTCCTGCGTTTCATCGAGGTGGCCGAGATGGAGATGTTCCGCGCCGTCGGCCTGCCCTACAGCGAGGTCTTCGACCGCCTCGACATCTGGCTGCCCCGCGTCAAGATCGACTTCAACTTCCGCCGCCCGCTGCTGCTGGAGGACAAAATCCAGGTGTCGGCCTTCGTCAAGGAGTTCGGCACCAAATCGCTCACCCTCGGCTTCGAGGTGCACCGCCAGAAGGAAAACGACCTGGTGGCCGACGGCCAGGTCGTGCTGGCCTGCGTGACGCGGGGCGACTTCAAGGCCATCCCCATCCCGGACGAGATCCGCAAAGGCCTGGCGCCCTACTTACAGGCCTGACCGCCAACCCGCCAGGCTAAAGCTCGATCTGCAACCCCTCGCGGGCCGCGAAAATCTGCGTTTCCGTGCGCTGCAAGCTGAGCACCAGCGCGTCCAACTCGCGGTCGGTGCGGGCCGGATCGTGGTGGTACAGAGCCACTCGCCGGGCCCCGGCGAGCCGCGCCAGCTCGACGGCGTCCTCGAAGGTTGAGTGCCCCCAGCCGCGCCGTCCGGCCTTCTCGCTGGGCAGATACTGCGCGTCGTGGATGAGCAGGTCGGCTCCCCGGGCCAGCTCGATCGCCTCCTCGCAGGAGGCCGGTCCTTTGGGATACTCGAGGTCGGACAGGTAGGCCAGCACCTTCCCGCCGTCCTCGACCCGGTAACCGGTGCAGAGATCGCTCTCGCCTCGCGGTAGCGAGCGCGCCATCAAGCGGGCCGAGCCCACCCGCACCGGCCCGTCGCCCAGTTCGCTGATCTCGACGTGGGCGCCCACGTCCTCGCGCAGAAAGAAGTTGGGCACCGGGCAGTAGGCCGGCTCCATCTGGTGCAGGATGTTCTCTTGCAGGCTGTGCCCCTGACTGCCCCGGCCGTAGATGCAGACGCGATAGCCCGGCACGTACATCATGGGCGAGAAGGGGATGCCCTGGATGTGGTCCCAGTGGCAGTGCGTCAGGCAGAGCGAGACGGGGCTGGGCTTGGGGCCCTGCGAGAGCAGGTCGAGCGTGAGCCAGCGAAAGCCCATTCCGGCATCGAAGATCAGGTCGGAGCCGTCATTGAGGACCACGGCCACGCAGGGCGTGTTGCCGCCGTAGCGGGCGTATTCTGGCTCGGGCGTGGTGATGGAGCCGCGGACGCCCCAGAAGGTTACTCGCAAAGCGTGACCCCGCTGCCGTCCACGTCGTAGGAGTCGCCCTCGCGGGCCACCAGCAGGCGGAAATCCGCCCCCTCCAGGTTGCGCTGGTGTTTTTGCAGCAGCCCCGCCAGCTCCTCATCGGTGCGCTCGGGGTTGTGGTGGAACATGAACAGGTTCTTGGCCCCCGCGTAGCGCGTCACCTCGATGCCGTCCTCGGCGGTGGAATGGCCCCAGTGCTTGCGCTGGGCATACCACTCGGGCGTGAAGAAGGTGTCGTAGATGACGAAGTCGGCCTGGTTGGCGAGCTTGAGCTGGTTCTCGTAAAGCTCGCGCAGCCAGTGGCTCTCGCGGCCGTCGGGCAGCCCCTCGGCCAGCAGCAGGTCGCGCGACGGCGCCACGTCGCTCACGTAGGCGATGACCCCGTCGTCGGCCTCGATCCGGAAGCCGCAGGTGATGCCGGGGTGGTTGAGCCGGTAGTTGTGGATGACGAACGGCCCGATCTCCAGCCGGTCGCCGTCGCCCAGGTCGTGGAATTTCAGGGGAGCGCGCAGCCGCTCGAAGGGTAGTGAGGTAAAGGGCTGCTCCTGCTGGCCGTTGAGCAGGCTCTTCATGTCACCGTCGGGACGGAACAGGCTGTAGACGTCGAGCTCGAAGTTCTCGCGGTTGGCGGGGCTGAAGTGAGGGAAGCCTTGAATGTGATCCCAGTGGGCGTGGCTCACCAGCAGCGTCAGCTTCTTGACGTGGCCGTTGGTGTGCTGCTCGAGCAACTCCTGGCCGAGGCGGCGGATGCCCGTGCCCGAGTCGATGATCAGCTCGTGGCCCTGCGAGGAGATCTGGATGCAGGCAGTGTTGCCGCCGAAGGTGCGCACGTGGGGACGCGCCACCGGACACGAGCCGCGGACTCCCCAGAACTTCAGTCTCACTGGAAACGAACATGCCGACCGGAGTCGGCCAGGACCCCGATCGAGCCGAATGTTCTGACATCAGCCGGTTGCATCGTGCAACAGAAATCGTTCGCCCCCGACTTGAAAGAACTCCTCCTTTAGGGGTCCTTTATGCTCAAGCGCAGCGCTTCAGCATGGACAATCATGGCGTACGCGCGTTCTTTGACTGCGACGCCCGAGGCGCCGCAGTTAGAAGGGCAGCTTCCTGGCGGGGGCGTCGTCGTGCGGGAGATATTTGGCGGCCAGCACGCCCCCGGCGAAGCCGAAGAGGTGCGCCTGCCACGAGACGCCGGGCACTCCCGGGAGCATCCCCGTGAGGCTGCCGGCAAAAAGGGCAATGCTGGCGGCCGCCATGGCGAGCGACACGGGCTTGCGGTCGAAGAACCCGCGCGTCATCGCGTAGCCCATATAGCCGTAGACCACGCCGCTGGCTCCCACCACCGGGGCAGGGCTGGTGAGCCAGACCCCCAGGCCGCTGGCCAGCGCGCTGAGCGCGGTCACTTCAGCAAACTTCTTGGGGCTTTGCAGGGCGATCATGCCGCCCACCATGCCGATCCCGATGGCGTTGTTCACGAAATGGCTCATGTTGGCGTGCAACAGAGGCGCGGTCACGATCTCGCCCAGACCTTCGAGCGTGCGCGGATGCAGCGCAAAGGCGTTCAGGCTGTGGCCCATGGCGCTGTTGACCACCTCGATCGCGCCCAGTGTGCCGATCATACCCACCGGGCCGCTGAGACGCCCGGCGAAACTGGTGCCGCTCGCCAGGCCGGTCTTAGCCAGACCGGGACCGAGCGAGGCCAGGGCCTGGATATCGGCCTGGTCCTGTGGCTCCTCGAGGGCCGACGTTTCTTTCGGGCGCGCCGCCGCGTGAGGCGAGTTGAGACGCGGCGGCTGGAACGGTGTGATCACCATAGCGCTCCCAGGCTAACAGCGGGCCCGGAAAAAAAGCTTATTTCTTGGCCGGGGCCGCCTTCCACGTCAGGGTAATCGTTCGCTCGCCACTGGTGGCTGTCTGCGAGCCGGCCAGCACGTTCAGGTTGCCGTCCAGGGGCAGGTCGATGGGCATGTTGGGGCCCGCGGGGAAGAGCAGCGGAGTGGCGAGCAGGGCAGGCTCCTGGGTGGTGCCGCCCTGCTCGTCGGTGGCCGTGATGCCCTGGTTGAAGCCACCCGACATGAAGAGCCGCAGGCTCGAGCTGCCCGGACCGAGGGCCATGATCGTGTAGCACTGGCCATCCGCGCCCGGGGTGAAATCGGTCACGAACAGCAGCGAGCCGGTCACGCTGGTGCTCCAGGTGGTCGTGCTCATGCCATTGACCAGCGTGCCTCCCGCGCTCAGGAACGCGGTCGAGGAGGCTTGCGCCGTGGGGCTGCCCAAAAGGCCCGGGGCCAACTCGGGCGCGAAAACCTTCAAAACGATATCATAGCTGTAATGCAGGCTGCCGGAGAGGGTCTCCGTGAAATTCATCTCGATGGACCACGCCACGCCCGGGCCCGCATCTACGTGCACGACCTTCAGGTTGCTTGGATGGTCCAGCGCCGTGACCCTGACCTTACTCCCGTCGGTCACATCCTGGCCGGAGCAGGTGATCGTCCCGCTGCTCCAACTGGTGACCGTCAATTCGGTGCCGTTCTCCAGCGTGACCTTGCGGTTCCCTTCCCCCGGGTCATCGCCAAAGTTGCCTGTCAGCGTCAGCACCGAGCTGGCCGCCTCGGCCGTCTCGATCCAGGGGGTCAAGAGTCCTGTCCCCTGGACCGCGAGCGTAGAAATGATGGTGTTCCGTCCGTGGGCAGCCACGATCTGCGACGTGCCGAGCTGATAGGGGTGTCTGGCCGAGTCGGTCCCGGCCGGAAGCTTGTCCCGGCCGGTTTGGCTCAAAAAGCTGAGGACGCTCTGAAAGTCATTGGCGGGCGGGTCCTCGGGGTCGTAGAGACCGAGGGTGCCGGCCGACAGCGCCACGTCGAAAAAGGCTTCGGTGGTTGGGAAGGCGTCCTGGCACGAAATCTCGTCGCCACCTTTCCACCCCACGTAGGTGCCCGGATTGAGGCTCTCGCGCAGCTTCGGATCGTTGGCGCTGCCGCAGGCCATCATCATCACCAGGGAGCGCTCATTCATGGCGACGTACTTGCTCAGCCATCCGGAGGTGATGGCGTAAGTCGGCGTGAGCTGCACCAGGTGCTCCACGCTGAGGCCCGGGACCCTGCCCTTGAGAACCTGGCCCACCACGGTGTCTCCCCGCAGGAGGATCTTGGCCTTCACGTCCGGGTCCGAGCCGTTCTCGACCGTCGGATCGTTCGTGAACGGGATCGTCAGCAACAGATTGGAGGCGTTGCCGGCCGAGTGCCCGCACCACACCAGCACGTCGACCGAGGAGAACGATTTGCGGAAGGCGTCGTAGCTCGCGAAGCTGGGTCCATTCAAGGTATAGCCTTTGGACGTCAGCATATTGGCGATCCGCCCCAGCGTGTCGCTGGCACCGTTGCGCAGGTCGCCCAGGGTCACGTTGGCGATGTTGTCAGCAAAAGCGTTCACGAGGAAGCAACGCTTCCCGTCCACGAACTGCGCCGGCTGCCCTTCGTCCTGGAGAGGCTGGAGCGCCTCGCGCGCTTTGAACAGGTTGTCGTCCGGCTCGGGCCCGTCGAAGTAGGCCAGGTTGTTCATCACGTAGTAGAGCTCGCCGTCGGGGAACTCCGCCAGGATGAGCCCTGGCAGCACCTGCACCTGGCTGAAGATCGCCTGGCCGCGCATGTAAGCCGCCAGCGCCTCGTTGTCATCCGAGGGGCTCTCGTGCGCAAGCGTGTCGAAGGTCGCTCGCACCGCCTCGCGGGCCGCTAACTTCTGGGCTTCCAGGTCCGAGCCGGGGGAGAGCGGCGGCCCCAGCGAAACGACCTCCGCGCCCCCGCAGCCCCAGAATAGAGTCGCGAGCACCAAAATCAGGCTGAACCAGGCACGCATCCGCACCAAACCCCCACGATTCGAAATTAAGCGACCACTTCCGCCCGGTAGAATGCCCGGCCGCTCGAGGTCACGCGCACCTCGACCTGCTTGCCGAGCTTGTCGCCGCCCGAGACCACCTCGATGAGATTGCCATCGATGACGGCCAGCGCGCTCTGGAGGTTGGACCCGAAGTTGTCCTCCAGCCGCACCTGGGCTTTGCGGCCCTGGGTGAGGGGGTGGATCTTCGTCTTCAGGTCGTCGGAGCGGCCCGAGGTGATGTCGAAGTGCTCCAAGTGGAAGTCGCGGTCCACGCGCACGTAAACGGTCTTGCCGGTGTCGCGCTCGAGGCCCTCGACCTCCTCGCCGTCGGGGCCCACCAGCACCACGCCCACGCGCGGATTGACGGTAACCAGCATGGCCTCGTTGCGCGAGGACTGCGCCTGGCGCAGCAACTCGCGGCGCGCGCGCAGGGCGACCGTCTCCACGGACAGCACGCGGCCTCGGCCCGAGCAGTAGCTGCACGTCTCGCGCAGCACCGAGTCGAGATCCTTGCCCTCACGCTTGCGCGTCAGCTGCACCAGGCCGAGCTCCGTCATGCCCACCAGGTGGGTGCGGGTGCGGTCCTTCTTGAGCTCCTCGGTCAGCGCCTCGAGCACCTTGCGGCGGTCGGAGGAGGCGTCCATGTCGATGAAGTCGACGATGATGATGCCGCCCATGTCGCGCAGCCGGAGCTGCCGGCAGATCTCGCGGCAGGCCTCCATGTTGGTCTTGAAGATGGTGTCCGCCAGGCTGGTCTTGCCGGTGAACTTACCCGTGTTGACGTCGATGACCCAGAGGGCCTCGGTGCGCTCCACGATGAGGTAGCCGCCCGAGTCGAGCCAGACCTTGCGCTTGAGCGCTTTGTCGATCTCGCTCTCGATGGGGTGGAACTCGAACAGCGGGCGCGTGTCGGTGTAGAGGTGCACGCGGCTCAACAGGTTGGGAGCCGTCAGCTCGAGCTTCTCGCGGATCTTGGCGAAATGCGAGGGGTTGTCGATGATCAGGCGATGCACGTCGCTGGTGAAGACGTCGCGCAGGATCTTGTCCACCAGCGCCAGCTCCTGGTGCACCAGCGCGGGGGCGCGGCGGCGGCGGGCGACGCCCTGGACCTTGTTCCAGGTGCGCACCAGGAAGTCCACGTCGCGCTGAAGCTCGTCGTCGGTGCGGCCGGAGGCGGCCGTGCGCACGATCAGGCCCATCCCCTCGGGGCGCAGCTTGTCGGCCAGCTGCCGCAGGCGGTTGCGCTCGGCCTCGCTCTCGACGCGGCGCGAGATGCCGATGTACTGGGCGCTCGGGATGAGCACCACGTAGCGGCCCGGCAGCGTCACGTAAGTGGTGACGCGGGCCCCCTTGGTGCCCACGGCCTCCTTGACCACCTGCACCAGCGTCTCCTGATTGACTTTCAGGATGTCGTTGATGGACAGGTTCTTCATGCTTTCGTCGGCCTCGTCGCCCAGATGGGCCACGGCGTCGTCGGCGCACAGGAACGCGTTGCGCTCCACACCGATGTCTACGAAGGCGGCGTTCATGCCGGGCAGAACGTTGGCCACGCGGGCTTTGTAGATGCTGCCCACCTGCCGCTCCTCGCGAGCTATCAGGATTTCTGCGACCTGACCGTCTTCCAGGACCGCTCCGCGGCCCTCCCGCTCGTCGATACTGATGAGAATCTCTCTGTACATGGGATCTTTCTATCTATGAAACTTTGGCGGGGAGCATTATAACGAAAACCGGGTTGGGAAGGAAGGGGGTAGGCCCCCGGTGCATCCTCAGGGCGATGCGGTGGCTCATTTCGTGCGCGATTTTCCTCACGGCCTGCTCGGCGCCCCCGCCTCCGACCCCGACGGCGAGTAAGACCCCGACCCCGGTGGCGAGCCCGACGGTGGACCACCTCACTTCACAGGTCCTGCAGGTCGGTTACGTCCTCGAGGTGCCACAGGGCGCGAGGCGTGCCGCGGTGCTCTTTCAGGCCGTGGGCAGCGATGAGATCCTGTTCGAAGGCTCGACCGAGCCCTTCGAGGCCGCCAGCCTGGTCAAGCTCCCCATTCTGGCCGAGCTCTACCGCCGCGCCGAGGCCGGAGAGCTGAAGCTCAGCGACAAGATGGTCTTCGAGGAGCGCTTCCGCGTGGGCGGCTCCGGCGACCTCCAGAAGGAGCCCGCAGGCAAGTCCTACACGCTCGAGGAGCTGGGCACGCTCATGATCACCGTCAGCGACAACGTGGCCACCGACATGCTGCTGGAAAAGCTCGGAATGGCCGCGGTCGAAATCGAGGCCCACAACCTCGGCATGAAAGACACCACGGTGCGCCGCACCATCTACGACTTCGCCGCCATCGACCAGGGCCGCGACAACGTCGTCAGCGCGCGCGACATGGCGGCTTTCTTCAGTCTGCTCGACAAGCTCCCGGGCGGCCCTCAAATGCGCAAGATCCTCACCGAGCAGAAGCGCAACGAGATGATCCCCGCCGGGCTGCCGAAGGGCACGAAGGTGGCCCACAAGTCCGGCGAGCTGACGGGGATTCTGCACGACTGCGGCATCGTATCCACGCCTCACGGCGATTATATTTTGGTGCTGATGGGGGAGTGGGACGACCGGGAACAAGGGGTGGCGGCCTGGAAGAAGCTCTCAGCCGACGTCTACAAAGCGTTCAACCGTTGACACGGGTGGACGCGATACCTATACTCGTTCGGTTATAGCTTATGTTCGAATCACTCAGCGATAAAATCAGCAGTGCGTTCAAGAGGCTCCGCAACCGCGGCAAGCTGACCGAACAAGACGTCATGGACACCCTGCGCGAGGTGCGCGTGGCCCTGCTCGAGGCCGACGTCAGCCTGCCCGTGGTGAAAGAGTTCGTCGCCAAGATCAAGGCCAAGGCCGTGGGCGAGGAGCTGTGGAAGCAACTGACCGCCGGCCAGCTGGTCGTGAAGCACGTCCGCGACGGACTGGTCGAGCTGCTGGGGGGCGAGGCCGCCGGCCTCAACATGGCCACCACCCCGCCCACCACCATCCTGATGATGGGCCTGCACGGTGCCGGTAAGACGACCACCACCGGCAAGCTGGGCCTGATGCTCAAGAACAAGGGCCACCGCCCGCTGCTGGTCGCCACCGACGTCTACCGCCCGGCCGCCATCCAGCAACTGCAGACGCTGGGCAAGCAGCTCGACATCTCGGTGTTCGAGATGGGCAACGCCGCCAACCCGGTGGAGATCGCCCAGGAAGCTCTCAAGTACGCCCGCCAGCACGCCCACGACGTGGTCATCGTCGACACCGCGGGCCGCCTGCACATCGACGACGGCTTGATGGACGAGCTAAAGAAGACCAGCGAGACGGTCAATCCTCAGGAGCGCCTCCTGGTGGTGGACGCGATGACCGGTCAGGACGCGGTCAACATCGCCAAGACCTTCAACGAGCAACTGGGCGTGACCGGCATCGTGATGACCAAGCTCGACGGCGACGCCCGCGGCGGCGCTGCCCTGAGCGTGAAGCAGATGGCCGGGGCGCCCATCAAGTTCATCGGCGTGGGCGAGAAGCTGGGGGCGCTGGAGCCCTTCCACCCCGACCGCATGGCGGGCCGGATTCTCGGAATGGGCGACGTGCTGTCGCTGATCGAGAAGGCCGAAGCGGCCATGGACGAAGACACGGCCGCCAACCTCGAGAAAAAACTTCGCTCCAAGACGTTCAACCTCGAGGACTTCCTCGAGCAGATGCGCCAGGTCAAGAAGATGGGCCCGATGGGCGACCTGATGAAGATGATCCCCGGCATGGGCGGCATGATGAAGAACCTGCCCGCCGACGCGATGCAGCAGGGCGAGGGCGAGCTCAAGCGCATCGAGGCCATCATCTGCTCGATGACGCCCAAGGAGCGGCGCAAGCCCGACCTGCTGAACGCCTCGCGCAAGAAGCGCGTGGCCAAAGGCTCCGGCGTGGAAGTGTCGGACGTCAATCAGCTCTTGAAAAAGTTCGAGATGATCAAGAAGGTCATCGACAGCCTGGGTGGTGGCAAGATGCCGAAACGCGGCAAGTTGCCCTTCAAGCTCCCGTTTTAACCCGACCCGATAGCACACATACAATGGAGGAATCATGGTCAGACTTCGTTTAACCCGCACGGGCAAGAAAAAGCAGCCCACCTACCGCCTGGTGGCCGCCGATCAGCACAGCCCCCGCGACGGGCGTTTCATCGAGATCCTGGGACACTACAATCCCCGGACCGAGCCCCCCACACTGATGTTCAAAGAGGATCGCGTGATCGACTGGCTCAAGAAGGGCGCCCAGCCCTCCGAGAGCGTCAAGCTGCTGCTCGTCAAAGCCGGCATCTGGAAGAACTTCGCCGGCGCCGATCCCACCTATCCGGCTCCCAAGCCGAAGCCCGCCCCCGCTCCCGAGCCCGAACCCGCCAACGCCTGATCCGGGGGTTCTTGGGGTCGACAGTCGACAGTTGACAGTCGACAGTGGAGTGCCCCCGCGCGGGAGCGCGTGCCCGCCGCAGGCGTAGCCTGTCCGTGGTCACGTTTTCGGTTCGAAAAGAATTCAATTTCATAAGGGGAGGTCTGGCTCAATGAAGGAGCTGTTGCATTTCCTGGCCCAGCAGTTGGTGGACGCGCCCGACGAGGTGGAAGTCAGTCTGGTGGAGGGCGAGCGCTCCATTATACTGGAGCTGCGGGTGGCACCCGACGACATGGGCAAAGTCATTGGCAAGCAGGGCAAGATCGCGCAGGCGATCCGCACCCTGGTGAAAGCGGCCGGTCTGCGCGAGGGCAAGCGCGTGATGGTGGAGATCCTGTAATGAGCGAGACCGTTACACTCGTCCACCCTGTCAACGTCAAGGTCATCATGACCGATGGTTTCCGCGAGCAACTGCGCGGCGAGGTGCAGGCCTCGATGGCGCAGGTGACGGACAACCTCGAGCGCCTCGGGCAGATCGAGGGCGACACCCAGGCCATGCAGTGGGTCAACGCCGAGCGCGCCCGCCTGACCCGCCTCAAGAGCGAGTTGGAGTGGCGCCTGAAAGAGGCCGAGCAGGTCAAGGACGGCGCCGAGATCCCGCTGACCACCTACCAGGGCATGGCCACGGTCAAGGTGGGGGACAACCTCAAGCAGTCGCTCTCGACCGAGCTGGTCCTGAAAGACTGGACCGTGGTGGCCATCCGCCACAACTCGTGAACCAGCCGCGTCGTCGCTGGCCCGGAAAGGCCTCCGACCAGAAAGCCGACGAGCTGGTGGCGATCGGCAAGATCATCAAGCCGCACGGGGTGCGGGGCGAGATGCGCGTGGAGATCCTGACCGATTTCCCCGAGCGCTACGAGGAGACCGAGGAGGTCCACCTCATCCCGCCCCCGTCGGGCGCCGCCAAAGAGGCCCCGGACACGATCTGGCTGCTGCCGGTCGAATCCACCCGGGCCCACCACGGGCGCATGCTGGTCAAGCTCGCGGGCGTCAACGATATGGACCAGGCGGGCTACCTGCGCAACTTCACCCTGGCGGTGCCCCAGGACGAGCTGATCGAGCTGGAAGAGGGCGAGTACTGGCACTGGCAGCTCGAGGGACTTACCGTCGTCAACGCCGAGGGCGAGACGCTGGGCACGCTGCGCGAAGTCTTGAATACTCCGGCGCACGACCTCTATTGCGTCGCCACGAGCGAAGGGGAGATCCTGATCCCCGCCGTGGACGACTACGTGCACGCGGTCGACCTGGAGAAGAAGCGCATCGTGGTGAGCGTCCCGGTCATCGAGTAAAACGATGCGCATCGACATCCTCACGCTGTTCCCGGAGATCTTCGCGCCGCTCTTCGCGAGCATCCCCGCACGCGCGCAGGAGAAGGGGCTGGTGGAGATTCACCTGCACAACCTGCGGCAGTGGGGCATCGGCCGCCACCGGCAGGTCGACGACGGGCCCTATGGCGGCGGTCCCGGGATGGTGCTGCTGGCCGAGCCCCTCTTCAACGCAACGGACGCCATCGAGGCTCAGGGCGGGCCCATGAGAACGCTGCTCACGTCCCCCCAGGGCCCGCGGCTGAATCAAGAGACCGTGTTCCGGCTGGCCAAGGAGCCCCGCCTGCTGCTGGTCTGCGGCCACTACGAGGGGCTGGACGAGCGCTACCGCGACGCCAAAGTGGACGAGGAGTTCTCTATCGGCGACTACGTCATCAGCGGCGGAGAACTGGCCGCGATGGTGCTGGCCGATGCTTTGATCCGCGTGCAGCCAGGCGCCATCGACGCCGAGAGCGTGCGCCAGGATTCGTTCGCCGAGGGCTTACTGGACCATCCCCACTATTCGCGCCCGGCCGAGATCCGCGGGTTGCGGGTGCCCGAGGTGCTGCTGGGCGGCAACCACGCCGCCATCGAAAAGTGGCGCCGTCAGCAGGCCCTGCAGCGCACGCGGGACCGCCGCCCCGATCTGATCAAGGATTCTTGAAGAACGGCTTTTTCGCTTTGATGATTTTCCCGTTCCGATAGATGTGATACTCCACGCCCTTCTTGTCCTTGGCGATGGCGAAGCTGCCGCTCTTGTCGTCGTCCCCGTCTCGGTAGTTGAACGTGCTGGCTGACGCGAACCGTGGCGCGATCACCCAGTCTCCTTTGGGGTTGATGTAGCCCCACATCCCGCCGCGCCGCACTTCGTGATGCTCTTTGCGTGGATTGATGAGCCCTGCATCCTCGATACCCACGAGTTGCCCGTTCTTGTAAATCCACTTCTGCTTGAAGCCGTCGGACACGACCTGGTCCCACTTCTGGAGCTTGCCGGGCTGCTGGGCCGGCGCCAGGCCCTCCTCGCAGAAGTGGCCGGCACTCGCGAATCGGGGTGTGATGGCCCATTTCTTGGTGTCGAAGTCGATGTAGCCCCAGAGCTGGGTGTCTTTCTCCTGGGTGGCTTGATAGAAGAAGTAGCGTGGGACCGGGGCGTAGGGGTCGCGCGCGACGTCCCGGGGAATTTCTTCGGCCTCGGCTGCCGCGGCTACCGGGACGGGGGTCGCCGCCCCGGCTTGCGGTGAGATCTCGATCGTTCCGGCGGTGGGGTCGACCCGCACCGAGCCTCCCAACACTTCCACGAAGCGCTTGAGGGGCACCATCGTCCGGCCGTCGTGGTCCACCGCGCCATAGACGATCGTGCCGTTCACCCATACCTGGCCGCCCGGCATCTCGAGGCCAGCGGGCACCTCCCGGGTCGTGGCAATGGCGTAGGAGGGCCCCACCCGGATCGGGGTCAGTCCCAACTCGGAGGCCAGCGCCTGGAAGTCGATTTGCAGGCCGCTCCCGCTCCCCTCGGTGGCGCCCGCGAACGGCTTGCCCTGGACCGAGATCTGCTCGGCCTGCGCGATGATGGTCAGCAAAAAGAGACAAAGAAGCAGAAGCCTGCGCATGGCGCATGGTTCCCTGCCAGCGAAGAGGAACCCTCGGACTCGATTCGGAATGCAGCCCCCATGCCCTCAGACAGCCCGAAGGAGAAGCCCATGGCCCGCAAACCCGCCGAATCTGGCAAGGAAACCGGCAAGCCCGCCGCCCCCAAGAAGGCTCCCGCCGCCAAGAAGCCGGCTGCCGCGCCGCCCAAGAAGCAGACGCCGGCACCCCAGCCCGCGGCCAAGGAGACCCAGGTGGCGCAGATCCTCATCGAGGACGACCGCACAGGCATGGCGACCCCCGTGCTCAAACGCGCGCTGCTGGATAACCTGGCGTATCTGCAAGCCAAGGACACCACCACCTGGACCGCCCTCGACCGCTTCAAGGCGCTGGCCACCACGGTGCGCGACCGCCTGGTGCGGCGCTGGATCGAGACCCAAAAGGCCTACTACGCCAAAGACGCCAAGCGGGTTTACTACCTCTCGGCCGAGTTCTTGCTGGGGCGCTCGCTGGCCAACAACATGATCAACCTGGGCATTTACGAAGAGTGCCGTGACGTCATGAAACAGCTGGGCGTCGACCTGGGCGAGGCCCTGGATCAAGAGGCCGACGCCGGGCTCGGAAACGGCGGCCTGGGCCGGCTGGCCGCCTGCTACCTCGACTCCATGGCCACGCTGGCGCTGCCGGGCATGGGCTATGGCATTCGCTACGAGTTCGGCATCTTCGAGCAGCACATCCAGGAAGGCTACCAGGTGGAGGCGCCCGACAACTGGCTGCGCACCGGCAACCCCTGGGAGATCGCGCGCCCCGAGTACGAGGTCAAGGTGCAGTTCGGGGGGCGCACCGAGGCCTACCTCGATGTGGACGGAAATTTCCGCATTCGCTGGGTCGACTCCAAGGACGTGATGGCGGTGCCTTACGACACGCCGATCGCGGGTTACAACAACAACACCGTCAACAACCTCCGCCTGTGGCGCGCGCGCGCCCTGCAGGAGCTCGATTTCTCCGAGTTCGACCAGGGCGACTACGAGCTGGCGGTGCAGGCCAAGACCCTCTCCGAGAACATCTCGAAGGTGCTCTACCCCAACGACAACTCGATGCAGGGCAAGGAGCTGCGGCTCAAGCAGCAGTATTTCTTCGTGAGCGCCACGGTGCAAGACATCGTGCGCCGCTATCTCAAGACGCACAAGAACTTCAAGGAATTCCCCAACAAGGTGACGATGCAGCTCAACGACACGCATCCCACCCTGGCCATTCCCGAGTTGCTGCGCCTGCTGCTCGACATCCACCGCCTCACCTGGAGCGAGGCCTGGGACATCACCTGGCGCAGCTTCGGCTACACCAACCACACGCTGTTGCCGGAGGCGCTCGAGAAGTGGCCGGTCTCCTTCCTGGAGCGCCTGCTGCCGCGTCACCTGGAGC